>JAHDQM010000002.1 GCA_018433835.1 Methanoculleus sp.
GGACAGGGGGGGGGGGGCGAACCCCCCCTCCCCGTCAGCCCCACCCCCAGGCGCGATATCCCATGGGAATCCGTGTCCGAGAACGTTGTGAACAGGATAGTCACGAGCACGAGCCCTAAAAACCCACATGCACCCTCTCTCATGGCGCAGCCCCCAACCCTGTCCATCGCCGCTCGCACCTCCGGTGCTCACGTTCGCTACGCTCACACGTCGAAGACCTCCGGTCTTCTCCGAGCGCCGTTAAACACAAACGCGGAAATACCACCCGCCCCAAATACTTGAACAATGTTCGAGATAGAGCGCAGGCTAAAAGAGAATGGCATCAGAAGGAGCGAGATCGTCGCCGCTGCGATGGAACTCTACGTCCCCCACGGGATAGAGGTGGATGAGGCCGCGCGCAGGCTTGACGAGAAGATCGGGAAGGCACTGGAGGATCCCAACGTATCGTCGCTCCTCCTTGGCGCCGTCCTGCTCGAGGACGAACTTTACCTGAAGCGAAGGAACTCCGAGATCGCCGACGACCCGGTCTTCCTCCTCTCCGACGAGATCATCGGGATGGCCATCGCCGAGGTGATCGGGGGGACCTACGCACGGTTCGAGTTCACCCGCTACGACCAGAAGAAACCGGGGATCTTAAAGGAACTCGGGCCGTTCCTCGACGACGCCGTCGCCGGGCTGATCGCGGGCTGCACGTCGCGCCTCTACAGTGAGTCGATGGGATCGATGTGAAGTCCGTCATTGCCCTCCTGCAGTTCTGCACCTCGCTCCCCCTCGGGAGACCGGTCGACTTCGAGCACTTCGCCCGCCGCTCCTACATCTATCCGCTTGCAGGGTACGTCATCGGCGGGATAGCGGCCGGCATCACGTACTGGATAGCATCCCCGATGGTGGGCGCGGCCGTCGCCCTCGCGGCGGTGCTCGTTCTCTCCGGGTGCAACCACTTCGACGGCTTGCTGGACTTCGGCGACGGGCTCATGGCCCACGGGAGCCAGGAGAAGAGGATCGCGGCCATGACCGACCGGACCACCGGGGCCGGCGCCGTCGCCGCGGGCATCGTCGTCACGCTCCTCGCGTTTGCCGGGCTCCAGAGCACCGCGCACCTCCCGGCGGCCATCCTCACCGCCGAGGTCTGCGCGAAGGTCGCGATGTCCTGGCTCACCACGCTCGGCGTGCCGTTCCGGGAGGGGATCCACTCCTACCTCCATGGGTTTGCAAAACCGTGGTTTATTGTTCCGACCACCCTGCTCGCGTTGCCGCTCTTCCTGCTGCCGGTGCCCGGGACGAGTATCGTGCTCGCCCTCGCGGGCACGGCAGTCATCGCCGCACTGATGCTGCTTCTCTCCCGGCGGCTTTTTTCCGGCGTCAACGGCGACGTCGTCGGCGCCGCGAACGAGATCGTCCGGGCGGGAGTCATCCTCCTCCTTGCCCTCGCATAATCACCTTTTTTATCCCGGCGGCCGCTACTACTGTAGAATGATACAAGATTATACCCTCTATTCCCGGGGAGGGATCATCACCGAGCGGAACGCAGACTACGCGACAGTACGGGTGCGGGTTCCCGCAGGAGTCCTCTCCGCAGCCCAGGTCAAGCAACTCGCTAAAATCAGCGAGAAGTTCGGGGACGGCTCGCTCCACCTCACCATGCGGCAGGCGGTGGAGATCCCGCACGTGAACCCCGATAACCTCAAGAAGATCGCAAAAGCCCTCGAGAAGAACGGGACGCCCATCGGGGCGGAGTATAACGAAGTCGTCAACATCATGGCCTGCCCGGGCACGGAACGGTGCAAGTATGCCAACTGCGAGACGATCGACCTCGCCCGGAGGGTCGACGAACGGGTCTTCGGGAAGGAACTCCCGATACGGCTCCGCATCGCCATATCCGGCTGTACCTACATGTGCAACAGCCCGCTCTTAAACGACATCGGGATCATCGGCAGGATCAGGCCGCTGCGCATTCCGGGACTCTGCACGGGGTGCGGTACCTGCGTGGAGTACTGCAAACAATGCGCCATAGCGCTGAAGAACGGCGCATCGATCCTTGACGAGAGCAAATGCGTCCAGTGCGGCATCTGCATCCACTCCTGCCCCTACAACCTCCTGAAATCCGAATATGCCCACTACCAGATCACGGTCGGCGGCCGGCGCGGAGCTTCTCCCGCCGCAGGAAAGGAACTCGTCACCGTCGAGACCGAAGAAGAGGTCGTCGAGGTTGTCGACCGTATCGTCTACTGGGTCTACCGCACCGCCTGGAGCGGCCGGCCTCTCGCCGACCAGATGGACGAGATCGGGTATGACAAGTTCGCGGAGGGGATCCAAAGAGAGTTCGGGCCAAAGGTTGAGGCGGCGGAGACGGCCGGCGAGTGAGAACTGGCCTCTTACACCGGCACCATCGCTATACCAAGTACCGCGACAACGAGCACAACGAGCAGCAGGATGTCGTCCCGTCCGGGACGGGGAGGGCGGTAGCAGGTGGGCCTCGGGGTCGAGGCAAACCCCCTGCTCTGCATCGCTTCGGTCACGTACCGGGCCCGGTTCAGGACCGAAACCGTCATGGGGACGCCAAGCGCCATCAGTTTCCTCCTGTTTTTGACAAGCGTCCCGCGATCGAACTCAAGCACCCTGGAACGCTGGGCATCCATGATGTTCCCGAGGTCTTCGGTGAGCGCCGTCATGGATTTCAGCGCATACCCCAGGGAAAAGGCGATGACCGGGGGCAGCCGGCTGGCGCGGAGGCTGGCGACGAAATCGGTGTATGAAGTGGTCATCACGAAGATGAACGAGACCCCGCCGATGACGAGGACCCTGATGCCCATCGCTGCAGCAAAGAGCAGTCCTCCCAGGCTCACCTCCGGGGAGAACGGCCCGACCTGTGCCGAAAAGTAGACCGGGCCCCAGGCCTCCTCCGGGAAGAGACCGTCGATGACGATGATAAAGATAAAGAGCGGCAGGAGGAAGAGGAGCGACCTGGAGAACGGTCTGCCGAGACCGGCGGCAACCGCAAGGCCGACGACGAAGGCAAAGAGGAAGGCAGTACGGACCGGTGACGTTGTGACGAGCGCAGCGATGCTGATCACGATCAGGATAAGGAGTTTGGTCCTCGGGTCCAGCCTGTGGAGGAATGAGTCCGCGGGGATGTAACTCACCGCCCCGCGGGCGTGCCGGCGGCGCGCCCGCCCGTATCCGGCCGTCACGTCCCCCCCTCCGGCACCCTGCGATCGTCAACGATACGGCCGCGCTCGATCTTGACGATCCGGTCCGCGACCGCACAGGAGAACTCCACATCGTGGGTCGCGACGATGACCGCCTTTTCTCTGGCGCAGAGTGCCGTGAGGACCCCGGCCAGCCTCTGTTTGGCCCCGGGGTCCAGACCGAGAGTCGGCTCGTCGAGCGCCAGGACGGGGGTATCCATCGTCAGGACCGATGCGATGCTCACCCGCTGCTTCTCCCCGACCGAGAGGGCAAGCGGCGAGGCGTCGATCCCCAGGTGCCCGATGCCGAGACCCTCGCGCGCGGACTCGATCCGCTGCGTTATCACGCCCGGCGGAGTGCCGAGGTTCGCAGGGGCGAAAGCAAGTTCTTCGGCGATGGTCTCCCCGAAAAGCTGGTAGTCGGCGTGCTGGCAGACCAGGCCGACGGTGCGGGCGAGCTCCGCGACGGTACTGTTCCGGGTGTCCCTGCCGGCCACGGTGATCCGGCCGGATTCCGGCCGGAGGAGGCCGTTCAAGTGTTTCAGCAGCGTGCTCTTCCCGGAGCCGTTCGGCCCGGCCAGCACCGTCGCCTCGCCGGGATAGATGGCGAGGGAGATGCCGTCCAGTGCCGGGACGTCTCTGCCCGGGTGGCGGAACGTGACGTCCTGCAGGGTGATGATGCCTGCAGATGCGGTTTGCGCTCCCTCACGGGAGGAGCGGTTCCTCCGCAGGGGAGCAGGCGGTACCGGGGATCTGCCGTCTCCGGCAATCTTTCCGTCGACGAGATCTATCCGGCGGGAGGCCCACGAGGCTACCAGTTCCGCACGGTGCTCGGAGAGGATGATCGTCATGCCGGAATCACGGTTCAGCGTACCGAGATGGTTGAGGAGCCCGGCCGCACTCGCGGCGTCAAGCCCGGAGAACGGCTCGTCGAGGATGAGGATTTCAGGGCGCACGACGACGATGGAGGCGATTGCCAGCCGCTGCCGCTCCCCCCAGGAGAGTTCGGTCGTCTGCCGGTCCGCGAGGCTGTCGAGCCGAAACAGGCGCAGGACCTCGGCGACCGCCCAGTCGATCCTTGATGCGGGCCAGCCGAGTTGCTCGGGGCCGAACGCAATCTCGCTCACCACATCGGTCGAGAAGATCTGGTGATCCGGGTCCTGGAAGACCATGCCGACCGTGGCAGAAAGGTCGCTGACGGTGCAGTCGCGGGTGTTTCGTCCCCGGACAAAGATGTCGCCCTCGAGGGTTCCGGGTCGGGCATGCGGGATCAGGCCGTTGCAGCACCGGAGAAATGTTGTCTTCCCGGAGCCGCTCGGCCCGGTCAGCAGCACACGCTCGCCCTTCCCAATGACGCAGTCGATGCCGGAAAGTACCTCCCGCGGCCGCGCCGCCCGGGACGCCGGGTGCCGGAACGAGACCCCCTTAAACTCGATCGCCGGGTCAGCCGTCATCCGGCACATCGCCCTGGTGCACGACGCCCGCCCTGCAGAGCCGCCCGATGATCAGGGCGGCGAGGATACCCCCGATGCCCCCGAAGACCAGGTGCGTGACCGACGACACCCCGATGCCGATGAGGATGAAGGTGCCCTGGACGCCCAGGAGCAGGTGCACGGCGTAGTTCACCGCCATCTTCACCACGTTGCCGGCGGCGCCTGCGACAAAGCCGACCGCCGGGTTGTCGAGGCGGTAGCCGAACGCCATCGCGACGACATCGATGGTGATCCCCATTGCGGCGTACTTGAGGATATCGAAGACGTGAAGCGCCTCGAGGCCGAAGAACGAGGCAAGAAGGCCGGAAACAATACCGATATACGTGCCTGCCCCCGGCTTCCGCACAATGGCGGCGCCGACGATGATCGGCAGGACCCAGAGGATCCCGGAGTTCCCGGGGACATGGAGCGGGATCTTGAGCGCCATCCGCGCAACGAAGACAAGGGCTCCAAAGAGCGAGAGCAGCGCGATCTCGTACAGGCTGAAGTAGGTAGGGCGCTTCATTCGTCATCCTCCACGAACGTCGATTCGAGCCGGAGTTCGAACCCATCCGGCTGCGGTCGGTCCACGGCGACCATCATGAAGAGGTCGCCGACCACGTTCCCGCCGGTGTACGTGACATAGAACGTTCCCTCAAGGTCGCCGGTCTCGGTCACCTGCCCTTTCGGGGCTGCCGGGTAGGTGGTGATGTGGAGACCGTCCAGGCCCGACCCGGTCCGCTCAAACCAGAACGTGCGGGTATCCCACGCCACATCGTCGTCTACGGGGCGGGAGGAGCCTGCGATCTCGACGACGTACCGGTCGCCCTCCTCCAGGGGAGACGCCCACCGCGGCGATTCCCCGGCTGCGGCCGTTCCGGAGACGTAGTAGCCGGAGGTGCCGTAGCCGGACTGCCGGTTCGTCCATGTCCTGCCGTCTCCGGCACGAAGCCCGTAGACGGAAAACGATGCCGTTCCGGCGAGATCCGTGAACAGGTAATCTACCCTGACCACGCCGGTGCGGGCGAGGCCCGGGTTCCCGCCGACCGGCACCGTTCCCAGTTCCACGAAGGCGAGATACCAGTCTCCGGAAGGGAGGTCACCCGGACCGATGGCGAGCGGTGTGGCGTAGGGACGCCAGGATTGGGGGCCATGCCGGAAATCCTCTCGAACAACGGTTGTGGTACGCAGGAGAGAGTCGGTTGAACCGCCGGCCCCGGCGTAGACCTGCCCGACGGCCATATCGATCAGGAACGATACGGCGACGATCGCCACGAACACGCCGACCGCCAGCACGACTCTCCTGCCGAACTCCATAATCAGTTCCTTTTTACCGCAACCAGTTCCCCGTCCTGCTCGTCCACAAAGAGGACCGTCCTGCCGTTGATGGGGCAGGCTTTGGCGGCCTTGCCCTCGTCGAGCATGATGATCCCTTCGGTAACCCTCCGGCCGTCGAGCGTCATGATCTCGTCGACCCCTGCGCCGAAGAGGACGTTAGCCGGTGTCGGACCGGTGTGCTTGCGGATGGTGCCTTTCTGGAGGAACCTGCCGTCGTTTCGTGTTGCCACGAGCCCGAGGCCCGCCATCGCGCCGATCACGCCGTCTTCCGTACCTCCGAGGCCTTTCAGCCATATGCCGAGATTTTTTGCCAGCGTCCGGGCGCGTGCCTGGGTGAGCACTATCTGCTGGGCATCGCGGCCGAACGCTATCACGGCCGGGGCCACCTGGTCGAGGGTCGCTCCGGCAAGGCCGGGATCGCTCCCCTCGATGAAGTCGTCGAGCATGGTCTCCTCCGCTATGGAGAGGCACGTATCAAGCGGCTCACGACCGTCGGCGTCGACGTGGATGACCGCGCAGCTGTTATGGGACGTGAAAGGGATCGATGAGTGGACAAAGAGCTGGTGCCGGGTGACACCCCACACAGGGTAGTGTCTCTCGATCGCGCCGGCAACCGCACGGGCCAGGCTGCCCGTCCCCCGGGATTGCAGGTTGTCCGTATCGTCAAGGGCAAGAAGTAGGGTCATGATAACGCCTTTTTTTTCCGAATAGACTGGGGAGGTGAAGATAAAAAAAGGTGCTGAAACCGGGCCCATAGTAATTAAGTTTAGTTAACCCCATCTAAAATAACGGCATTTAGTTAACTTCCCCCGACAGCCCCTGCGAGATCAACCCTGCCCTATAACAGCTTCTATCATCCGGATAACAGCCTGGAACCCCTCGTCTCGGGGCGGGGATCCGGCGTAGGAGACGGCTGCACACTGCTCCAGGATCGAAGACACCATCCCGGTCTCACGACCGCTCTCCTCGAGCAGGCGCAGTACGTCGGCGTCGGCGAGCTCCGCTCCGGTCCCGCATGCAGACGATACGTACGCCCGCAGCGCCCTGCCGGTCGTTCCGTACGCCTCCTTCCGGTCGCCCCGGCCGAACTGCCTGCGTGCCTCATCGAGGAGTTGCAGGGCAACGCTTGAGGGGTCGCAGGGGACCGGTGAAGCGGGCGGCTCCGGCGTCTTCGGGGCCCCCCGCCTGACGAGGTAGGCGATCGCGAGGATGATGCAGAGTGTGCCCGCACCGGCAAGCCATACGAAGTCGAACGGCTCATCGAGCTCCACTTCCTGCACCTCCCCCCCGACGAGCGTGGCGACGATCCTCGCCGTCCGGTTCCCGCCGTCGGTAAATCCCACGCTGAAGAAGGCGGCTTCCCGGGTTACGTTCATCGAAGATGCAACCGGGAAGAAACCGGCATCTGCGAGATCGGCGGCGTACTGCCCGTAGGTCTCGTTCGCCGCGACGACATCGGGCACCACGAGCGACGTACCGGTGGCGTACGCCGCATACGCAGCGGAACCGTTCCGCACCACGCCGCCTGCACGCACCGTACTCCCGGCGCTTCCGCGGTACTCGAAGACAAACGTTCCGCCGTCCTCGCCGGCGGGATCGACGGTCGTCGCTGCACGGACATAGCCGTGCGACGTGAGGACGGCGTGGATCTCCCTGACCACCGGGTCGTCCTCGAGCCCGGCGAGCAGTGCGGACCGCAGGGTCTGCATGCGGTCCTGCTCCCGTGCCGCCTGCTCCTGGAGCGAGCCCATATCCTGCGAGATCTGGCCGGGTTGTTTCCCGGAGGCGGAGGAAGACGCCCCGCCGGACCCTGCCTGCGTCGCGACGGATGAGACGGAACTCACCTGCCGGTTCTGCCGGTCCTCCTCCTGTTCAGCCGAACTGACGACGTGGACCCGGATCTCCGGAAGGGCTATCCGGGTGCGCGGCGCGTTCCCGTACTCGAACGCGACGTCGAAGAAGAACGTGCCGGGCATCGTCGCCGTTCCGGCACTGACGGCTATCTCCTGCGTGTCCCTAAAGATGGTGATCGCCCGGGACTGGGACTGGACTGCCGGACTGCTCCCGTCACCACCCTCCGGAACGAACCGCACCTCCCGGACGAGCGTGCCGGGGGTATCGGCGCCGAGCGTATTCTCGACGGCGACCGGGAACGCGGCCTCCCCCCCGACCTGCACGGTGTAGTCGGACTGTGCGGTCGAGAGGGTGATGCCGGCGGCCGCGGCGGTCGCCACGCAGCCGAGGGCAACCAGAAGGATGAGAAGGAGAACTCTCCTCACGGCAGGATCCTCCCCCGGCCGTAGCGGAGGTACATCTCCAGCAGGAGAACGCCGAGCGCCCCGGCAAAGAAGACCTCGCGGATGCTCGTATCTTTCGGCTCGCGCGGGATCTCGTCGGTCAGCCCGGCGTAGATCGCTGCAAGCGTCCCCTCATCGGCCGCCGCATAGTACTCCCCTCCCGTCGTGCGGGCAATTGCCCTGAGCGTCTCCTCATCGAGCGCAGCGTACTCGGATGTACCGGCAACCGGGTCGGTCGAGCCGATACCTACGGTGTAGACCGGCACGTCCCGTTCGCGGGCGTAACTCGCCGCCTCTGCGGGCGAGAAGGTGCCGGCGTTGCTGACGCCGTCGGAGAGGAGGATCACCACCCGGTGCCGGTTCGGGATGGAATCGGCCATATCGACACCGAGAGCCAGCCCGTCGCCGAGAGCGGTCTGTCCGTCGCGCCCAGGGATGCCGTAAAGCCTCTCGATCACCCGGTCCCGGTCGGGAGAGAGGTAGGCGGCGCTCGTTGCCCCGGACTCGAAGACGACGATCCCAGAGTAGTCGTCCGGGTTGAGCCGGGAGAGCAGGATCCCGGCGGCGGCCTTCGCGGCGTCCAGGCGGGTGGGGGAGTAGTCGGTCGCCTGCATGCTCCCGGAGGTGTCCAGCACCAGCACCACGCTGACGCCTTCGTCAACCCCTTCGAGCGGGATGTGCGGGTCGGCGAGGCCCACCAGGATGAGGGCGAGGGCGAGGAGGGCAAGGACAAAGAGGGCGTGCGGGCGCGGCAGCCGGGCCGGGGTCCTGGCCTGTGCGGCAACCGCGACGCGGGAGAAGGTGAGCGCCGCATACGACCGGGCCTTGAGCGCACGCCGGTAGAGGAGGCAGAGGACCGGGATGCCGGCAAGGCCGACGAGCCAGAGGGGCTCTGCAAAGCCGGTCATCTAACCACCCCGGTAGCGCGGGTGCGCGTAGAACCGGCGCAGGGGCAGGTCGTACGGCCCTTCGGTGGAGACCCTGACGTCACGCACGCGGCACGAGCGCAGATCGCCCTCGATGCGCCGGTCTGCGGCGGCCAGGGCATCGGCGTAGGCCCTGCGGAAGGCGGGGTCCGAGGTGTCCACGAGCACCTGCTCGCCGGTCTCCGGGTCTTCGAGGAACACGTGCCCCACGTCAGGAAGGCAGTCTTCCGCAGGATCGGTCACCCTGACGGCAGTGGTTTCGTGCCGCCGCCGCAGGTGCGAGAGGGCCCGGGCGAACCCCGGATCGTCGAAGTCGGAGAGGACGATGACCGAGCACCTGCGCCTGACCCTCGTGCAGAGGAACCGGAAGGCGGCGGCAAGATCGGTGCCCGTCCCCGCGGATCGGTGCGTGATGAGGGCCTGCACGAGCCTGATGACCTGGCTTCTGCCCGCCCGGGCCGGGATGAACGCCTCGACGCGGTCGGTGACGATGCAGAGCCCCATCCGCCCGTTCTGCCGGTAGGCGGCAAAGATCAGGCTGGCAGCCACCTCGAGTATCCGGCGGTCCTTGCTGATCGAGGACCCGAACGCCGCGGAGCCCGACCGGTCCAGGACGAGGTAGTAGGTCCGGCTACGCTCTTCCTCGTACTCCCTGACGACGAGCCGGTCCATCCGCGCCGAGGCCTTCCAGTCGATCGTCCGGGCGTCGTCGCCGGGGAGGTACTCCCGGAGGTTTGCAAGCGCCATCCCGCTCCCCTTGAACGGCGATCGCCTGGGGCCGAGACAGGAGCCGTCGGCCAGCGCGGCGGTCTTGAGCTCGATCCGCCGGATCTGCCGGATGAGATCTGCCCGCTCCCCGGCATCGTTCACCGTCAGGGCACCTCCAAAACTGCCAGGACCTGCCGGACGATCTCTTCCGCGGTGAGGTCGTCCGCCTCCGCCTCGAAGGTGAGGAGGATGCGGTGCCTGAGGACCGCAGGGGCCAGGGCCCGGACATCGTCGGGGACAACGTAGCCCCGTCCCGCGAGCACCGCGTGCGCCTTGCCGCAGAGGAGCAAGGCGAGCGATGCCCGCGGGGATGCTCCGGAAGCGATCATGGGGCCGAGGTCGAGGCCGTAGGTTGCAGGGTGCCGGGTGGCGTCGACCAGCTGCGCAGCGTAGCGTTTCACGCCCGGATCGGCGTATACCGACCGCACGAACGACTGAAGTCCGGCTACGCCGGCGGCGTCGAGGACCGGCGCCGGAGGGGCGGGCTGGTCCGCCGTGAACCGGTCGAGGATGGCGACCTCTTCGTCGAGGTCCGGGTAGTCCATCCGGATCTTGAGCATGAACCGGTCGAGCTGCGCTTCGGGGAGCGGGTAGGTGCCCTCCGATTCGAGCGGGTTCTGGGTGGCAAGGACGAAGAACGGGCGCGGCAGCGGGTAGGTCTCGCCCTGGATGGTGACCTGCCGCTCCTGCATCGCCTCGAGGAGGGCGGACTGCACCTTCGGGGGGGCACGGTTGACCTCGTCGGCAAGGATGATCTGGTGGAAGATCGGCCCCCGGATCGTCCGGAACGCGGCCGTATGCCGGTCGTAGATCCGGGTCCCGGTGATATCGGCGGGGAGGAGGTCGGGGGTGAACTGGAGGCGGGCGAAGGTGCAGTCAAGGCAGTGCGCGAGGGTGCTGATCGTGAGCGTCTTTGCTATCCCCGGGACCCCTTCGAGGAGAGCGTGGCCGCCGGCAAGCACCGCCGCGAGCACCTGGTCGATAACCGCCTGCTGTCCGATGATCACCGTCTTCATACCGGAGCGAACGTTGTCGAGAGCGGCCGCATGCTCCCGTGCCCGGCTGTTGAGTGCTGCAATCTCCGTATCCGTGCCTGCCATGCTGGTTCCTGGAAAAACGTGGGCGGGGATGCTATATGACGCTTGTCAGTCTCCAGCGAGTTAATTGGAGGCCGTTAACATTATCCACTCTGATTGCGGAAAGGCTCACGCAGCCGTTGGCAACCGGATACGGTTCGGATCTGTGTGAAGCATTCCTACAAAGCTCGTTTCGCCCCTGCGTTACAACCAAAGCAGGGCAGACGAAGTGCGACTTCATCAGGTGCGACGGGTTTCGGAAAGACTGCGGAAGGAATACGGGGAGTTCCAGGCCACTCGGTCCAGCAGTGTGAGGAAAAATCAGTCAATTTACCATAATTAACAGGATCGATAAAAAAACAACATTTATTTACCAGGACGTGATTAGGAGCCCGTAGTTGATTACCCCTTGCGGGTAATCAACGGATCTTGAGAGTCGCAGACCCCGAGTTTGCGGCAAAATTAGAGGTGAAAAGAATGAAAACAGTAGAAACAGCACGTTCCGCGAGGAGAGCCTCAAGCCTGATCGCTGCAGGTCTCATCGTGATGATGGTGCTCTGCGTGATACCCGCATCGGCGTTGACCGTATTGCCGTACAAGCACAGTTTCATCAACGTTTCAAACGAAGCCGGACCACTTTACGACCTTGACGGCGCAGTCTATGGAACCGGAAATAACGGCACCTACTACATGAAGTTCGACGGCGGCGGCCTGAACGCCCTTCACATCACGACGAACACAAGTTCTCCCAACGGACAGGTGACCAACTCGACCTCGGCCACGGGAACGTTCTACGTGTCCGACACGGGCGGTCGGGGCTACGACGACGATATCATCCTGATGTTCGCGACCAACGCCTCCCTGAGCAACGACTTCTCGATCGAGATCAACGCAAGCGGCTATCAGTGGGAAGCCACCGAATCGGCGCCGACCTCATACGATTACCAGGCAGGGGCACTGCAAGAGACCTTCGGGCAGGGCGACTTCGCCTACGGCCCGCAGATCTATAAACCGAGCAGTGTCTCGAACTACCCGATCTTCTACGGTCAGGATATGGGCGACACGGACAACACCTTCCAGATCATGTTCATCGACCTGAACGTGGGCTTGCTCGGACTCAACAGCACCCTTGAAGGTAACGGCATGGCGCAGGTCGATTACGAGATCGGCAACTTCACCGGGTTTGGAGCCTTCGATGCCTATGCATGGTGCCTGAACTCGAACCAGGAGCAGGGGATCTCCTGGACCAACGCGGTTGTCGGTACGGGTAGCAGTGGCTACACGGTGAAGATCTCGTGATCCACCGGAACCAACCTTTTTTGAGCAATCGCATGCGTTCCATTTAATAACTGCCGAAAAATGTTAACCAAATTCGCTTAAAATGGCCCGATTTAGCAACGGACTTATACAACCCAGTTAAGGTTTTACATACTCTCAGAGAGCGGCTATGCCGACGCAGGTATCCGGAGTGCCGGTTCCGCAGGAGCTTCTTCGAGAATCCTTGCTCTGAAAGGAAGATATTATGACAGGGGATAGACGTATTCAAACCAGCCCGTGGCAGGGGTGGGTAGCCCTCCTGCTACTGATCCTCGCGCTCATCGCCGTACCGGCGGTGGCGCTGGGGGGCACCGACCTGCCGTCGAACACGACCGAGCCGACCGTCGGGGTTCCCGGCGAGATGCCGACGGGCGTCGGTGAGGAGAACAACAGCACACCCGAACCGACGCCGACCGAAACGGTAACGGAAGAGGTGACACCGGAACCAACCGAACCGTTGCCGAAGTCTGTCGGCATCAGCGCATCAGGACCCGCGCCCCTCCCGGCACCCCGGCATATCTTCTTCGAAGTCGCCAACAACGCCGGGGTGAAGTACAACCTGGACAGCGATACATATGGCGGCCCCAACGGCACGTACTACATCAAGGCGGACGGCGGCGGCCTGAACGAACTCCACATCACGAACGATATGGGTTCCCCGTACGGGCAGGTGTTTGAGGACGGCAACCAGTCCGGCGTGCTCTGGATCACCAACACCGGAGGCCGGGGATTCGACGATGACGTCATCCTCCTGGTCTCGGTGAACGGAACGATCCCGGACGACTTCGCCCTCCATGTTAAATCAAGCGGCTATACCTGGGTGCCTTCATCGACGGCGAACGAGTTGCCGACGGATTACGCCTATGTCGAGGGAGCGGTGGACGAGACCTTCACGGAGGAAGACTTCATCTACGGTCCGCAGACCTGGAAGCCGGGTCCGGGAGATCTCGTGGTACCCTCCCTGCCGCTCTACTACGGCCAGGACATCAATGACCCGTCTGCAGCGTCCTACCTGATGTTCATCGACCTCAACGTCGGGAACATGTATCCGAGCAAGTTCTCGGGCGCAACCCTGACCGAGAACGGCGGGGCGAAGGTCGAGTTCACGTTCACCAACCTGACCACCCACGCGGCCTTTAACGGGTACGGCTGGTGCCTCGCAGCGAACCAGGCCCAGGGGATCTCCTGGACCAACAGGGTTTCGGGCACTGGATCCAGCGGGTACACGGTAGCCGGGGTGCCCTATACACCACCGCCCGCCCCCACCGCGGACTTCACGGCTAACGTCACCAGCGGCGACGCTCCGCTCGCCGTCCAGTTCACCGACACCTCCACGGGCACGGTCACGTCGTGGGCCTGGGACTTCGAGAACGACGGCGTCGTCGACTCCACCGAGCAGAACCCCTCGTTCACCTACACGACCGCCGGCACCTACACGGTCAACCTCACGGTCGCCAACGCAGGCGGCAGCAACTCGGCAGTCAGGACCGACTGCATCACCGTGACCGAACAGACCGGACCTTCCGTTCTACCCGACTACAACTACATCTTCGTGAAGGTTGCAAACGACGCCGGCGTGAAGTACAACGCTTTCGGCAACGAGACCTACAACATCAGGTTCGAAGGCTACGACCGCGGCCTCAACGCTCTCCACATCTCCACCGACCCAGCCGTGAACTTCGGCCAGGTGACGGTCTCTGAAAACCAGAGCGGCACCTTCTATGCGACCGACTCCGGCGGGAAGGGTTACGAGGACGAGATCATCCTGATGGTCGCCGTCAACGGAACGATCCCCGACGACTTCAGGCTCCGCGTAACGGCGGACGGGTATACCTGGACGCCGAACCCGGCAAGCAACCAGCCCCCGTCTCTCGACAACGTGACCTACCAGGCCAGTTCTCTCGACGAGGTCTTCACGAAGGACGACTTCATCTATGGCCCGCAGATCTGGAAGCCGACCGGCAACGGTTTCGACTACCCAATCTACGCTGACCAGAACATGACCGACACGGAGAACACCTTCCAGGTGATGTTCATCGATCTCAATGCAGGCGTCCTCCGGCCGAACACGACCCTCGAAAACCGGGGTGCGGTCAGGATCAACTACGCCTTCGAGAACCTGGAGACATTTGCGGCCTTCAATGTCTACGGCTACTGTCAGAACTCAAACAATGGTGACAACATGGTCGCCTGGGGCAATGCCGTCCTGGCACCCAAGACGATGAGCGGCTACTCGGTCATCGGCACGGATTCCGAAACTCCTGCCGGCTCGGCATGGCCGATGTACGGGCATGACCTGCGGCACACCGGGCTGAGCCCGTACACGGGCCCCGAGTTCCCGGTGCAACTCTGGTTGCACAAGGCCAGCAGTGCCTTCTACGTCCAGCCGGTCCTCGACGCCGACGGCACGGTCTACGCCGGTTCGAGAAACAAGGTGTTCTATGCCATTAACTCGAACGGCACGCTGAAGTGGTCCTACACCGCGCCCAACCAGATCTACACGGCAGCGGCGATCGACAGCGAGGGCACCGTCTACTTCGGTTGCCGGGATGCGAAGATCTACGCCGTGGACTCGAACGGCACGCCGAAGTGGACGTTCACGACCGGCAGTACCGTCTCCTCGGCCCCGGCGATCGGTGCCGACGGCACGATCTATGCCGGCTCCGGCGACATGAAACTCTACGCCGTCAACCCCGACGGCACCGAAAAATGGTCGTACACCACCGGCGGTGCGGTCAACTCCGCCCCGGCAGTCGGTGCCGACGGCACGATCTACGCAGGCTCCGCCGACACGAACCTGTATGCCATCAACCCCGACGGCACGATCTACGCAGGCTCCGCCGACGGCAGCCTGTATGCAATCAACCCCGACGGCAGCCTGAAGTGGTCGTGCGCCACCGGCGGCGCCGTTGCGACCCCGGCGATCGGGCCCGACGGCACGATCTATGCGGGTTCGGCCAGTAAAACAATCAACGCCGTCAACCCCGACGGCAGCCTGAAGTGGCTCTACAACACCACCGGCACCCACACGACGGCCCCGGCAATCGATGCCGCAGGCACTGTCTATATCGCCTCGAACGACCGGAACGACCGGTACCTCTACGCGATCCGGTCCGACGGCACCTTGAAGTGGAAGTTCCTCGACCCGGTCAGCCCGCGCTTCTTCGACACGCCCTCCATCGGTGCGGACGGCACCATCTACATCGGGTCGAGCGGCACCAACGTGTATGCCATCGGCGCGACCGATGCCCCGGAGATCTCGTCCATCGCGATCGACCCGGCAGATATCGAACTCTCTCGCGGCCTCGTGCAGCGGTTCCTTGCCATGGCCACGGACACCTCGGGAACCGTGCTCGCGAACCTCGCCCTCGACTGGTCGAGTTCGAACGAGACCGTCGGCACGGTGAACGCCACCGGCGTCTTCACCGCCCTCGCACCGGGCACGACGAACCTCGCCGCCACCTACGGCGAGGCGACCGGAACGGCGAATATCACCGTCATCCCGTCGGTGCCGGTCCTGAAAGCAATCGCGGTTTCGCCGGCCGAAAAAAGCGTATTCGTCGGTGACAACTGGACGTTCGTCGCCACCCCCCTCGACCAGTACAGCGAACCGATGGACGGGGTCCTCTGCACCTGGACCAGTTCGAACGCAACCGTCGGCACGGTCGACGAGACCGGCAACTTCACCGCCCTCGTTGCAGGCACGACGACCCTCACCGCCGCCAACGGGACGGTGAGCGGCAACGCGACCGTCACGGTGCTGAATCCGGCGATGCTGACGGCGATCACGATCTCGCCGGCGCCCGCCTCCCTGACAGTAGGCGAAGGACTCCAGCTCAACGCAACGGCCATCAACCAGTACAACACCACCATTGAAGACCTCGCCTTCACCTGGACCTGTTCCGACACCTCGGTCGGCACGGTGAACGAGACCGGCTACTTCACCTCGCTCACCTACGGCCGTGCGAACGTCACCGCGGCCATCGGCGCCGTCAATGCCACGGTACACGTGACCGTGTTCCCGCAGTCGCCCCTGACCTGGTCCGTCGACGATTCGGGCGGAGCGAACTTCACCTCGATCCAGGCGGCCGTGGACGCCGCGTTCGACGGCGACACGATCATCGTCGGGGACGGGATGTACAGCGAGTCCGTCACCGTCACAAAACCTCTGACCCTCAGGTCGGAGAACGGGCCCGACGGGACCGCCATCAACGGGACGATCACGATCTCGGCCGACGACACGACCATTTCCGGCCTCACTATCAGCGGGAGCAGTACGTACGGTATCATCAACAACGATTGTTCAGGGTGCACCATCACCGGCAACGTCATCTCGGGCAAAAAGACAGGCATCAGACTTTTTAAGGCGAGCAGAGCGCTCGTTGAGGGCAACACCATCGCTAACCTGCAACAGTACGGTACCGCCATAGTCGTCCAGGCCTCCACCGACAGTATCATCAGCAATAACACCTGTTCGGGCTCGCGGAACGGTCAAAAGGGCATCGATATAACCACAGGTGGATGCAGGAATGGTACCATTACCGGCAACATCATCACCGACAACCAGTACGGGCTGTCCTATCTGGACTCTACCAACAACTGCCGCTTTGACCACAATCTCATCATGGACAACGATTACGCCATCTTTTCGAATTTTGATGTAGTCGTCGGAAACACATTCTATGCAAACTCTATCGTCAACAATTCAGCATTGATTGGCGGTAGCCTGGCAACGGCGAACTCCTGGAACTCCCCCGAACCAGTGACCTACACCTACAACGGTGTTACGTATACCGGACCGATCGGAAACTACTGGGGAGGAGCGTTCGCACTCAACGATGCAGATGGCAACGGCGTTGGCGACGCGGGCATATCGCTGGCCGCCAGCAACATCGACGGTTACCCGCTTGCCCTCCCGGCACAGGCTTACTTCGGAGAATCTTATACCGGCATTCCGATCCCGACGGCGGTGGAGGTCAGTCCGTCTTCGGTCGTCATGATCGGTGAAACCCAGCAGCAGTTCTCCGGGACGGTCTACGACCAGAACGGCCACGTCATGACAGGTGCCGGGTTTGCGTGGAGCAGCAGCGACGAGAAAGTCGGCCCCATCACGAGCGGCGGGCTGTTCAGTGCCGAGTACGCCGGAAACACGACGATCACAGCACAGTGCCACACCATTCAGGGCACGGCCGATGTGTTCGTGAACAAGACAGTTCTCGAGACTGTCTGGACCGACCCCTGCGAATCGACCGACGGCTGGACCCTCTCAAACGCAGGGCTCCGGGATGATGTCGTCTACGAGGGGTCGTATAGTATCGGCACCCCGAAGATAACCGCCAATGCATCTGCCGAAAAGGTCCTCACTTTCCCTGAAGGTGCCGCGCAGATGCGGTTCCAACTATATGGAGTCAAGACCGCAGGCTGCTGGATCAAAGCGTTCATCGACGGTGAAGAGGTAGCAAAGGTTTCAAGCTCAAACACGTGGAGAACCTACGTCATCGACATTTCCGGCTACGAGGCCGGGAACCATACGTTTGCAGTAGAGACACTCTACAGTAACCCGGCCGGATATTCCAACACAGGCGTCGGGTTCTACCTCGACCAGATCGAGATGAGAGTTAACGCCTCCGCGGTCACGCCCGGCATCGTCTCGATCGCGGTCGAACCCGCCTCGGTGAACCTGACCAACGGCGAGACGCAGCAGTTCTCCGCGGTCGCCTACGACGCCGAAGGTGCCGAGATCCCGGACGCCTCGTTCGCCTGGAACTCGTCGAACACGTCGGTAGGTACCTTAAACGAGACCGGCGTCTTCACCGCCCGCAAGGTCGGCACGACGACCGTCACCGCCGCGTGCGGCAACGTGACGGGTACCGCCGTCGTCACCGTGACCCCGGTGAAAGGTGACCGGACCCAGAACACTCCCCTGAACATCCCCGGCTGCAACGTCGCACAGACCGGCAACGGCACGACCAAGGTCACGATCAACACCACCGCCGCCAACGCAACCGTCTCCGGGAACACCATCCGGATCGAGGAGGGCAACTTCACCCTCACCATCGAGACCGAGGGTGCGCCCACCGTCGGGAACGGCACCGTGAACGGCACGGTCGCCGGGATCACGCTCGACACACAGCCGGTCGTCACGGAACTCGATTCGGTCGGCACGGTCAGCGCCTCCGTCTCGGCGAACCTCACCGGCCTCCCGCAGGGAGCCGGCCTCACGACGACCGTCTCGCAGAACGTCTCCGCCAGTGCACAGAGCGCGTTCCAGCTCGCCGCAACTGCCGACGGGCTGACCCTCGGCGACATCGCCTACACGATGAACATCGTAAAGACGAACCTGACGAACGGCCAGGACATCGCCGGTGCCACGATCCGGATGACGGTCAGCCCCGCGTGGGTTGCCGACCACGGCGGCGCGGACGCGATCCGGATCATCCGGTCCGCCGAGGACGGCACCAAGGAAGTCCTCGCGACGACGCTCGTCGGTACCGACGGGAACGGGAACCTGATCTTTGAGGCGTACTCCTCGAACGGCCTCTCGATCTTCGGGCTGGCCGCAGTCTCGGCAGCACCGCAGGCCACCCAGTCCTCCTCATCCGGGAGCAGCGGCGGTGGCAGCTCCTCGACATCGGTCGGTGCGGCGAGCGACCTCACACCCGGCGAGACCGTCACCCTCGCGATGGACACGACGGCGGTCTCCGCGGTCACCCTCACCGCGAACACCGGGATCAAAGACGTCATGGTGACTATGGCGAAGGGCTCGCTCCCGCAGTCTGCCGAACCCCCGGCGGGCACGGTCTACCAGTACGTCCAGGCGACCCTCTACAAAGCAACTGAGGCAGACCTCGCCGCCGTCCAGTTCCGGTTCGCCGTCCCGACCGCCTGGCTCACGGCGCAGGGCTGCACGGCAGAGCAGGTGACCCTGTTCCGCTACGCCGACGGGGCGTGGCAGGCGGTCCCGGTCGAGGCGCTCAGTGAGGAGAACGGCAACGCCGTCTTCTCCGCCGCCTCCAATGGGTTCGGCCTCTTTGCGATCGCAGTGACCGAACGGGTCCCCGGCACGGCCAGCGAGGCGACGCTGCAGCCCACTGCAACGGCGACACCGATCGGGACGGAAGTAGCGGTCCAGATGGCTGAGAGCACTCCTACGCCGCAGGCGTCCCCGCTCCCCGTGTGGGCGGCGATCCTGGCGCTCGGAATCCTACTCCTGGCGAGGAGAACCTGAACACCCATTTTTAACCTCCCGGCGCTTCGCCGGGAGAGGGCCGAACATAAAGAGCAGATCTTCATGAACCCGGCTATCCGAGCCGGAAACGTACAGGAGAAAGTTGCGATGAAAACAGGTTTGAAGATGTACCCGGCCGGGTGGCGGGAGACGATCGCCGTCCTCGTTCTACTCACTGCGCTCATCGCCGCACCGGCCGCGGCAGCAGACATTGGCGGGATCACCCTCCCCGACTACAAGCACATCGACATCCAGATGGCAAACGGCGGTACGAAGTACATCAAGTTCGACGGCGGGGGGCTTAACGCCCTCCATATCACGACCGACCCCTCCGAGCGCTACGGACAGGTGACGGAGACCAGCGCCCAGTCGGGGACCTTCTACTTCTCCGACACGGGCGGGCGGGGCTTCTTCGACGACCTCGTCCTCATGGTGGCAGTGCAGGGACAGGTCCCCGAGGATTTCAGCCTCAATGTCAGGGCAAGCGGCTACCGGTGGACGCCGACCCCAGAACTGAACCAGCCTCCGACAGTAGACGAGATCCAGCATGCCGACGGCGCCCTCGAACGGACTTTCACCAGGGAAGATTTCATTTACGAACCCCAGATCTGGAAACCCTGCAAGGAAAACTACCCGATCTACTACGGCCAGGACATGAGCAGGAACAATCCGGAAGACCGGTTTTACATCATGTTCATCGACCTCGGGGTCGGTGCGATCGGCCCGAACAGTTTCCTGGACGGACTGACCGACGACGGGTGCGCAAAAATCGAGTACTCCTTTGAAAACCTGGAGACGTTCGCGGCTTTCAACGCTTACGGCTGGTGCAACCAGTCCAACCAGGGCATGGGAATCTCGTGGTCGAACGACCTCACTGGCTTCGGTGAAACGGGCTCGAGCGGTTACTCAGTTCAAGGAACCCGGACGGGTGGCGATACGGCCGGTTCCGGCGGCGGAGGCGGAGGCGGTAGCGCCGGGTCGTCCCTGGGATCAGGGATTAGAGGCAGCACGCTGAACACATCAACGGTTGGATCCATCAACGGTACCCTCCACGTCTTCACTGCGGCAGGACCGGCAGAGCCTCTGTTAACAGGCTCTTCGTCAGATATCCAGTTATCAGCCACCATTCCCAATGGCACAACGATCGACCGTGGCCTCCTGTATGTCTATGTGAGCGACGCAAAGGAGACGAAGACGGACGCTGGAAAGGAGGTGAATCCAAGTTTCAAGTTTGATGGAAAGCCAGTTACACCCGTAGCCGTAGCCTGGGACCAGCAGGGGACCGGCTCGGCCCCGCTGGCCGGGACGTTCACCATGGAGATCACGCCTGAACTGCTCACCAACGGTGAGCACACATTGACGGTGCGTACGGAAGAGGACGTCACCTATCGGGTGCCTGCCGCTCTCCTGGTGCTCGTCGCCAGCGACCCCACCCGGCCCCGGATCGATTACTGGATAACGGAAGGGTGCGACGATGTCCTCGCAGACCTCTGGGAGGGGACAACCGGAGAGGATGCCGCCACAGAGGTGAAGTTCGACGGAACTGTTGACCAGGACCAGGCTTCCGCGGCCCGGCTCTATATCGTGAGTACAGCTGAGCCCGACCTGAGCGGCGCGGGAAACCGGGTGATGATGAACACCTGGGACTGGCTCAACTCCCTGCAGGAAGGACCGCCCGGGGTCTGGACCGCGGCCCTGGACGTCCTCCCCTTCATCCAGGAATCAGGCAACACCGCACTGATGCAGAGTTATCCAGTCGGCGTTGCCGGCGACCACCTCCAGAACCGGAACGCTATACTGGTAATTCAGTATGGGGCAGCGGAGGGCGCATCCTCCGGCATTGCGATCGCCTCCGACGCCAGAATTACTCCTGAGGAGGAGATCGGGTCGTTTGTACTGCCGTATACCGCCAACGGGACGCTGAATGAAGAACTGCGCTACTGCACCGGGGACGGGAATCTGGTACTCACGTTCACGGGAGGAAGCCGGGTGACCAACAGCACAGGCGCCGCGGTGACATCGGTGACGATCCAAGCGGTGCAGGACCTCCTCCCGGTCCCCGGGACGGCGATGGAACGGGTGTACCGCATCGTCCCCGAGAATGCCACGACGGGGATCCCATTCTCCATAACGGCCAACCTTCAGGAGATGGCACGTGATGCGACATGGTACCGGTACGATGCCAGTGTATCGGCCTGGCAGCAGGTCAACACCTCTATCGACCTCACCAATGGGACAGTGACGGCATATCCGGAAACGTTCGGGACCTACGGGGTGGCCACACCGCCGCCGGCGACCCTCACGGTCGGTTCAAACCCAGCCGGCGCGCGGATATTCCTCGACGGCGTGTACCTCGGAAAGGTCACCCCGGCCACCATCAGCCCCGCAGAGTCCGGGAACCACACTCTCCGGCTGGAACTCGAACAGTTCGTGCCGTATGAGGCGATCGTCACGGCCCCGGACGATACGGTGCTGTTCGCAGATCTCACCCCTGCCGGCGGCTACGCCGTTCTCAGCCGCCTGAAGTTCGGCAGCCCGCAGACGGTGCCGGGGCAAGACCACACCGGCGGCGTATACGTCACGTCCCAGCCCTCGGGAGCCACAATCACCATCGACGGGAAGAGGATGACGTTCACGACCCCCCATGTCGTCCAGGGCATCAGGGAAGGGAGTCATACGGTGCAGGTGGTCAAGGAAGGCCAGTCGTTCAACACCCCTTCAAAGACGGTCTGGGTTGAGAGAGACTGCATCACCCCTGTCAGGATAGAAGCGCTGGAGCAGTCCATCATCCGGAAGGTTTCACTTTTATCGGACGAGTACGCAGGCAAAGGATGTACCGTAAACGGTAAGGGACCGGTCTTCAGGCTGCCCCGGACCGTCGAGGTGGCCGGAGGAAACTCGTTTGTCACGATCTGCGACGGCGACCGGTACCTCTCCCACCGGATCACGATTACAGGAGATGGGGAAACGATCGAGATCGCGCCCCGGGACTACTCCTTCTGCGGACTGCTCGTGGAGTCCAGTCCATCGGGCGCTGAGATCCTGATTGACGGCTTCAGGACCGGCCTCTGCACACCCTACCTCATCAGGAACGTCTCGGACGGTCGGCACATCGTCTCCGTCACCTGCCCGGGATACCTGCCCGCGGAAGCGGAGATCCTGCTCACCGGCGATCGGAACGCCGAGATCGATGAACGACTTGCGTTCCATCTCGAACCCTACGCGTACGGCAGCCTGAACCTAACCAGCGAGCCTGCCGGCGCACAGATCTATCTATATAGTAAGAACACCGGCGAGGTTACCCCGCACATCTTCCGGTATATGCCGATCGGGACATACGAAGTGAAGGTCGTCGGGAACGCCACGTTCAAGACAGCGGATGACGTCACCATCCTGCCGTATAAGGTGACAGAGCGCGCGTTCAACCTGGTTTGACCGGAACATACAACCTATTTTTACAATAAGGTGCAGCCTCTCGTGCTGAAGAGCGCCCGCTGAGCGCCGCCGCCTGCCTCACGAGGAGAGAGACTGCGATCCGCAATCGCCCGGCTATGGACCGATAGCCGCCCCCACGCAGAACCAGCACCACCGCCTAACGACGGTACATTGAAGAGAACCCTTCGCCTGCGTCGTCCTCGCACTCGATAGCGGTGCCGTCCCGGACGAGGGTGTTGAACATGACGGCGGCGTTCAGCAGGTTCTCATCGGGATTTGCACCCTGCCGGACACCAGAGAGAGCCTGCCGTTGCGGTGTCGGGATCGTCCGCCTGCCCACCCGGACACCCGCACAGTGCCGGCAGTAACCACAGTGGGAGTGGACCGACACCTCACGATCTGCGCATGCTACCGTCACCCGGTCCTTCGTATCATCGCGGTGAAACTCAAGTATCTTCATGGTACGAGGAACGTAGATTTCCGAAGAATAAGATTCTGTCGATTGCCCGGGGTTTTTAAGGAATGCACGCTATTGGCGCGCATAGAAATGCTTTATATGGAGGACGTCATACGTATAAGTTACTCGCATAAGCAGGCTGTTCGAGCTGACAGGCCTATTTGAGTGGAGGATACTATCTATGGCAGTTGAAAAGCCCCACATGAATTTAGCAGTAATCGGACACATCGACCACGGGAAGTCTACTACCGTCGGTCGGTTGCTCTTTGAGACCGGAGCTGTAGCGCCCCACATCATCGAGTCGTACAGGAAGGAGGCTGAATCCAAGGGTAAAGGCTCGTTCGAGTTCGCCTGGGTTATGGACAGCCTCAAGGAAGAGCGTGAGCGTGGTATCACCATCGATATCGCCCACAAACGGTTCGACACGGACAAGTTCTACTTCACCGTCGTGGACTGCCCCGGCCACCGTGACTTCGTCAAGAACATGATCACGGGCGCATCCCAGGCAGACGCCGCGCTGCTGGTCGTCGCCGCACCCGACGGCGTGATGGAGCAGACCAAGGAGCACGTCTTCCTGTCCCGTACGCTCGGCATCAACCAGCTGATCATCGGTATCAACAAGATGGATGCCGCCAAGTACGACGAGAAGCGCTACAACGAGGTCAAGGAACAGCTCTCCCAGCTGCTCAAGATGGTCGGCTACAAGCCCGACGACATCAGTTTCATCCCGATGAGCGCGTTCGTTGGGGACAACATCACCAAGCTCAGTGAGAACACCCCCTGGTACAAGGGACCGACGGTGCTCGCCGCACTCAACGCGCTCAGCGAACCCGAGAAGCCCACAAACCTGCCCATGCGTCTCCCCATCCAGGACGTCTATTCCATCTCCGGTATCGGAACCGTACCCGTCGGCCGTGTCGAGACCGGTGTGATGAAGAAGGGAATGAAGGTCAGCTTCATGCCCGCGAACAAAGAGGGTGAGGTCAAGTCCATCGAGATGCACCACGAGGAGATCCCGCAGGCGACTCCGGGCGACAACGTCGGGTTCAACGTCCGTGGTATCGGCAAGGGCGACATCCGCCGCGGTGACGTCTGCGGTCCCGCCGACGTGCCCCCGACCGTTGCAGAAGAGTTCGTCGCGCAGGTCGTCGTGCTCCACCACCCCAGCGCCCTGACCGTCGGCTACACCCCGGTCTTCCACTGCCACACCGCCCAGATCGCATGCTCCTTCGTCGAGCTCATGAAGAAACTCGACCCCCGTACCGGCCAGGTCAAGGAAGAGAACCCCACGTTCCTCAAGACCGGCGACGCCGCGATCGTCAAGATCAGGCCGACCCAGCCCATGGTCATCGAGAAGGTCAAGGAGATCCCGCAGCTCGGCCGGTTCGCTGTCCGTGATATGGGATCCACCATTGCAGCAGGCGTGTGCATGGACATCACGCCCAAGCAGATGAGATAAGAAGGTACCTATAATTTTTTGGTGGTTAAACATGCAGAAGGCCAGAATACGTCTTTCCGGAACCGACTTCGAGAAACTCGAGATGGTCTGCGACAGGATCAAAGAGATAGCAGAGCGTACCGGCGTCAATCTGGCAGGTCCGATCCCGCTGCCCACGAAGAAACTCGTGGTGCCCACCAGGAAGAGCCCTGACGGCGAAGGTACTGCAACCTGGGATCGCTGGCAGATGCGGGTGCACAAGAGACTCATCGACATCGATGCCGACGAGCGTGCACTGCGCCAGCTGATGCGCATTCAGGTTCCAAAAGACATCGGCATTGAGATTGTGCTGGAGAGTTGAGGTGAGTGCGGCGTGAAGGCCGCCGTGTTCGCGGCACGGGCCCGTGAACGACTGCTCTCATTCGAGGGGCTTTTTCTCCTCATACTTCTGGCTACAATTGCTCTCCGTTTTTACTCTCTCGACTTAAAGCTCTTCCACCACGACGAGGCTATTCACGCGTGGTTCTCGTACAGGCTCCTGACCGAGGGAGTCTATACGTACGATCCCATGTATCACGGGCCGTTCCTCTACTATGCGACGGCCGGGATCTTCTCAATTCTCGGGGACTCCGATCTCGTGGGCAGGATCATTCCGGCGCTGCTCGGCATCCTGCTCGTCCCGCTGCTCTACCCGATATACAAACTCGGGTACCTCGATAAGAAGCAGACTCTAATAGCGGCGCTCTTCCTCGCGGTATCGCCGAACATGGTCTACTTCTCGCGGTTCCTCAGAAACGACATCTTCATCGTCTTCTTCACGATGGTGCTTCTCGTCGCCCTCCTCTACTACTTCGAGCGGCACAAGGTGCAGTATGCGCTCGTCGCCGGGGCGGCGATCGGTTTCGGGATGTCCACGAAGGAGAATATGCCGATCATCGTCCTGATCTTCGGCGTGTACCTCCTCTACCTGGTCTGGACGAGAAAGGTCCGGCTCCCGGTCCACTGGGTCCAGGATCTCGCGCTCGGCGCCCTGGTCGCGGTCGGGATCATGGCGATCTTCTACTCCTCGTTCGGCGCTCACCCGGAAGTGCTCATGGACGGGTGGCTCCGGGCAATCGAGCACTGGACCTCGATGCACCAGGCACAGCGCCTCGGGGGGCCGCCGTACTTCTACATTCTGCTCTTCCTCCTCTACGAGGTGCCGATCCTGATCCTCGCCGCGGTCGGGACCCTGCAGTTCGTCGACATCCCCGGCATCGTCTCCCGCTGGAGAGAGGGGAGGACCGGCCACGCAAAGAACCCCGGGGAAGAAGAAGGAGTCGAGAACGAGGAGAAGATAGCCCCGGAAGGTGCAACCCCCCCCGCACCGAGAGCAGGGGGCTGGAGGGATCGGCTCCGCGATATCCTTTCCGGTACCGGAGAGATCCAGCCGGTCGACCGGCAGAAGGAGTTCGCACGGTTCGCCATCTTCTGGATGCTTCTCTCCCTTGTGGCCTACGCCTACATCGGCGAGAAGGTGCCGTGGCTGATCCTCCACCAGCTCCTGCCCATGATCTTCGTCGCGGTCTACCTGATGACCACGAGGAAAGCAGTCATCGCCGTCGTGGCATCCGTCTTCCTGATCGCCATGACGTTCCACGTGGCTTTCATCCCGGCAGACATCAACGAGCCCATCGTGCAGGTGCAGAACTCCGAAGACCTGCGGGAAGTCTTTGCGGAGATCGATGCCGCGGACAAGGTGGCGGTCGCGACCGACTCCTACTGGCCGCTGCCCTGGTACTACCGGGGCGACCGCGCCTCAAAACTCGCTTACTACAGCCAGAAGGTGAGTGAACCGACGATATACGGGGGAGATTTCAACCTCGTGATAACCCACGACGGCGACACCTACCCTACTCTCGACGGCTACGTGAAGGAGACCTACCGGTTGAACTACTGGTTCTCGTACGAGGAGAACAAAGAGAGGCTGCTCGAGTACTACTTCCTGCGGAACGGGAAGATGGGAAGCAGAAACCTCGAGGTCTTCTCGAGGGTTCCCACGGGGACGACTGCCTGACCGTTGCAAGGCCGTTAGCAGCCAGGGAGGTTGCACCGCCATCAC
The DNA here is from genome assembly GCA_018433835.1 of Methanoculleus sp. Lineage (GTDB taxonomy): Archaea > Halobacteriota > Methanomicrobia > Methanomicrobiales > Methanoculleaceae > Methanoculleus. Next base: position 27,042 of record JAHDQM010000002.1, read on the forward strand.
TGATGGTGCAAGTCCCAATCACCATAAGTGTAGATTTCGGGTGTGTCCCCCCCCTGCTGATGCTCTCCACTCTTCTTTGCGGTTCGCGTGAGACATCGTCACCATCCATCGACTGGTAAGTCACGCGAAGTTCATGTGGCCATAGGCAACCTATTTCCAGGACCTGCGGTCTTCGGATGGGGTGATTGGGGTGCGATTGACCGCAGGACAGGAACTCGATTATCCAAGGTGCAGAGTACAAACGAGCTTGACTACCAGAGGTGAAAGAGAGGTGCGATACGGGGCTGGCCCCTCCAGAGTGACTTCAGGATAACCTCAACAACAACCGAACGCACGCCAGAAGTCAACCAGAATATGCAGGCCTTGTCCAGGGGAATCTGGTAAAAATTGGAAATCAGAGGGGGTGTGAAAAAAAGGGGTTTCCCGGGGGGCTATCCAAGTTCGTCCCAGCCGGTCCTCTTCCGGTAGATCACGACACCCGCGACAACGAGGACGATGACGACCCCGATGCCGATGTAGAGGAGGAGGTCACTGCTGAGGCCGAACCCCTCGCCGATCTTCTCCTTCAGGGCATTCGCATCGGCCAAAGCCTCGTTCGCCTTACTCAGGCCGTCAGCCGCCTTCGAACGCGCCAGCGGATAGTTCTCGGCATTCAGGTTATCCTGTGCCTGGGAATAGAACTGGACGGCGCTCTCGCGCTTGGTCATGATGGCGACCACCTGCGGGTCGCTGTTCATGGAGCGGTTCTCGACGAAGTAGGTGATCATCCCGTCGAGGGACTCGATTGCCGCACCGGTGTCGGCGACCGCTTTCTGGGCCCATGCCTTATCGAGGAGCACAGTTGCCTCGTCTATATCGGTCTTGGCGGTGGCAACGTAACTCGCCGCCTGTGACGGACCTGCCGACGCGGCGCTGGTGAGGGCCTGGCTCGCGGCGTTGTACTTGGCCTGGACGGCGGCGACATCCACGCCCTCTGCAGCCTTCTCATCCATGTCGGCCTTCAGGTCCTTGAGGCGCTGCTGCTGGGCGGAGAGAGAACCCGCGATCTGGGCCGTGCTCACGACGTCGCGGCTCACGGAGTAGGTGTCCTTTACGTCTTCATCCCGCAGGTGGTCGATCTTGGTCACCAGAACCTGCGAGTTCGCGCTCGAGGGGACGGTGCCGCGCACCTGCGCGTCCAGCTCGATATCGCCGTCACCATAGGCGATCTCGAACTCCGTCAGAACCGGGTAGTACCCGGTCTTTTTGGTTGTGTAAATGGCGACCCCGTCACGGTAGATCTTGAAATCCCAGACGGCGTTCTGCAATCCGGTGCTGAACTCAAACGACTCATCGTTCGCGGTAGAGGTGATCATATCGTAGGTGAGCACATAGCGCGCGTTCACCTGCTGGCCGGGTTCGAGAGCGCCGCTTGCGGGGTTGACGGTCTCGGTCTTGATGTCAAAGTCTGCCGATACTACCTGCACGACACAGACCAGTGCCAGCAGGAGAATGAACCCTCTGCTGATGTTTGCCTTCATAACTTCCCCTCACTCGAACAGCGGCTCTATGCCGTCATCGAACATGGTCGAACGCTTTTCCTTCGATTTAAGAACATCTTCCTTTGTGGACTTTGCAATCTCGAGGAGATCTGTGATCCGGGGAGCGTTACCGATCGTCGCAAGAACCACCACCGCAGCGACGTAGTCGCTCTGCACCGGGTAATCCCCGCCACGGACCTCGACGCCGGCGATGTTCTCCTCCACCCAGCTCTTCGACTTCTCAACGCCCTTGCGGTCCATCTCCTCCGGCGGGCCCGCGAGGAGAACGAGACCCCGCTCCGCCGTCGAGTAGTCGCACGGCAGGGTGAGGCGCCCGAGCATGGCACGCCTCACGAGAGCGATGATCTTCGCCGACTTGTCCTCCCCGGTCAGCACCTCCTCGGTCTTCTCCTTCTTCCGCATCAGGCCGGAGAAGAGCCCCTGATTCTGCTTCACGCGCGGACCGACCTTCTCGCTGATGGCATAGCCGACGGTGCTGATGCCGCCGCCGCGCAGGGTGTTGATGACCTCGCTCGAGTCCACGACCATCTCGCCGACGCCCGCCTTGCCGACCTCGCCTGCACGGAAGAGCACGCCGAACCGGCGGACAATCTCGTCGTTCAGCCGGCTATAGGCATCCTTGACGCTCTCTCCTTCATTCTTCCAGGCACTGTTATCAAAAATGAAGGTGTTGTCCGCCTCGTTCACCAGGGTGCTCAGGGAACGGGCTGCGTTGTACGAATAGAGCCGGCCTTCCTCAGGGGCGGGCAGGATGCCGATCGCGTAGACCGGTTCCCGGTAGATGCGCTTCAGGTGCCGGGCGAGTACCGGCGAACCGCCGGAACCCGTTCCGCCGCCGAGACCGGCGATGATGACGAAGGCATCGACATCGTGCGTGCCCCTCGAGTCGATGGCATTGATAATGGCATCAATCTCATCGGCAGTCACCCGCGCCCCGGTTACGTTATCGGTCCCTACACCGTGGCCTTTGACCACTGTCTGGCCGATCAGAAGTCGATCTTTGAGCTCGATGTTCTTAAGCCCCATCAGGTCAGTACGCGCCGTGTTTACCGCGATTCCCCTGAAACTCTGGGCCTGCATCCTTTTGTCCTGTTCAATGAACATGTCGACAATTTTGCCCCCAGCCTGACCGAATCCTATGAAGAAGACCCTCATTCAGCTTCACACCCTCATATTGACTAATTAATTATATCGCCGTTTATCTATAAAGACATTGTATACATTATAACCCAAAAGTATTCTTATAATTTTCAGACGTTGTGGTGAACGATGAAGATCTGCGTTGTGGGGGGAGGCCTATCCGGTCTGGTCTCGGCGTTCGAACTTGCCGGAACACACCGGGTAGATCTCTTCGAACAAAAACCCGTTCCGGGCGGCTGCCTCGGCTCGTACCGGATCGGCGATTACTGGATCGAGGAATACTATCATCATTGTTTTGCCGGCGATACCGCCCTGCTCGACCTCTTTGAGAGACTGGGGGTTAACGACCGGCTGGAATGGCTCAAGGGCACCACCGGCTACTACGTCGACGGGACCATCTACCCGCTCACCACCCCGACCGAGATCCTGCGCTACCCCCACCTCACGCTCATCGAGAAGGCCCGCCTCGGCCTGCTGACCCTGCGCTCCCGGCGGCTCGACGCGAGAGCGCTCGACAGGACCACCGCGAAGGACTTCATCCTCGACAACCTCGGCCCCGGCATCTATGCCTCGTTCTTCGAACCGCTCTTGAAGAGCAAGTTCGGGGACCGCCGTGACGAGGTTTCCGCAGCCTGGCTCATATCCCGTATCGCCATCCGGTCTGACCGGGGCGCCGGGGGCGAGCGCCTGGGCTACCTGAAAGGGGGATTCCGGCACTTCATCACGCGGCTCGATGAGGAGGCGACGCGACGGGGTGCCTCGATCATGCCGGACTCTCCCGTCGAGGAGATCCGGCGGGAGGGCAGTGGCTGGCTCGTCAACGGAAAGACTTACGACTGTGTCGTATCGACGCTCCCGCCGCAGGTGACCGCAGACTTTGCCGGTCTCGATATCGCCGGTGTGCCCTACCAGGGCGCCGCCTGCATGACCCTCGCGATCGACCGGGACGTGACCGACGGCATATACTGGCTGAACATGAAGGATGCGGCTCCTTACGGTGCGGTGGTCTCCCACACCAACTTCGCCCCGCTCGAATGGTACGGCGAGCATATCGTCTACCTCGCGTCGTACTTCACCAGCCGGCTCCCGGAAGGGTTCGAGCAGTCGATGCTCAGCGATTTCTGCAGGCGGTTTGGTGTCGGCAAAGACGAGGTGCACTGGCATCGGCTCGCCGTCGACCCGTATGCGGGCCCGGTCTACACGACCGGGCTCCGGAACCGCCTGCCCGCCTATGAAGAGCACGGACTCTTCCTCGCCGGGATGTTCAGCCCCCCGAACTACCCGGAACGGAGCATGAACGGTTCGGTCGTCGCCGGGCAGGAAGTGGCAAAAAGGGTTCTCGCGAGGTTTTCGGATGCGTGAGATCGAGGTGAGCGCCGTCCTGCCGGTCTACAACGACCTTGCGGCGCTCGAGACCGCCATACCGCAGTCGATTGAGACACTCGAAGCGATTGCGCCGGGAAGATTCGAACTGATCGTCGCCGAGGACGGGAGCACCGACGGGAGCACCGAGTTCGTCAGGGACTGCGAGGCTGAAGATCCCCGGGTCCGCCTTCTCCATTCCGACGAGCGGCTCGGGCGGGGCCGGGCGCTCAACCGCGCGTTTGCCGGAGCGGAAGGATCGATCGTCTGCTACTACGACGTCGATCTCGCCACCGACATGCAGCACCTCACCGAACTGGTCGGGGCCGTCCGGGACGGCTACGATGCCGCAACGGGCTCCCGCCTCCTCCCCGAAAGCGTTATCGTCCGGAGCGGCGGCCGGGAGATCGCGAGCCGCGGCTACAACGCGCTTGTGCGGACGATCCTGGGGAGCTCGCTCCACGATCACCAGTGCGGGTTCAAGGCGTTCCGTCGCGACCGCCTTCTCTCCCTGCTTCCCTCGGTGACTGCAGGCCACTGGTTCTGGGATACCGAGGTGCTGGTGCGGGCACAGAAGAACGGCTACCGGATATGGGAATTCCCCGTTCGATGGCAGCAGGGCGAGGGGACGACGGTTCGGAGAAAAGACGTTATTGGGATGGGATCGGCAATCGTGCATCTCTGGTGGCGGCTCCATGTGGAAAAAAGTTAGCGCGGTCGTCATCCCCACCCTGATCGCGGTCGGTATCGTCGCCTACATGCTCTACCGCGTATGGGACGACCTCCTGCTGACACTCGATCACGCCGCGACACCCTTCCTCTTTGCCGCCGTCGCGATCTGCGTCGTGGCCTGGATCCTCAGGGGGTACCGGTACCGGTTCATCCTGCAGGGACTCGGCATCAAGGAGAGCCTTACCTTCTCGACCGCCTGCATCTTCATCTCCCAGACGGCGAACCTCATCGTTCCCGCACGCCTCGGCGACTTCGTGCGGATGCTCATCCTGAAACACGAGGACGACGCCACCTACTCACAGGGGTTCTCGTCCATCGTCGTCGAGCGTGTCTTCGATATCCTGATGATCGCGGTGCTCGGCGCCTTCGCGCTCCCGTTCGTCCTCGCCGTCCTCGCCGTCCCCGATTGGTTCATCACGGCCATCATCGTCCCCCTCGCCGCAGGCGGCATCTTCTTTGCCGTGCTGCTCTGGTCGGGCAGGATGAAGTCCGAGAACCGGATCGTCGTTGCCGTCCAGAGGATGCTCGACGAAGTGAAGCGGGCCTCCCTCAACCCCCGGGCCCTCATTACGCTCAGCGGCTCATCGCTCCTCATATGGCTCGTCGACATGCTGGTCTGCTACGCAGTCGTCCTGATGTTCCAGGAGCCGGTCCCGTTCGGCATCGTCGTCCTCGCGATCGTCATCGGCAACCTCGTCAAGGCGGTCCCGATCACCCCGGGAGGGGTGGGCACCTACGAACTCGCGCTCGCTTTGACCTTCGGGCTCGCGGGAACGCCGGCAGTCACGGCAACGCTGATCGCGGTCATCGACCACCTGATCAAGAATCTGGTCACGCTCATCGGGGGCGTCGGGTCGATCTACTACTTCGGCGACTGGTCGATGGACCTCTTAAAGAAGGCCTTTTCCAGGGAGATCGAGAAGGAGGAGACGTTTGGCGGGTGAATTTATCGTACCCGTGCTGCTCTGGCTTGCAGTCGTCAAGGTGCTCCAGCTCGCCGTCTGGCCGGCGCTCGACCGCACCTTCGGCAGCCTTTCGGCCGCCGTCGCATACCCGGCATCGGTCCTCCTCTTCACGCTCGGGTCCTGGTACTGCGGTCTTTCGGGCCTTCCCGTCTTGCTCGCCCTCCTGCCGTTTCTCGGCGCAATCGCGTATGCCGCATCAAGGCGGTTCTTCACGAGGGAGCGCCTGCAGTCCGTACTCTCCTGGGATCTCGCCTTCCTGATCCCCTTCCTCTTCATGCTCGAAGTGCGCTGGATCAACCCGACCATCTCCTACGCCGAGAAGTTCATGGACCACGCCATCCTCGCGTCGATCATGCAGCAACCAATCGTCCCGCCGCTCGACCCCTGGTACGCAGGGGGGACGCTGGACGTCTACTACTACCTCGGCTACTGGATGAACGGAGCGCTCGGGCTTGTATCCGGCGCGCCTTCGACGGTCACGTTCAATCTTGCCCTCCCGACCGTGTTCGGCCTTGCCGTCGTATCGTTCTATGCCCTCGGGCATCTCCTCCTCGATCGCTACCGGTGGCTCCCGGTGCTTGCGCTCTTCATCCCGAACCCTTCTGCGATCTACCATATCCTGATCGGGGACGCATGGTTCGACGTCCTCTGGGGGAGCACCCGGACGATCGAAAACACCATCAACGAATATCCGATCTTCTCAATGCTCTGGGGCGACGTGCACCCGCACGTCATGAGCTTCTTCAACCAGGGGTTCCTGCTCTTTCTCCTGGTCTTTACCTATATGCGGTGGGGGACTCTCTCCATGCGGGGGCGGGCAATCCTCTGCGGGCTTGCCGCCCTCTCCCTCGGGTCCATGCCCGGGTTCAACTCCTGGGACGTGCTGGTCTATGCTCCGGTCACGCTGGTCTTCGGCCTTCTGATCTGGCAACGCTACGGTAACTTTACGTGGGATAACAAGAAGTCCTGGATGGTGCTTGCGGCGGTGCCGCCGCTCGCGATTGCAACCTACCTCCCGTTCTACCTGCAGCTCAACAGCCCCGGAATCGAGGGAATCGGGATCGTCCCGGTACCCTCCGAACCGGTGGAGTTCCTGCTGGTCCACGGGTTCTTCCTCGCGGTGCTGGTCGCCTATTGCGCCCCGGATATCAGGAAGCGTCCCTACCTCCTGCTCGCCGCGGTGCCGTTCGTGCTCACCGGCTACCCGGCGGCGGCGATAGCCGCCGTCCCGCTGGTCTACCTCCTCGCCCGCCGCCGGTTCTCGGCCACCGATACGCTTGCCATCCTCGGGCTCGTGATCGTCCTCGCAACCGAACTCGTCTATCTCGTGGACAACATGGGGGAGACCTACTTCCGAATGAACACGGTCTTCAAGTTCTACCTTCCGGCGTGGTTCCTGATGGGGACGGCAAGCCTCGCCGTCGTCGGGGAGTGGCTCCGGAGCGCCGAAATCGGCCGGCGTGTTCCCGCCCGGATGGAGAAGGCGTTGCCGGCCCTGGCCGCCGTAATTCTCCTCGTTGCACCCTTCGCGATCAACGTCGACTTCGGCTACGGGAGCCACACACTCGACGGTGCGGCATATCTCGAAGGTTCGCACCCGGGGGATGCGGCGGCGATCGCGTTCCTCCGTGATCTTCCCGGCGACCACGTCGTCGTCGAGGCGGAGGGCGGAGATTACACCTACTACTCACGGGTATCGTCGTTCACCGGGATCCCGGCCGTCGTCGGGATGCCGTTCCACGAGTACATGTGGCGGGGGGACGAGGGGCGCATAAGCGAACGGAGCGCCGATGTGAAGACGATATACGAGCAGCCGGCGCGGACCGTCGACCTTGCGCGGGCGTACAACGCCACCCTGCTGTACGTGGGGGCCGAAGAGCGCGAACGCTATGCCGTCTCGATCCCGACGGAAGAACTCGAGCTCATCTACGATGCCTTGGGAGTCCGGATCTACCGGATCCTCGCATAAACCGTCAGCGGCCATGTTCATGCGGGCAGGCGGGAAAATAACGGAACTGCACCCCGCAATGCGAGGCAGAATGACAAACCTTTATCACTCCTCTTATTGACATAATACAGCGCATTCGATCAGCTACGCTACTGATGAATGATGACGGAGCAGCAGAGGGCTGCCCCCGAAAGAGGTGAGTTATGGCAAAGGCATATGTAAAATTCGAGATTCCGGAAGAGATCCAGAATAAGGCCCTTGAAGCCCTTGAGATCGCAAGAGACACCGGCAAGGTGAAGAAAGGGTCCAACGAGGCAACAAAAGCAGTCGAGCGGAACATCGCCCAGCTGGTTCTCATCGGTTCGGACGTTGAGCCTGAAGAAATTGTAATGCATCTGCCGCCGCTCTGCGAGGAGAAGCGGATTCCTTTCGTCTACATCACGAAGCAGAACGACATCGGTTCTGCGAGCGGCCTTGAGGTCGGCTCAGCTGCCGCCGCGATCGTCAAGTCCGGCAAGGCAAAGGACCTCGTCGAAGAGATAGCAAAGCAGATTGCTGCACTGAGAGAGTGAGGGGTAAGTCATGGCAAACGACGGAACGCCCGCAGAAGTTATCGAGATCATCGGCATGACCGGTATGCATGGCGAAGCCCAGCAGGTAAAGTGCCGGGTTCTCGATGGCCCGAACAAGGGGCGGATCATCACCCGCAACACCGTGGGCCCTATCAGGGAGGGAGACATCCTCTCGCTTCTCGAGACCGAACGTGAGGCCAAGAAACTCTCGAGGCGGTAACCATGGTCGATAAGTACGTCTGCAGTTTCTGCGGAGAGACCCTGGAGCCCGGCACCGGCAAGATGTTCGTCAAGAGGGACGGGACCATCTACTACTTCTGCAGCACCAAGTGCCAGAACAACTACAGGCTCGGCCGGGTGCCGCGCCGTGTCGAGTGGACCGCGGCGGGACGCAAGGCCCGCGGCAAAGAGTGATCGGCATGGACCGCACCTTTGTGATGGTCAAGCCCGACGGCGTCCAGCGCGGACTCGTCGGGGAGATCGTCTCCCGGTTCGAGGCAAAGGGGCTCAAACTCGCAGGGGCGAAACTCGAGCGCCTCCCCGAGGAGCGAGTCGCCGAGCAGTACCGGGAGCACCTGGAGAAGCCCTTCTTCCCGGGTCTTAAGGCCTACATCATGAGCGGGCCCTGTTTCCTCATGGCCTGGGAAGGCAAGGGTGCCGTCGCGGTCGTTCGCAGGATGGTCGGCGCCACAAACCCTGCGGAGGCCGCCCCGGGCTCCATCCGCGGCGATTTCGCGCTCGACATCGGGCGGAACGTGATCCACGCGTCCGACTCCCCCGCCAGCGCCGCCCGCGAGCTCGGCATTCACTTCGCACCCGGCGAGCTGGTCGATTACTCACGGATCGACGAGCCGGTTCTCTACGAGTGAACGGCGGGACCGACGGGGAACTGCATCTTCTTTTTCTTGAACGTCTTGTTGCGTAGCGGTGCGTGTGGTTTTCGCTGTGGGTGCTCCCCAGGCGAACAGTGGGAGACTTGTACCTTCGTACCTCCGGTGCTCAAACCCCGTCTGCACCTCTAGTGTACACTCGTTTATCGCCCTGGAAGGGGTCAATGGGTCTCACACCTCGCACATCCCGTACACGGCTTCCCAGTGGCTATCGCCACGCACTGCCCCCGCCCCTGTGGGGCGGGGAACGACTGCTGGAACAGCAGGAGTTTGAGCACCGAAGGTGCGAGTGAGGAGCGCGAAGCGCGGGCGGGGTGGGGGTTACAGGCATGGTTTTAGGAAGAGAGACAGGGGAGGGGGCACGCCCCCTCCCCGTCAGCCCCACCCCCAATGGCGATATCCCCTCGAAATCCGTGCCAGATGCAACCTAAGAAAATCGTCAGGTACGCGGCCCTCAAGATCCACTGTACCCCGCTTTTTCCGCGTTGCGGCCGTTCTTGCAGTCTTACCTCGTCATGCCCACTTGTGTTCGCGACGTGAAGACTGGCCTCCCCCGCCTGACCGCAATGAACATGAGAAATATCCCGAGTATCGACCAGAATGAAACCCACCCCCACCACACCGCAAACCACCAGCGAAGCACCCGCAGGGATAACCCCGCGCCAACGCGACCTGCCGGCGGAAACAATCTTCACCGGAGCGGGTTTCCGGAGAAACGGATCATCCATCCTCCTCCCAAACCACAAGCGCTAATATCGAACCTACCGCATACCTGATCACGAATGGCTGATCTCCTGAGTTTCGCGCTGCTGAGTTTCTCTTCGATCATCATCGTAGTGAACCCGCTCGCAGCCACCCTGATCTTCGTCTCCCTCACCGGCACGATGGACCAGGCAGCAAAACACAAGGTCGCACGTGACGCAAACCAATTCGCCCTGATTATCCTGTTGATATCCACCGTCGCAGGCGGCTGGATTCTGCAGCTCTTCGGCATCTCCATCGAAGCCTTCCGCATCGCCGGCGGCCTCCTCCTCTTCGGCATAGGCATGGACATGGTCTACGCAAAGACTTCACGGACGAAGATGACCGCTACCGAGAAGTATGAGGGGCAGGACGCGGACGACATCGCCGTCATGCCGCTCGCCGTCCCGATGATTACGGGGCCCGGCGCCATCACCTCGGCTATCGTGCTGATGAACGAGGCGATGGGCATGAGCGTCGTCGCAATTGCCGTCGTGCCGCTCGCCGCTGTTGCGGCCATCGGGATCACCTACTACATGATGCAGAACGCCGACATTATCGTCCGGCGCATCGGCCAGCGGGAGTACCGCGCCGTCAACCGGCTGATGGGTATGCTCCTCATCGCGATTGCGGTCCAGTTCATCCTCATCGGCATCAGAACCGCCTTCCCCATACTCACCGGAGGTTTCGCATGACACCCGACCTTACGCTTCCCGGAGCGGCCCTGATCAGCGCCTGCATCATTGCAGGCGGGATCCTCATCGGGGCGCAGATGTTCGCTTTAGAAGTCCCGTTCGCCCCGTACGTCATGGTGGCACTCGCCGTCCTCGTAGTCCTCGGCGCCGTCATGCTCGTTCTCTCCTGCAGGGGCCGGGACACAAGCCCGTCCTGACGATGACGAAGATAGCGCTTGCCCAGGTCGCCGGCGGCGGGGAGAGGCCGGCCGGGATGCTTGAGGCGGCCGGCCGGATGGCCGGGGAGGCCTCAGCAGCGGGAGCATCGCTCATCTGTTTTCCCGAACAGTTCGTGACCGGGTGGTCGCCGGAGGTCCCCCCGGGATCCGGCGAGCCCCTGGACGGCCCGCTCACTGCCGCATTCCGGCGGATTGCACGGAACAGCGGCATCGCGGTCGCGGGATCGATCGTCGAAGGAGGGCCGGGCCAGCGTCCCAAAAACACCGTCGTGGTGCTCGACGCAAGCGGGGAACTCCTCGCCGCCTACGCGAAAGTACACCTCTTCTCTCCCGACGGGGAGGACCGGGCCTACACTGCGGGTGACCGGATCGCCACGTTTGCCGTCGACGGGACGACGTTCGGGCTTGCCGTCTGCTACGACCTCCGGTTCCCGGAGCTCTTCCGCATCTACGCGCTCGCCGGTGCGGAGTGCATACTGGTGCCGGCCGCATGGCCCTGCTGCCGGCTCCCTCACTGGGAGACCCTGCTTCCCGCACGGGCTCTCGAGAACCGGTACTACGTGGCCGGGGTCAACACGGCCGGCGAACCGGGCGGGGTCTACTGCGGAGGGTCGCTCGCCGCCGACCCGGACGGCACCGTTGTTGCCCGGGGCGGGAACGGCACGGAACTCCTCTTCGTCAATGTCGACCCGACAGCGGTTCATGAGGCCCGATCTAGGCTCCCTTCACTTTCGGACCGCAGAAGTGACCTTTATCACAGGCTGCTCTCCAAACTGTAGAGATATCCCATGCGGGGTGACCAGCACGTATCGCTCAGTCTCGCCACGGCAGGGCTCCTTATCGCTCCCTCTCTCCCCGTGCTCGACCCGGTCCTGAGCGCCGTCCTTCTCTTCGGCGTCTTCGTCGGATCGCTTGCGCCGGACGCCGACGCCGTCGACGCGGCGATATTCAACGGCAGGATAGACGGGACAAAAGGGAAGAGAGGACAGGTCGTAAACGGCCTTGCAGTGGTGCTTCCAGTCTTCGGCTATACCATCAGATACCTCATCTACTACCCGCTCTCCCTCGTGTTCATGCTGCTCCTCCGGAAGAGTTACCGGCACCGGCACCGCGGGCTGCTCCACTCGTTCGCGGGTGTCGGGCTGACAACCCTCGTCCTCTCCGGCTACCTTGCCCTCATCCTCACCTGGCTCGGGGGGGGTCTCACGCTCCTTCCGGCCTTCGGCTGCGCATTCTTTGCAGGGTGCGTCCTTCACCTCGTGGAGGACACCTGCACCCCGGCCGGCGTCGCCTGGCTCTACCCCTTCTCCCGGCGGCGGATGGCGGGCCGCGTCCGGACGCAGGGGATCTTTGAGGTGCGCCCGGCAGCCTTCGCCATCGTGCTCGCGGCAGCGGCGGCCGGGATGCTCGTCGCACCGTTCGTGACCGCCGCGTCACCGGAAGAACTCAGGCGCCTTGCACTCGTCGGCACTCCCACCCTCTGGCTGCTCTTCATGCTCGTCTCCCGCGTCCGGCGCGAGCAGCGGGACCGGTGAAGCGGCCGGTCCCGATCCTCTATACCATATCTATACGTATCCAGGCGATCAACGATTTTCTATGTACCGTCTCGTCTGCGTTCATTGTGGTTCAACCTACACACCGGACCAGATCATCTATACGTGCAACCGCTGCGGACACCTGCTGACCGTCGAATACGACCTGGACGGCATCGACGTCTCCCGGGACGAATGGAACCGGCGTCCTCTCTCGGTCTGGCGCTACCGCGAGGTCCTCCCGGTCCGGGGCGAACCGGTTTCCCTCCAGGAAGGGGGCACCCCGCTCTACCATCTAAAGAACATCGGCAAAGAACTGGGTCTCCCCGAACTCTACGCCAAACACGAGGGTATGAACCCGACCGGGTCGTTCAAGGACCGCGGCATGACCGTGGGCGTCAGCATGGCCCTTGAACTCGGGATGTCGACCGTCGCCTGCGCTAGCACCGGGAACACCTCCGCAAGCCTCGCTGCCTACGCGGCGAAGGGCGGCATCCCCTGCGTCGTCCTCCTGCCTGCGGGAAAGGTGGCCCTCGGGAAGGTCGCGCAGGCGCTGATGCACGGTGCGCGGGTCATCTCCATCCGCGGCAACTTCGATAAAGCGCTCGAGATGGTACACGAGCTCTGCATCAGCCAGGGCCTCTATCTCTTAAACTCAGTCAACCCCTACCGCCTGGAGGGGCAGAAGACGATCGGGTTTGAGGCGATCGATCAGCTCGGCGGCGAGGTGCCCGACAGGATGGTCCTTCCGGTCGGAAACGCGGGCAACATCTCCGCGGTCTACAAGGGGCTCCGGGAGCTTGAGGCTCTCGGGTTCATCGACCGGCTGCCGATGATGACCGGCATCCAGGCGGCCGGCTCACAGCCGGTGGTGAGGGCGATAGAGCAGAACCTTGAGGTGCTGGTCCCGGAGTCCGCGCCCGAGACGGTTGCGACCGCAATAAGGATCGGCGCTCCGGTGAACGCAGAGAAGGCGCTCGTCGCCATCCGCGCGACCGGCGGGACGGCGGCGGCCGTGACCGACGAGGAGATCCTTGCCATGCAGCGGGATCTCGCGAGGAAAGAAGGCATCGGGGTCGAACCCGCCTCAGCAGCCTCGGTCGCCGGAATACGGAAACTTGCCGGACTCGGCCTGATCGATAAGGATGAGCGGATCGTCTGTGTGGTGACCGGTCATCTCTTAAAAGATCCCGAAACAGTTGTACGACAATGCGAGCCTCCCATAGAGATCGACGCGGACCTGCACTCGCTGCTCTCTGCCTTGCGCTGATACTGATCTGCGTCCCGGCGGCGGCCGAAGAGGCCGCCATCCGGGTGCTCCCCGGCGGCACCGCCTACGAGGCCTCTGTCCAGGTCACGGGGAGCGAGCACGCCTTCTGGACCCCGGGCCTGATGGGGGAGCGGATTCCGCTCCAGGTCGAGGACCTCAAGGTGCTCGGTCCCACGGGCCCGGTCGAGTACCAGGAGACAGGGGGGGGTGGCATAGCCTTCCCGGAAGGCAACTACACCATCACCTACCGGGCTCCCGTGAGAGACAACCGCCTTGTTGTGGCCTTCGATACGCCGTATACCGTAACCGTCGCTCTTCCCGAGGGGGTTGACGTCAGAAACCCGTTCATCGGCATGGTCAGCCCCGGCGGGGCCGTCTCATCCGGGCCGAACGGGACCGCGGAGGTTACCTGGGACAGGATAGCGGTTGCGGAAGTCCGCTTCTACACCCCGGACCGCGAGATCCTGCTCACCACGTTCGGCACCATATGGCTCGCGATCGCGCTTGTCCTGATCCTCCCCCTCCTCATCTCACGGAAGAGGGAAGGCGAATGATCGAGATTGTCGCAGCATCGTTCCTGATCGGGTTCTCAGGGGCCGCCTCGCCCGGTCCCATGACCGCCTCGGTCCTCGGCCTCGGGTCACGGCAACCCGGGCGGTTCGTCGCGGGGCTCATCGCAGGGCACGGCATCCCCGAAGCAGTCATGGTCGCAGCCATAGCCTGCGGTGTGCGCGACGTCCCGTATATCAACATAGTCGCCCTCCTCGGATCGGGCGTGCTCGCCGCGCTCGGCATCATGCAGTTTCTCCACGCAGGAGACCCCGTCGTCGTGAACGAGGAGACCCGGGTGCCGGTCGTCTTCGGGGTGGCCTGCACGCTCGGCAACCCCTACTGGTGGGTCTGGTGGCTCACTTTCGGCGTCGGATTCCTCGCGATTCACCCGTCGTTCGTCGAATTCTACGTCGGGCACATCGGTGCGGACATCGTCTGGCTCGGGCTCCTCGGCGTCGCGGTCTCACGCGGAGCGAACGTTCTCGGCCCCCATTACAAAAAAGTTGTGCAGGCGAGCGGACTCGCCATGGTCCTCTTCGGGCTGTACTTTATTCTGACGATTCTTTCTTCTTGATGTCGATGCCGAACCGCTCCGCGTTGGCATCGGCGACCGCCTGGATATTCGCGATCACAGCATCCTGCCGGGCGGGTTTGAAGAGGTGCCGGAAGCGCTTCTGCTTCGCGAGGTACTCCTCGACGGGCTTGCGCCTCACCTTCTTCGCCTTCTCCACCACACCGTCGACCATCTCGTAGTTCACCCAGAGACCGGTCTCGATGGCGAGTTTGGCCATGGCGAGCGTCTCGCCGGACTCAAAGCCCCACCCCGTGCAGCAGGGGGTGTGCACCTGGATGTAGCAGGGTCCGGGGGTGTTGATGGCCCGCTCAACCTTCTGCATGAAGTCGTTCGGATAGGCGATCGAGGCGGTCGCGACGTACGGCGCACCGTGAGCCGCAAGGATCGCGGGCATGTCCTTCTTTTTGTGCATGTTTCCAGGCGAGCACGATCCCGCCGGGCTCGTCGTGGTGCTCGCGCCGTACGGCGTCGCGCCCGACCGCTGGATGCCCGTGTTCATGTAGGCCTCGTTGTCGTAGCAGATGTAGGTGATGTCGTGGCCCCGCTCGAAGGCGCCGCTGATGCAGAGCACCCCGATATCGAACGTGGCTCCGTCGCCGCAGACGCAGAGGACCTTCTCGCTGCGTCCCTGCCTCTTCAGCGACGCCTCAATGCCGGAGGCAACCGCCGCAGCGTTCTCGAAGAGCGAGTGGATCCAGGGTACCCCCCACGCAGTCTCCGGGTAGGGCGTGGAGAAGACCTCCATGCACCCCGTCGAGGCTACCAGGATCGCGTTCTTTCCGGTCGCCTTGAGGAGGAGCCGGGCCGCAAGCGCCGGACCGCACCCTCCGCATGCCCGGTGTCCGGCCGAGAAGAGCTCGCATCCCCCTTCTACCTCAGCCATTCAGAGCACCTCCGTCCGTAATCCATAGAATAGATCTCCTTTCCCCTTCTCGGCGAGGTCGACGACCGCGGCGATATCCCTCTTCCTCACGTCGCGCCCACCGAGAGCGATGATATAGTCGTATACGGCCGCACCGGAACCGTAGAGTGCCGATTTTACCTCGGTGCCGACCGCTCCGCCGTTGCCGAGCGAGATGTTCTTGTCGAGCACCGCCACCGTCGAGACGCCTTTGAGCGCATCCGCGATCTCCTGGGCCGGGAACGGCCGGTAGGTCCGGATCTTCAAGAGCCCCACCTTCCGGCCGTGCTCGCGCATTTCATCGATGGCGTCCTTTGCGGTGCCGCAGATGGAGCCCATGGCGACGAGCGCGGTATCGGCGTCATCGAGGCGGTAGCCCTCGACGAGCGCGGAGTAGTCCCTGCCGAACAGTTCGCCGAACTCGCGCCCGGCCTTGATGAACGCCTGTTTGGCACGCTGCATCGCCCGATCGACCTCGTACCGGAACTCCGTGTAGTACTCGGGCGTCGCGTACATCCCCATGCTCAGCGGATTTGCGGCGTCCAGCCGCTGGTACGGCGTAAAAGCGGGCAGGTAGGCGTCCACCTCCTCCTGGGTGAGGAGGGTAACCGGCTCGAAGGTGTGCGTGAGGATGAACCCGTCGAAGCAGACGAACGCCGGAAGGAGGATGTCGTGGTCTTCGCAGACACGGTACGCGATCACGTGCAGATCGGCAGCCTCCTGGTTGTCCTCTGCGTAGAACTGCAGCCACCCGGAGTCGCGCAGGGATATCGAGTCCTGCTGGTCGTTCCAGATCGAGAGCGGCGCACCGAGAGAGCGGTTTGCAATCGTCATCACGATCGGCTGGCGCATCCCCGTCGCGTTGAAGCAGACCTCGAACATCAGGGCGAGGCCCTGGGACGTCGTTGCCGAGTAGACCCGGGAACCCGCCGCACTCGCACCTAAGCAGGCGGAAAGGGCCGAAAACTCACTCTCGACCGTGATATACTCGGCATCGATCTCGCAGTTCGCCACCATCTGGGCGAGGTCTTCGACGATGTGCGTCTGCGGCGTGATGGGATAGGCTGCAATGACCTGCGGGCGGCAGCGTTTTACGATCTCAGCCACCGCATGCGACCCTTCCATAAATTCCAGCATTATTTCTCCTCCTTCTCCATCCGGATGCCCTTCTTCGGGCAGATCTCCACGCAGAGCCCGCAGCCCTTGCAGTAGTCGAGGTCGGGCTCGAACGTGCCCTCCTCCGTCTCGCGGACGCACCCTTCCGGACATACCAGGGCGCACATGCCGCATTTCGTGCACTTCTCAGGCTCGAAGACCGGCTTGAAGACACGCCAGGCGCCTGTCTTATTCTCGAGAGCCCTGCCCGGAGTCGCAGCGCAGCCGACCCGTAGCGCCATTATACGGCACCTCCGATCTGGTGGTACGCGCGCTCTGCTGCCTTGACGTTTCTGTCGGCCATGCTTCCGGAGAACCGGCTCCGCAGCGCATGCTCGAGCGGCTCCAGCTTGATCTCGCCGGTGGCTGCGGCGAATGCGCCCATCAGGGTTGTATTGGTGATGGGCACACCAAGTTCTTCGAGCGCGATGGTGGTCGCATCGATGGTGTAGACCTTGACGCCCTCCGGCACCCGGGGATCGAAGTCGGGTTTCTCGGTATTGACGATGGCGATGCCGCCTTCTTTCATGCCCATAAAGACATCCACATCCCCGATCAGGGTCGGGTCCTGCACGATGATGTAGTCCGGCTCGTATATCTGGCTGCGCAGCCGGATTTTTTCATCGCTGAAGCGGACAAACGCCTGAACAGGGGCGCCCCGCCGCTCCACGCCGAAGGCCGGGAATGCCTGGGCATACACGCCGCCCTCAAATGCCGCGAAAGCAATGAGTTCGGCAGCGGTCACGGAACCCTGGCCACCTCTGCCATGAATGCGTAACTCTCTCAAACAAAAACCCCCTTTAAATCTTAATGATTAATAATATAAATACTCCGGCACCCTACAAGACCCCGGAGTCACGGGCGTGCCGGAACACCTGTTGCCCGCGAGACAACATAATTTTTGCCGGTGCCGGGTTGCCCCCGCCTACTGGACGTTCGCAAGCCGGCTCCTGAGCTCCTCGGGGGTGCAGTGCCGCACCTCCATCAGGGCGGAGACGACCGCGTCGGAGAAGACCAGCGCCGCGGTCTCGAAAAGGGTCCCGAGAGGAGCGAAAGACCCGGAGATCGACCGGTACTGCCCGGTGAGCTGGCGGATCTCGAAGTCGCGCGGGATATCCGCATCCTTGAGCCGGTTGTTCCCGATCTCGACGATGCAATCGGCCATGCGCCCGATATGCGAATCGGACGTCGATGTGACGAGGCAGATCTTCCCTCCGATCTCCCGGGCGGTCTCGCACGCGTCCACGACGGATTGGGTCTCTCCAGAGCCCGAGAACGCGACAAGCACGTCGTCAGGCCCGAACGCGGGCGTGATCGTCTCACCGATGACGTAACTCTCAAACCCAAGATGCATCAGCCGCTGGGCAAATGCCCGTGCGACAAGGCCCGATCGCCCGGCACCGGCCAGATAGATCCGTTTTGCGCTGAGGATCTCATCGAGAAACTGGCCCGCGCTCTCGAGGTCCATGGCACGTGTCGTCTCTTCGAGACGCGACGTCATCAGGAGCATGAGATCGGCGATACTGGGACAGTCCGACTGCATGTTTCCGGTCCCTCCTCTTTTGAATTCACTATACTACCCGGCACAACATAAAAGAGTATGAAACCGAAGGGCGCGTCCTGCCGGTTTGCCCGGGTAAGGGCTACCGCTCCACTGCGAGCCCGAGGATCCCGGTTGCTCCCGAGAAGACATCGCGGGCGATCCTGGCAAGTCCCCGGGCGGCGCACCACTCGTCGTAGACGTCGACCTTCCGGGTGAGGAGCGACTCCACCCCCGGTGCGATGGCGGGCGCCATGGAACCGGCGAGGGCGACCTTCGCGCCGGGGCTTATAAGAAGCATCGCGGCGCATTCCATCGCGGCAAACATGGCCATCGTCCCCACCCTGAGTTCGGGAGGCACCGTATAGTTCAAACCCGCGTGGAGGAAGGCGTCGTTCGCCGTGGATTCGCCCCGGTCGATCCGGCGGATGGCGTCCACGTCGAGAGCGCCGTGCCGGGTGCCGGGAGCGAAGATGCAGGCGTCGAACGCGCCGGTGATCCGGCCGCCGGTCACGAGGAGGGTGACGGTGTTCGAGCTCGCGTCGCAGACCACGACGTCGTTCCCGAGGTCGTGCACGACCTCGTACAGGATCCCGATCTTCTCGGGGCTCGCCTGGTGGGAGTAGGCCTTGAACCGCGGATCGGTCGGGGATCCGCGGTGCAGCCCGGGGACCACGACGGCGGGGATCCCGCTCTCTTTAATCTCGTCGTAGACCCGGGTGCCGCCGCCAATGTGCTTGCCGGCACCCTCCCGGGAGATGACGCCGCGGTTTTCGACCTTCCCGATATCGGTTACGGCCGAGATGCCGTCGCCCATCGAGTAGCAGACGGCAATACCCTCGACCTCGTCGAGAGGGGAGAGGCGGGCGAGATCACCGGCCGAGAAGTGCCTGGCCTCTTCACGGGAGATCTTGAACTCCTCTTTGCCGGTGGAGAAGCGCATCGCAGTAGTGCCGTGGTCGACGCCGATGAACATGATATATCTCGTTGCACCCTCGTGAGGAAGTAAGTTTTCGGATCGCCCCATAAGAGGAGACGGGAATCAGGCCACGCTGCCCTGATAGCGCCTCTTCGTGTATTCCACCGCGCCGACGACGGCGAGGCCCACAAGGAAGAAGAGCCAGCCGCCGGCCACCATATCCCCGGCCTCAGCCCCCTTCTCCCAGAGCATCCTCGCCGAGCCGAGCATCAGCCCGGTGAGCAGGGCGAGCATCGCCCCGTGGTAGGTCGCGAGGAGGTACTTGAGGGCTTTCGTGAAGAGAAGGAGCCCCGCAACTCCGCCGGCGACGTAGGCGAAGATCTCGGGGAGAGAGAGGGCCCGGAGCGCTTCAAGCATGAACTCGTACTGGTTGAGGACGAGGGTTATGTAGGCGCCCGATACCCCGGGGAGGATCATGGCGCAGAGCGCCGCCATCCCGGTGAGGAAGAGGACCGGCAGAGAGTGGCCGACATCGAGGTGCCCGAGGCCTCCAATGAGATACCCGGCACCGGTTCCGACGGCGAGGTAGGCAACGGTGGCCGCGCCCGGGGAGCGGATCTCAAGGAATATGGCGACCGCAGAGGCGATGATGAGGCCGAGAAAGAAGGAGTAGGTCTCCACCGCGTGGTAGGTAAGGAGGGAGAGGATCACCCGGGACATCAGAAGGAAGGCGGTGCCGATACCGGCAAGGAGGACGACGAGGAACGGGATATCGATCTTCTCGAGGTCCGTCCGGAGAGACCCGAAGTCGCCCCTCGCGAGGTGTTTTGCCGAGGCAGGGTCGACACTGCCGATAGCCCCGACCAGCCGCTCGTAGATCCCGGTGATGAGGGCGATCGTCCCTCCCGAGACGCCGGGGACTATGTCGCAGGCCCCCATCGCGAGACCGCGCAGGTAAATCCCGGCGTTTTCCCGCGCATCCGGACGCCGGCTCATGGCCCGGCTCCGTGAAAGGTATCGATGAACACGGCAACCCGGCTCTGCAGGCGGATCGTATGGTCGCCGGGCCGGACGAGTGGCGACGCGAGTACAGGAGATTCCTGCAGGTAGACGGGGGCCGGAGATCCGCCGGTCCTGCAACAGGTGTGTGCCTCTCTCAATCGGACAACTCCTTGTGATTCTTCATATGTTGGAGACGGTCATGTAAAATATGCCCCGATCGGAACTACCGGATCGTGGAATGAACCGTGTGCGGGCATTAACCTTTCCCCGTGCCGCCGCATCGCCGCTCTCCCGGGGGCAACCTGGGAGCAACTCCGGCAAAGACTCATAACGGGCCGTCCCGAAATCCTCCGCTCGTGCCAGATGAAGGGGGCTTTTCCCCGCTCCACCCAGAAGTAAATCCTATAGCGTGAGAGGGTCATTACTCTATGATGTTCTGTATCGTAACGGGCGGTGCCGGTTTCATCGGTTCGCACGTCGTCGACGCCCTGGTAGCGGCGGGAGACGACGTGCTGGTCATCGATGACTGCAGTGCGGGCACCGAGAGGAACCTCGCACACCACGCGGTGAGCGGGCGGGTCACCTTCGTCGGGCAGAACCTGCTCGATGACGGCTGGCAGGAGCGTTTTGCAGGCGCAGACAGGGTCTACCATATCGCTGCAGACCCCGACGTCCGGCAGAGCGCCGTGACCCCGGACTCCCAGATCAGGAACAACATCGTCGCCACGCACCGGGTGCTCGAGGCGATGCGGGCGCACGGCGTGCCGGAACTGGTCTTCACCTCGACCTCGACCGTCTACGGCGATGCCGCCGTCATCCCGACGCCGGAGATCTATACCCCGCTCGAGCCGATATCCGTCTACGGTGCAACAAAACTCGCCTGCGAGGCGCTCATATCGTCATACTGCCACTCGTTTGAGATGCGGTCATGGGTCTACCGGTTCGCAAACATCATCGGTGAGAGAAGCGGACACGGCGTCATCCCCGACTTCATCCGCAAACTCCGGGAAAACCCGCAGGAACTCGAGATCCTGGGCGACGGCAGGCAGACGAAGTCGTACCTGGAGGTCGGGGTGTGCGTCCGTGCCGTGCAGTTCGGGATCGAGCACTCGCACGACCCGGTGAACACTTTCAACATCGGCTCCGAGGACTGGATCGACGTCGTCGCGATCGCCGACATCGTCGCGGAAGAGATGGGTCTCTCCGGCGTACGCCACCGGTTCACCGGCGGAGCGCGCGGCTGGGTCGGCGACGTACCGAAGATGCAACTCTCGGTCGAGAAACTCAAGGGCCTCGGCTGGCAGTGCGGGACAACCTCGGAAGAGAGCGTGCGCACGGCGGTCCGCGCCATGCTTGGGTAGGGAGAGCGGCACCCTACCCGGGCCGGAATTCCAGGCATTTTCAGGATTGCACAAAAGGTTCACATGAAGTACGTCATTATTCTCGGAGACGGCATGGCGGACGAGCCGCTTGCCGAACTGGGGGGCAGGACACCCCTCGAATATGCAGAAATACCGAATATGGACAGGATCGCCCGCGAGGGCCGGTGCGGGATGCTCCGAACCGTGCCGGACGGATTCGAGCCTGGGAGCGACGTCGCGAACCTCTCCATCCTGGGCTACGATCCCCGCAACTCCTATACCGGGAGGGGGCCGCTCGAAGCGGCCAGCATGGGCATCGATCTCGGGGACGCCGAGATGGCTTACCGGTGCAACCTGGTCGCGATCCGGAACGGCGTGATGGAGGACTTCAACGCCGGGCACATCTCCAGCGCCGAGGGTGCCGAACTCCTCCGCGACCTTGATGCTGCGCTCGGCAGGGTCCGGGTCTATCCAGGGATCAGCTACCGGAACCTGATGGTCGTTCCCCGTGCGCGCGGCGCCGTCACCACGCCGCCCCACGACATCGTCGGCAGATCCGTCAGGGAGTTCCTCCCGCGCGGAGACGACGCCGAACTCCTCCGCGACTGCATGGAACGGTCCAGGGAAGTCTTTGCCGGCCACCCGGTCAACCTGCGCCGCGTGCAGGAAGGAAAGACCCCGGCAACCGAGATCTGGCCGTGGAGCGGAGGGAGAAAACCGTCGCTTACGCCCTTCCGTGAGAAGTACGGCCTTGCCGGCGCCGTGATCTCCGCAGTCGACCTCCTGTCCGGCATCGCCCGCCTTGCAGGGATGGAGGTGATCCGCGTCCCGGGCGCCACCGGGTTCCTGGACACCGATTACGAGGCGAAGGCGCGGTATGCGGTCGACGCCCTCGACCGCCTCGACTTCGTCTACATGCACGTCGAGGCTCCCGACGAGGCAGGGCACATGGGGAGCGTGGAGGAGAAGGTGCGGGCGATCGAGCGGCTCGATGAGGCGATCGGAATCGTCCTCGACCGGCCGGACACGACCGTCGCGGTTCTCCCCGACCACCCGACGCCGATACGGCTCAAGACCCACACCGCGGACCCGATACCGTTTGCGGTGCTCGGGAAAGGAAGGGACGCTGTTTCGGCGTTCTCCGAGCGCGAGGCGGCAGAGGGGTCGTTCGGGCTCATGCAGGCACCCGGCCTCCTCTCCCTGCTCTTTTCACGGTGAACCGGGCTGGAACGGGACGGGGTTTCCCGGCACCACCTTTTTGTAGTCTTCGTACACATCACCTATTTGGATATGGAACCCCTGACGGCAGACAGGATCGTCGAGAAGATACGGGAGATCGAGCAGGGCGTAGGAAGGCTCTCCCCGATGCAGAAGGTCCTCATCGGGACCGACGGATCGGTGACCAACCTGCTTGAGATGGCGACCGGGCACCCCGTCGCCATCACCACCCGCGTTCAGGACGTTATCGGCGCCGACCCCGGGACCGCGGCGGCACTTGATATCGAGCCGGGCGACGAGGTCAATTACCGCGTAGTGGAGTTGAAGGATAGCGTAACGGGGGAAGTCCTCATCCATGCGGTCTCCTGCACCCCGCTCCGGCGGCTCGCGCCGGAGTTCAGGCAGGACCTCATGCGGGCGGATATCCCCATCGGCAGGATCCTCTGCCGCCACCGGATAGAGTCGCGCCGGGAGATCACCGATGCCCGCGTCATCCGCGCCGGTACGGACCTGGCCCGGGCGTTCAACGTCCACCGGTTCGAACCGATGCTCTCCCGGAAATACCGGATCATCCACCACGAGGAGCCGCTGATCGCCATCGAAGAGGTCTTCCCCTGCACGGCGTTTGCGGACGAGATCAGGGTGCTGGTCGATGCCCCGTCACGGATCCACATAACCCTGCTCGATATGAACGGCACCTCGGGCAGGGTGGACGGCGGGGTCGGGGTCACCCTCGACGAGCCCGGCTGTGTCCTGGATGCGCGGAAAGGTACGGGGATCGAGGTGCGCGGCGGCGACGAGGAAGCCCGCCGCAGGGTTGCCGAAGCGGCCCGGGTGGTGACGGAAGGGCTCGGACTCCCGGGAGGTGCGGAGATCGCCCTCCATACCACTGCACGGCAGCATGCGGGGCTCGGGAGCGGGACGCAGATTGCGCTCGCCACGGCCGCCGCTCTCTGCCGGCTCTATGACCGGGATGTCCCGGTACACGACCTTGCGAGGGTCGTCGGCCGCGGCGGGACCTCCGGTATCGGCACGGCGGCGTTCGAGCAGGGCGGGTTCATCCTGGACGGCGGGCACCGGCTCGGAACTCCGGGAGGCAAGCAGGATTTCCGCCCCTCGGCGGCATCACGGGGTATCGCGCCCCCGCCGGTCCTCGCCCGGCACAGGTTCCCGGAGGACTGGCGCATCCTGCTCGTGACGCCTGATTCCGGTGCAGGGGCACATGGGGGGAGGGAGGTCGATATATTCCGCACGCACTGTCCGGTGCCGCTCGACGAGGTGCGGGAGCTCTGCCACGAGGTGCTCATGCGGATGGTTCCGGGCCTTGTCGAGCACGACCTCGACCTCTTCGGCTCGGCGATCAACAGGACACAAGCCCTCGGGTTCAAGAAAGTCGAGGTGGCCATGCAGCATCCGGTCGTCTCCTCGCTCCTCGAGGCGACGGTGCAGGCCGGCGCCGCCGGTGCGGGCCTGAGCTCGTTCGGGCCGACGGTCTACGCCGTCGGGGACTCCGGCATGGCGGATGTGGCCCGGGCGGCGAAGGAGGCACTCGGCGACCGGGGAGGGTCGGTGCTGCTCACGCAGGCAAGGAACTGCGGGGCGGTCGTGCGGACGGGGTGACGCACCGACCATCCGCATTTTATAAAGACCGGCCAGGTACCCGGCGTTTCCAGCCCGGGGAGGCAAAAGCAGGCCCTGTTTTGACACGGTGGAACCTGTTCCAGCCAGTTTCCGATATATTTTAATAGTTTTATAATACTGCATGAATGGTTGCTCGCCAGTACTGCGGATTCCGGATCCGCAGACGGGGGCCATATCGGGATTTGTCTGAGGCAAAGACCGGCCGGCCCCTGCAATCCTCCAGAACAACCGTATCAATCCGGAGATGCCCCGAAGTACCGCGCAGGGGGATGAGATGATGTTACCGGGTATTTCAGTCGTTATCCCACTCTACAACAAAGGTCCCTACATCGCCCGTGCCTTAAACTCAGTCCTTGCCCAGACCGTCCGGGACTTCGAGGTGATCGTGGTGGACGACGGTTCCACCGACGACGGGGCGGAGACTGTCAGGGGATTCGAAGACCCCCGGATCCGGCTGATCCGGCAGGAGAACCGGGGGGTGTCGGCGGCGAGAAATGAGGGGATCGAGGCGGCCCGGGCGGAGCTGGTTGCGTTCCTGGATGCGGATGACGAATGGATGCCCCGGCACCTTGAAGCCCTGTTGAGACTGCAGGATAAATTCCCTCGCGCCGGGGCATACGGGACGGCATACCTCTTAAAAGAGAATGATTCGACGATCCGGGTCCCACCATTCAGTACCGACATACCCCCGGAACCATGGGAAGGCCTGCTCTCCAACTATTACAGGGACGCTATCCGCGGCACCCCGCCGATCTCGTCGTCGATAGTTGCCGTTCCCAAACGCATCCTGGACGAGATGGCAGGGTTCGACACCGGTGCATGGTACGGGGAAGATGTGGACCTTTGGGGACGGATTGCTTTGAAGTATCCCATTGCTTTCACCTGGGACGGCATGGGGATCTACCATAAAGAAGCTGAGAATAGGGCCTGCAATAAAAAAGAGCCGATCCGGGAGCATATCTTCGTGATCTTTGCACGGAACGCACTGCAGGCCGGGGAGGTGCCGCCGGAGTTGAAAGGAGATCTGCTGGAATATGTTGCATCCAGGCAGATCCAGATTGCATGCCGTAATTTAGAAGCAGGCAGACCCGATCTCGCGAGGGTCAATTTAAAGCGTTGTAAGACACGGCATCTATGGAAGTCTAAATATCTGGCCCTGTTCAGGGCACATGTTCCTTCCGGGATATATCCTGTGTTGAGCAACTGGAGATCGAAGGTAAAGGGCATCTCAGCAAGGAAACCGGGGGCTAAAACTCAAAAAGGAGGTGCTCCCAAGTGATCGGGGCGCTGCACAACGGCGTTACAGGTGTTCAGGAGCATTTTTGCTGATCGGCCCCGGGGTCCACTCCCACGAGCCACCCATACAGTGAGCAACAGACGTATTTGCCCCACAGATCCCTCCGGCATCCCTGTTTTTACAATACAGTAAATCCGGGTGGCCTCAACCTCCAAAAGCCCCTCTTCCAGGCCGGCGGACTGCACAAACCCGGTCCTCCCCACCTTGATGAAGACCGACTACCGCATCGGCAACCCCAAGAACGGTGAGCGGCGGCGCAGGCTCGACGGCGCGTTCGATCGTATCCCGCACCCGGCGAGCTCGCGCTCTCCCTCTCCATCGACCCTGCAAAAGCCCCCCCGATCAAAGTGAAGATCTATTATAAAAAACTACCTCAATCCATAATAACTTAATAAATAGAGTTAATTGAAATCAGAAAGAATTTAAACCATAATAGCTCTTTTTGGTCCCGCTTATATAAATTTCAAAACATATCTGTATATATGCTAGAATAATAAAATAATTCTGAGGGAATCCACCCTCACTGACCTGCCGGGAGGCCGAAAGGAGCCCTCCCGGGACGGATCTAGGAGATTACACATGAAGAAACCCCTATTCCTTGCGCTGGCACTATGCATGGTGTTTGCTATGGCTGCATCGGCACAGGCTGCGCCAAGTCAGATAGTATCAGAGGGTACCTACGATGTCGTTGTGTACACCGACGATACGGAGATCATTGCGGAAGACAGCACGGGTCAGGTGATCAGCAGCGGAACAGCGGGAACAGATGACAGCGAGGTTATCCAGGCCGCAATGAAGGCCGTCGAAGACGGCACCGTAGTCATTGCGGCCGGGAACTATGCCCTGAGCAGCTCCATCGAAGTTGAGGTAGCCAATCCTGCCGCAACTCCGACGCCGACCTCCACACCGGTTCCCTCCGGAGAACCGGACCTCGTGGTGACCGACATCTCCTGGGAACCGGCGAACCCGGCAAACGGTGATACGATCGTCATGAAAGCGGTGATCAAGAACCAGGGTAACGCCCCCACGCCCGCCGGCACGATTCACGGTGTGGCCTTCACCTCGGACGGGAACCTTGGCTCCAAAGTCTGGTCCGACGATTTCAAGACTTCCATCGCTCCCGGCGAATGGGTCGCCGTGACCGCGAACGGCGGTTTTTCCGGTGCGACCTGGGATGCAGTTGCGGGCACCTACACCATCCAGGCATGGGTCGACGACGTCGACCGGATGGTAGAAGAGAATGAGGACAACAACATTCTCACCAGGACCATGACGGTGAGTGCGGCTGCGCCGACACTGACGCCCACGCCGACCGCAACCCCGACCCCCTCCGGGAACCCCGACCTCGTGGTGACCGACGTCTCCTGGGAACCGGCGAGCCCGGCAAACGGTGATACGATCGTCATGAAGGCGACGATCAAGAACCAGGGTAACGCCCCCACGCCCGCCGGCACGATTCATGGTGTGGCCTTCACCTCGGACGGGAACCTTGGCTCCAAAGTCTGGTCCGACGACTTCAGGACTTCCATCGCCCCGGGCGAATGGGTCACGGTGACCGCGAACGGCGGCTCCGCCGGTGCGACCTGGGATGCGGTTGCGGGCACCTACACCATCCAGGCATGGGTGGACGACGTCGACCGGATGGTAGAGGAGAATGAGGACAACAACATTCTCACCAGGACCATGACGGTGGGTGCGGCTGCGCCGACCCCGACGCCGACAAGAACGCCGACACCGACACCGACTCCCGGACAGAACACGTACGGGGCTGACGCCAACCCGACCGGAAACCCGATCGGCGGAGGCGCCGGCTACACGAACATCGTCAGCCGAAACAGTGCAGACTTCATCGTCGACACGAAGAGCGAGCTGATCTCGGCTCTGCAGAGCGCACGGTCCGGCGATATTATCTACATCGAGGGTAACGCCAACATCGACATGAGCGGCACTTACAACACCCGGATTCCGGCAGGGGTCACCCTTGCGAGCAACCGGGGCGAGAACGGTGCTTCGGGCGGACGGGTCTACCAGAGCAAGCAATCCAGCCCACCGTCCACGGCCGTCCTGTTCAGGATCGACGGGCAGAATGTGAGGATCACCGGCCTCCGTATCGAGGGACCGGAAAAGGACACCACTTCGGTGAGTTACAAACCCATTGGAATCTACTGCACCCAGCAGAACAGTGAGATAGACAACTGTGAGATCTGGGGCTGGTGCGATGCCGGGATCAACATGGCCGGCACCGGAGGTTCCGGCATGAAGACCGGCGGCTACATCCACCACAACAATATCCACCACTGCCAGATGGACGGTTACGGATACGGTATCGTGGTAACCGCCGGCGGCGTAGCTCTGATTGAGGCGAACTACTTCGACTACAACCGGCACTCGATCGCCGGAGACGGGGTCGCCGGGGATGGCTATGAGGCAAGGTACAACATCTGCGGCCCGCACGCCCTCGCAACGTCTCCGCATCCCTTCGACATGCACGGCACGGCGTCCGGCTCAACCACTATTGCAGGTGACGAGATCAGGATCCACCACAACACGTTCCTGGCCACGAGCCCCTCGGGTGCGTACCCGATTGCTATCCGAGGTGTCCCCCGCGTCGGGGCGTACATCGACCACAACTGGTTCTACTACACCCAGCAGGCACCTGTCTGGCAGACAGACGGTAGAAGTGGGATCACCATGACCGACAACCTGATCGGGGCTGCCGGAACTCTCTCAAAGTCGGGTCCGATCAAGTACGTCTGAACTGGTACGGAAGGTCCAGAGCGACCCCACGACCACCTTTTTTGGATGGGTGCTTCATCTATTTAATCGCACTTCAGGTCCGACCAGGCAGAACACTTTCGCACGGATAAGTGGGCCTGAGCCGGAAAACCGTGCCGAAAATAGCATTTCCGATCAAATGAACTCTCCCTGATACAACCAGGTTTCACTATGGTTCGGAAGCGCGTTTCCGGTAAAAAAGTTTATTGCGGACCAATGGGATCAAACACAGCACGTGAGATCCGGCGATTTTGTTCCTGTTGTCCAGATCCTGCTGTGTGCAGCACTGGTCATCCTGGTAACCACCGGCACCAATCCTCTCCCCTGGGTTGAGAACAGAGGTTGGGAGGACCCTGAACTGACGGATCCATCCCGGGATCCTGCCGATTCCGGTAGTTCCCCGACCTATGGCGATCAAAGCGGCGAATGCGGTTCCCGTACCCCGCATATTCCCGGAGTGCAACTTCTCTGTGCCGGGATCTGGAATGCAGGCGCCGAAGACGGAGATGCCCGTGCGGTGCCGTCGGTCATCGATATCGGCAAAACGGTACGCAATGCGCTGCTATCCCTGGGACAAAAAATTGCAGGCATTGCGGGTTTATTCTCTCCTGAATCCTCTACGGGCACTCAGGATGCTATCTCCACATCCCTCGATCCGGAGCAGGCCTTCGGCGCAGAATCGAACCCCACGGGCAGCCCCATCGGTGGGGGCGAGGGTTACAGCGAGATATTCACGTCGATGGATTCGAGGATAGACTATACTGTCGCAACCACCGATGAGTTGCTTACCGCCCTTTCGAGCGCGGAGAGCGGAGATGTGATCTACGTCGATGAGATGGCCCGGATCGACCTCACGGATATCCCGGGAGGAGTGACCGTACCGGAAGGGGTGACACTTGCCGGCAACAGGGGAGAGAGGAAGACAGCCGGATCGGCGATATACTCGTTCGAGATTGAGGAGCCCGGAGATTATGTTGTCTGGGGCCTTGCGTCCGCATCCCATGAGGAGAGCGATTCCTTCTGGATCTCGGTGGACGGGAAAGAAACCCGGCAGTGGGACCTTGAAGCCGGTTCTGATTGGCGCTGGAACAGGGAAGGGGTCCACCGCCTCTCCAGCGGTCAGCACACCCTGGCCACCCACTGGCGGGAGGAGGACTCGAAACTCGACGGGATCCTCATAACAGACGACACGGACTATCTTCCGGATGTTGCCATGGAAGAGCGGAGTGGACGGAGATACACCTGGATAGAGGCTGAATCCGGGACGATCTCACCTCCGATGGAAACAACCCCAGATTCCGTTGCGTCAGGAGGGGCATACGTCTCGGTTCCCGATGGCCCCGGTAAGGGTGAATTCCCGATCTCCCCGGGCGGGAGGCTCTCCCTGGCATCGACAGACCCCGACTATCCGGCCGGACTCATCATCGGGGGGGAAAACGTGAGGATCACGGGCCTCCGTATTGAGGGACCGGATAAGGATACCGATTGGGTTGATGAAAAACTGATTGGAATCTACTGTCCTTACCAGAACCTCGAGGTAGATAACTGTGAGCTCCTGGGCTGGAACGGTGCTGCGGTCACTATGGCCGGCACCGGGGGCTCCGATATGAAGACCGGGGGCTACATCCACCACAACTATATCCACCACTGCCAGATGGATGGTTACGGATACGGTATTGCGGTATCCGCCGGCGGTGTTGCCCTGATCGAGGCGAACTACTTCGACTACTGCCGGCACGCGATCGCCGGGACCGGGGTCGCCGGGGATGGATACGAGGCGAGGTACAACATCTGCGGCCCGCACGCCTTCGCAACGTCTCCCCACCCCTTCGACATGCACGGCAGGCCCGATCCGGACGGCTCCGGCACGATTGCAGGCGACACGATCAGGATCCACCACAACACGTTCCTGGCCACCCAGCCCCTGGGTGCGTACCCGATCGCCATCCGCGGGGTCCCCCGCGACGGGGCGTACATCGACCACAACTGGTTCTACTACACCCAGGCAGAACCGGTCTGGCAGACGGACGGCAGAAGTGGGATCACCATGACGGACAACCTGATCGGCCCTGAACAAAATTTCCATGAAGAGGGGCCGATACGCTACATATAGGGGAAAAGGCGCCACCGGGCGGGGCAGGCCCTGTGCGCGAGACAGCATAACCCGCTGCTCCCCTTCCGCCAGAACAGAACCCATTCCGACCGCACGCAGGAATATTCCGGAGCACCCCTTCGCCGGGGCGCCGACGGTTTGCAAGCTTAACTTTATTAGGGTTAAGCGTTGAAGTGCGGTTCGGTCTGAAATGAAGATCCAATCGCTCGAGAGGCTGGCCGATATCTTTCCGTACCTGACACTCTCTTTCTACATCGTCGGCTGTATCTTCTGCGTCTATATCGACAGGATGAGCTACCTGGTCAACGGCTCAATCATAGCGATCCCCGCAATCATCGCGTGTGCCGTATTCATTCTCATAAAGAAAAAGGACCCCGACCTATCGGGGAAGGCGGCGGTATTTCGGTATAGCCTCCTTGTGTCTCCGGCGTTCTTCCTGCTGTACAGCACGCTTGCCGTGCTGACCCTTCTCGTAACGGAAATAGACTTCGAATTGGGTCTGTTTCCGGTGCTCATTCTGTACACTACAATTTTCATCCAGATACTGTCCTGGCGGCTACGGCCGGCGACAGTACTCCTTGAGATCATGCTCACTCTCGCGATCACGATCTACAGTTATACCCTGCGGCCGGCTCTGTACTTCGGGACAACGGATATACTGTCACACAGTTACATGGCTACGGTCACGTATCTATCAGGGCACGTTATCCCGGCCGACCTCGGAACATACACCTACTTCCCCCTATACCATATATTTGTGGCTCAATCTTCGCAGATGCTGGGTATGGATCTCCAGACATCCCTCTTTGTCACGACAGGCCTGATTTTTGCTTCAACGGTGCTGTTTTTGTATTATCTGGTCAACAGCATATTCCGTAACGAACAGATCGCCCTTCTGGCCGTTCTTCTCTATGCGATGAACGCCGACGTCATATTCTACGGGACCTACATGGTGACGAGAATCATGGCCTATGTCGGGTTTCTCGTCCTCCTCTACCTGCTCTATACCATGACGAGCCCAAAGGCCGACACGGAGCATGCCATCGCCAGGCCCGTCGCCAGAAAGATCCCTGCCGTGATCATGACCGTCTTCATTCTGTTGACGCACCAGATCTCCATGCCCATGATCATCATCCTGATCGGACTCCTCTTCATCCTCGAATGGGTCGTCCAGGAGAGGAAGTACGTGAGTCCGGTCTTCCTGATGGTTCCCATCTCCTTGTTTGCCTGTTACTGGACTTTCATAGCCTACCCCTTCGTAAAGGAACTGCTCCCGCGCACCGAGCTATCGCTATACCAGGAGATCGTTTTCACCGACGTGGTGTACAACGGCTGGAATTTCCTGGTCAGCCAGATTGACGGCCTGTTCGTCGTGTTCTTCGCGTTGATCGGAGCGATTTATCTTATATGGAAGCAACAGCCGAAATATTCGGCTGTATTTGGTCTTCTAGGACTGGTAGCGATTCTCCTGAACGTTCCGAATATCCTTACCGTGATCTTCCAGTTCGCAGCAATCCTCCGGATCGATCGGTTCGCAATTCTGTTTCTGCCGATTCTTGCCGTCGTTATGGGTGTCGGGATATACCTTCTCACCCGGCACCTGTCCGCCGTGAGGCCGTCATCGAAGTGGGTCGGGGTAGTGCTCGTTGCCCTGGTCTTCCTGTACGGCATCGGTTCTCTCGGGCTTGTCAAGGACGAGCCAAGCTACAAACGGTACTCTTTCGACCAGGATGAGGTAGCCGGGTTCGATCGTGTACTAAAGACAGTGCCCAGCGGGTCCTCCCTGTACTCGGACTACTATACGTTGCGATTCTTCGGAAGAAAGAAGATCAACGAATCCGAAAACCTGAAACTGCCGTACTATACCACTCGCATGATGCCAAACAATCTGAAGATATCGGGGAGGATGGGCTATATCATCCTCCTGAAT
Source organism: Methanoculleus sp. (assembly GCA_018433835.1). GTDB lineage: Archaea > Halobacteriota > Methanomicrobia > Methanomicrobiales > Methanoculleaceae > Methanoculleus. The sequence continues at coordinate 59,626 of JAHDQM010000002.1, forward strand.
GCCCAGTTCATGCATGGTGGGCTGCTCGTCGGGGCGGAGGAGTTATTGAATGAAGCGGAGATTGATCCGGACAAGAGTCTTCGGCCCTACCGGCCCACAGAGGAGAATGTCCTGAACATGACGGGCAGATTATCTGCGGAGGATAAGATTTACTCAAACTCCGCCGTCGAAGTCTACCATTTCCTGCACTGACAGATGCAGGAGAGGTAGGAATCGATCCGCTTGCCCAGTGGGCCCGGGAATTAGCGGTGCAGGCCCATCTGGCCCCCTCAGGATTGCGGCTCATCTGTGCCCATCTTAAGGGTATAGCGGATTTCCATACCGGGCGAGCGGCCGGTGTCATCCAGGGTGACGCAGTTCAGGCTGACCTCGCACTTAAGGCCCTCTGCGATCATGCACGCGATCAGGCTGCAGATCGAGCAGGGGCAGAGCATGCAGACCTCCGGAGACTCCTTCCGAAGTGCAGCACAGCCCGAGAAGAGCAGGTAGTTGTGCAGGTGAAAGATCACCGTGTCGCCCACGCTTCTTATGTCCACCCGGTCCGCGACGGAAAGGAGGTCCTCGCACACCTCACGGATAGCCCCCATCAACAGGCTGTATTCCGAAGGCAGGACGAGTTCGTTGTCACGTTTCAGGTCCTCGATAACGGGACCCGCCAGGGGAGGGGTCAGGGATCCGGTGCTCCCGTTGTGATAGGCGAGTCCGCCTCCGTCTCCGAAAAAAGGCCTGCAGGCGGGCTGGGTAGGGATGAACTGCATAACCTTCCCGTCCGGGCTATCCGGCGGAAGAAAGATTGCAACACCGTAGCCACCCAGGTTCCTGATGATCCGGCCAAGAGCAGGGATGCCCTGCAGGGAGAGCCGGCTGGCTAACCTTGCGTCGATCGACTCGCCCCCGCCGAACGCGAAGAGAAAAGCTCCCCCGATGAAACAGGTCGTGCTCAGCATGAAGAGGGGAGTTTGCATGTATCTCCACTGATCCGTCGCCAGGGCTGCAATGAGGAGCAGGAATGCAAAGCCCATGAGAAGGGATGAGCCGATTCTGTAGCGTTCACGTTCGTCCGTCTCCATGTCAATCACTTAAACAGAATCTCTGTGATGCAGGGGGACTCCCTTACCCGCGGATCAGCTCCAGTATTCTCAGGACGATGACCAGACCGAAGAGCACCGTGCAGATCGCAGCCATACGATGTAGGTTGCGAATGTATCCCGGTTTTGAAAACATCGGGTGGAATATGTAGACTACAATGAAGAATCCCACGAGTGCGGTGGCTATAAACAATCTCAGGTCCGGAGCGTGGAGCATACTCATAAGACCGCTCACGGCGAGCATCCAGACCGCCAGGGTGATCGACGCAACGTTCCTCTTCCGCATCGCTGTAACCGATCATGAGTCCATGCATATAATACCTGCGGAGATCCGAATCGATCGAAGGAGTGGCGGCGAATTCGGAGGCTGCCCAACGTATATCTCCCGATCTACGCTGCATTGCTTCTTCCTTTCATTCCAGTGGTGCCCTTCGTCCTCTTCTCCAGGGATTCGGCGAAGAATAGCGGGTACTCATAGGCCGCTTTGCATCCGTTTCATATCCGTGCACGCAATGCCGTGTAAAACCCTGCCTTCAGCACTCAGGCCCCGTTCTCCGGACGCTCCTGCCGGATACTCCTGTAAGAGGGCCTGCGGGTGAGCGGGTTTAACCTCCGTGCCCATCGCCCCATGAAATCGGAAACGGCATACCCGCTCGTGAAGAACCTAAACGCCCTCCATCCCTGATGCGAGGATCCTTCCCGGCAGTCCTTTCCCGACGGGGTATCCCACGGAGCCGGAAGGTGGGGAGGCAGGCCGCTCATCGGCTCATGCCGGACGGGTCTTGCGATCGGCCAGAAGTTTGAGCAGGCCGAACCGACAGAGCACACTTTCAGCAATGCCTTTTATCTACTTTTCAGCCGTCCTGGCAAAACATATATCACTGATCTCGGGTCTAAAGCATGAGATCGCCTCATGCCGAGCTTCATCAGCAATCTACTTAAGATGGCGTCGGGCACCGTGATCGCCCAGGTTGTTGCCATAATCCTCATTCCCGTGGTTACACGCCTCTATCCACCGGAATTCTTTGGGGTCAACCAGCTCTTCCTCTCCATAGCTGCGGTGATACTGGTCGTCTCCACCCTCTCCTATCACTTCACGATCATGGTAACGGAGCGAGAAGAAGATTCCGTGAACCTCCTTGGGGTGTGTGTCGTCTGTCTACTGGGTATCTCTACCGGGGCGGGCGTCGTCTTCGTCGGGTTTGCAGACTGGTTCGGAAGCGTCTTCAATACGCCGCTGATCGCCGACTACTTTGTATGGCTACCGCTCTATATCATCCTCAGCAGCCTCATCGTGGTCCTGAATGAATGGCTCTCCCGGAAGGTGAGGTACGGCGTCATCGCCAGGGGCATCGTAACGAACACGGTCTCAACGCGGGTGATCCAGATCGGAGGCGGTCTGATCCATGCCTCCCCGCTCGGCCTTATCCTCGGTTCGGTGATAGGGGCGGGTCTTGCCACTCTCTCCCTGCTCCGGGGATTGAAAGAGGACACTGCCCTCTTAAAGACCGTTACAGGAGGGCAGATGAAGGCTCTTGCCGCTCGATACAAGCATTTTTCACTCTATGCGTCTCTCGGCAGCCTTGCCAACAGCGTATCCTGGGAATTGCCGGCTTTCATGCTTGCCTACTTCTTCAACCCGACTGTTGTCGGATACTATGCCCTTGCCATAATGGCAGTAAAGTTGCCCATGGCGATGGTGGGAAAATCTATCACCCAGGTGTTCTTCCAGAAAGCGAGCGAGGAGAGGATACAGACAGGGGACGTAAAGAACGTGGTCCGTGAGGTCCACACACGGCTGATCTCCGTCGGTATTTTCCCCTTCATTATCTTTGTGATCCTCGCCCAGGACCTCTTCACCTTCATCTTCGGTGCAAACTGGCTCACCGCAGGCACCTATGCGATGATTCTTGCTCCATGGACCTTCGCCGTATTCATCATCTCACCCATTTCGTCCCTCTTCGGCGTTCTCGACAGGCAGAGAGCTTTCTTCTTCTTCGAGCTCCTGACCCTGTGCGCATTGACGCTCCTCTTCTCCATCGGCGGCACCTTCGGCGATCCCGTCATAGCACTCACGCTCTTTTCCATCGGCGGCGTTTTCATATGGGGGGCGAAGAGCGCCTACCTCATAAAGGAGGCCGAGGCCGGGTACCGGGACAGCGTCCTAAGCCTGACCCGGCACCTGCTGCTCAGCATCGTTGTATCCCTCCCCCTCATAATCGCGAAGTTTGCGGGGATCCCGTTCCTGCTCCTGCTCGGGGTCGCGGGAGTGACCGCGGTTGCCTACTACCTCCGGATCTTCTTCACGGATGCCCTGATCCGCAAGGAGGTCCTGAGGATGATCCGGGGTTCCGTCTCCCCGAGGCACGTCCGGTGGATGGAGCGGCTGGGTTTATTCCGAGAGCAGGGTTAGCAGGAGTTGTGCGGAAGCCATTCGGAGGATCAGGCCTGAAAAGGCAGACGAATCTAGATGGTTCTCCGTGCGAGCCCATCTTACCGGCGGCGGCCGCACGGACCGGCTGTCTCACCCGGCCGGAGGAGCCCGCAACCCCTCTTTCTTCCACCACTTCTCGATCTCCTCGCCGCTCGTCATCCAGGCGCCCCTATCGTGTCCGTACTTCAGGATCTTCCGGTAGAACTGGAGCGCCGTACCGATCATGAATTCGTTATGCCAGAGTACGGTGATCACACCGTGAAGCCGCTCGACGGCGGTGAGGAGGCGTTCTAGCTGGGCCCAGGCCTGCTCCGGGCTCAACGCCATATAAAGGAGCAATGTCCGGTCCATGATCGCGAGCGGGATCTCCATGATCTCCATCTCCCGGCCAGTATTCAGGTTGAAAGGCAAAAAAGGGTGGCACATGCCGTTCCGAAACCCGACACAGTCCGAATATCCGAGAGTGGTGTCATACCGGAACCCCGCATTCTCCAGCAGTTCCCAGGTCTCCGGCACCCGGAACTTGAGGAAGTGGTTTCTATACCCGGCTATCTTCCGGTTAAGGATCGTCTCCAGGCGCCGTTTCTCCGCCTGCAGCCTCTCCGGGTTCAGGTAGGCCTCGCACCCCCCGTGCAGGCCGATCTCCCACCCCCTGTCCCGGAGCGTGCACATCTCCCCTTCAACATCCTCGAGCACGTATGTGTACCCCCGTGCCCCCTTCTCCAGGGCAAGGAAGTAGAAGCTGGAGCATGCGCCGTGGGACTCCTCGAGGTCAGCGATCTCTTTGAAGTTCCATGCGGGGAGTTTCTTCGATCGCAGCTGCAGAACGGTGTGCCCGGCACGCGTAAAATTCCTGGCTGTCAGCGCTTTTGCTATCTCATAACCTTTGGACCGGAGAGGCCGATACACCGTGTCGATGTCGTGCGTAAGGCAGATTGCAAACGGCTGCGATTCCGGGTACTCGCAATGAAAGCCGTTCTCGATCAGCAGCTCCGATGCCCGGGGCACGCATATGTCCCGATGGCGGCTTCTGTAGTACGGAAACCGGTCGTGCCGATCTCGATAGCATCTTCCGTACTCCTCGTGTCTGGTGAACAGATCCCATATCTCTCCATCCTGCCGGAGTAGATCCACCATGCGCGGAGATACTTCTCGCCCGCAGTCATGCGTCGGGCAGCATATATCTTTCCAGTCGGTCCCTGAAATGGCTGTCATTGGAAGACTTCCTCAAAGGAGAATGCCGTGTACTCCGCAAACGATGCGTCAAGGATCTTTCCGTCCAGATCCTCCCGTGCAACGGCAAAGGACATGGTGTCGGGGTACCCGATATAACTGTACTCGGTAATCCCGCGGTACTCCGTGGTGTTCGAGGCAGCCTGCAGGATCTCGATCATCTCACCCGTGCCGATGCTGCGGCCTTCGTTCATGAATCGGTTCAGGGTGTCGTTCATTGCTCTGTACCGGTAATGAGTCAGCAGAATGGGTGCCGGGTCTCCGTTCGCCGCTGCTTCCGCTTCGGTGCCTCCCCCGGCAGTATAGACGTAGAAGTCATTGGTCGTCAGGATTGCAGGGATGCCGGTCGGCGGAACCACACCAGGTCTCCGTACCGCCATGCCATAGGAGTCGGACTCGAACGTCACCGAAGGGGTCCCGTTGGGATCCGTTTTATACGGCATCGAGACTGCGGTATTCCAGCCACCCGTCCGTGTCATGTCCCGCGACATCCAGTAGGCCTCCGCCTCGGGGATGGTCCGGCAGTGCTGCAGGGTTTCCATATAGAGCGTGGAGTATTCGAGCAGGTTCGCTGCACTGAAGTTCGGGCCGTATCCGACGGAATGCGTGACCAGGATCAGGCCTTCCTCGTTCATGGCGTTGTATGTCCCGTAGAAGCCGGGCCAGTCGATACCCACGACCCGCATCTTGCCGCTCCCCTCTTCGGGCTCGGTTGCGACGATGAGGAGGGCGTTCACCGTGACTTTCCGCAGGTCGTTCTCCCCGTCCATATTCTTGCCGTGGATCACTCCACCGGCAAGTTCGTCGTTCTGTGTCAGGTTGCCCCAGGCGACCGCGTTCGAGCACATTATGCTGTTTCGCTCGCCCGTGGCCCTATCCCCGATGGAATCTCTCAGGTGCGCCAGGCAGTACAGGGCGTTGATCGCTAGAATATCCTCCCGCGTGACGTCCCTATCGAGGACGCCGATCCGCATGCTGGTCCCCGAGTCGCGCATGCCCCGGATCATCGCATCGGCAACGGGAATGTAGGGATCGTTTGCTGAGAAATTGTCCCGGATGAAGGGAAGGAGGTCGTTTTCATACAGCGACGGCGAACGGGCATAGAACTCGATCAGGACATACTCGACCCAGTCCCGGATCTGCGGACCGACAAGATATCCCTGGGCGTATGCCCGTTCTTCGTCGGTCCCCCGGAGGTGCAGGACCGGATACCCTTTGATGGTCTTCAGGGTTCCCCCGCCGCTTCCCCGGCTGACACTCAACTCCTCGTCCGGGTAAGGAGTCGGGGCGATCAACGCCAGATCGATGCCGGCAACGTCCCTGCCGGGGGCCACGTTCACGCTTGTCGGCATCAGGTAATCGTCGGTCCGGTACCAGCCGGTGGGTTCCCGGTAATCCTCGTGATCGATCCCACCGTCGCCGTTCGTATCCTTCCAGGCATAGATGACGTAATCGCCAGGTTCGGTAACCTGAATACGGTAGGGGCCCGGAGCGATGAGGGTTGTATATGCGGCGACATGCTGTGAGGCATACGGCCGTGCCTCGGTCTCTATCTCGCGTAGTTTCCTGGAGTCATTCAGGGGGATGGCGAGGACATAGATTGTGCCGGGACCGGTATCCCGGGAGACAAGATTACCGGAGATCGTGAATTCCTGATCCGTTAACGGCAACTGCTGAAGGCCGGGATAGAGAGCGATCAATGCCATGAGGGCAATAAGGACGAAGATAGCCGCGAGTAGCGCCTTCATCAGGACGGGACTTCCTTGTTCCATGTATGTGCTCCAGGTGGTTTGCCGGTGTGTGCTTGCGGTGAGAAGAAACCCGTCATCGTCAAATCCTTGAGAGTATATTAACGTTACGCCGGGAACACAGGGGGATTTACTTCTTCTGCAAAATCCAGGTTTATCCGAATTCCGGGGAGAACTCGTAAAAATGAAGAGCCCGCGTAGAACCCTCAAGCAGAAAATCCGCCCTCTCACAACGGCCCTGCAGGCATGCCCCGAACCGGTGTGATCCCCATCAAACCAGGCAGCCCGACCACCAGGAAGGGCAGTAAAGCGGCGGCCGGCAACTGCTCTGTGCCGGTCAACCTACCCTGCAGTGGGGGCATCAGCAGGTTGAAGCCCGGAGAGTTTTCGTTTCAACTGATAAGCAAGAGATACTGTCCTCGATAGCGGGACCAATCTTGCATGAATCGGTACGTGCTCGGCCCCGAATTTTGCTTTACCCTGCAAACGGGGGTTTTTCGGTTCCAGTTTCTGCCGCCCGAAGGATAGTTTCGCATAGCCGTTATCCCACGCCCAGTTGACCAGATCCCAGTGAATAGGATACGTGGGAGTATATCGGTTCGGGAGGTTCCGGTTCAGGGCCAGGTACTGGTAATAGGCGGTTGTCCGATCCGGGGATGCCAGTGTCAGCCATCCGCCTGCAAACACGTCGCCGTTCGTCAGAGTCGCAATTCTCGCTTCGTCGGGGAATAATTCCAGAAGCCTCTCGAAGAAGGAGAACGGCAGAATATCTCCGTTGATATGTGTCAGGTTTTCTACGTAATAGTGATAGAATCTTTTGATCTCCGTTGGTTCGTGCACCTCCTGGATCGTAAAGCCTCTCTTTTCAAATATCTGGATATTGTATCGCATATTCCTCGAAAAACCGCTCCATATGGCCTCCGGAGATTTCTGTTTCAGGTCCAATACCATGTTGCCCGTACGCTCAACGATGAAGTTGTCGCGTTTTATTTCCGCGATAATGTCCGGGCGGTAGGTGTTGAAGTGCAGGAACGAGTACTCTTCTGTGAAAAGCGACAGGATCTCATCAAGGCGGCCGACATCAAACGAATCATCCAGAATCATGTTGTTGAATTCGGAGTGAGGTATGCTGTTTAGGCCCCGGAAAAAGCCTACCGACTGTTCAGTGAACGGACAGATACCGATGACCTTCCCGCCATCAAGAATGAGATAGTAGCGTAATCGCAGTTTCAGTACATCCTCGAGTATGCTCTTCCAGTGCATACTGTGAAACGGCGTGCCCTCCCGGGATCGATCGTTAAACTCTTCCCATTGGTGTGTGTTCCCTTCGGACAACAGCTCAATGGAGTAAGCCATGAGGGGCACCATGCCGGACAACACAGATAATACTTTTCACCACCTCAGGTCTGTCGTCCGAACGGATGCAGCCTATGCAGCCCCGCAACGAAACGCCGCGGTGAAGCCCGGTCATCTCCGTTGCGGGGATCCTGTGCCGGCTTTTGAGGTGATGCAGGAGGCCACGCCCTTCATGCGATTGTTGAGTCCGTTTATGATGTTGTACCTGGGCCCGGACAGTTCAACGCCGTAGTAAGGAACAAGGTCCGGGTTGAAAGTGGAGAGAAATGCGCTCAGGCGGGCCATGTTTCCTCCCATCAAATTGACCGACGGATAATTCCGTTCCGCAAAGTGGGTGATAACCTCGCCGAGAAGAAGCGAGGCCGCCCCCGTATTCAGGTGCTCTTCCGAAGAGGCGGCAGACCAGCGATGAGCGGTCTTTTGGTCGCAGACGATGACTTCAGCCGCAGCTACTTCTCCCGAAGGAGTCCTCGCGACCCACATCTCGCCCAGATTCTTCTCCCGGATCGCATCCAGCATGCTCATGAGGTGTTTTCTGGAGAACGGCGGTTGGGTATTCTGCTTTGCAAAGGTCTTTTTCGTGAGTTCCCAGTATGTCCCGGGGTCGAAATGCTCTGTTGCGGTAATACCCAGTTTCTGAGCTTTACGAATACTTCGCCGTGCGTTTTTGGAGATGTGTTCGAACACATCCCCGTTGATCGGAAGCATATAAGTGTAGTATACCCTGGCACTCCACCCGTTCCTGGTGAATCCTCGAATATCCCCCAGTCCCGGGGAATTCACCAGGTCCACGTGGTCGAATCTCTTCCGGACGATATGATCGCGGATGGATGCGATGACCCTGTCGGCATGCAACTCCTTCTCTCTCCGTTTGGTGCTCTCGACTCCGGCTATCACCATCCCCCCGTAAGGGGCCAGCAGCGCTGCAGAAGAGGCGATTCTGAGCAATTTATACGGGTTTGACAGGAGAAGGGGACAGCCCCCGATCAATGTCTCATCCTCGTAGCACCCGAGTATCACCAGTGCCCGGTTCAGGGATGAAGCAGTCTTCTGCAACCAGTCGCTCGTGTGGAAGACCGTCCCCTGAAGAGAGCCGGCGACCAGCTCGTCCCACGCCGCCAGTTCGCCGGACTCCAGTGATCTCACCTCGGTTCGCACCATTCAGGACACCCGCCCCGTTGAGGGGGCACTAGCCTCCCGGCTTCCTGAAACGGTCTGTCTCAACTGGTAGAGCAGGGAAGCCGTCTTCGAAAGCAGGACAACCCTCGAATGGATTGGCACGGGTTCGGCCCCGAACTTTGCTTTGCTTCGGACACGGGGATTATCCAGTTTCTCCCGTCCGAACGATATCTTCTCGTATCCGTTCTCCCACGCCCAGTTGATCCCCTCCCACGAAAGGTAGTAACTGGGAGAGTACTTGTTCGGGAGGTCCCGGTTGAGTGCAAGGTACTGGAAGTAAGCGGTTTTTCGGGCAGGGTCCAGCAGCGTCAGGTTTCCACCGGCAAATACGCCATTGTTCGTCACGATTGCAACCCTCACTTCGTCCGGGGAAAATGAGTCCAGAAGCCTCTCGAAGAAGGTAAACGGCAGGATATACCCTTTTATGTGACTCAGATTTTCCCTGTAATACTGATAAAATTTCTCCATGCCGCCCCCCTTTCCTACTTCCTGGACCGTAAAGCCGCCTTTTTCAAATCTACTGACTTTATACCGCTCGTCCTTTGAGAGGATCTCCTTCCATATCGTCCCGGGAGGGGTCTGGTGTAAGTCCAGTAGTATATTGCATCCATCCTCATTCGGGACATTGACGTACTCGATCCTGTCAGGCAAGGTCGAATCATAAGTGTTGAAGGAGAGAAACGAATATTTATTCGAGAAAAGGGAGAGAATCTCGTTGATATCGTCGGCATTGAACGTGCCGTCCAGCAGGATATTGTTGTACTCGGATCGGGGTATGCCGCTTAAGCCCCGAAAGAGTTTCAGCGACCGTTTGACAAACGGGCATATGCCGACGACCTTCCCGCCATCAAGGACGAGGTAGTAGCGTAATCGCAGCTTCAATACGTCTTCGAGTAGATTTTTCCATCTTATACCGTGAAATGGCGTCCCCTCCCTGCACCGGCTGTTAAATTCCTCCCACCGGTGAGCATTGCCCTGTGATAGCAGTTCGATGGAATACGTCATGAGGGGCACCTTGAGCGACACCGGCATTAACGTTTTCTGTCACCCTGCAAAGGCTATCCCGATGCTCTCCCGGCCGCGATGATGCCAGCCCGATCTCTCAGTACCGGGATCAACGACCGGGAAGTCGTCGGAATGAGCCCCGGGGCCGAACGGTCGGCGCTGAACTTTCAGGGGTTGGCCAGCATCCCCCACTCTGAGATGAATGGGATTGTACTGGACGATACGTTCAACGCCGACCATTGTGGGGCAGGCCGTTGCATGAATTCTTGAGCAGGGATCAGAACGCGGCGGTCGATACCGGGACTCAGGTTGTCATGATATCCTCAAGATCCTAACTAACGTCAAGAGATCCGGAATACATCCCTCGGATCAGGCAAAAAACGCCCGATGTCCGGACACTGGCCCGCTAGATCTCGCATCCATACGTATCCAGAGGAATTCCCCGGGCGGATGGGCCGGGGGCTGCCCCGGGATACAGCAACGATCTATAAAGTCCGATATATCGGCATGCTACGGACTCCCAGGTGAACGTGACGCCTAACTCCCTGGCGGCCGTCATCAGATCCTTAAGTCTCCCGGGATCGCCGAGCAGGTCCAGGACAGCGCTCACGACAGCCTCATCGCCGTCGGAACGATCGAATATCAGCGAACACGATTTAAGGAGATCGGCATGGTCGACGTCGGCTCTGACGATGGGGACGGTGCCGCACATCAGGTATTCATAGATCTTGTTGGGGGAGGTTCTTACCCAGTACCTCACGTCAGGTCTTATGAGAAGAAAGCCGATGTGAGCCTTCTCGGTAAGTTCGACGGTCTTCTCCCGGGGAACACGCCCGAAAAACCGGAACCTGCCGTTATGCTTCCCGGCAAGAGCGTCGATCTTCTCCTTCGAATCTTCGTCCAGGGAGGTTCCACCGACGAAGAAGTTCACGTTGTCGTACGACCGAATGGCTGCATCTGCAATGTTAAGAAGGAGGGCAACGTCCCTGTCGGCCATGTTATTGAGACTTCCTACATATACGGCATTTATGGGCGCCTCCGGATTCGCGGGATCAATCTTTCTGTTTATCACCTCATCGTCATAATCCGAAGATATCGGATAATTCGGAACCGCTACAACGCATGATTCCGGAAACAATCTCTGGACCATATCTATATGGTGTTCGGAGACGGCAACTGCCCCGGAGATAACGTTCTTACCGAGGCCTTCGTAGAAAGCCGGCGTAGAAATACCCAGGTACTGTTTCCATACCTCGTAAACCTCATGTCTGTCATAGACGACCCTGGAGTTCTGCAGGCCGTCTTTAACCAGCATTCCGGCCAGCGGCAACAACTGGGGGTCATGAACATGGATAACGGACGGCTGCGCGGGATCGAAGCCGAGTGCCTCCAATGCTTCAAGGCAGTCTTTCAGTATCTTCCGTCTTAAACAGTATCCGAGGAAATACAGGGTCCTGAATTTCCCCTGAAGGATCGATATATTTATTCTAAACCCCTTCTCCCCGTATCGGGAGAATGCTCCCGGTTTTGCAGAATCACTCTTATAGTTATAGTGTACCCTGTAGATATTCAGCCCCCGATCTGCAAGATATTTAGTATGCCTCTCAATCCTTGCATCGCCCTCACGGTGCGCATCGAGAATAAGAACGTTCATGGGATTGCCTGCCGGTCAGTGGCGCCACGCTCGGGTTTATATCTAACGATCTTCAGACACCTGGTGGGACCGTCCTAAATAACCAGCCCCGGGATAAAATTCGAGATCGTGGCATTTCCCGGAATTAACTAAAATGTCTGAGAGATTACTGGAAAATACCTCCACTCTGAAGCCGCACGCCAGTCGTCCCTGCGATGACCCCCGGCAACCGCAGGCGACCTTCAATCACCCGTGCCATCGAACGGTTCTCGAGCAGGGGCAGGAGCGTTCAAGATGTGGTGAGCAACAGAAAAAAATTCCCACTCTCAACTCCTTTTACTCATAAGTAGATCCCTTCCGATGAGCAAGGTCAAAATGTATTATCGCTTTAACTGACCGCTGAACTATCGATACTGAGGAGACACTGAAGGATTCCTTTCATATTGTAGATCGTTAGAAATAGCATTACAAAATTCCTCAAAGTATTTGTTTGAAATGACCTCCCAATCAAAGTTTTTTCTGGCGTAGTTCTGGATTTCTTTAGAGAATTCCGGGTCATAATTACTTAAGTAATTGAGAATTTCGGACTCTGCTATATCATCGTTTGAAGGGTGAAACAGCAGTCCCAGATTATTCTCTTCGACTAACTTAAAATTCGGTATCTGTGAAGCAATACACGGCAAACCCGACGCCATAGCTTCTGCTACCGTAAGAGTGGGTTCCCCTCCCTCGTACTTGCTGGTCATGAAAAAAAAGTCTGCGCAACTGTATATCTCAGGCAATTCTTCGGATTTAACGTAACCCAAAAACTTCACCCGCACGCCATTCTTTTTTGCGTATGCTTCTAATTCCGGTAAAAGTTTACCTGCCCCAACAACAACCAGAAGGTAATCATTATCGTAGTTTTGAATTCTTTTGAATAAATCAATCATCCTGAACGGCATTTTGTGGTATGTCAATCTCCCCACGGATAGAAATATTGTCGATCCTATTGGCAGGCCATGCCTGGCTCGAAGTTCATTTTTTTCGTAATTAGAACCGAATAAACCGGTATCTACCCCATTAATTATTTTTACGATATTTTCTTTATCAAACCCATTTGCTCTTAGGTCTAACATTGATTGGTCGCTGACCGAAGAAAAAGGAATATTCGCACCCAATTTATCCAGGCAGTACCTTTCAAGGGCCTCGGAAATGATTTGATATGGTTTTAGGTAGAGGGGATACTGTATGCCGTGCGCCGTCGAATGAATGGTCACATAACTCCTCTTGAAGGGATTCGATCTTAGCATCAACGGATAGTGCAACCAGGCTATATCATATTGATCTTGCCGATTCTGGAAATATTTCGATACTTTATACCAGTAATGCACAAGGGAGAGTCTGCCGTATCCTGATACGGATTCGATTGTTATATCCGGTCCGGTGGGAGAACAGACGGTGCATTCGACTCCCTTCTTTTCTAACTGTTGAACAACGTTATATGCAACGTTGGCAATCCCGGAACCGTAGGGATAGTATTCTGTCGTGCAGACTAATAATTTCATTCTATTCCCCTCATCCTGGTTTCCTGGTCAAATGGTTCCAGTCCGCCTGTAACGGAATGCTCACTATCTGGCGGCGCAGGCCTTACTCTACAGGCACAGGGTATCCTCATCGACAACTTCCCGGGTTGAGAGGGCATTCTGAGGGTATTGGTCGTATGCATACCGTCTCCTCAAGGTGTCTGCACATACCACCCGGCAAACCTGCCCAGGCCTTCCCTGATAGGAACCTCGGGCCTGTATCCAACCAGTTTCCCGGCAAGAGAGGTGTCCGCCAGCGTATGCTCCGCATCGCCCTTCTGCCTGTCGGAGTACACCACCTCAGACTCACTCCCGGTAATCTCCCGGAGATGGGCGATCAGGTCGTTCACCGTAATCCGATGGCCGCCGCCGACATTCATCACGCGGCCGTCGGCGGCGTCCGTCTCGAGCAGTCTCCGGTTCACCCGGACGATGTCGTCGATGTAGGTGAAGTCGCGGGTCTGGTCGCCGTCGCCAAAGACCGTGATCGGCTCGTTTGCAAGCATCTTTCGGGTGAAGATGGATATTGCGAGGTCAGGGCGCATCCTGGGGCCGTAGACCGTGAAATACCGGAGCGAGACTGTCGGGAGGCCGTAGACCTCGTAAAAGACCCGGCAGTAGTGCTCGGCGGCAAGCTTCGAGACACCGTAGGGAGAGAGCGGCACGGTGGGGTGCGCTTCATCGAACGGCAGGTACTGCACCTTCCCGTAGACCGAAGAAGAAGAAGCGTTGATCACCCGCTTTACGCCGGCATCGAGGGAGGCCTTGAGGACGTTTAAGGTCCCGAGCACGTTGACGTTGTTCGGTTTGAACGGGTCCTCGACCGATATCCTGACACCGGCCTGGGCGGCCTCGTGGAAAACGAACTCCACATCGGAGTCTATCACACTTCGGAGAAAGTTGAGGTCGGTGATGTCGCCTTCGATGAAACGCACGCTCGGGTTTGCAAGGAGGGTCTCGAGGTTGCGCCGTTTCAGATCCGGCGAGTAGTAGTCGTCAAGGTTGTCGATGATGACGACCTCGCGCTCCTTTGCTATCTCTTCGGCGATGTGGGACCCGATGAACCCCGCTCCCCCGATTACGGCAATTTTTGACATAAATCACCCCTACGATCAATATTTTTGAAAGGACTCTACAGTCCTCCGGGATATGGATCTTTCGGCCCGGAGAACTTCCTGCTTGAGCCCCTCAAGAGATGAAAGGTGCTCGGCGACATCTCCGCACGTCTCGGGGTTCTCTAACGCGAAGTCGATGATCACCTTGATGTATCCCGCCTTATCCCCGGTATCGTATCTCTGCCCCTGGAACGCATGAGCATAGATCTCCTGAGACGTGAGGAAGATCCGTATCCCGTCGGTGAGCTGGATCTCGCCTCCGACGCCCGGGGACGTACGCCTCAGGCATTCAAAGATCCCGGGAGTGAAGACGTAGCGTCCTATGGCACCGATGTTCGAGGGTGCATCCTCGATCCGGGGTTTCTCGACGATGTCATCGATGCGGTAGAGCGACGGGCTCACCGGGGTGCCCCTGATGATCCCGTAACTGCTGACCTTCTCGCTGGGCACCGCCTCGACCGCAACGACGGATCGCCCGGTCTGCTCGTAGATTCCAATTAACTGCGTCGTACAGGGGATATGGTTCCTGATGATGTCGTCCCCGAGGAGCACCGCGAACGGTTCGTCGCCGATGTGCTTTTCGGCACGCAGGATAGCGTCACCAAGCCCTCTCGGCTCCTTCTGCCGGATGTAGTGGATATCGACGAGGGAAGAGACGTCACGCACCGTCTTGAGCGTCTCATGTTTCCCGTGATTGCGCAGGTGCATCTCGAGTTCGGGCGAGTCGTCGAAGTAGTCCTCTATCGCCCGCTTCCCCCGCCCGGTGATGATGATCAGGTCGTCAATCCCTGAGTCGATCGCCTCTTCCACCACGTACTGGATCACCGGGCGGTCGATGAGCGGGAGCATTTCCTTGGGCATCGCCTTCGTCGCCGGGAGGAACCGGGTGCCGAGGCCGGCTGCAGGGATGACGGCCTTCCTGACCTCCCTCACCAGCAGACCCCCTCATAGATCTCCGCGGTCCGGGAAGCAGCCGCAACTCTCCGCCCGTCGATGACGGTCGCCCCGCCGTAGTCGAGGTGCTCAAACTCTTCCCACTCGGTCGTGATCAGGACGGCGTCGGCCGAGAGGACGGCCCGGGCCGATGGCGCGTAATCGATCTGCGGGAAGAGAGCGGCGAAGTTCTCCATGGCAAGAGGGTCGTAAGCGATGACATCGGCCCCCGCATCGAGCAGCGCCCTGACGATCGGGATGGCCCGGCTCTCCCTGACGTCGTCGGTGTCGGGCTTGAAGGCAAGACCGAGGATGCCGATTCGCCGCCCTTTCAGGTCGGGGATGTGTGCCTGTATCATCCGGATCAGCCTCAGGGGTTGATCCTCGTTGACGCGCAACGCCGCGTGCAGGACATGGAGATTCTCACCTTGGCCTCCCGCCCCGGCGATCAGGGCCCGGACGTCCTTTGGGAAACACGAACCCCCAAACCCGATCCCCGTCCGGAAGAAGGCCGGACCGATCCGGCTGTCAAGTCCGACCCCGGCAAAGACCTCCTCCGAGTCAATCCCGAGCTTCTTTGCAAGATTGCCGATCTCGTTTGCGAAACTGATCTTCGTGGCAAGGAAGGCGTTGCTCGTGTATTTGATCATCTCCGCCGTCCGGATCGAAGTCTCGATCTTCGGGCAGGTGAAGGAGGCGTAGAGGCTCCCAAGCATCCTTCCCGTCCTCGTATCCCGGGTACCGAACACAATACGGTCGGGCTCGCAGAAGTCGCGGACGGCGTTTCCCTCCCTGAGAAACTCAGGATTCGACCCGAGGCCGAAGTCGATAAACGCCTGCTTCCCCGACTCCTGCTCAAGCACCGAACGAACGGGTCCCTCGGTGCTCCCCGGGAAGACAGTGCTCTTGACGATGATGGAATGGAAGTCCGGCATCTCTTGCAGGGCCTCTCCGATCATGGCACCCGCCGAGAGGATGTAGGCGAGGTCGATGGACCCGTCCTGCCGGGACGGGGTGCCGACACAGACGAACGTGATATCGGTATCGCGCACGGCAGCGGTGAGATCCGGGGTCGTGATGAGGCGCTGGCGGTTTTTCCGGATCAGGCCGTCGAGAGAGGGTTCGTAGATCGGCGCCTCCCCCCGGGCGAGGAGATCCAGTTTCTTTCCGTCGATATCGTAAAAGACGATGTCATGACCAAAATCAGCAAAACAAACACCGGTAACCGTGCCGACATACCCGCAACCGACGATCGATATCTTCATGTTTTTACCACCAGCCGATGATTCCTCTACCCTTCGGTCCTTTCAGATTCCGCAAATTTTGGAGATTTCCCCGTAACATCCGAGATCCGGGACTTACCGCGATTCCCGGAGGCCGGGTTAAGAAGCGAGGCGTAGAGGTCGAGAGTTCTTGCGACCGTGTCGTCCCAGGCGTACTGCGAGACGACCTTTTCCCTCGCCGACTGTCCGAGGTTACGGGCAAGGGCCGGATCCGATACCAGTGCTGAGAGAGCATCGGCCACGGCCCCGGCATCTCCGGTGGGGACAAGCATGCCGCACCCCGACACGATATCGACGAGTTGAGGGAGAGCCGTGCAGACCACCGGCCTTCCACAGGCCATCGCCTCCAGGATCGTTCTCGGGACGCCTTCCTCAAGGCTCGGAAGGACAAAGAGAGATGAATCCTGGTACAGGCCGGGGAGTTCCCTGTTCGGGGTGAAATCCCTGAGGAACACCCTGTCTTCGAGATCCATCTCCCGGACCATCCTGATGAAGTCGTCCCGGAGCGGCCCCCGGCCGACCGCCACGAGGGTGTAGTCAGGGAACTTCCGGGAGAAGGCTTCAAACCCTTTCAGGAGGTAATCCACTCCTTTTCCAGGAGTGAACCGTCCGATCCAGAGGATCTGTTTTTTGGGGGACGAGGATTCTGAAGGGACAAAGACACTTGTGTCGATGCCGTTATGGATGACGTGGATCTTATCGGGGGAAACGCCGAGGTCGACCACCTGGTCCCGTTCGGCCCTGGTGTAGCAGATTACCGCATCTGCCGTTTTGAAGACCCACTTCCCGACAGTCGGGAGGTAGAGTCGCTGCAGCCATCCGGGCGCGGTCTGTGATACAAGGCCGTGGTTTGTGACGACCAGCGGGGCGGACCGGAACATCCGGACAAGCGTGCAGAGAACCGTTGAGAAGAAAAGGTGCGAGTGAGCGTGAACGATGTCATAGGAGTCCCAGCGCTTAAAAAGAGAGAACAACTGGGAGAAGGAGATTGAGTTCCCGAAGAGACTGAGCAACGTATTCGATCGGATGATGCTGTATCCGTCCTTCTCCTCAAATGCAGGCTGCCCGGAGTAGGTCTGGTCTGTAATGACGGTAATATCGTGTCCCGCCTGTGCCTGGAGGCAGGACATCTCATGGGCGTGCAGACCGAGCCCTCCGACAACCGACGGATAGAGGTTTGAGGAAACGCGCAAAATCTTCATAGGCACAACCGGGTTCTCTCTTTCGTCATCAGCAACGCCCGGATCGATCGTGACGGATGGCAAATGGATTCGTCGGGGGGTTGTGCCCGGCAGATTCCAGTATTCGCCGACCTGATGCCAGACACAATCGGATTCGCTCCTGGAACCTCTCGGGCTGACTGGATGTTCCCTGCTCCGCCCCCCCTGAGCTCTGTCCGACAGGGAATCCGACCGCAACGACCCCTGTTCTCCTGCATGAGAATCCGCACGAACGATTACGGAATCGTTCCCGTCGCGACGAGCAGGAGTCCGGGAATGCGTGCGGAGGATCCGCCGGGAGCCAATCAGCCCGAGGATCCGGGCAAGTACCCCGAACCCGTGCGAGACCGGGTTCTTCTTGTGCTTGTGGGGGACGTCGTAGGTGACGGAGATCGGGACCTCGGTTATCCGAAGGTCCAGGGGGGCGACGTGGGCGATCATGTCGGACTCGATATTGTAACCATCCGACGCGAAGGTAAGGTTCTCGAGGGCCCGGCGGGAGAGCGCCCGGAAGCCCGACTGGGAGTCGGTCATCGCAAATCCACCGTCCACCGAGAGGTTCGTGAACCCGTTGAGCACTATCTGGCCGGCCCTGCGGTAGGCGGGGATTTCGGCCCGGGCTTCCAGGAACCGCGAGCCGATGACGAGGTCGGCAACGCCCGCGAGCACCGGCGCCGCCACGATCGGGATCTCTTCGGGGTCGTGCTGGCCGTCACCGTCGAGCATCACGACGGCCTCGTAGCCGAGTTCGCGTGCCCGGGCAAACCCGGCCATCATGGCCTTCGCCTTGCCCCCGTTTTGCGGCATCCGGATGACGTCGGCACCGGCGAGCCGGGCGGTCTCGGCGGTCCGGTCCGTCGAACCGTCGTCGACGACGATCACCCGGTCGGTGTGCTTCTTCGCGAGAAGAACGACGGAGCCGATGACGAGGGCCTCATTGTAAGCAGGAGCGACAACGGCAAACGCTCCGGGGCCTGCCTTTCCAGGTGCGGGAGATGCCCTCGCGGGGGGTGAAGGACGGCCATCTTCCGGGACCCCGAAGCCGTTACCCGAAGGGATCAGGGGACGTTTCTGCCGACTCCAGCTCCCCTCGACCTCCAGGGAGGAATCTTCTGGATTGCCGGCAGGGGTAACATCTGTTGCTGAGCAGTTCCCATTATTCACACCGACGGAAGCCTGCCCGGAATTGAAGCAGGTACAGGCCGGCACCGAAGCACAATTCCGGCTCCGCCGGCTGCCGTCGAAGGGAGACGTGAAACGTGAGGTTCTATTGAGAGCGGAAAAAGCCTTCCGGACTACCGTCCTTTTCTTATTGATAGGAACCCTGACCGCAATAGATCTAGACCAGCGCACGTGAACTCCCCCCCAGAGAACACATTCGCAGCACGATATCCCGGACATCCCCTGCGATCAGAGGCATGGAGAAGCGATCCTGATACACGGATTAGGAAACACTCATCTCAATCGTACTGTCGACATCGTGCATACTGTTGCTGGGATATATATCTTTTCCACAACATTTATCTGAACAGAAATATCCGGTCCGGCCTCTCTACACCGATACAGTCCCTTTGAAAACGTCCCGGGCAATCCGGATAGAGGATCGTAGCTGAAATATAAGACGAATATTGTGCTGCTTGAGAACCGATCCGAAGGGCTGCGCATGCACGGGTCGGTACGGACAACCGGGTTTACGCAGGTTGTCCCCGTTCAATCCGCACCAAAATCCGCTCGCGGGTGTGTACCGCGACAACCTCTTCGCTGTCGAGGGGTAACCGATCTGCCGCTCAACCGGGATCTTCGCGAGAACGGCCATTGTGGTTTTTCGGAGAAGAGAATCGTCCCTACAGAGCCCGATCGGCCCGAACAGTGCAGAGAGGGTGAAGAAAGAATACCTTCGGAGCATGGGTGGTGCTCTCCTCCCTCGGGATAGAGGCCCACATGGAGATGTACTGCGGCATCAGTCCCCTGCTTCATCACCGGTCAGTGGGGGTAACTCTCATCATCTGCCGCCGGACGGTACAGGTATACTCGACGTAAAAGCAGTTAATGGTTCGGGGCGGCACGGGTTCCGGCGCCACCCGGCGGCCCACCCTGAGAGCGGAGTCTCCAGGGCCACCATATGCGCCGGGCCGCCTGCCGGCGGCCGCAATCGGGGCAAAATATATATTGTCGCACTACCTGTCTGGAACTCAACACTTCGGGAGGGAGGGCAGTATTCCAGATCATCCGTACACGAAGGTTTTTCTCGCGGACGGCAACAGAGTTCCATCACCCGGGCTTAAGAGAGCCTGCAGGCCGATGATGATGACAGGCTACAGACCCGGGCCCGCCGTAGCGAGCGAAGAGTCTGCCGGGGGAGGAGTATGACGTCGGTGCGGCTGCGGGCCGTCGGGGACGTGCTCCTCTGGGTCAGGAACGGCAAAGAACCGTTTGCCCTGATCCAGAACGAACTCCGGCAGAAAGACCTGCTCTTCGGGAACCTGGAGACGGTCCTCTCCGAGAGCGGCACCGAGAGCAGGAAACGCTGGGTCAATACAACCCCGCCGGAGGCAGGTGAGTTCCTCAAAGGCGCAGGGTTCGATGTCCTCAGCGTGGCGAACAACCACACGCTCGATATGGGGCGGGAGGGGTTTGAGAATACCCTCGAAGGTCTCGAAGCCCGCGGCATCGCCTACATCGGAGGGGCACGGGGCGACGACCCACCGGGAGGGCTGGTCGTCGAGCAGAACGGGATCCGGCTCGGCTTCCTGGCTTACACGAGCGGCAGGTTCCGGTCACCACCGGGCGTCACCGTACCCAAACTGAAGAAGAAGGGTATTCTCGACGACATCAGGACCCTGAAGGACCAATGCGACCATATCGTCGTCTCCCTCCACTGGGGGATCGAGAACACCTACTACCCCTCTCCGGGCCAGGTCAGACTCGCCCATAGCCTCATCGACGGCGGAGCGACTCTGGTTCTCGGGCACCACTCGCATACCATCCAGGGGCTGGAACGGTATAAAGACGGCCTGATCGCCTACTCCCTCGGGAACTTCCAGTTCGACACCGAGATATTCAAGGAGAAGATCAACAGCACCATGATCCTCTCGGTGGACTTTGACCGGCACGGCATCCGGGACTACACGGTCATCCCCTGCGTCATCAACAGCGACTTCCAGCCCGAGGTGGCGGAAGGGCGGACCCGGGAACTGGTGCAGCGCTGGATCGCGAAGTGCTCGGACCGGGTCCAGAACGGGAGAGTCACCCGAAAGTGGTGGTTTGAGGAGATCGGCGAGGATTACCTGCTGTACAACCTGGAGAGTTACCGGTACCGGATCCGGCAGCACGGGCTCGCGCCCCTGGTCGAATGCGGTGTCTGGCTGCTGACGCCGTTCTGCCTGAACTGCTATGCAGGTGTGATCAGGAAACGGCTGAGACACGGGATATAGGAGGACGTGCATGAAGATATTACAGGTCACCCCGTTCTTCAAACCGCTCTGGGAGTCGGGCGGGGTGGCACGGGTAGCATACGACATTTCTCATACCCTTCACGAGAACGGGCATGACATCACGGTCTATACGACGAACAGGAGCATCTATCCAAACGACCTTCCGACGAACCGCCGGACCGTCGTCGACGGGATGGACGTTTATTACTTTGAGAATTTACGAAAGTACACGCGGGGCGCGATCCTGCCGGTGATGCCCTACCGCATGCCGGCGGTCGCGAGGAGGGAGATCACGCAGTTCGATGTGATCCACATCCACGACCACCGCACCATGCTCACCGTCATCGCCTCGCACTACGCGAGGAAGTACGGTATACCCTACGTGCTCCAGGCGCACGGGGCGCTCCCGCAGGATACGGGCTCTGCGCGGATGAAGCGGTTGTTTGACCGGTTCTGGTCGGAGAAAGTGCTCCTCGGCGCCGCAGGGGTGATCGCGCTCAACGAGACGGAGGCGGAGCGCTACCGCGATCTGGGTGTTGCGGATGAGAGAGTTGCTATCGTCCCGAACGGCATCGACCTCGCCGAGTACCCCGACCTTCCGGCCCGCGGCAGGTTCCGTGCAGCGTGGGGCATCGACGACGCCACGAAAATCGTGCTTTACCTGGGAAGGCTCGACCCGACGAAGGGGATCGATCTTTTGATCCGCGCGTTTGCAGAGGTCGCACGGGAGTTCGACGACGCCGTTCTCATGCTGGTGGGGGGGGACATGGGCCATAACGATGAGTTCAGGCAGCGGGTCCGGTCGCTCGGCCTCGAAGACCGGGTGGTCTTCACGGGGTTCGTGAGCAAGGAGGACAAGATGGCTGCGTACACCGACGCCGACGTCTTCGTGACGCCGAGTTTCACCGGCTTTCCCGTCACGTTCCTTGAAGCATGCCTCTGCGGAACGCCCATCGTGACGACGGGGAAGGGAGACCTGCTCGGATGGATCGACAACACCGTCGGGTTCAATACCAGGTGCACGCCGGAGGAACTCGCCGAAA
This sequence comes from Methanoculleus sp., assembly GCA_018433835.1. Classification (GTDB taxonomy): domain Archaea; phylum Halobacteriota; class Methanomicrobia; order Methanomicrobiales; family Methanoculleaceae; genus Methanoculleus. Next base: position 81,895 of record JAHDQM010000002.1, read on the forward strand.
CCATAGGGCGTCTGCTTGCCGACGATGCCTTGCGGGCCAGATTCGGCGAGCAGGCGAAGGAGCTTGTCCGGACCAGGTACAACTGGCAGGCGATCGTCCACGAGATCGAGACCTTTTACGCGAAGGTTGCCGGCAGCCCGGAAGGGAGCGTACCGGTGGGGCTCTCGAGAGGGGCGGCGCCGAAGGCTCCGGATACTTTGTGAGCGCACCCGGCCGGAGGGCGGGTGCATGAGAAACTCGGAGAATTTCGATGGTGCCGACCGGCCGTTCCGCCGGAGTCACTCCGAACGGTTGCATCCTGCGGACAGTCGTTCCAATCGGAACATTGCATGCCCCGTGTACGGCTTTCGAGGGGATATCGCCGAGAGGGGGGTGGGGACAACGGGGAGTGCGAGCGAGAGCGAGCATGAGAAACCCAAAGGGTTTCGAGGGGGGAATACTCCCCCCTCCCCACCTGACGGTGGTCGAGCTCCGTTCCTCGAAGACCTTCGGTCTTCTCGAACTCCTGTCCAACGGACAGTCGTTCTACGAACCGTCGCACTCCCCGTCAGCCCCTCCCCCGTAGGGCGATAAACGATGCGTGCCCGAAGGTGCGACGTTCCTCCGGAACGGAGCTTGAGCACCGCAAGGTGCGGGGGCAGGCAGAGTTCGAGCACCGGAGAACGACGTTCCGGTAGGAACGGAGTTTGAGCACCGAAGGTGCGAAGGTGCGCAGGCCACCACGGTCCACTGTTTCGGGCTTTTTCTCGCTTCGGCCTTCCGAACGCCCATCGTCCCGTCCGTCGCAACTCGCACCTATCGGTGCTCGTGCACCCGCCCTCCGGCCGGAATCGCAACTCGCACCTATCGGTGCTCGTGCACCCGCCCTCCGGCCGGGTGCAAAACCAAAAAAAGATTGGGGCCGGGCCCGGTCCGGGCCCGATAGTGTCGGCTGGTTTACTCGCCGGCGGACGCAACCGTCATGCCCGTGGTCTGGACGTTCTCTCCGCCCTCAACCAGGAACGCCTTTTCGGAGTCGGAGGTTATCTCTCCGGTGTACTGGACGTTCTGGTTGTTCTTCGCCCAGACCAGCGTCTCGACCTGGTCTCCTGAGGCGTGGATGTCCACTTCGGCGTTGCCGAACTGGCCGTTCGTGCCGCCGAGGCTTGCACCCTTGCCGTCGATCCCGGCCGGGTTCACGAGCTCGAAGTTCTCGATCCGGATGTTGCTCGCGAGATCGACCTGGAGGCCGTAGCCGTGCGAGTCGATACTCGTGCAGTTCTCCAGCACCAGGGCAGGATCCGTGGAGCGGCACGGGATGCTGTAGTAGCCGGCCGGCTTACGGTAGGTGTAGTCGGTCTTCCCGGCACCGGTGTCCTTATCGACACAGTCGTAGAGTTTGCCGCCGTTCGTCGCGTAGAACCCATACAGGGAGTTCCCTTCCGCGACGCAGTTCTTGAACGTCACGTCGCAGTTCGGGGCGTAGTAGCCGCACCCGAAGTAGTGGGTCGACATGTCGCTCTGCTTGTAGGGCACCGTCGGGTAGGGTTTCTGTCCGTTGTTGCGGCTCACGCAGTTCTCGAGGACCGCGTCCGTCACTGTCGGATCGAACTCGAAGTGGAACCCGGACTCCAGGTTGCCCTCCGCGAGGCAGTTCGTCACCCGGAGGCCTTCGATGTCGTTCAATTCCGCAAAGTCGAACCCGGTGATCCAGGGATTGAACGCGCCTTCGCTCCCGCAGTTGATCGCAGCGCAGTTCTCGTAGCGGACGTCTTTGATCACCTTGTTGGACGATCCCCAGGCGTTGTGAAGGAACCCGTAAGTCCCGGTGTCCACGGCCTTGCAGTTGACGAACTCGACATCTTCCAGGGTCGGCGCGTAGACGGCCGGATCGTGGATCAGGAGGTAGACTGCCTGGATGCTTGTATCCGCAGTTCCCGTGACGTTGTGAATCTTCGCGTGGCTTGCACGGATGGTCATCACGCCGAGCCACTTGACGCCGCTGCTGTAGCCGCTGCCCTCGATGTGGAACCCGTCCAGCGTGATGGACTCCTGGTCGACACTGATGCGCCCGTCGTTGGTGAACACAAGGTTCGTCGCTTCCGGACCCTGGCCCTTGAGCGTCGTGCCTGCCGCCGGCACAATGACACCGGCACAGTTGAACGTACCCTCGGTCAGGACGGCCGTACCGCCGTCCGGCAGTGCGGCGAGCGCCGCCTGGATCTCGGCCTGGTCGTTGACTCCATCACAGACATAGTCTGCCTGGTTCTTCGACAGTTCGGTGCAATCGTTTGCAGCCACGGTGAGCGTGGCCGGACCTGCAGACTCGGCCGCACTTACCGGAGAGAATGCCGGGATAAGGCAGCACGCCAGAAGTACTGCAGCCAGTCTTAGTATATTTCGCCTGTCTGTCATGCCATTCAGCCTCTCTGTGAGGTATCACTACCGTCTTTTCATAGCAATATAAATATTTTATTCAAAAAATAAAATTTCAGATATCCATTATTCCCGGATACAGGCCATTAGAATCCTGTAAGTCCGTGAAAAAACATGATATATCGAATATCGATCAGCGCAAAAACATATTATACAATTATTAAAATTAAAATCGAAATTTATAAGTATTCGCGCCGTCCTTTGCCGATAAACCGGAACACCCCTTCCTGAAACGCTTTCATGCAGAGCGGATGGGGATTTTGCTCCGTGCGCCGGTACGCCCCGGGGCCTCCGGCCCTCATCACCGGGCAGCGGCCTGAAACAGCGCAGGCACCACCCCGCCGGCCCCGATCCGGGGCCACAAGGCCCGGATGCCGCAGGGAGAAGGAAGGAAAATGTCCGAACCCGAGACGCCGCCGGGAAGGAGCCTGCCGGACTCGTGCCCGCCTGTCCAGTGCCGTCCGGCCCAATGGCGTTCCCCGGCGCAATGTCTATATAGCGTCTCCTCACAGAGAGTGCCCCTATGCGAGTGGCATGCCTGACATTCTGGTTCTACGACTACACCATCCAGATGGCAAACGAACTTGCCCGGCACACCGAGGTGCTGCTGCTGCTCCCGGACTACCGGTCGGAAGAGTACATGGAGAGCATCGATCCGAAGGTGAAGGTCCACGTCTTCGGCTACTCCCGGTACGCCGGGAGGTTCGGTCCGTCGTGCTACCCCATGCTCCGGGGGATCGTCGCTGCAATCAACGAGTTCGAGCCCGACATCGTTCACTTTCAGGTGAACAACCCCATGCTCTGTCCGCTCCTCCCCATGCTCCGGAAGTACCCGCTGGTGGCGACGTTTCACGACATCGAGCCGCACCCCGGCGAGGACCGCCTCCTGGATGCAGGCTCGCTGCTCTACCGGCTCACCCTCTTCATATCAAGGGTTCTCCCCGACCGGATCTTCGTTCACGGGAAAGCGCTCCGGGATATCCTTGTGGAAAACTACCGCATCCCGGCACGGAAGGTACACGTCATCCCGATCGGCGAGCACGAGGTGGCGCCGTTCGTGAAGTTCGAGCAGGTTGGTATGGAACCGGACGGCCTCCGGGTCCTCTTCTTCGGCCGCATCCACCGCTACAAAGGGCTCGACTACCTGATCCGGGCAGAACCGCTCATCACCCGGGAAGTCCCGGACGCCCGGATCGTCATCGCCGGGACGGGCGAGGATTTCGCCAGGTACGAGGAGGCGATGGCGGGCCGGGACGCATTCGAGGTCCGCAACTACAGGATACCCTACGAAGAGGGCGCCCGGCTCTTCCAGCAGGCGAGCGTCGTGGCGCTCCCGTACGTCGAAGCATCCCAGAGCGGCGTCATACCGACCGCGTACGGGTTCCGGCGGCCGGTGGTGGTCACGGATGTGGGGAGCCTGCCGGAGGCCGTCGATGACGGGGAAACCGGGTACGTCGTGCCCCCCCGCGACCCGGCCGCGCTTGCCGCCGCGATCGTGAGCCTGCTCGAGGACCCGGCGACGTGCCGGCGCATGGGAGAGCAGGGTTATGCGAAACTGAAGACGGACATGGCCTGGGCCACGATCGCACGCTCTCTCCTCGCGGTCTACAGCGAGCTCGCACCCTCCCCCGGGAAGGGAAAAACTCATGCGGACGAGACCTTTGTCGAGACGGCCCCCGCCGGCGGGAAAGAACGATGACCTCCCGCACCCCCCGGCCGGAACATCTGCACGGGACGGGGCCGTTCCCGCAAAAAGGCCCGGGCTGACGCAACATATTAATAGGTGGACCGGAGAGTAGGTGCATCTATGCGGCAGGCGGCCTGCAGGATGCCACCGAAGGGAAAGATACGTTGTCCATGCACATAGCCGACCAGAGGCAGAACAAGGGATACCATGCACCTGCTCAACCCCTTCCGGATGAACGACTGGGATAACAAAACATTTTTCCGTGTATTCCAGGCGATCCAGCTCGTCTTCGTCGGGGTAGTCTGCCTCGATCTTGTCGGGTATCACATACCGATCGCACGAGAGGCCCTGGCGTTTCTCTACCTCACCTTCCTGCCCGGGGTCCTTGTGCTGAAAGCGCTCAGGCTTCATGACCTCGGCACGATCGAGACGGTACTCTACTCCGTCGGGCTGAGCCTTGTGGTCCTCATGCTCACCGGCCTCGCTGCCAACATCGCCTACCCGCTGCTCGGGTATGCACGACCGTTCTCGTTTGCGATCCTCTTTATTACGATCGTCGCCGTCGTGCAGGTTCTGCTCTACCTCGCACTTACCAGGGACCGGGGACATGCCGCCGCGAGCCCGAAGATAACCATCCCCGCCTCCCCGGCGGTCCCGTTCCTGATGCTGTTCCCGTTCATCGCGATCGTCGGGACGTACCTGCGCGACGATTATCACATGGTCACGCTCCTCTTCCTGCTCCTCATCCTGATAGCGATCGTCGGCCTCGCCGTCGGGTTCGACCGCCTCATCCCCGCTTCCTGCTATGGGCTCGCGATCTACACCATCGCGCTCTCGCTTCTCTACCATACCTCGCTGATATCGGAGTATATCTGGGGCTACGATATCCACCACGAGCTCCACCTCGCAAACGGCGTGCTGATACCGGGGTTCTGGGACATGACCATACCGTACAACACGAACGGGATGCTCTCCGTCGTTGCGCTCGTCCCCATCTACTCGCTCATCTCCGATCTGGACCCCGTCTGGGTCTTCAAGATCATCTACCCCCTCCTCTTCGCGCTCGTGCCGCTCGGGCTCTACCGGGCGGTCGAGAAGCAGATGGACGCGAGGATCGGGTTCTTCTCGATCTTCTTCTTCTTCTCGTTCTTCACGTTCTATACGGAGATGATCTCTCTCGCCCGCCAGCAGATCGCGGAACTCTTTCTCGCGCTGACCATCCTCGTGATGATCGACAAGACCATGGACCGCAACAGGCAGGCGTTCCTCATGATCACGTTTGCCTTTGCCATGATCGTATCGCATTACGGCCTCTCGTACATCTACATCTTCTCGCTCATTCCGGCATGGCTGCTGCTCGTCATTCCCGAGCGCCTGCAGTCCTGGCTGCCGGAGCGGCTCGCCCGAAGCACGGCCCTCCTGAAGTCCGACCCGCTCGCTCCGTCGGGGACCGACGGGGGAGTGCCAATCCGGACGCTCGTCCTCCCCTACATCCTCATCTTTGCCGCCCTCGCCTACCTCTGGTACTCGACGGTGGCCGAAGGCACGGCGCTTGCGACCGTCACCGGGATCGGGGACAGGATATGGACCACCCTCTTTACGGACTCCTTCGATCCGGCAACCACCCAGGGGATGCATATTCTCACCAGCCAGTCGACGACACCCCTGCACGGCCTGGCAAAGATCGTCCATATCGCCACCCAGGGGCTCATCGCCGTAGGACTGCTTGCAACCCTCGCGAAGCGCAAGCGGTGGCGCATCGAGCCCGAGTATCTTGCCGTCTCGCTCGTCTTCCTCCTCATCAACGTAGCCGGCATCGTCGTCCCGTTCTTCGCAAGCTCGCTCAACACCAGCCGGCTCTACCACATCACCCTGATCTTCCTTGCCCCGTTCGCGGTCATCGGCGGCATAGCGCTCTACGAGGCAATATCCGGAAGGATACGCGCGATAAGGGGCGCCCCTTTCATGGGAACGGCTTACCAGGCGCTATCGGTCTTCTTCGTCGTCTTCTTCCTCTTCAACAGCGGGCTCATCTACCAGGTCGTGGACGACAGCCCGACATCGATGGCGCTCGAGACTACCGGGGATAAACCGGTCTTCAATGGTAAAGAGGTGCAGGGAGCAAGATGGATCTTCTCGGAGGGAATCGAGCGCCCCATCTACGTCGACGGCACGCGCTGGTGGCTCCTGCAGGGGTTCGACCCGCACCGCCAGCGATACATTCCGGCAAATGCGTCGCTGGTGGAGCCCAACACCTACCTCTACTTCGGCACGTACAACCTTGTCCGGGACAGCATCCGGATCGAGGCGCAGCAGCAGGCAGTCACTACGGCAGATTACACCGATGCAGGATGGTTTGTCCGGAACCGGCACAAGGTCTATGACAACGCCGGTTCCGCCGTCTACTACCTGTGAACCATACAGGGCAGGGCCTAAAAGAGTTATAACCACCCTTTCTTCTTCAGGATGATGCCGACGAGGAACGTCCCTGCCACGTACGTGGCAAGCCACGCATACCCCATGCCGATGAGGCCGAACCGGTTCATCAGGGTATAGCCGAGCCCGAGCAGGGCAACGCTGATGAAACCGCTGAGGATGATGAGGCTCCGGATATCGTTTCTTACCTTTGAGATGGCTATGAAGGTCTGGCAGACGGAGACGAACAGGGCGGACAGCGCGAGCACCCGGAGCAGGGCCATCCCTTCGACGTAGTCCTTGCCGATCAGGTTGAGGATCTGCTCCCCGAAGAGGGAGAGCCCGATGATCGCAGGTATGAGCAGGGCGAACATGCTCGCAAGCGTCCGGAGCACGCTCTTCTTCATCTCCACCCCGTGACTTCCCTCGACGAAGAGCGAGGTCGTGAACGCGTAGGGGATCATGAAGAGGATCGAGACGATTGCGTAGGTGATGTAGTAGTTGGCGGTGCTCTCCGCCCCGAGCACGTGGAGCACCATGATCGGGATGACCATGTTCGGCGCGGACATCAGTATCCCGGCAATGTACGCACCGGCGGAGAACTGCCATGCCTCCCGCAGGAAGACCCGGTCCACACACGGTACCGGCCGCACGGAGCACCGGGTGAGGAGGGCGAGGGCGAGGATGAGCCCGAGGATGAACGAGAAGCCGAAAGCACCGAAGATGCCTATCGCTCCGAGGGATCCCAGGGGGACGAGGAAGAGGATCCTCGTCCCGTAGAGCAGGTTCAGGGTGAAGTAGTGCTCGGACTTCCGCAGGGCGTTGAACGCACCCTCAAGGACCCAGGTGATGGAGTAGGCTCCGAGGATGATGAGGTAGAGCGGCGCGATCGACCTGACGATCACGAGTTCGGGGGATATGACGTCCACTGCGGCGATGAAGATCAGCCCCGCACCGAGCGCTACCACGGTCGGGACGAGGATGGCGGTTCCGAGCACCCGGTTCTTGTCGCGCAGCGGAAAGAACCTGATCACGGACTGGTCCAGGCCGAGCCGGGAGATGAGGATGAGGAGCCCCATGGACGACATCAGGGCGGTTGCAATACCCACGTCAGCCTGAGAGTAGAACCTGGCTGCAATCATCCAGAAGAAGAACCCGAACCCCGCAGCGGCGAACGATGACGCCATGATGAAGAACGAGTTCCTGATAAGCGGCTCCTGCAGGTGCTGCCTGACCTCGCTGAAGTTTTTCGGGAGTGCTACTGCCATTCGGTCGCCAGTATCGGGTGGCACCTATATAGATGTATCCATCGCTCCGACCCTCCCGGAGCTGCAGGGCGGGCGTGAGAAACTCTTCAGGGCGGTGCTGCCCGGTACGGCAGCAGAAAATGTTCACCGGATCGGGTGAGGGAACACGTCCATAACCAATATGGTTACACACTGCACAGGTGCTAGGGGGCGGCACCTGTGGCAAAACCAGGAGGAGGGGGAGAGATCAACCACTGCTCCTGGTAAACGCTCTTTACAGGGAAGAGGTCCTGCCGAAGAATAAGTCGGCGAGCAGGGCGACATCCTTCCAGTCCACAGTGCCGTCTCCATTAAAGTCGGCAGCAGCATCGGACGAGGCGGTTCCCTGCGCCATTCCGGCGGCGATCGTCACGTCGGCCCAGTCAACGTTGCCGTCTCCGTTAAGGTCTCCCCTGACGGGAACCGGCCGGGTTCCGACGACGATCTCCTTGCTCATAACATTGTTCGCTTCGTTGCTCTCGGCAATCCGGTTGACGTCGTCCACGTTGGCCTTTACGGTGTGGGTGCCTTCGGCGGCCTTCCAGGTTGCACCGGACGAGCCACCGTTCGCGGTCAGGGCGACCCATTCACCCGGGGCGATAGCCGTGGTGTAGGTATCGGACCAGACTCCCGGACCGGCGGCCCCGTCATCGAACGTGAAGATGACGCCGTGCTTCGTGCCCGCAGGCGTGGGAGCCGTCCCCTGGTTCTTGATCGTGGCCTTAAGGGTCACCGCATCCCCGGGGGCCGGGCTTGCCGGCGTCCAGGAGATGCCGGTCACCACGAGGTCAGGCTTCCCGGAGGGGGCCGGCGTGGTGGGGGTGGGGGTCGGGGTAGACCCCGACGCGGCCTTTGCGACCGTGATCTGTTCGCTTCTCGCGTTGTTCGCGTCATTGCTCTCGGCAATCCGGTTGACGTCGTCCACGTTGGCCTTCACGGTGTGCGTGCCTTCGACGGCCTTCCAGGTTGCACCGGCCGAGCCGCCGTTCGCGGTCAGGGTGACCCATTCACCCGGAGCAATCGATGCGGTGTGGGTATCGGACCAGACGCCGGACCCGGCGGCCCCGTCATCGAACGTGAAGAGGACGCCGTGCTTTGTGCCCGCAGGCGTGGGGGCGTCACCCTGGTTCTTGATCGTGGCCTTAAGGGTCACCGCATCCCCGGAGGCCGGGCTTGCCGGCGCCCAGGAGATGTCGGTCACCACGAGGTCAGGCATCCCGGAGGAAACCGGCGGAGTGGTGGGGGTCGGCGTCGGGGTGGAACCCGGGACGGTCGGGGTCGGTACCGGCGAACCGGTGGACGTCACCTTCACGTTCTGGAGGGTCACCTGACCGGCCGGAACCGTGCTCACGACGGTCACACCGGAAGAGCCGGCGGGGAGGGTCTTGGAGACGATCTCCATGTCCTTCACGAGAACGTTCCGGGTGCCGTAGCCTTCGATCACGAACGGCTTTGCGGCATCGGAGACGATCTGACCGGAGAAGACAGTGTTCTCGTTCTCCTTCGCCCAGACCAGCGTCTCCACACGGTTGCCCGATGCGTAGATGCTCACTTCGGCGTTGTCGAACTGGCCGTTCGTGCCGCCGAGGCTCGAACCCTTGCCGTTGTACCCGATCGGATCGACCAGGTGGAAGTTCCGGATCTTCACGTTGTTCGCGAGGTCGACCTGGAGGCCGTAGCCGTTCGAGTTGATGCTCGTACAGTTTTCCATCACCAGGGCGGGGTTGACCGAGCGGCTCGGAATGCTGTAGTAGCCGGCGGGCACCCGGTAGGAGAAGTCGGTCCTCCCGATACCGGTGTCCCTCTCGACGCAGTTGTAGAGTTTGCCGCCGTTCGTCGTGTAGAACCCGTTCATGGAGTTGCCCTCTGCGATGCAGTTGATGAACGTCGCGTCGCAGTTCGGGGCGTAGTAGCCGCACCCGAAGTAGTGCGTCGACATGTCGTTCGGGTTGTAGGCCTTTGTCGGGAAGGCTTTCTGCCCGTTGTTGCGGCTCACGCAGTTCTCGAGGACCGCGTTCGTCACCCTGGGGTCGAACTCGAAGTGGAACCCGGACTCCAGGTTGCCCTCCGCAAGACAGTTCGTCACCCGGAGGCCGTCCATGTCATTGAGTTCCGCAAAGTCGAACCCGGTGATCCAGGGGTTGAACTGCCCGTACTTGCCGCAGTTGATTGCGGCGCAGTTGTCGTAACGGACGTCTTTGATCACCATGTTCGTCGAACCCCAGGCGTTGTGGAGGAACCCGTAGGTCCCGGTGTCCACGGCCTTGCAGTTGACGAACTCGACATCCTGCAGGGTGGGGGCGTATACCGTCGGATCGTGAATCAGGAGGTAGACTGCCTGAATGCTCGCATCGGCGGTTCCCGTGACGTTGTGGATCTTCGCGTGGCTTGCCCGGACGTTCATCACGCCGAGCCACTTGACACCGCTGCTGTAGCCGGTTCCCTTGATGTGGAACCCGTCCAGCGTAATGTACTCGCGGTCGACGTTGATGCGTCCGTCGCGGGTGAATACGAGGTTTGTCTCCGATTCACCTTCCCCCATGAGAGTGGAGCTTGCTTTGGGAGCAATGACTCCCGCACAGTTGTATGTGCCGCTGGTGAGGAGGACAACCCCGCCGGATGATGGCAGGGCGTTCAGTGCTGCCTGGATCTCCACATGATCGTTGACCCCGTCACAGATGTAGTCAGCCGATGCCTTATCGGCCGCACTACTGTCGCTTGCCGCGACAATCGTGTTGGGGGTCGCTTCGAGCGCCCCGACAATCGGGATCAACCCGACGATCAGGAACGCTACAATGAGAAGCTTCGTTGTCCGTCTATCTCGCATTATCTCACCTCTTGGGAGATACTGCATTATCTGATGACTTTAATTTAAAATGTTTTTTAAATTGATTAGATGGCTCATATTGTTTTAAATCACAAAAGAGCAACTTATTTCAGGGATAATCACTTATTTTTGATGTTTCCAAAACTCGCGATAAAATAAAAATGTATAAATATAACACTAAACTTTAGCGCGTGTGACCCGGTGAACACCCGCCCTGACCGGAGGCTCCGAGGGGCATTCCGGACGGGTGAACGGACCCCGGATATTGAATATAATCCAATAATTTTTATAAAAATCCCTGGAATTCAAAGATCTCCATCCTCAACCAACCGGGACGGCAGCCACCCCCCCGCCGCACCCCGGCCGCAACTGGATCGGCCGGCGAAAGGTATCAATTACACGGCTTTGAGCCGGATCCGGCGACACGCCGCCCGCCAGGGCATCCGTCACGATACCGGGGCCATACACGAGCCGTCACGGCACCGCAGAGGTGACCGCCACGTTCTCAAACGTCACGGCTCCCGCAGGCACCGTATTCGTGAGGATCACGCCGTTGGTGAACGGTGCGAGGCTTGCGGAGACGATCTCCATATCCTTGATCCGGACGTTTTTGGTGCGGTCGCCCTCGATCACGAACGGCTTTGCCGAGTCCGAGACAATCCGGCCGGAGTACTCGACATTTTCGTTATTCCTGGCCCAGATCAGCGTTTCAGCCCGGTCGCCCGACGCATAGATGTTTACCACGGAGTTGGCCAGCGGCCCCCCCTGCGATCCACCGAGGTTTGTCGCCTTGCCGTCGATCCCGGCCGGGTTCTCCAGGCGGAAGTTCGTGATCCAGACGTCGCTTGCGAGATCGATATGGAGGCCGTAGCCGTGCGAGTCGATGCTCGAGCAGTTCTCGAGCACCAGGGACGGGGCTATCGACCGGGTCGGGGCGGCGTAGAACGAAGCCGGCTGGATGATCCGGTAATCGGTCTTTCCGGCGCCGATGTTTTTGTCGACGCAACTGTAGAGCTTGCCGCCGTTCGTCGCGTAGAACCCGTGCCGGCTGTTCCCCTCGGAGTAGCAGCTGATGAAGGTGATGTCCCCCCGGGGGGCGTAGTAGCCGCACCCGAAGTAGTGCGTCGAGGTATCGTCCTCCCGGTATGATTTCGTCGGGTAGGCTTTCTGCCCGTTGTTCCGGCTGATGCAGTTCTCGAGGATACAGTCCCGCTTCTCGGGGTCCCACTCGAAGTGGAACCCGGACTCCAGGTTGCCTTCAGCGAGGCAGTTCGTCACGCGGAGGCCTTCGATGTCGTTTAACTCCGCAAAGTCGAATCCGGTCACCCAGGGGTTGAACGCCCCGCACCTGCCGCAGTTGATCGCGGCGCAGTTCTCGTAGCGGACGTCTTTGATCACCATGTTCGTCGAACCCCAGGCGTTGTGGAGGAACCCGTAGGTCCCGGTGTCCACGGCCCGGCAGTTGACGAACTCGACATCTTCGAGGACGGGAGCATAGACGTTCGGATCGTGGAGCAGGAGGAAGACCGCCTGGGTGCTCGCATCGGCGGTCCCCTCGACGGCCAGGACCTTCGCGTGGCTCGCATAGAGGGTGACGACGCCGAGCCAGGGATCGGTCCCGGTCTGCGGGTATCCGGTGCCCTCGACGTGGAAGTTATAGAGCGTGACGGACTCCTGCAAGACACTGAGCCGCCCGTTCCGGCTGAACTCGAGGAACGTTGCATCCGGCCCCTCCCCGCGAAGCATGGAGTTTGCAGAGGGGTGGATGCTCCCGGCGCAGTTGAACGTGCCTTCCAGGAGTGCGACCGTGCCGCCCGACGACGGCAGCGCATCGAACGCTGCCTGGATGTCGAGTTGATCGTCGGTGCCGTCGCACAGGATGTCCGCCCGGGCTTTCGACGCGGGGCTGCTGTCGCTTGCCGCGACGACGACCGTCGGTCCGGGGACCTCCGGGGGCACTGCCGGCGTCGTGGGAATCGGGGTGATCGGCGGGGGAGGAGGAGGCGGGGGCACCGGGACCGGCGGGTAAAAGTGCAGGACCAGCACGACGGCGGCGATCACCGAGAGTATGATCGCGACGGCGATGAGGATGCGTCTGCCTCTGGCCCCCAGATGTAGTCTTTCCGACATGAAACCGCGACCTGCCCGTTACTTCTTCGATGCCGCCAGGGAATTGTATGGGACCGTCCGGACGTGGGATCGAGAGAGCCCGCAACGCTTTCTGCCCGGCTCGTACCCCTATGGCACAGAAGTACCATTTAAGGATTTACCCGACCCGCTCCAACCGGAGGGTCCGGCTCGGAAGGCTTGGGAGGCAACGGCAGGGTTTCCGGCCCCGGACCGGTTAAACCTTCGCACGTGCTGTTTTTTGGAACCGGGGCAGCCGGAATCGGGTGTCCCGGAACCGGGGGCGCCTGAACGGGTGTCCCGGAACCGGGGCACCTCCATCGCGATGCCCGCCCGGATCCCTTATGCCGTGCTGCCGGCCGGCAGCACCTCCAGATCGGTCAGGTCCGCACCCCCCGCGAGGGTCCACTCGACCACCACCGGCCGGGCGGCATCGGAGACGATTCTCCCTGAATACGTAACGTTCCTGTTGTTCACGATGTACACCAGTGTCTGTGGCCGGTCTCCAGATGCGGCAAGATCGATGGTCGAGTTGGAGACGCCCGCATCGATCGTCGAGTTCACCGGGAGTTCGCTGGAGGGGCACCCCAGTATCGCCCCGATACCATCGATGCCCGCCGGATTGGCCATGGTGAAGTCCCTGATGACCGCGTTGTTCACGCCGCAGACGAAGAGGCCCCAGCCGTTCGAATCGATACTCCGGCAGTGATCCATCACAATGGACGGGTTCCTCGAGACAGGCAGGGACTGGAGGACACAGTACGAGATGGGTTTTGCGATGGCCGAATCACGCCCGGTGCCGCTCTCGGTGCAGTTGTAGAGGAGCATGCCGTCCGGGTTGACGACGAAGAACCCGAACGCACCGTTCCCCTCGGCCCGGCAGTTTACCAGGGATACCTGCCCTCCCGGGAGGTAGAAGCCGGACCCGAAGAAGTCCGGGTCGCCCAGCAGATAGTCCTCGGGACAGGGCTTCTGTCCGTTGTCCCTGCCCGTGCAGTTGATGAAGACGCAGTCCCGCTTCGCCGGGTTCCACTCGAAGTGGAACCCGGACTCCAGGCTGCCTTCGGCGAGGCAGTCCGTCACCCGGAGACCTTCGATGTCGTTCAATTCCGCAAAGTCGAACCCGGTCACCCAGGGGTTGAACGTCCCGTTCCTGCCGCAGTTGATCGCGGCACAGTTCTCGTAGCGGATGTCCCGGATCGTCGTGTTCTCCAACCCCCAGGCGTTGTGCAGGAACCCGTAGGTTCCGGTGTCCACAGCCCGGCAGTTGACGAACTCCACGTCTTCGAGGACGGGAGCATAGACGTTCGGGTTGTGGAGCAGGAGAAAGACCGCCTGGATGCTCGCGTCGGCGGTGCCCGTGACGTTGTGAATCATCACGTGGCTCGCGTAGACGGTGAGCACGCCAAGCCACCGGCCAAGATCGAGGGTCGTATTCGTACTCGCATTCACGTAGCCGGACCCCGCGATGCGGAACCCGTCCAGGGTAACGTGCTCCTCCGATACGTTGAGCATCCCGTTCCGGCTGAACTCGAGCGAGGTCTTTTCCGGACCCTGGCCCATGAGCGTTGTCCCGGCGGCGGGGGCGATGCTCCCCGAACAGTTGAACGTGCCTTCGGAGAGAGCGACCGTGCCGCCGTCCGGCAGTGCGGCGAGCGCCGCCTGGATCTCGGCCTGGTCGTCGAGGCCGTCACAGGTGTAGTTTGCCTGTGCCTTCGCCACAGGGCTGCTGTCGCCTGCCGCCACAGCGAGCGACGCCACCGGTGCTGCAGCAACACCCTGGACCAGCAGGAGACTGATAATCACGCCGACCACCAGGTCCGCGCCGGTCGGGCATGTCCGGGGCGGGTCTGCCGGTTTTTCACGCAGGCGGGTAGTCATCACGCTCCTCGGGCATATCTGTCGGGAACTCCACCCCTCGTATAGTTATGGGAATATAAAAATCAATGGGAGAGGAAACAGCCATACCTCCGCGAGGATCCGGGTTTCAGAAAAACCGGGCACCAGAAAGGCCCCGGAACAGGCCCGGATATCCGGGATAAACCCCTGTTTCTACCGTACCGGCAATCGGCGGCCCGGACCGTTCCCGATGCAGGGAGCAGGGAAAGATGGCCGGGCTGACCGAATAGCGAGGCGATGCGGGTCGCCGGTGGAATTGTATATAATGGAATACAATATTTAATAGAATATATGTCCAGCAAGAAGGAAGTCACCATCGGGATCACCATCAACCTCGAGAACTACGAAAACCTCCGCCTCGAGGTCGATGGCGATGTAGAGACCCGCGGGGATGTGGACGACCTTATCACGTTCCTCGACGGGATCCTTGCCCGGCTCGGGCGCGGCGACCCCGTGACCGCCGAGCGCGTGGATGCGTACCGGCGGCGCGTTCTCGCGGCCGGGCCTGCAGCGCCGCAGGCACCCGCCCATGAGGAGAAGGCTCCCGAGCCGGTGCCGCCGGCAACCCCGGAGGCGGAACCGGCACAGGGGGAGGGGGCCTGCCCTGCGCCCGAATTCATCGAGAAAGCGATCCCGGCTGCGCCGGAACACCCGGAACCGCCCCGGATTCCCAGACCGCCCGCAAAGCCGGAGGAGGAGGTCCCGGCAAAGCCGGAGGCGGCCCCGGAACCGGCCACGGCAAAGCCGCCCGCCGCCCCGGCGGAGGATGTCTGCGAGATGTGTGGAGCGGAAGTGACAAAATCACAGGCAAAGCTCTCCCAGCTCTTCATGAACAAGACCCTCTGCAAGAAATGCATGGAACAGCCGTAAGTCCTGCAGGGTCCGCGCGATGAGGAATCAACAACCTGGAGGATATAAATACTACCGTACCCGAGGATTGTATAATGAAGAAGAACCTGCTCATGTGGGACGAAACGCTCTTTCGGGACCCCGAAGTCTTCGAGATCGATTACGTCCCCGAGCAGTTCAACCACCGTGACGCCCAGATCACGGAGCTCGCGTTCCAGGTCAGGCCGGGCATGCGGGGAGCAAGGCCCCTCAACACCATCTGCCGGGGCCTCCCCGGGACGGGGAAGACAACGAGCGTCAGGAAAATCCTCGCCGATATCGAGGAGGCCACGAAGAAGCTCGTCCCCGTCTATATCAACTGCCAGATCGACAACACCAGGTTCGCCATCTTCTCGCAGATCTACCGCCGCGTCACCGGGCACCCGCCGCCGGCGTCGGGCACGTCGTTCAAGCAGGTCTTCGACGCCATAGCCCGGATCCTGCAGCGGGAGGAGCAGGTGCTCCTTGTGGCACTCGACGACGCGAACTACCTTCTCTACGAGAACGAGATCAACCAGGTGCTCTATCCCCTGCTGCGCTCGCACGAGGCCTACCCGGGCGTCCGGATCGGTGTCGTCGCCATCGTCAGCGATATGTCCGTCACCCTGCAGAGCGAGGTCGATGCCCGGGTGGCATCGGTCTTCCGGCCCACCGAGATCTACTTCCCTCCCTACTCGGAGGAGGAGGTTCACGGCATCCTCGAGGAGCGGGTCCTGCAGGGGCTCTACCCGAACGTCCTCCGGGCCGAGACGCTGGACCTCGTGGTGGAGCAGACGATGAAGAGCGGCGACCTCCGCGTCGGTATCGACCTCCTGAAGCGTGCGGCTCTGAACGCCGAGAAAGAGGCACGCCGCTCCGTCGAGCGGGAGGACGTGTGCAAGGCATACGAGGTCTCCCGCTACCTGCACCTCGCGTTCTCGCTTCGGGCGCTCAAGGCCGAGGAGCGGGAGGTGCTGGCCGGGATCGCGGAGATGTCGGCCCGCGACGACCGGGAGATGAACGCCGGCGACGTCTACCGCTTCGTCAAAGAGCAGGTGGGCGTCAGCTACACCAAGTTCTACGAGATGATCCAGAAGTTTGATTCGATGCGGCTCTTAAACCTCCACTACCGCCAGGGAAGGGGGCGGACGAGACTGATCAGTCTCCGTTACGATCCCGGACGCGTGCTGGAGCACCTGCGGCAGGAGCAAACGCTTTCATAATCCTTATCTGCTCCCCCACCGTTTGTATTCTGATGAGGTTTTCCACATGCTCAGCGTGAACGAACTGGCACTGGATATTTTCGAGGAGCTCTTCGAATACGCCGAGGAGTTTCATGCCGTCCCGCACGAGCTCGACAACGGCGCACGCATCGTTGACTGCGGCGTCAGCACGACCGGCGGGTACCTGACGGGAAGACGGTTCACCGAGATCTGCATGGGCGGGCTCGGCGAGGTCGACATCACCATGGGCCGGATCCGGGACTTCCCGATCCCGTTCATCGAGGTCAGCACCGATTTCCCGTCCATCGCGTGCCTCGGCGCCCAGAAGGCGGGCTGGACGGTCAACGTCAACAAATACTTCGCTATGGGCAGCGGCCCCGCACGGGCCCTCTCCTTAAAGCCCAAGCACACCTACGAGGTCATCGACTACGAGGATGAGTTCGATTACGCGGTCATCTGCCTCGAGAGCGACCACCTCCCGAACGCCGGCGTGATGGAGAACATCGCCGAAGCCTGCAACGTGGACGTGGCGAACACCTGCGCGGTCGTCGCCCCCACGGCTTCGCTCGTCGGCTCGATCCAGGTCGCGGGCCGCTGCGTCGAGACCGCGATCTACAAGCTGAACGAACTCGGGTTCGATACGAGAAAGATCAGCGCGGGTATCGGCCACGCCCCGATCGCCCCCGTCAAGAAGGACGGCACGAAGGCGATGGGCTGCACCAACGACGCCACGATCTACCATGGCAGCATCATGCTGACGATGAACGCCCCGGAGATCAAGGACTACCTTGAGAAGATTCCGAGCAACAAGTCCAAGGGATACGGAAAACCGTTCTACGATATCTTCAAGGAAGCCAACTTCGACTTCTACCAGATCGACACCTCGCTCTTCTCTCCGGCCGAGGTGGTCATCAACGAGCTCTCCGAGGGTGCCGTCTACCACGTGGGAGCCGTCAACCCCGAAGTGACACTGAAGTCCTTCGGGTTCCTCTAACCACAATTTCTTTCTGCACACGCGTGCGGCGAATCCTGTTCTGGGCGTTTATGATCCGTTAGATACGGCGGGGCGGTTTTCTGCGGAGGCATTTCGCAACCATCATATACGGTGCCGCTTGAGTGCTATGTAGCGGCGTTGTTCGTCAAACGGTGATGGGAGGACTCTGATGGAAGTATCATACATCGTGGTGCTGGTGTGTCTTTGCGCCGTGCTGGGCGCAGGGGCGGGCGTTGCAGGATGTACCGAACTCGGGGGGGTGACGGAGGGCGAGGCGGTCCACGTCACGGCGATGCTTGAGGTGACGGTGATCGACAGCACGGGCAAGCCGGTGGCAGGCGTGCCGGTTTCGTTCCACTCCGTGAAGACTACGGGGACGAGCGTCAAGGAAGGCAGCGAATTCTCCTTCTCCCGCTCGACGGAGAGCAACGGAAAGACGACCTTTACCGTGGGCTACAACCTGCACCCGCCCGGCATCGGCTATCCGCCGGCCCCCGACGTCGTCATGATGAGCGCCACCATCCCCCCGGAGATCTCCGAAGGAGCGATGATCACCTACGACGAGGCGAAAGCGCAAGCAGGGGACACCGGAACCGCGGCGATCACGAAGCAGGTGACGCTCCAGGTACCCTATGCGGTGAAGTGAGAGTTACCGAACGCTCCGCCCTTTTTCTGGAGCAGCCTGCGGAAAAACCCGTGCATCCACGGGTACAATACATTAAATAGGATACGAAAGAAAAAACTGTAGGCAACCCGGGCTTGTGGTCTAGCTGGTCATGACGTCGCCCTTACACGGCGAAGATCCCCGGTTCGAATCCGGGCAGGCCCATCACTCTTTTCTGATTTCGAGCCTAAATTCTGCCCCATCAACCCCTTGTGCCGTACGATCGCCTCATCCAGCAGGCGGCTCATGTTGATACACATGGGTTGAACTCATGGAAGCAGCTGAACCGGTGACGTCAGTGCTGGTTTCTCACCTGAGATTGGGGCCCTCCTCCGTGAAGAGGGAGCCATCGATTGAGGCAGATGTATCTGTCCGCTTACATATGGTCAGTGATAGTGTCAACGTCCACATTTTAATTCGTCAGCAGTGTATGCTGTGTTCCCTGGATCGGTTAAAAAGGCGAAGGATAAGGATACAATAGAATCAACAATACCCTGTGGAATACCTTCGGGTCTTTCTAAATCCTTGGGGTGAACAGTTAGAATTCGGTACGTATTTAAAAGTTGAATCAAAGGGATATATCTCGCATCCAGTAATTGTTTAATGTCCTTATCTGCTTTATCTGCGACAAATAAGTTAATTATTGCACCCAACGTATGATTTCTAAATTTTTGCTCGTATTGCTCGGAGTCAAAGTTTCTAATCATCCGATGGAGTCTAAATTCAACAGCTGAAACCGCCAAGATTATACTTGAATACTTGCAATGATTCGAGTAACTAACTAGTGATTCATCCAATCGAATAGCTTCTTGACAAATCACACGGCTTAACTTCTCCTGAACGTTTTTATCAAGAATTTCTATTATATCTGACAGTTCTGATATTAATTCGTTAAAATGTTCAAAAGAACGTATAGTTTCAGGATGGTGCAATAGGTTAGTTGTTTTTACATATTCATCGAGAAAATATGGATTTGCATCTAAAAAACGATTACATAATAGATATTTGTCCAACATGGCCAATAAAGTACCAATTGCGGGGTTGGTGCTGTAACACTGGCAATTTACTGCCTCACCTTCATGCTTGAATGGACACCACTCTTCCCTGCCTACAATTAGATAATTATTGAAATATTCAAAAAAGGGTTGGGCTGTCATATAATGCACTAACTGATCATGAATATGACGTGCATAACCATCCATAATGGGGTGTTCTGCATGAGTCTATATGTATCTACCTTTTTAATGCTGTGAAGGGGCCACGATAGCTTAACCCACCTATTGCTATGTGCCAACCATAAAAACCCTATGAGAAGGGCAGAAAAACGTTGCCCTCACAGGGAATACTGCTACCAGAGGAAGGAGCGCTGTGACCGCACCTTTCACCTTGTTCAGGTAGTGGATGCTCCCTACGGTTGCGGGTGTTCTCCCTGGATGAAGTCAGCGATGCTCTCGGAGACGCCATGCTCGACCATAAAGTACAGGTGCCACTTCCAGATGGTCTCGGCGCTAACTCTCCCATGAGCGAGACGTTTCTGGATGGTGCCATACGCCTGCTTCGATGCAGGGCTCTTGGCGTAGGCGATTAAGGTCGGGATGAAGGATGCCGGGAAGAAGAGCAGGTAACTCTGCTTCGTTACACGGGACTGGGCTGCGGCTGGGATATGGGCAACGTCTCCGTCGTACGTGACATCCTTGGGTGAGAAGGAGCGGAGGGACGGAGGGAATCCAGCACCTGGGAGAGCCGGTTCCAGGAGTAGACCCGCGTGCGATAAAGTGGTTTGTGCTCGTCCGGGACAGCGGCATAGGCTTCCGTGATCTCGGCGTCAGCTTCCGTGATCTCGGCGTCAGACGGGTAGATCTCGACCACACCAGAGGCTCGAATCTCCGTGTATTTCCTCCATTTTGCTAACAGCCCATTGAGAAGGGTAACGGTCTCCAGATAGTCCTCACAGAAGTTGTAGAAGTTACGCAGGCCTCTAGTTTACTTGTCTCCCTGAGCGTTCAGGTCTTTGGGCTTCTGGATAGGGCGCTCTCCCGTGAGGTAACGGTCTACGGCTGGGATATAGGCCTGAGCGCTCTTGTCTGAGACCTTCTTGGCAATCCACGGTACGAACTAGTCCCGGTGCTGAGTATAGAGCGTGCGCAGATCTAAGGCCTTATGGAACTCTTTTCGAGAATCGGCCCTTATACGGCGTGAAGATCCTGGATATCATCTATGGTCGCTTCAACACGCTGAATCCGCAATTCAAACTCGATAAGATGACATCCGAAGAGTTCGACAAGTGAAGTACTCATTAACCCCCACGATTCTTGTACCTGCGAGTATGCGTGATGCTACTGAAAAAGTCTGCAGAGAACAAACACTGATTGATGATATTAATCGAAAGGTGATGTTATCTGATTATGGCTCTGTTGAATTCCTCAACAATCACAACAACTACGACCGATTGAGGTGCCTTGGTAAGGTTATGGAGAATGAGTTTGCTCTTGATCTCCTTGACCTGATACCTATATTTTCGTGCCTTCAGATCCCCGCCGAATCTTCTTTTGAGGACTGAAAACGCTGTTTCAACTTTGTTTCGTTCCCGGTATCGATCTGCATCAAAGTCGACGAACATCTCCTGCCGGTACTTTCCGGACAGGATCTTCCC
>JAHDQM010000022.1 GCA_018433835.1 Methanoculleus sp.
ACGGGGAGTGCGATGGGCGGAACGCCCGGAGCACGAGCACCCGAAGGGTGCGGAGTGCGAGCGCAGCGAGCTTGAGCACCGATAGGTGCGAGTGCGACGTTCCGCAGGAACGGAGCTCGACCACCGTCAGGTGGGGAGGGGAGCATCCCCCCTCCCCTGTCTCCATCTTTAACAAGGCATATGCCCCCCCCACCCCGCCCGGCCTCCGGCCTCCTCACTCACACCTTCGGTGCTCAAACTCCTGCTGTTCCAGCAGTCGTTCCCCGCCCTGAGGGCGGGGGCAGTGCGTGGCGATATCCGATGGAAATCCGTGCATGGATTTGTGCGGTAAATGGGGCATGAGCGCCCCTCCGGGGGTGAAGGAGCGAGAGTGCCCAAAGACTGCGCTGCGCAGGGGTCATATGCACCCTCGCACACCCTCTTTTCAAAAGATATCTAAGATCATACCGCCATAGCACCGATCATACAACACTCCTGAAGGGACAGTACATGGCAACAAACGGAATGCGGGAGTTTCTGGAGACCGGCGTGATCGACGCCGGCCGGATGCGGGCAATCGAAGGGAACGCTGTCGCACTCGGCCACCCGGCGCTTCTGATGATGGAGAGCGCCGGCCGGGCGGTCGCGGACGCCGTCCTCGCTCGCGCTCCTTCCCGCGTCCTCGTCCTCTGCGGGAGGGGGAACAACGGCGGCGACGGGATGGTGGCGGCCCGGTACCTCCAGCATCTCGACGCGGTCGACGTCGTCCACCCCGACTGCGGCTCGACGACTCCCTCGGCCGCCGCCCAGCTCGCTCTCCTCCGGCACAGCTCCGTCGCCCTCCACCCCGTCCGGTGCGCCGCCGACGTCGACCGGCTCGGCCGCCTCTTCGACGAGGCGGACGTCGTCGTCGACGCGATGCTCGGCACCAGGGCTTCGGGCGCGGTGCGGGAGCCGCTCGCGACCCTCGTTGCCCGGGCGAACGCGAGCGGCTCCCCCATCGTCGCCGTCGACATCCCCACCCCCGGCATCCAGGCGAGCCGGGTCGTATCGTTCCACCGGCCGAAAGTGGAGGGCGCGGACGTCGCGGATATCGGCATCCCGCTCGAGGCGGAGGTCTACACCGGCCCCGGAGACCTCGTGCTCGTCCCGGCGCGTGCACCCGGGGCCCACAAGGGCGCCGGCGGCGAGGTGCTCGTCGTCGGGGGCGGGCCCTACCAGGGGGCGCCCTACATCGCGGCGATGGGGGCGCTCCGTGCCGGGGCCGATATCGTGCGGGTCGCATCCCCCGCGTACGTCCCCACGCCCGACCTGATCTACGAGCGCCTGGAGGGGAAGGCGATCACGAACGACCACCTGGAGACAATCCTCGGGCTCGTCGACCGGGCGGACGTGGTCGTCTGCG
The DNA here is from genome assembly GCA_018433835.1 of Methanoculleus sp. Classification (GTDB taxonomy): domain Archaea; phylum Halobacteriota; class Methanomicrobia; order Methanomicrobiales; family Methanoculleaceae; genus Methanoculleus. The sequence continues at coordinate 1,385 of JAHDQM010000022.1, forward strand.
GTATGGGCCTCGGGAAAGAGAGCCACGACGTCGTGCTCGCCGTCGCTGAGGCGGCGGAGAGGGCGGTCTTCGATGCCGATGCGCTCGCCCGGCCCCTGCCGGCGGCGAAAGAGACGATCTACACCCCGCACGCGGGCGAGTTCGCCCGGATGACCGGGACGGAATCACCGGCTGACCTCATCGCGCGCGGCCGGTGCGTGAAGGCCGCCGCGACGGCAGGGACCATCCTGCTCAAAGGCCCGGTCGACGTCGTCTCCGACGGGGCGCGGGTCCGGTTCAACCGGACCGGGGCCCCCGCCATGACCACCGGGGGGACGGGCGACCTGCTTGCCGGTATCGCGGGCGCGCTCTTCTGCAGTCTCCCCGCGTTCGAGGCCGCCTGCATCGCCGCGTACGCGAACGGCAGGGCCGGGATGCGGGCCGCGGAGGAGCGCGGGAACGGAATGCTCGCCACCGATATGCTGGACTATATCGCAGAAGTTCTCTTCCGGCGCTCCGCGCCGGAGTGACCTCTCCCGAGACGCCCTCTTTTATCCCGACAGAAACAGAAGATCTTCTGCGATACACATGAGCGAGTCCGGCGAACACGGCAAGACCCCGGTCTTCACCCACATCGAGAACGACCGCGCGCAGATGGTGGATATCTCGGACAAGACCGAGGTCACCCGGGAAGCGGTTGCGAGCGGCAGGATCCACCTCCGGAGCGAGACCCTCCGTGCCATCCGGGAGGGAAACGCGGTCAAGGGCAACGTCCTCGCGACCGCACGGGTGGCGGCCACCCTCGCGGTGAAAGATACGCCGCGCATCATCCCCATGTGCCACCCCATACCGCTCGGGGGCATCGCCGTCGACTTCGAAGAGGGCGACGGCTACATCGAGGCGACCGCCCGCGTGAAGTCCTACGGGAGGACGGGCGTCGAGATGGAAGCGCTCACCGGCGTCTCCGTTGCCCTTCTCACCGTCTGGGACATGGTCAAGTCGGCGGAGAAGGATGAGAACGGGCAGTACCCGGTCACCCGGATCGATGCCATCCGCGTCGTGGAGAAACGCAAGGGAGTGTAGGTTCTTTTGCGGGCGCGGGGGCGGCGAAAGGAATCCTTTATCTGCGCTCCCGTCAACCTGTTAGGAACCACGGGATACGTCCCGGAAAGGAATGTGGCGGAAACGCTGAACCTGAGGTGATTTAAAAATGGCAAAATCGATGTATGCCTACGTACGCGAGGCATGGAAGCGGCCAGATCGGTCCGAAGTGAAAGGTCTCCTCTGGGAGCGTCTCCAGACGTGGCGGCGCGAAGGGAGTATCGTGCGCGTGGAGCACCCGACCCGGATCGACCGGGCCCGTTCGCTCGGGTACAAGGCCAAACAGGGGATCGTCGTCGTGCGGGTCAAGGTCCGCCGCGGCGGCCGGAGGAAGCCCCGGTACACCCGCGGGCGCAGGTCCGCACGCATGGGCATGCGCCGGATGACCCCGGCAAAGAGCCTGCAGCGCATGGCCGAAGAGCGTGCGTCCCGCAAGTTCCCGAACATGGAGGCCTTAAACTCCTACTGGGTAGGGGAGGACGGACGGTCCAGGTGGTTCGAGGTTATCCTGGTCGACGGCCACCACCCGTCGATCAAAAGCGACCGCAACCTCGCATGGCTGGCCGACCCGGTTCATCGGGGCCGGGCAGAACGCGGCAAGACCTCTGCCGGCATGAAGGGACGCGGAATGCGGACGCGCGGACGTGGAACCGAGAAGACACGCCCGAGCCTTCGTTCCCACGCAAACCGCGGCAAATAAATATCCCTTTTTTCATACGGCCTACCCACGATGAAGAACACGGACGCCAGCATACACCCCTATCCTGCCGGTGACTCGACGCTTGCGCGGATGGCGCTCGAGGCATCAGAGCTCGGGTTCGACAGCATCGTCGCTATCGGAGATGCCGGGGATCAATATCACGGAATCAAGGTTCTCCGGGGTGCCGTGATCTGTGCTGCGTCCGTAAAAGAGGTTCTCAGGCAGGTGCGCAGTTCCGCCGTCCGGGATGCCGACGTGGTCTTTGTCAATGCAGGCGACATCTCCTTCAACCGGGCGGTTGTCGCGGTGAAAGAGGTGCACGTCATCAGGAACATCCACGCCACCCGGAGAAACGCCTTCGACCACGTCGCCGCACGGTCGGCGGCGGAGCGTGGCGTGGCGGTGGACATCTCGATTGCCCCAATCGTCCATCTCCGCGGAACGAAGCGCCAGAAAGCGCTGCAGCGGTACGCGGATATCCTCTCGCTGCAGCGGCGCTACGGCTTTGGGCTGACGATATCCTCGGATGCCCGCTCGATGCTCGGGCAGCGGTCGGTCCGCGACATCCGGGGTCTCTGCGCACTTTTCGGCATGACCGGGGCGGAAGTGGGCGAGGCCCTCTCGTCCGTCGGCCGGATTACCGAACCGCACCGGCCTGTGAGGGTGGTCGGATGAAGCCGAGGCCCCCGGCGATGCGGGCAAAGCGGCGTTACATCCTGGTGCGGATCCTCCCCTACGGGACGACAGCGGACCAGAAACAGGTGTACCTCTCGGTCGTCGAGGCCGCGACCTCACTCTTTGGCGATGCGGCTGTCGGTCTTGCGCAGCCGGCGGTGGTCTTCTGCGACGGGGGGTATGCCGTGGTCCGGTGCCGGCGGGGGACGGAGAAGGATATCGCCGTCGCTCTTGCAACGGTCAACGCGATCGCCGATGAGCGGGCCGCACTCCGGACGGTCGCCGTCTCCGGGACCATTCATGCACTGCGGCGCCGGATAAAGCCTATCCGGCCCTTCTCCGAGGCCGGGGACGTGAAGTTCGGGGAAACCTATTTCACGGTGTACCGCTATCCGCGTCAAAAGGTTGATTTGGTTGAAAAAGGTATTAAGCATCAGAAGTCATTGTTTTTCACCGAAGCCGATTTGGAGGAACGATAATGCAACCACAATATCAGATGGGATATGACCGGGCGATCACTGTCTTCAGCCCGGATGGAAGGCTTTACCAGGTCGAGTACGCCAGAGAAGCGGTGAAACGGGGCACGACGGCCGTTGGAATCAAATGCAGCGAAGGTGTCGTACTGATCGTCGATAAAAGGGTGACTTCCCGTCTCCTCGAACCGATCTCCATCGAGAAGATCTTCAAGATCGACACGCACATCGGTGTGGCATCCTCCGGCCTCGTCGGCGATGCGCGGTCCCTCGTGGACAGGGCACGGGTCGAGTCCCAGATTAACCGGGTCTCCTACAACGAGCCGATCAACGTCGAGATCCTCGCCAAAAAACTCTGCGACCACATGCAGACCTACACCCAGTTCGGCGGTGCACGCCCCTACGGGACCGCTCTCCTGATCGCGGGGATCAGCGACGGGGAGGCCCGGTTGTTCGAGACCGACCCGAGCGGCACGCTGCTCGAGTACAAGGCGACCGGGATCGGTACAGGCCGGCCGGCGGTCATGAAGGTCTTCGAGGACGAGTACCAGGAGGAGGCGGACTTCACCGGCGCCATCCAGCTCGGCATCAAGGCCCTGCATGCCGCGACAGAGGGCAAACTCGACGTGAGCGCCATTGAGATCGGCGTCGTCTCCATCGAGACCCAGGAGTTCCGGAAGCTGGAGAAGGACGAAGTGAAGGCATACGTCGACCAGTTCGAAGAGTGAGCCACCCGTATGATACCCCTGGACCAGGCTGTTGTAGCGCGGCTTGAGAGCTACGGAGAACGGTTCGAAGTGCTTGTCGACCCCGACCAGGCCATGCGTATCCGGCAGGGGGAGGAGATCGACCTGGAGGAGGTCGTCGCGGCCGACTCCATCTTCTCGAACGCCGCTCATGCCGAACGGGCTTCCGACGAAGCCCTCATGAAGGTCTTCAAGACGACCGAGTTCGAGCCGGCCGCACTCCGTATCGTCAAGAAGGGCGAGATCCATCTCACCTCCGAACAGCGCCGCCACCTTACCGCGGAGAAGCGCAACCGGGTCATCACGTTCATCGCGAGGAACGCCGTCAATCCGCAGTCCGGGTATCCTCACCCCCCGCAGCGCATCGAGCTCGCCATGGAAGAGGCGAGGGTGAACATCGACCCCTTCAAATCCGTCGAGGAGCAGGTCAAAGAGGTGGTCAAGGCACTCCGCCCCATCCTTCCCATTCGGTTCGAGGAAGTCCGGATCGCCGTGAAGATCCCGGCGGATTATGCCGCGAGGTCCTTCGGGGAGCTCCAGACCGCGACGACGATCGAGCAGAACGAGTGGCAGAAGGACGGTTCCTGGATCGCCGTCGTCAGAATTCCTGCGGGCATCCAGGAAGAGTTCTACGACCTGATCAACAAACTCTCCAGGGGCAACGCAGAGACCCGGATCATCGAACGGCTGTCGTGAGTAACTATATTAATCGACAGCACAAAAATTAGAGGACATATTAGAGGTACGCGAAATGGCAAGTCGCAGACAGAAAGCCAAGGGCAGGGTAGTCGGAAGTTCCGGGCGTTTTGGTCCGAGGTATGGCCGGTTTATCCGGAAGAGAGTAAACCAGATCGAGACGGTCTCCCGCGCGAGCCACGCCTGCCCCCGCTGCGACCAGACAGCGGTCAAGCGTGAGGGAACGGGGATCTGGGCGTGCCGCAAGTGCGGGTTCAAGTTTGCCGGCGGCAGCTACGTCCCGGAGACGCCGGCGATGCGCGTCGCCGCACGGAGCATCGAGCGCTCGCTACAGAAGGAGGGCTAAGCGGTCGTGGCGGCCTACAAGTGCGCTCGCTGTAAACAGAAAGTGGAGATCGACGTCAATATACGCTGTCCCTACTGTGGACACCGCATCCTCTTCAAGGAACGCGGAGCCGGGATAAAAGACCTGAAGGCTCGATGACGGTCGTCACGACGTCACGCAAACCGGTCCCGGAGGTGCGCTCCCTCTCCCGGGATCTGGCGTTCTCGATCGGCGGGGAATATGTCACCCGTGGGAAGGCGGGCATGGGCGACCTCTTCTCCCTCGATGAGCCAGTTCTGATCGTCTCGAAATCCGGTCCTTTTTTTCTTATTCAGGCCTTTTCTGCCGGAGAGCAGGTGGCAGAGATCCCTGTCAGGTCGTTTGCCGTCGAGGAGCGGACCGGAACGATCGCCCGCGGACTCTTCGTCTCGGACCGCTCCGTATACGAGGCGCTTAAGGACTACGTCGACGTCGCGTTTGCCGGTGAGGCCCTCTCAGGACACCGTATCGTCTTTGACGGGACGCAACGGAAGCGCTACACCCTGAAGGTTGTCCCGTGATGCATACGGCCGTCTTCCGGTGTATTACCGACGATGCCCGTGCCCTCTACCTCTCCGTCTGCCAGGAGATGGGCGACGTGGGAGACCGGTCGTCCGCCCACCTAAGGCTCGTGGGCGACGATACGCTCGTCCTCGAGGTGACCGCCACCGATATACCCGCGCTCCGGGCGGCCCTCAATACCTGGCTGCGGCTGATCACCATAGCATTCGAGATGCGGGAGATCGCAGCCCCGTCTGATGCGTCCCGGTAGCGGGGCAGACGCCGGGCGGGAGACGAAGATCTCTCTCGTGAACCCTCACATTTTATGGGCTTCACGCCCCTACCATGTAGAGAAAAGGCAGAGGGCCGAACGGGCCCCCTGTCCGCCACCCGAAATATTGTTACCGATCTTCGTCCCAATCGAGGAGGTTGATGAATATGGAAAACATCCCACCGAAAGTACAGAACCAGCTGGCGATGCTTCAGCAGATGCAGCAGCAGCTGCAGACCGTGGTCTCACAGAAAGCGCAGTACGAATTGACGATCCGCGAAGCCAGGCGGGCGGTCGAGGATCTGGCCGATGTCCCGGAAGATGCGGCGGTCTTCATGAACGTCGGCAGCGTCATGATGCAGAAGAGCCGGGAGCAGGTGCTCGCCTCCTTAAACGAGCGCATCGAGACGCTCGAGCTCCGGGTTAAATCGCTCGAGAAACAGGAGAAGGCCCTGCAGGGCAGGTTCGAGCAGTTATCCTCACAGATCAGGGGGGCGCTTGAGGGAAAACAGCAGCCTCCGAACGCCACCTGATAACGTCCCGAACCTGATTTTTGGAATAGATTGGGGAGTGAGGTGCTCACTCCTCCCGCTTGCGGTCGTTCTTGTGCGTCCGGCAGACGAGGTTGATCGCGTTGATCACCGCCTCGACCGATGCGAGGATGATGTCGTCGCTTGAGGCGCTGGCATCGAAGACCCGGCCCCGCTCGTCCTCGATGGCGATGGTGACGTGCCCCAGGGCATCGGTGCCCCCGGAGATTGCCTCGATGTTGAACTCCTTGAGCTGGACCGGGGCCGGGATGATCCCGAGGATCGCCCGCACGGCCGCGTCCACCGGCCCGTTGCCGATACTCGAGAAGGAATGCTCAACTCCGTCGACGATCGCCCGGACACTGGCTGTCGGGATCACGTGGTTTCCGGTCATGATGGCGACATCCTGGAGTTCCAGGGTCTTTTCGTCGGGCGCGAGCTGCATGACGCTTTCGGCGATCTCGTAGAGGTCCGCGTCCGTCACCCGCTTGCCCTTGCCGGCAATCGCCTTCACCCGCAGGACGATCTCGTCGAGTTGCGCGTCGGCGGGCTCCATATGCACCTCGGCGAGCATCTGCCTGACCGCATGCCTGCCGGCATGTTTGCCGAGTTTCAGCCTGCGCCGGTGACCGACCATCTCCGGCGTCATGATCCCGGGTTCGAACGTATCCGACCGGGTGATCACGCCGTGGGAGTGGATCCCGCTCTCGTGGGCAAAGGCGTTCTCGCCGACGATGGGCTGCGTGGCCGGGACGCTCATCCCCGCGTAGCGCGAAACGAGCCTGGATGTCTCGACGAGGCCCGTCGTCCGGATACCGGTATCGATCCCGTAGATGGACGATAGCGCCATCACCGTCTGCGCGAGGTCGGCGTTTCCCGCCCGCTCGCCGAGGCCGTTCACCGTCACCTGCACCTGGGAGGCGCCGCTCTCGACCGCTGCGATGGTGTTCGCCACCGCAAGCCCGAAGTCGTTGTGGCAGTGAACGTCGATCGGGCAGTTCGCCTCCCGGTCGATCCGCTCGATGAGGCGTTTCATGGCCGTCGGGGTGATCACGCCGACCGTGTCGGGCACGTTGATGATCGTCGCTCCGGCGTCCACCGCAACGCGGTATACCTCTATCAGGTAATCCCAGTCGGTTCTGGTGGCGTCCATGGCGGAGAACATGCACCGGTCGACGTGGTCGCGGGCATACGCGATGATCTCGCCGGTGGTCTCGAGGACCTGCTCGCGGGTCTTTTTGATGGTGTACTCGCGCTGGACGTCGGAGGTCGGGATGAAGACGTGGACCATATCGACGTCGCAGTCGATGCACGCATCCACGTCGGCCGGGAGCGACCGCGCAAGGCCGCAGACCTGCGTCGCGAGGCCGAGACCTTGGATGGCCTTGACGATCTCGCGCTCGGCATCGGAGGATGCGGGAAAGCCAGCTTCGATGGCGTGTACTCCTATTTCGGAGAGCTGCTCTGCAATACCGAGTTTCTCTTCAAGCGTGAATGAGATGCCCGGTGTTTGTTCACCGTCGCGCAGTGTGGTGTCGAAAACAGTGACGTTCTTTTTCGCACGGCTATCGGTGAAGAAGACAGTACGCTTCAGCGTTCCTGGGTGCTTCAGCGTTTGTAGGGTTCATATCTATTCATTGCCCGAGGGGATATATAAATACTGGTGTCTGCGCCGTGTGGAGTCCCGGAATTCGGCGGGTTCGGTCAAGTTGTCGGCAGCTCGGCTTCGGCTCGAACTTTGGGGGGATTGATCTGGATGATCCCCTCCCCGAGTGGTGATATCCAATGGAAAGCAGTTTCACCACCCTTGCCTTGGATATGGTTCAGATGGTATAAACTTTGGATGTAGGTGCTCCGATCGGAGTGTACCGAAGGTTCAGAGATCTTTTTAGGACGATCTCGTTATATATGAGCGCCAGGAATAAATAATGTGAATGCCACCGCCCAAGATCGAAACAAATCGGCTTCATTTACGATCCTTCAGCCTTGCTGATGCCCATGACGTCAAGCAGCTGGCCGGTGAACGAGATATCGCTGCATTTGTTCTTCCGATTCCGCATCCCTATGAATTGCCGATGGCAGAAGAGTGGATTGGCCAACAAGAGGAGAGATATCAGCGGGGGGAAGAAGTGACCTATGCAATCACCCTTACCTCGGGTCCACTGATTGGTAGTATATCTCTACGGGTTAATCGAGAACATGAGCACGCTGAGCTGGGATATTGGATCGGGAAACCCTACTGGGGGCATGGGTATGCCACGGAGGCGGCAAAGGCTTGCATTCAATACGGTTTCTTGGTTTTAAATCTCAACCGAATCTATGCACGCCACATGAAGCGCAATTCCGGGTCCGGGCGCGTGATGGAGAAAGTAGGGATGAAATATGAAGGATGTCTGCGGCAGCATATAAAGAAATGGGGAAAATTCGACGATATTGTAGTCTATTCGATCCTGAAAGACGAATGCCCAAGCGACGGCTGGTATGAAAAACATCCTGCAAGTATGCAGATCATCCGCTAGAATTGATGGTCAGTTATCACTATTTTTCATTATCATCTATGAGCCGAAGGCTCATGGCGCGCTCTGTTGGGTAGTGCCCCAGGAAACAACTGGTAATAGAAAAACTCCCCCAATGTGAGCTTTTGGTATGAACGCAGGGTATTGCGCAACGTAATATGTTCAGATTCTATGAAAGAGATTTTCAGTTCTATTCTGGGGCACTACCAATTTTTTGGGCCGCGGTCCATCATCTCTCAGCACCCCCTTCCGAGCTGCTGACTTTTGATAAGCTACCAGGCGCAGCCCGAACAACCGACAACTTGACAGAATCATTCGCCGAAATCTATAATTACCTCTCCCGACAACATTATTAGAGCAGAGACCCGCCTTAACTCAGACTGGTAGAGTGCGCGGCTGTAGTATAGTCTTCGCTCTCGGGCGAACTGCGCGGCTACCGCGATGTCCCCGGTTCGAATCCGGGAGGCGGGATCCACCAACAACAAGTGCCCAGGTAGTGTAGTGGCCTATCATGACGGCCTGTCACGCCGTCGACACGGATTCGAATTCCGTCCTGGGCGTCACTTTCTCCCACTTTTCCAGGTATCAGCGGAGCAGGCCCTGCGGCGTCCCGTAATACGCCGGAGCGTCCCGCGAGTGTGCCGATAACCCCGGAACTCAGCCATCAGACGATCGGTGTTATGGATAATGATGATATATAAGATCTTAATTTTATTTCTCAGGTAAAATTTATATACCATAATGCGGCATCCGGTATCATGCACGCTCCGGGAAAATGGATTGAGAACGATTCCGTATTCGGCACTCTGGGGACGCTCATCCTCGGGACAGGCCTTCTTGTTTTTGCAGGTCTGATTTTATATACCCCCGTGTTTCTGACCTGACGGCAGGAGGCGGCCGCCGGGATACGGTGCCTGCAACCGGTCCCGGCAGTCCTAAGGACTTATTAGAGAGCCGCTTCAACGTGTGATGTAAGCCCGGCTTACGCCACGGATGTGATTGAAGATGACCCACAGTACGCTACCGGAGACCGGAGACGACCGTTCGAATAACCAGAACCTGCAGAACCTGCTCTCCCGGCTCTCCGACCCGGACAAGGCGGTGCGGGCGGAGGCTATGCACGGCCTGGTGACGATCGGGAAACCCGCCGTTCCGGCCTGTGTTGCCTTACTGCAGAATGGCGACTGGAAGGTGCGTTACCGCGCGGCGGAAGCCCTTGGACTGATCGGCGACGGCGAGGCGTATGCGCCCCTCATCGCTGCCCTCGAAGACGAAAAAGACCATGTCCGCTACATGGCGGCGAAGGGGCTCGGGCTGCTCGGCGACTCCCGGGCGGTTGCGCGTCTCGGGCTCATGCAGCGCGACGAAAACGAGTTCGTGCGGCGGAGCGCTGCCCGATCCCTCGGGAGGATCGGCGGCGAGGAGGCGGTTCGGGCGCTGCGTGCCGCCCTGGAGGAAGAGGCGACGGACGGCGTTCGCGCGGCAATCCTCGAGGCGCTCCGCGAAGCACGAGCTGACGGGGTTTAGGATCGTGCGACGATCACCGTGGTGTTGTCGGTGCTTGCCGCGTCCCTGGCGGCACCGATCAGCCTCCGGCATGCCGTTTCGGGGTCGCCGGCGAGCACGATCTCCTGAATGATGTTCGCCGGGACGTAGTCGTGGAGCCCGTCCGAGCTGAGCACCAGGCCCCCTCCGGCGAGATCCCGTTCGTCGAGGTCGACCTGCACCCGGGCCGCGAGGCCGAGCGCCTGTGTCAGGACGTTCTTTCGCGGGTGGATCATCGCCTCGGCAGGGGAGATCACTCCCGATTCCACCAGGCCCTGTACGTAACTCTGGTCGCGCGTATGCCAGACGGACGACGGCGTGATGATATGCGTCCTGCTGTCGCCCACCGTGCCGATCCAGCACCTGCCCGACTCGGCGACGATCGCCGCCGAGAGTGTTGTTCCTGCATTCAGGCCGTTCTCCCCATTATAAGTGTATACAGCGGCGTTCGCCCGCTGGAATGCGCATTCGAGCACTGTGGCGGGCCAGGTCCCCGGGAGGCCTTCGCCTGCGACCTCCGCGAGGATTGCGATCGCCATCCTGCTCGCAACCTCTCCGCAGGCATGCCCCCCGAGCCCGTCGGCGACGGCGAATACGTGGTAGCCGTTCATCCGGCCGGTAAAGTAGGCGTCCTCGTTCTGCTCCCGCCTTCCGGTATCGCTCATCGCCGCGTACCGGAGTCCTGACCGTCCCTTCACCTGCACCACACGATCCTGGGCTGTTCGAGCGAATATTCTTTTGGTGGCGGTATATCCCTGCCCGCCTCTCACGGGAACCCACGGGAGAGTCCGTTCTCCCTTGCGTAGCGAACGGCGTACCGGTACTCCCGCGACGTGATCGGGCGCTGCAGCGCCGCAAGCACCGGGCTCCTCCCTCCCTCGGCCACTCTCCACGCCGGGTGGTACTGGGCCATGATGTTCACGTAGGAGTCCCGCGAGATCTCGTCGGCGATGAATTTCGTCACAATCTCGCTGTTTGCGAGGTTCCCGGGGAGCACCAGGTGCCTGATGATCATGCCCCGCACCGCAAGGCCGTCCCTGATCACCAGGTCCCCGACCTGCCGGTGCATCTCCTTCAATGCGGCCTGCATGCGGGCGGTGTAGCCGGGGGCATGGGAGAGTTCCAGCGCCACATCGTCCCGCCCGTACTTCGCGTCCGGCATGTAGATATCGATGACGCCGTCGAGGAGCCGCAGGGTTTCCACGGAGTCGTAGCCCCCGCTGTTGTAGACCAGCGGGACGTTGAGGCCCTGGGGGGCAGCGAGGGCGACCGCACCGAGGATCTGGGGGACGACGTGCGAAGGGGAGACGAGGTTGATGTTGTGGCACCGGCGTTCCTGCAGGTGGAGCATGATCCCGGCGAGGTCTGCATTCGAGACCGCGTAGCCGACCCCGCACTGGCTGATCTCGTAGTTCTGGCAGAATTCGCACCGCATGTTGCAGCCCGCGAAGAATATCGTCCCCGACCCATTCGTCCCCACGAGGGGGGGCTCTTCGCCGAAATGCGGGCTGTAACTCGAGACTCGCGGCGAAAGACCGGTTCGGCAGAACCCCAGTTCGTCCTCGATGCGGTTCACGTGGCACTCCTGGGGACAGACGACGCAGTCGCGGAGCACCTCGTGCGCCCGCCGCGCCCGCTCCTCCAGCTCGCCGCTCCCGGATAGGCGTACGTATCCGGGTAGTTGGGATCGTTCTGCTTCTGCCATGATCCTCCCTGGGCCTGGAGAAGAAGAAGGTTTACCCCTGCGTCCGCTGCCGGAACCCGGGCCGTATCTTCCGGTCCTCAACCCGGGAACCCCTCGGGGAATACCGGCCATAGGGCCAGGTACCCGGGGCAGTATCTCCTGCCGGCTCCCCGACACCCCGAATCATTTTAAAAAGATTTATATATTAAGTAATATATTTCTCATTCGTATGTCCGGCGACCGCAACCATCCGCACAGAATCCCTGTCGGCAAGGTTATCGTCGTCCTTGTCGTCCTCGGCATAGTCGTCATCTGGGGCGCCGAGATCTTTTCGTCCATAGGTACGCTGGTCGCCGGGACACTGGGTGTATCCGGCCTCGATTCATCCCGGGTCACCGCCGAAGACCTGGAGACGGGACAAAAGGCCATCAACTTCCCGTATGTTCTCCGCGGCAAACCGGGTTCGATCCGGTTCGATGCCTACCGGGGCGTCAACGACTACCTTTCTACGAAGTACCCCGCCTCGTTCCGCGATGAACGCGACTACTGGCTCCAGTTTGTCGACGAGAGCATCCAGGACCGGTACCTCAAACAGTTAGCCGATAACGTCCAGGCTGCCGAAGCCGACCGCGAAAACCAGGTGCGGGCCGCGATCAGCATGGTTCAGAACATCGAGTACGCCGATTACTCGTTCGATACGGCGGCCAAGTACCCGTACCACGTGCTCTACCACCAGAACGGGGACTGCGACGAGAAGTCGCTTCTGCTCGCGTACCTTCTCCGTGAACTGGGATACGGCGTCGCGGTCTTCGAATTCGAGCAGGAGTCTCACATGGCCGTGGGCATCAAGGCGCCCGACCAGTATTGCTACCGGGACACCGGGTACGCGTTCGTCGAGACCACCGTGCCGTCCATCCCGACCGATGCCGGAGGGGAGTACGGGGGAACCGGAGAGAAACTGACGTCGAACCCGAAGGTCTTCGTCATAGCGGACGGAGACTCCTTCGAGGGAATCTGGCGGGAGCATACCGACGCCACCGAGTGGAACAAGATACGGGGCATGGGCCCCAAACTGGACCAATACACGTACGGGCGTTACCGGAACCTGGCTCAGTCGTATGGGATGGAGTACTAGGGCCCGTGCCGCGCGGAGGGCGCGGCACCGCTCCGGCTCACCGGGAGCCCGCGTAAGGCGGACGAAAGCGAGCGAGAGCGCTCTCTCGGATACGCACGGCACGTTTCTGATGGTTGCCGTAACCGTCATCCTCGCCGCGCTTGTCCTGCTGATGCTGCTTTCGATGATCCCGTCCTGGTCGTGGACGGAGCCCGGAGAGCCCCCGATCGTCATCACCGGGATTGCGCACACAAGCGAAGAGACCGGGCAACTGACCTACGCAAGCAGGGTCACCCTCAAGAACAACGGCAGTACGGTATACGAGAACGACTGCCTGAAAGCGGTCTTCTACAAGAACGGCCAGAAAGTCTGCATCGTCCATACCTTAAACGGCCACCTCCTCATCCCGTCGCACCACTATGGGGTAAAGACCCTCGGCGGCGAGGGCTGCCGCACCCCCTACTGGAACCCGGGCGAGGAGATGACGGCGGATCTCTCCGACGGGACCTTCTACCCGGGAGTCGAGGTCACAGTGGAGATTGTGGATAAGCGCGACGGGAAGGTGGTATCGAAGCACACGGTGGGGGCATGAAGCGGTCCGCTTCCGAAGGCCATGTTTTTGTACCGGAACGCTCCTAGAGACTATTATGTTCAAATCGATACTCGTGGCGGTCGACGGGTCGGAGATCGGCCACCGGGCGCTCGAAGAGGCTCTGGATCTCGCCCGCGCCATGGAGGCCTCCGTGCATGCCGTACACGTCGTCCAGACCGGCACGTATCCCACGCTGATCCTCAGCGAGCTCGAACCGCCGGATATCGCCCAGCAGGCGCTCCTCGATTCGCTCGACCGGGAGGCGAACGAGTTCCTCGCCGATGCGGAACGGGAGGCAGCCGCCGCCGGCGTCCGGATAACCATCCACAAGCGCTGGGGGCACCCCGGAGCGGAGATCACCGCGCTCGCACAGGAACTCGGCGCCGACCTGACCGTGGTCGGGTCGCACGGCAGGGGCCGGATCGACCGTTTCTTCCTCGGGAGCGTCAGTTCCTACGTCGTCGATCACGCGACATCAACGGTCATGGTCGTCAGGGGCTGATCCGGACGACCGGACGATGCCCCTGGCGATGAGCCGCGCCACCCTGACCGGCTCGGGCATCCTGCCTTCACGCGTGAAGTCGTTGCAGAGCCTCGCGGCATCCTCAATGGAGAGTCCATAGGAGCGGATAAAAAGCGTATACCCGGAGTGCAGCCGAACAGGGGTCCGGTCGCCGAGCCGCCGGTATGCCGCGAGCCTGGCGTCGTCGTCCGGGAAGTGACGGCGGATCTCCTCCGCGAGACCCCCCGACTCTTCGTAGGTGGTGACGATGACGGGTAGATCGGTCGCGTCCTGCACCGCCGCCGGATCGATGATGTTGTACCAGGCGATGACGCTCCCGCTGATCATCAGGAGGTTGATGTCCCGACGGGCAAGGCGGTTGAAGATCCGGACGACCGCATCGGTGGCATCCGACCCGCCGACGGTCACCCGGGCGAAGGCCGCTCCGTCGATCCGGAGGTCCTTTCGCATGACGACGCCGGCAAGGGTGGACTGCTCCCGCCCCGAATAACTCTCGGCGATGCCGAGAGCGCGGAGCCCCGATTTGGCTACGTGCATGCGAAGTCCTTATGTTGCTAAATCGGATATAGTACACCGATGAACGTCGAGCGAGATGAGGTCTGTATCTTCATCCCCACGTTAAACGAGGCCCCGACGATCGGCGAGCTGGTCGAGGGGTTCCGGCAGCGCGGTTTTCGCCACATTCTCGTCATGGACGGGAACAGCACCGACAAAACGCCCGATATCGCACGAGCCACGGGAGCGGTTGTCCGGGCACAGGCGGGAAAGGGAAAGGGCAACGCCATCATCGAGGCCGTGCAGCTCATCGATGAGCCCTACGTGCTCATGCTCGACGGCGACGGCACCTACTCGCCGGATGACGCGGAGAAGATGCTCGAACCCCTCGGCCGGGGATTCGATCACGTCATCGGCGACCGCCTCGCCAACCCCGAGGCGGGAGCATTCACGCGGTTGAATCTCCTCGGCAACCAGCTCCTCAACGTGATGTTTCGGATAGCGCACGGCAAAGATCTCCACGATATCCTCTCCGGCTACCGCGCCTTTACCCTTCGCTCGATCCGGCAGATGACCCTCAAAGAGGGGGGGTTCGAGATCGAGACGGAGATGGCGGTCGAGGCGGTGAGGAACGGACAGCGGGTCACGGTCGTCCCGGTGCGGTACCTCGCGAGGCCCGGCACCGTCACCAAGTTAAACCCGTTCCAGGACGGTCTGCGGATCTTCTCGACCATATACCGGCTCGCGAAGATGAACAACCCGACCTTTTACTTCGGGATCATCGGCCTCTTCATATCGCTTGTCGGGGGCGTCATCGGTGTCTACGTCGTCCTCGAATGGCTCAAGAACATCGAGCACCTGCCGCTCACCATCCTCACGGTCCTCCTGATCACGATGGGCTTTCAGATCTTCATGTTCGGCGTGATCAGCGACATGCTGCTTGGGTTTCACCGCGAGACCACCCGCCAGATCGAGCAGTTACAGAACCCCCCGAAGCCTCCCCGATAAAAAGAGGATCCGGCAGGCGTACTCGGCGATCGAGGTGTAGATATACGCCTCATCGAGCGTTTTTCCGGCGGCAAACGTCCCGTGTCCCCGGACGATGACGATGTGGCCGTCGCGAAGCGCCCCGGCGACGTTCTCTGCGATCTCGTCGGTTCCCGGGCTCCCGGTAACGACCGGGATTGTCGGGCAGAGCATCCCTCCCTCGCTGTCGGCCGGCCGGACGAGGTCGGCGTCGAGCGAGGCGGCGACGGCGTGGACCGGGTGGGCGTGGACGATCGCACGATGCGGCGTCGCCCGGTAGACCGCCCGGTGGACCCGGTACTCGCTCGAGGCTTCACGCGGGGCGTCGCCCGCATCGGGCACAAAGACCGGCATCTCCCCCGAATCAAGGTACGCGCCGGTCCGGGTGATGGAGAACCCGCCCTCGCCCCTGACGCTCATGTTCCCGAAATTCGCTCCGACAAGCCCTTCCACAAAGAGCCTCTTTCCGATCCGTTCGAACTCCTGATCCAGCATTCTCGGCACCCTGATCGTGATACAGAATGGTTTGGCGCACCCCGGGATATGTGCATGCCGCTTGGGGCATGGGGGTGTAGGTGAAGACCGGGTGTGTGGTTTGGGAGGAAGTGTCCTCATCCAGTGCGACTCACACATTGGGAGGTTTGCGACTATCAGAAAGTGAGAGGTCTGCGACTGTCGGAAAGACAGGAGTTTGAACATCTACTCGGTATCCTTCAGTTCGCACCTTTGTCTATTTCTCGCGCTCCGGCACACGGCTTTCCATGGGTATCGCCATGCACTGCCCCCCCCCAGGGGCGGGGAACGACTGCCGGGAGCGTAGCGAACGGCAGGAGTTTGAGCACCGTTAGGTGTGAAGGCAGGAGTTTGAGCACCGGAGGTGCGTTTGAGGAGGCCGGGCGGGGTGCGACGGACGGGACGTCCGGAGCTCGAGAAGACCGGAGGTCTTCGAGTGGGGGGGCTATAGGCATCAGTTTACGAGATGGAGACAGGGGAGGGGGGAGCATCCCCCTCCCCGTCAGCCCCACTTCGCACCTTCGGTGCTCGAACTCCGCTCCTCGAAGACCTCCGGTCTTCTCGAACTCCTGTCCTGCGGACAGTCGTTCTCCGGAGCGTCGTTCCCCCCAATCGCGATATCCACTGGAAAGCCGTGCCAGGGGTTTGATAGGCTCAACTTCCGAGATCTAGCCAGAACTCACGGAATTCCGGCCTCCTCACCCCCTCCCGGGCAAAAAAAGAAAATTATACGAATTTCACGCCGACGTCCCTCATCCTGTTGAAGCGGGCGATGTTGAGGAGGAGGGGCGTGATGCTCTCGACGATGGATGCGGCCGCAAGCGGTCCCGCATCGTAGGCGCGGAGGCTTGAGACGTTGTTGACGATTTCCATCACCGTCTGCTTGGCCCCGTCGTCGTCGCAGCAGACCGCGACCGAGTAATCAAGTTCCTCGTCGAGCACCTGCCACTTGTTTGCGGCGATGTTGTTGAACGCAGCACAGACGGTCGCGCTTGCGGGGAGCATCCCCTTGATCATCATCGCCGCCGACCCCTCCGGCGGAGGGGCGTAGTAGAAGTAGGTCGTGCGCTCGATCGGGTTGACGGGACTGACGACGATCTTGTCCTCAAACCCGGTCAGGGCTTTCAGGGTGGGAGCCACGTGCTTGAACGGTATCGCGAGGACGACGATATCCGCCTCGTCGACCGCACGCTGGTTGGAGACGCCGAGCAGGCTGCACGAGAGGTTTCGCTCCTGCAGGGTCTCCCGGCAGGTCTCGCAGGTCGCGATCGCCTTTGCCTCCTCGCGAGACCCCACGATGACATCGTACTTCGGAGAGAGCCGGAGCGCCATGCCCTCCCCGATCTCGCCGGTTCCGCCGACTATACCGATCTTCACTGCTCCACCAGCGGTTTTAAGATGCTCTCAAGCGTACCGAGGTCCTGGACGCCCACCAGTTTCCGGACGAGATTGCCGTCTTTTTCGATGACGAGCGTGGGTACGAACTGGATGTCGTATTTCGCGGCGTACTGCCGCGTCTGTTCGGAATCGACGCCGACATCGATCTTTCTGATCTCGACCTGGTCGCCCATTCTCGCTTTGAGCTCATCGATGATCGGTGTCTGCTGGTGGCACGGACCGCACCACTCGGCGAAAAAATCCATTAAAACCGGTTTTCCCATAGGCTGTACCCCATTCACACAATGTGTGTGAACGGGGCAATAAAGGTTGTTGTAGGGTTGTTATTTTGAGAGGATCGCCATGATTATCTTCCCGTACGCGGGTCTCGTGACCAGGACGCCGATCAGGACACCGAGTATGGTGATGATGGCAAAGCCCCGAAGAGTGGAAAGATCCATCAGCGCCAGCGGGAGCATGGCGATGAAGACCGTCGCCGCAGCCACGGCGATGATGCCGAAAGCCCGCCCGTACCGCTTCATATAGAGGTTCGGCGACGGGACGCGCCCTTCGTGGAGAACCTCGTCCGTGATGATGACGAGCTGGTCGATGCCGGTACCCACCACCGCTATCAGGCCGGCGATGGCGGCGAGATCGAGCTGCTGGATGAACCGGGCAATCCCGAGCAGGATGATGATCTCGGCGAGGTTGATGGCGAGCATCGGGAGAACGATCGCAGGTTCGCGGTAGCGGTAGTAGACGACGACCCCTACCGTGAGCAGGGCGAGCAGCCCGGCGATGGCGACCGTTATCTTGAACTGCTCGCCGAGCGCCGCCGGGACCGAACCGGACCCGACGATATCCACCTTCACCGGCAGGGCGCCGGCCCGCAGGTGGATCTCGAGCGTCATCGCATCCTCAAGCCCGGCGTCGCCTGTTCCGGTGCTCGCGGAGAGCGACCTGACCGGGCCCGACCGGAGCTCCGTCACAAGGGTCCCGGCGAGGGGAGCGCTGTAGACGGTCTCGTTGTCGAGGAGCATCACGAGGTGGTGGGCTCCCGGGTTGTCGATCGCTCCGGATTCGAGGGCGGCCTCCCTGAAGGCCTCTGCGCCCGCATCGGTGAACGTGAAACTGACGCCCCATGCCTGGGTCGTGGGGTCCCTCTCCGGGGTGCTGACGCTGGTGATCTGGTCCCCGTAGAGGACGTGCTCGGTCTCGTTCCCCGTTGTCTGGACCCGGATCTCGAACACGCCCTGCTTGCCGACGATCTCCTGCGCCGTTGCCATATCCACGCCGGCGAGCTCTATCCGTACGTACTGCGGATACTCGCTCCCCGTCGGGGTGAGCAGATTGATCCTCGCGTCCTGCATCCCGAGGGCGTTCACCTTCTCGTTGAGGATCTGTTTCACCTCGTCTGCGGTGAACGGCGATACGCCCTTCTGGTAGGTGACGATCGAGGCGCCCGATTCAGCAAAGATCGGTTCGAGATCGGCACGGGAGACGCTCTTTCGGATTTCGAGGTGGTTCTCGTCGATCTGGATCACATCTGCCTCGAGGCTCGTCTGCAGGTTCTCTATGAGGTCTCCGACCGATCCGTCGGTCGAGTAGGCCACGACGACGGACTGGAACTCCATCTGCAGCCACGACCCGCCCTCAAGGTCGAGGCCGAACTGGAGGTTCCCTTCAAGCCCCTTCTCCGGGCTCGGGGGCGCAAGGTAGATCCCGACAAGGGAGCCGACGACCAGCAGGAGCACCAGGGCAACCCGCCAGTCCTTGACGAGGTTCTTGATGGTTTCGCTATTCATTTTTTACCGCTCCGGAGGATGTATTCCTTGAGTATCCCTGCGTTCAGCATCCAGGTGTTCATCATGTCGACGAAGAGCCCGATGAGGAGGACGCTTGCGATCTCGCTGATGATCTGGATCTGTCCCGCCGTAGCAACGACCCACATGGCTGCGATGGCTGCGATGGTCGTTGTCGTCATGATGATCCCGGTCCTGAAGGCCCCGGAGAGTTTCTCGTCGAGTTTCCCTTTGCGCTTTAAGAGGCGCGTGGTCAGCAGGATATCGCTGTCGACGGAATAGCCGATCAACATCAGCAGTGCCGCCGTCGTCCCGAGGGAGAGCGGGATGCCGATGACCTGCATGACTGCTGCGGTGATGGCGATATCGGCGAAGGCGGAGAGGACGACTGCACCCGCCGGCACTACGTTGCGGAATGCTATGAAGACCACGACGGCCATCCCGATGAACGAGAAGATCAGGGCAAGGAAGGCCTGGCCCTGGAGCGTCTTCCCGAACGTCTCACCGATCTGGTCTATCTTAGCATCGGGATACTTCTCGTTGATAAGTGCAACGAGGCTCCGGTACTGGGCGTCGTCCATCGGGCCGAACTGGATGTATTTCCCGTTGCCGATACCCTCGCCCACCGATAACAGCGGGTACCCGGAGAAGGCCGCCTCTACCGTCTCTCTGCCATCAGAGGTGAACACCGTGACCGCCGTCCCTCCCGCAAAATCGATGCCCGGTTTCAGGGGCAGGCCGGTGGCGAGCGTGGTGTAGCCAAGCAGGATTCCGGCAAGGAGGAGAAGAACGAGGGGCAGCGCTACCATCTGCCGTGGAGAGTATTTGTTGACGTCGTATCTGACAAATTCCATGCTGCATGAGTGTACGATTGTGAAAGGTTAAAGGGTTACTCATGCATATAAGACGCGAATCGGCGTCGCCCTGAGCCGGAAGCGCATCCTTCTCCGGGGGCGCCCCTCACTGGATGCCGCTCCGGTGCATGCCCTCCCGGCGGGAAGCAGGTCCCGTGTGATGAGGCGGCGCTGCAGACGCGCGGGGGAAGGGGGCGTTACGAATTCGGGACTATTTTTGCGTAAACGTGCATTAAGCCGTTTATGATCAATTTTTCGGCAAACGATGCCATTATACCCCACCGGATCCCATTTCGTCAGACAATTGTCGTCCTCCTGGCAGAATCTCTGCTCATATGATTGAAAAGAAAAGATATATATAAAATACCGAATCACAAGCACATATGAGATCACCCTATGAGCTCAAAAAAGAGATAGAAGCTCGACTTAAAGGTTATCTCTCACGGGACCGGGACGGAATCCGGCACGAGTTGCTCAACCTGTTCGTAAAAGTAAAATCTCTTACCATACCTCAGATCTACGAGAGACTGCAGAAGCAGTTCTCGATCAGTTACCACTCCATCGCATCCATGGTAGGCATCATCGCATCCCGGATAGGCATCCTGCACGTGAGGCGGAACGCGGAGGGAACGAACACCATCTACAAGCTGAAGGACCAGTACGTGGATGTGGTGGCGAAGCTCCTCGGGACAACGTAACACTCAAAAACCATACCTCTTTTTTTACCCCCAGGACAAATATGGTGGACTACCATGCAGAGCGACGTTGGGGAGTCAGGACAGTCGCGGAGTATATATGTCACGGAAGACGTCCGATCGTATGTTCTCCAGAGAAAACGCGACTTCAGAGTGAGCACATCCTGCAGCGGACCGATCCTCCTGCCGACATCGGTCAAACCGCCGAAGATTACCGACCTGCAGATTCCGGTCGGCGATTACACCGTCTATATCTCGAAGTACCAGGCCCGCTACATCGATTCCATCCACAGAGGAATGATTCCTATATTCTACGAAGACTTCTAGACCATGAGTTTTGAAGAACTGGAGCATACCGCCGATGTCCTCATGCGGGTGCGGGGCGCGACCGTAAACGAGATCTTTGCCGACGCAGGCCGGGCCATGTTTCACGTGATGTACGGCCCCTGCAAGGACCGGGGCATCGAACGGCAGGTATCTCTCGAGGCGGACGACCTCGAATCTCTCCTTATCGACTACCTCTCGGAACTGCTCTTCATCACCGAGGTCGAGAACACCGTCTTCTGCACCTTCGACGTCGATGTCCGGGGCACCCGCCTTTCCGCCGCTCTCAGGGGCGAGCCTTTCGACCCTGCACGGCACTCCGGAGGGACCATCGTCAAGGGTATATCCTACTTCGGGCTCGAAATCGTTAAAGAAGAAGAGGACTATGTGGTGGAGATCATCTTCGATATCTGAGAGGTTGTTATGCTTGCCGGAATCAATAGGGTTGGAGACATCGAGTGGGAAGTCCCCATCGGATACGTTCCCGATATGCGGGTACCGGGACGTTTTTTTCTCTCCCGGGCGCTCGTAGAGACGCTCGAAGAGGGGGCGGTCAGGCAGCTCGCGAACGTCGCAACCCTGCCGGGAATCGTGAAGAACTCGCTTGCCATGCCCGATATCCACTGGGGATACGGGTTTCCCATCGGCGGTGTCGCCGCGTTCGATATGACCGAGGGGGTTATATCTCCCGGCGGGGTCGGGTTCGATATCAACTGCGGCGTCCGGCTGATCACGACACCTCTGACCGAGGCCGATCTCGCCGGCAAGAAACGGGAACTCATCGAGAGGCTCTTTAGCGCCGTGCCGACCGGTGTGGGCGCAAAGAGCACCATGCGGGTCTCGAACAAAGAACTGGCCGGGGTCATGGTCGACGGCGCACGGTGGGTGGTCGACCGCGGGCTCGGCACCGGGGCGGACCTCGTCCGGTGCGAGGGAGAGGGGGCGATGCCGGGCGCGGACCCCGAAGCGGTCAGCGCCAAAGCGCGCCAGCGGGGCGTACCCCAGCTCGGGACGCTCGGCGCGGGGAACCACTTCCTGGAGGTCCAGGTGGCGAGGGAGATCGTCGACCCCGAAGCAGCAAAGGCCTTCGGGGTCGCCGAAGGCCAGGTCTGTTTCATGGTCCACTGCGGCTCACGGGGTCTCGGCCACCAGGTCGCCACCGACCACCTGCGGACGCTTGAAGGTGCGCTCGCCAAATACGGGATACATCTCCCCGACCGGCAGCTCGCCTGCGCCCCGATCGATTCCCCGGAAGGCCGCGCCTACTACGGCGGCATGGTCTGCGCTGCAAATTACGCCTGGGCAAACCGGCAGGTCATCATGCACGAGGTCAAATCGGTGTTCGCACAGCTCTTCGGGATCGACTACGACGAGATGCGGCTCATCTACGACGTCGCGCACAACGTCGCCAAGTTCGAGCGCCACGACATCGACGGCACTTCGATGGAGGTCTGCGTCCACCGCAAGGGTGCGACGCGGGCGTTCGGCCCGGGAGCTCCGGGTGTCCCGGGGGAGTACGCCGCGGTCGGGCAGCCGGTGATCATCCCCGGAAGCATGGGGACGTCCTCCTACCTCCTTCACGGCACCGTGACCGCGATGCAGAAGACCTTCGGGAGCACCTGCCACGGCGCCGGCAGGGTGCTCAGCCGGTCGAAGGCGAAGAAAGAGGTCCGCGGGAAGGAACTCCGGGAACACCTCGCGGGAGAAGGCATTCTGGTGCGTGCTCACAGCGACTCGGCCCTCGCGGAGGAGGCGCCCGAAGCCTACAAGCCGAGCCGTGAAGTGGTGCGCGTCGTGCACGAAGCGGGCCTCTCGAATATCGTTGTCCGGCTGGAACCGCTCGGGGTGATCAAGGGGTGACCTGCAGAACCGGGCTGCTCTGGGACAGTCCCCTCATGTTCTCGCGGCTCATCGAGGACTGCGGCGCCTGCTGCGAGACGGTCAACCCCTACATGCTCGCCTCGCCCTTCTGGCGCGGGAGATTCGTCTCGCTCATCGTGCCGACGGGATTCGCGAACCCGGACTACTCGAACCTCCTCCCGGCACTCCGGGCTTCAGAGGGGCGTATCCGGCGTTTCGTCGAGAACGGCGGCCGTCTGCTGGTCTTCGGCGCGGGAGGCTTGCGGGAGGACGCCTACGACTGGCTCCCGTTCCCGGTGACCTACGCATTCTCGTACGGGCCGCGTGCCGTCCGCTTTGTCGGGGAAAGCAACTACAACTCCCTGTTTTCCGGGTACGATCTTACCGCCGTCGAGTGCGACGGTTCGTTCCCGGCCCACGGCGGCGAGACGCTTGCCGCCTCGGCTGCCGGCGATGCGCTTCTCGTCGGGAAGGCGGTCGGCGACGGCATGATCCTGGTCTCGAGCATCCATGAGTACCCCTCACGGGAGTTCCTGGAGGAATTCTCGTGCGGCGATAGGGAAACCTTATTTTAGATAGACCATGATGGAAAGTAGGGATACGACCATGGAGCAATATGTCATCTCTGTCTCTTCGAGAGCGCGGGATCTCGCTCCCGTCATGATCTGCCTCCATGACCTGCTTGGCCGTCTGCCCGTCACGGCACGATCCCGCGACCATCCCGGAGTCCGGATCGAGGATGGGAAGGTCGTCGACGATGCCTATACGGGTCCCGTCCTCGAGGAAGTCCTCGAGGAGAATGCCACATTGAGGGTCAGGCCTCCAGGCGGCCCTTACAAAGGCATTCCGGTAGTTGTGGCCCCGGTAAGGGACGGCGAAGGCAGGGCCATCGGCGCAATCGGCATCGTCGATGTGACCGGCATCTTTGATCTGGCGGGTTTCATGGAGCAGCACGCGGGGATCCGAAAACAGGTCTGCAGCGAGGATCCGTGTCCGCTCCCGACCGAGTCGCCGACAGGGAAAAGGTAATGGACATGAAGGATACGGCAATCAACGTACTGAAGATTCTCGAAGAATCGCCCGGCCCGGTATCGGGCGAACGGATTGCAGAGCAACTGGGCGTCACCCGATCGGCTGTCTGGAAACAGATCCGCGAACTCCGGAGGCTGGGATACAGTATCTCGTCGTCGCGGGCGGAGGGCTACCGCCTCGAAGCGAGGACCGACAGGCTCCTCCCGTACGAGATCCGCAAGCAGCTCCGCACCCGGTTCATCGGAAGGCAGATCCGCCACTTCGACAGCACCGCCTCCACGAGCTGGGTCGGGAGGAAACTTGCCGACGAGACCGATCCTGAAAAACTGCACGGCATGGTGATCATCGCCGAAGAGCAGACCGGCGGGGTGGGAAGGCTCGGACGTGCCTGGGTCTCGCCTGCCGGCGGCATCTGGGCCACTATTCTCTTAAAACCGAAGATCCCGCTCGACCATCTCTTCATGATCACGATGGCCGGGTCGATCGCGATTGCCCGCGCTATCCGGAAGGAGTACGGCATCAGTGCGCTGATCAAGTGGCCCAACGACATCTTCGTCGGGGACAAAAAGGTCGCCGGACTGCTCCTGGAGCTCACTGCGGAGGCGGATACCGTGCACTACGCCCTCCTCGGGCTCGGGATCGACGTGAACGTCCCCCTCGACGAACTTTCGTCGAACCTGAGGGATACGGTGACCACGCTCCAGGCCGAGGTCGGCCGCGAGGTCGACCGCGTGGCGCTTCTTGCCCGGGTCCTGCGGGAGTTCGAACTGCGTTACCAGCAGCTCGAGGACGGCGAGTACGATTCCATCGTCCGCGAGTGGAAGAGCCTTTCCCTGACGCTCGACCACCGGGTGGCCATCAAGACCATCAACAAGACCTTTTCGGGAGAGGCCATCGATATCGATGAGCACGGCGCCCTGATCATCCGCAAGGACAACGGGAAGATAGAGCGGGTCATCGCCGGGGACTGTTTCCAGCTTTAACCTCCCGGTCCCTGTTAACACCCGTACACTTTTTGGATCATTGGGCTCCAGAGAGGACCTCCCCATCGGTAACGGAACTACCTGGAGGTTGTGTGAAGCAGTTCGTTAGAGGTATCCATCGCTGCCTCATCGTTCACGCATCAACAGGATTTTTCTTGTCAACCATCCAAAATAAGATGGTTGACATGATGCACCGCACCCAGATCCTCGCCTACAGTGGTACGTTCGTCGCGCTGATCGCTGCCGGGAGCTGGATATCCATCCCGCTGCCCCCGGTCCCGCTCACGCTCCAGACCCTTTTCGTGCTGCTCTCCGGGGTCGTCATGAAGCGGTATGCGGTGATCCCCGTCGCCCTCTACGTCCTCCTCGGGACGGCCGGCCTCCCGGTCTTTCACAACGGCACGGCGGGCCTCGGGGTGCTTCTCGGGCCCACAGGGGGGTTCCTGGCCGGCTTTGTCCCCGCCGCCCTCATCGTCGGGCTCGCCTACGAGCATGAATCGCCGAGGTCCCGGGTCGCAGGGCTGATCGCGGCGATATCTGTGACCTACGTCTTCGGTGTCGCGTGGCTCGCCTGGTCGGCGTCGCTCTCGCTCTATCAGGCGGTCCTGGTCGGCGTCGCCCCGTTCGTCGTCGGTGCCGTCGTGAAAGTCGCGGCCGCATACGCCATAGGAAAGCGGGTGGCATGATCGATATCGTCGATCTGCGGCACCGGCTCGTCGATATCCCCTACCTTACGGTGGATGCGCGCCATATCGCCGTGATCGGGCCGAACGGGAGCGGCAAGACGACGCTTCTCTCGGTCTGCGCCGGCATCGAGGAACCCCGGGCGGGGACGGTCCGGCTCCTCCGCCGCCCGCCGTCCGCCGTGAAGGTCGGGTGGGTGGGGGAGTTCCCCGAACGGACGCTTCTCTTCTCCCGGGTATACGACGAGATCGCGTCGACTCCCCGGTTCCGCCACTACCCCTGCCGCGAGACGGACGAGAAGGTCGGGGCGGCCGCCGTGAAGGTCGGCATCCCGCACCTTCTCGGCAAAAAGGTCTCGGCCCTCTCCGGGGGCGAGAAGGCCCTCGTCGCGCTGGCCGCGGCCTGTGCCGACGACCCCGAGGTGCTCGTCCTGGACGAGGCCGACTCGCACCTGGATGCCGGGACGGCGGAGCGCGTCTACCGCGTCGTGCAGGAGAGCACGGCGGCCCACGTCCTATGGTGCACGCAGTCGATGGATACCGCGGCCGGGGCGGACTACGTCCTCTTCATGGAGGGCGGTCTCGTCCGGCACCACGGTACGCCGGAAGAGGTCTTCTCCGCGCTCGAAGAGACGTGCTTTTATCCCACGATGTGGAGGGTTCTTCGGTGAGGGTCGACCTCGAAGACCTCGTCTTCTCCCGCGGCTCGTTCACCCTCCGGGGCAGCGGCACCTTCGGTGCGGGCGTGCACCTGGTCAGCGGGCCGGTGGGTAGCGGGAAATCGACTCTCGCCCTTCTGCTCGCCGAACTGCTCCGTCCCGGGACCGGTGCCGTCCGGCGGCACGATGTTTTGTCGGCGCTGCTCCTGCTGCAGTTCCCCGAGCATCACATCACCTGCCCGACGGTTGCCGAGGAGGTCCGTTCCTGGGGGCTTGCCCCGGACGACGTGCTTCTCCGGGCGGACCTTCTCCGGCGGGGGGACGACGACCCGTTCCACCTCTCCCGCGGGGAACTCAGGAGGCTGACCCTCGCCTGCGCCGTCATGCGGAACCCCGACCTGCTGATGCTGGACGAACCGTTCAGTTCTCTCGACTGCGTCGCGAAAAGGGAGGCCTGCAGGATGATCGAGGGGCGCGGTGCGGGCATCACGATCATCTTCTCGCACGAGCGCGCGGTCCTTCCCCGGGTGGATGCCGTCTGGGAGATGGAGGACGGAGCCCTGACGGCCCGCGGCAGCGTGCCCGACGCGATCCCTTCCTGGCGGCACGCCCCGCCCTACCTCGCGTATGCCCTGAGAGAGGGTGCCCGTCCGGAGAACATCAGGCTGTCCGACGCCCGGGAGGCGCTATGCAGGACCCGCGGCTGAGGCTTCTTGCCGCCGCGTTCCTCTCGCTCGCTGCGTTTGCGAGCACGGCGGGAGCCGTCGCCACCCTGGTCTGGTGGCTGTTTTTTACCCCGCGCACGAAGGCCCTCCCACGGCCCGGAGTGCTTCTCTCCCTCGTCGCGATGATCGCCGCAACAGCGCTCCTCTCGGCGTGGGGAGGCGGTCCAGGGCTCTCCTACCTGATCCGGATGACCGCGCTCCTCCTTCTCGCCACGTGGGTATACGCCGAGACGGCGGAAGGCGAAGTGCTCGGCGTGGCGGTCTGGGCCCTCGGAAACCGGGTGGGGTTCGAGATCGGACTCATCGCCGAGATGGGACTTACGGATCTAGCCGTGATCCGGCAGGAGATCGAGCAGATGCGGGTAGCCATGGCGCTGAAGGGAATCCGGCCCGGTGTGCGCTCGATCGTGCCGCTCGCGGTAACCCTCATCGTCACCCAGATCAGGAGAGCCGACGAGATTGCCCGGCTGCTGATGGTACGGGGATACACGATCGGGGGACGGATATGCCCCCGATTTGAAGCGGATCCCCGGGACGTCCTGGCTTCAATAATGGCTGTAATACCCGTCCTTTTATCGACTCTCCCTCTTCGCGACGTTTTTATATTAGTAGGATGAATTTTTTAGAGGCTTTATTGATATATTCTCAGCCCTTCGAGGTGCAAAATTCGATGTGTGCTGCCAAATTAGATTCACTCAATATCACCGATACCACGCTTAGGGACGCGCATCAGTCGCTCATCGCCACCCGGCTCCGGACTGAGGACATGCTCCCTCTTGCCCGTGCCGTCGATGAAGTAGGTTTCTTCTCCGTCGAGGCCTGGGGCGGTGCAACCTTTGACAGCAGCATCAGGTTTCTCAACGACGATCCCTGGGAACGTCTCCGGATGCTGAAGGTCGAACTGAAGCGCACCCCCATCCAGATGCTCCTGCGGGGCCAGAATCTCGTGGGCTACCGGCACTACCCCGACGACGTGGTGGAGAAGTTCGTAGAGGCGTCGGCGCGAAACGGGGTCGACATCTTCCGGGTCTTCGATGCGTTGAACGATATCCGGAACATGAAAAAAGCGATGGAGGAGGTCAAGAACGTCGGGGCGCACCTGCAGGGCGCGATATCCTATACGACGAGCCCGGTCCACTCCGTCGCGACGTTCATCGACATGGCGGAGGAGCTCTACGCGCTCGGCTGCGACTCGATCTGCATCAAGGACATGGCCGGCCTGATCATGCCGCACGATGCCCGCGACCTGATCGCCGGGATCAAAAAGGCGGCGGACGTTAAAGTCTGCCTCCACTCCCACTGCACGAGCGGCGTCGCGCCCATGAGTTACCAGGCGGCGATCGACGCGGGCGTGGACATCCTCGATACGGCGATGTCGCCGTTCGCCCTCGGCACCTCCCAGCCCCCAACGGAGAGCATCGTTGCAAGCGTTGCCGGGACGCCGCGCGATACCGGCATCGATCTCCTCCCGCTCCGGAAAGTCCGCAACATCTGCCGCGAGATGCGGGAGAAGTACGAACCGCTCTTCAACTCCATCGCGGACCGGGTCGACTCGGACGTGCTGATCTACCAGCTTCCGGGCGGCATGATCTCGAACCTCGTCTCCCAGCTCAAGGAGCAGGATGCGCTCGACCGCCTGGACGAGGTGTTCCGCGAGATCCCCCGGGTGAGGGAGGACCTCGGCTACCCGCCGCTTGTGACCCCGACGAGCCAGATCGTGGGCACCCAGGCGGTCTTCAACGTCCTCATGGACGGGGAGCGCTACCGGAACGTGACGAAGGAGGTGAAGGACTACGTCCGCGGCCTCTACGGCCGCTCTCCCGCCCCGATCGGTCCCGAGATACAAAAGACGATCATCGGCGATGAGGAGCCGGTCACTGTTCGCCCGGCGGACCTTCTCGCGCCCATCTACGAGCAGATGAAGAAGGAGGCGGAGGAGCAGGCCCTCGTCACCAGAGAGGAAGACATTCTCACCTACATCCTCTACCCGAGCGTCGCCCCGTCGTTCCTCCGGGGCGAGCGCAAGGCCGAGGCGATCCCCGAGAAGGTGCACGCCGGATCGGTGGGTGTTGCGGAGATTCCCCGCTCCATGGAGGTGGAGGTGGATGGGGAGATCTTCTCGGTCCGGATCATCACCGTGGAGGGAGGCTCGGTCGCGGCCCCGTCGGTCGCCGCCCCGTCGCCCAGGGCACCCCGCGGGGATGTCGCCGGCGGCGTCAAGAGCAACATGCAGGGCATGGTCCTGAAGGTGATGGCCGAGCGCGGGAGCACCGTCAGGAAGGGGGATACGCTCATCGTCCTCGAGGCGATGAAGATGGAGAATCCCATTCCCAGCCCCCGCGACGGCACGGTCTCGGAGATCTTCGTGGATGCCGGGGACGTCGTGCAGAACGGCGACGTGCTGATGGTCATTGAATGAGGGCTGTTTGCGCGATGAAGTATTTTGACAAGATCCTGATCGCCAACCGCGGCGAGATTGCCATCCGGGTCATGCGGGCCTGCCGGGAACTGGGCATCGACACGGTCGCGATCTACTCCCAGCCGGACAGCAACGCGCTTCACGTCAAGTACGCCGACGAGGCGTTCTGTGTCGGCGAGGCGCACCCGTCCAAAAGTTACCTCAACAAGGAGCGGATCTGCGACGTGGCGAGGAAGACCGGGGCCGAGGCGATCCACCCCGGGTATGGGTTCCTCGCCGAGAACGCCGGGTTTGCGAAACTGGTCGAGGACGAGGGTCTGACGTTCATCGGCCCGTCGTGGAAGACGATCGAGGCGCTGGGCTCGAAGATCGGGTCGAAGCGGATGATGCGCGAGGCCGGCGTCCCGGTCCTTCCCGGCACGCCGGAGGGGGTCACGAGCGTCGACGAGGCGAAGAAGGTCGCCGCCGAGATCGGCTACCCGGTGATCGTGAAGGCGAGCGCGGGCGGCGGCGGTATCGGCATGCATATCGCCGAGAGCGAGGAAGAACTCGAGGAGGCGATCGATAAGGGCAGGCGGATTGCCCAGTCCGCCTTCGGCGACCCGACGATCTTCGTGGAGAAGTACCTCACGAAGCCGCGCCACATCGAGATCCAGGTGCTTGCCGACGCGAAAGGGCACACCCTCCACCTCTACGACCGTGAGTGCTCCATCCAGCGCCGGCACCAGAAACTGCTCGAGGAGGCCCCCTGCCCGATCATGACGCCCGCTCTCCGGGAGCAGATGACGGCGTCGGCCATCGCCGCCGCAAAGGCGGCGAACTACACGAACGCCGGCACGGTGGAGTTCCTCTACGCGAACGGCAACTACTACTTCATGGAGGTGAACACCCGGCTGCAGGTGGAGCACACCATCACGGAGTTCGTCACGGGGATCGACATCGTGAAGCAGCAGATCGCGGTCGCGGCCGGCGAAGACCTCGCGATGGACCAGGAGGGCGTCACCATCCGGGGGCACGCGATCGAGTGCCGGATCAACGCGGAGGATCCGCTGAACGGCTTCGCCGCCGATCCGGGCAAGATCGTCCGCTACCGCTCCCCGGGAGGGCCGGGGATACGGGTCGACTCCGGCATCCACATGGGCTACACTATCCCCGCACACTACGACTCGATGATCTCCAAACTCTGTGCCTGGGGCTCCGACCGCGAGGAGGCGATCCAGCGGATGCGCCGGGCGATCTACGAGTACGTCATCCTGGGCGTGAAGACGACGCTCCCGCTCCACTACGCGATAATGCACAACGCCCACTTCATCGCCGGCGACACTCACACGCACTTCCTGCAGGAGAAGCACATCGCGTCGAGCCTGCGCCGCTACCTCCACGAGGAGGAGGCGCGTATGCAGACGCTGGCCGACTCGCTCCGCCAGGGGAAGCACGTGGCGGCGATCACCGCAGCGGTCGACGTCTATATCCGGAAAAACTCGAAGTAATCCTCCATCCAATTTTTCCGCTGAGCCATAAGGTTTATTTGGCAATACGACATTGTTATACTGCACTTTGTGCGCTGCGGTGGCCTAGCCGGTTAGGGCGCCAGACTCATAGGGTTTTGTGAAGAACGGTGCGTCCAGACCTGGGACATCTGGAGATCGTGGGTTCGGATCCCACCCGCAGCACTTTAACGGGATGTTTGGAATCCAATTTTTAAAAGAACGCTTTTCCTTTGAGATTACTCTCTCACGATCCTCCTCTACTCTCGAGGATAAAGGAATTTTTCCATGTGCATGATTTCAATCTCGGGTCGTTTAGCTTGCCCGCTCCCCTTGATGTTCATCCCCCTGCTCCCCGAGAGGCAATCCCCATCAAGTACACCGAAATTATCAATTATGATAAGTTTGGTGTACTAAATGAGGAATATAGGAGACGGTAAGTGACGATTGAGATCCTGAAGTCCATCGCCCGCAACGGACAGGTATTCACCCTCGAGCAGCTGCACCGGCAGACACAGATCCCGAAAAACGTACTCTCGGTGATGCTCTCCCGGTGGGAAGATCGGGGCTTCGTCGAGCGGATTGAGAGGGGGAAATACCTGATCATCCCGCTTGAGAGCGAGAAGGGCAATTACACGCTCCACGAGTTCGTGATTGCATCGCACCTCGTCCGGCCGTCTGCGATTGCATACTGGAGCGCTCTCCACTACCACGGCTTGACTGAACAGATCCCGATAACGGTCTTCGTCCAGACGACGGCACGGAAGAAGAAGAACCAGCTCGAGGTATTCGGCGTGGACTACCGGATCGTGCGGGTAAAGCCGGAGAAGTTCTTCGGGTTCAAGAAGGAATGGATCGAGGAGACACCGGTCACCGTCACCGACAGGGAGAAGACGGTAATCGACTGCCTCGACAGACCCGAATACGCCGGAGGGATCGTCGAAGTTGCAAAGGCGCTGGAGAACGCATCACTGGATCGCGAGAGCCTGAGCCGGTATGCTCTGAAGATCGGGAACAACGCTGTTGTCCGGAGGCTCGGGTACCTGAGCGAACAGATGGGAATTCCACTGGATCTGCCTCTCCCGACATCTAGGAACTACCTCCTCCTCGATCCTACGATGCCGCATCAGGGAGAAAACGACCCGAGGTGGCGGCTGGTCATCAACACCGAGATAACACGTCAGGGGGACTCCGAGTGGTACCGATCGTGGAGATTAAAGAGGCTGCCCGTGCCTTCGGGGTTCCGCCCTCGACCATCGAACGGGACTATGCACAGAACTGGCTCCTCGCTCACCTGAGCGCCCTCCCCATGGCGCTGAAAGGGGGGACGGGAATCCGGAAAGTCTTCATCGAGAACTACCGCTTCTCGGACGATCTCGACTTCACCCTGCTGGAACCGTACGAAAAGGAGACCCTGCAGGAGGCGGTGAAGGACGCGGTATCCTGCGCACGAGAGGAGAGCGGCATCAGGTTCGAGGAGGATATCAGCATTATCGAGACGGCGACCGGATTCCGGGCGACGGCCTTGTTCAGGATCATCCCCATGAACGCATCCACCCCGACCAAGATCATCGTCGACCTCACGACCATGAGTAACGAAAGCGTTCTGCTCCCTGTTGAGGAGAGACGGATCTACCACCCGTACTCGGACAAACTCACCGCCGGGGTAACCAGTTACTGTCTGGAGGAGATCATGGCCGAGAAGATCCGCTCTCTCTTCCAGCGGGTACGTCCCTGGGATATCTACGATATCCGGCACCTAGCCGACCGCGTGAACCCGGACGCCGTGAGGAGCATTCTCCACCGGAAATGCGAATGCAAGGAGGTCGTCCCGGACAACTCCGTGCTCGCGGGGAAGCGTGAACGGTTCTCAGCGTCATGGAATGCATCGCTCCGGCATCAGATGAGGGCTGTCCCGAACTTCGAGGAGGCGTTTCAATGGCCGTTGGATTGCGTCGAACTGTACACTCAACGGCTCGGTGAGGTTCCGCAGGGTCGGGGTGACGATCGGAGCGATTGAGATGCCGCATAACTACGCAATTGTGATCTTCTTCAGCGACTAGGACGAGGGGTTCATCGCCGTCGTCCCGGAACTTGCCGGGTGCTCCGCGTTCGGCGAAACCGAAGAGGAGGCGCTCTCCGAAGTGAAGGTGGCTATCGGCCTCTGGCTCGATACCGCCCGAGAGGAGGGACGGGAGATCCCGGAGCCGGGCGGCCGGGAGCACCTCCGGGACATCCTTGCGGGGAAGGGCGTTGCTCGCGGGGAGATGGCGTGAACTCCTAACATCCCTGTTTTTTGTCATCTGCTAAAACAGAAAATCGCTTAACTTCTTCTGTCGTGGTCGATCGCCATATCTACAGTCAGCCGTGTCACAAGGGTTGCCATCTAATGGAATACACCAGTGCAGGTAGGAGAGAGATCTGTATTTGGGCTTGGAGTCAGGGATCGGCCAGTGCTGGAAGTCATTCATTTCAAATGTTTCGAGGAGGTTCCCACTATCGAGAACCGGATGGAGCTTATCACCGAGATAGGAAAGACCGCCAAGGACCTCGCCACAGTACGGGCATAGGTAAATGAACGAGACTATATCATAGTTAAGGGTCTTTATCGTGTGAATACGCGCCAGTATCGGGTCTGCATCCGGATATCTTTTCCTTAATAGTTTGATAACAGCCCCGTTTGTCATCGGGTGTTTTAGAACAATGTTTTCACTCTGATTGTCAGCACACAGGATCTGACGATCAAGTCCACAGTCCGAGTGAAGGCACACTATAATGTCGCCGTAGTAGAAATGTGATACTTTCCAGCACTTTTTGCAACTAACTGTCCAGACATAAATTGTGCCGCAAATAGGTTTTGCATAGCCCTTGATCGTACCGCAGAAGCGGACTGTGTTCGATAAAATTCTGCCCACAAAGTCATGAAATGAAATGGTTTTTCCCTCACATGAAACAGAGATCGCTCCGCTTTCAGCAAGGGTGATGCCAAACTCAGACAGAGAAACCGATAGCGGTTTGGATAGCAGCCAATAGTATTCAATACCGTCGCGCTCGTACTTTTCCGAACGCTGCCGGAACTCATCAACTGTGAGGTTGCTCAACTGTACCTCAAAAACAATTTTCCTCCCTGGCTTATATGCGATAACGTCGGCGATCCAATCCTCATATCGGTATTCCGTCGCGACCTGCCAGCCATACGAGTCGCAGATCTTTACCAACTCTTCTTTTACTTTCAGGTGCTCGTAGCTCTCGTAACCAGAGATGCAATGAGAAGATGAATGTAAACCATCATGTTTCCGTGGATTATGGGCAAAATGCTTCGTGCCGAGCCTGCTCATGCGAGGGTGCCCGTCAGCGCCGCAACAGGGCATTTCGATATGCCACGTACCGGTACGGACACATCCTCTCAGGGTTTGCCACTCATCGTCGGTAAGGAGTGGGGCGACGACAGGCTTTCCGTTTACTCTCGCAGTAAGGGGCATGGTCAGACGGAAGAGCGGTCACCGTCTCCTATTCTTCAGATATGCCTGAAGTCTTGTGTGACATTCTACAAACCGCTTAGACGAACCATTAAAGAATCCGGCCTTCAATAGACCCCAATCATCACCAAGAGCAGTTACATTGCTGACAAATTCGTTGAATGGCGTTCTCACACCGTCTTCTTCGGCTTCCGTCAGGCCCGTTCTCATAGAAATCCATCCATACCCGTTGTAGTAACGATCGTATCGTCTGATTGGGCAAGAAATTGCAGTATTTTCGGACAAATCAGGGTATTTTAGGTCGACATATATAAGTGAACATAGATACTCGAAAATGTCGTAAACATCAGTATATCTATTCAGATCCGGGATATAAGGCTGCACATTTGAAAAAGTTTTGATGTGGATATAATCATCGGGGCTTAAAGGTTTATCCTGATTATCGGGGTTTGTTAAACAACTCCGGGCTCCACCTCGAAATACTCTATCTACATCTAGCGAAAACAATGTCCGTTTCCACTCCCCGTTCTCAAAATATTTTGGATGGAGTAGTGCTGATGCCAACGCGTGATAATGCTCATTCTCCAACGCGATGATACCGACACTGTAGGTGACAAGCAGCTCAGGAAGATATTGAAGATAGAGATATTGGTGTTCGGAGTTACTGTATGGCCTTAAGTAGAGTAACCTGTCAAGTGCTCGGGTGATCAGTTTGCTGGATTTACCATCATCAAAGTATGCGCAAGTGCCTAAAACTCCAATCAACGGGTTTATCAATTCTTCAAAATCAACTATCCGTTGTTTTAATGATTCTGCGGGAGTATCGCTCGTTTTTGCTTTTAACTTCCGGCTATCTATCTCGTACCTATCCGAAGAGAGAATTGAAAAAACCCTTTCGACCTCATCGTGCACAAGATCAAACAATTTAACGAATTTGTCCTCGTCAATGTATCTCTTCGCTCGTTCTCGTGCCGTCACCGTTGTGAGAGGATGAGGGCGGATATGCGACTGTAATGCCTCCACGTTCTCCCACAGTTCGCTAAAGAAGTGATCTGCACTATCTATGGGAACCATTTCAGCCTGAAGGAAATTTGCAAGATCCAGTCCATGCTCCCTTAGGGGATCCCTCCATGTCCAGTATGTAGAAAACCTTCGGTTGTGTCGCCTTCTCAGTGCGTTTCTTAGTGCAGCATCCCACTCAGCCGACCACCCACAGATGATTAACCCGAAGTCGTCAAATACGCGGTCAAGATATGCATTTGTTGATTGTGAGTAGTCTGCCAGCTCTTTTGGTGTGTTTTTAATTCTCAAATCGATGTAATCGCCATGTAACTTGACAATAGTGCAAGAATCACGGACATGAGCATACGGCATTCTTCCCTCAAAGTCATCATCACCGTAGATCACATGCGGAGTGATCCCCTCATCTGCAAGAGCTGTTTCAAGGAGACGATCGAAATTCGTTGTCAGGATCATCCGGACATTACCGGATCTGACCATCTTTGCAATTGCCTTATGAGCAAGTGTCGGGAGTTTTATGCCTTCCATGCGTTCTTCTGGAGTCGGTTCGAAATACGAACGCAACAATCCGCTTCGTTCAGCGGATGTTTTCGTGATCTTATCGAGGAGATTGTCGTATGTGGGTTCTTCATCGAATTCTTCCTTGTACCACTTTTCTGGATCTGATAGATCTGGCTCTCCCCTTGTTTGTGCGATTTTCCTGATTATATCCTCAACAACTTTCCAACCCGTTGGGATCTGCGCTCCCGATGAAACGCCCGATCCAATCAGAAGAGCATAGACGCCAGGTGAGGAGTGGACAGAAAAGGCCAACGTAAGCATGCTTGAACGGAGATCAGTCATATGAGACACCCACTAGCAAATTCACTCTCAACGAGCGAGCAGATATATGGGATCATTTGCATTCGTTGGAAGATCCAAATCGTTGAGTGCGACGAGGTAGCGCTCTCTGTTCACTTTCACCCCGCCCGCGGCGCGGGTTCATATACCCCTGTTTCCTGATCGCTTACCTATGAGGCAGAGAGAAACCCTTCGCTACGACCAGACGTTCTTCCGCGACCGCGAGGTCTTCAAGTTCACCTACACGCCCAACGAGCTCCACCACCGCGATACCCAGATCCACGAACTCGCCCTCCTCGCCCGGCCGGTCCTGACGGTGTTGACCTCCGGGCACTCCGCCGCATACATACCCTCTTCCCTGTAGAGCACGGCCGTGAGGTGAGCTGACGGTTGTCCCCTTGTCCCCTACTACGGGTGGGAGCAAAGAGAAGGGTGACCCGTTCGTCTTCGTTGTTCTCCGGAACCACATCCTCGTCGGGGGCTGCACTATGAGGTGGCGGGAGTGGTAGACCAAAGGGAGCGTGTGCTCATCCGGTCAGATGCTCCTCCTCCAGCAGCCTGTGATAGTCCATATACATGTGAACCGGGTCGGAGAGCTTGCTGTTTGCCCGCTTGAACCCGAATTTTTCGTAGAACCCCACGGATTCCTGTTTTGCATCCACAGTGATGATCCTGCAGCCGACGTAATCCGATAACTTTATCGTGAGTGCCAGAACCTCGCCAAGCATCAGGAATCCGATACCCATGTTCTGATACCTTGCAGACGTTGCCAGCCGGGCGACCTTTATTGCAGGATATTTCCTGTAGGGATATCCCTTTTTTCCATCACCGGGGTCTACCTGTTTCGCGTCGATGCAGTCGGCTACAAGGGTGAAAAATCCCACGATTTCAGAATCAACGTATGCAAGGCGGGTAACGGACAGCCGCTCTTGCTGATACTCCATCGAATCCTCGATCAGAAATTCGTCCAGATCCGCATGGCCGCAACTGAAGGCCGAGACATCCGAATCCTTTGAAAGGGGCGAAAAACGGAGTGCCGGGGGAGACATATCCTGTTCACAGGCGCCGGTTTTGTGCTTCTTGTGCTGCGAATCTGATCAGTCTTCGCGCATCGTCGGTATAGGTGGGCCTTTCCATGTACTCATGAAAGCGCCGGGCATCTTCGCCTTCAAGGGTAAGCCCAAGTTCGATCGGTTTCGCCATCTGCATCCCCTCTGATATGCTATAATAGTCCGGGGTAACCCAAATAAGTTTCTCTTGGGCACCACTCCCGGGTTACAGGTCCCTATCGCTCCTGTGGCATCCCCCGGCCCCCAAACCGGCCCTTCGGGGCGCTTTCCGCCAACGCTTTTTGCGCCATTCAGGTCCCAAAGAGGCAGATCCCGGACGTTCGGAAAAGCCGGATGTGCGGCTCACCGCCGGGTCTGTTCGTTAAGCCAGTCCACGATCACGCCGAAAGCCTCCGGGTCGAGCCTGCGCTCTTCGCTGTTGTAGCGTGCTCCGATGTCGGCGGCGACGAGCGCATCCCGGGGTTTCTCCTCATGCTTCAGCACATGGTCCGCATAGGAAGGGTATGCAAACGTGACGTTGCCGCCCCGGGCAGCCGCAGTCTCCAGTGCGCCGCCGTCTGCCTGCCAGTCGGCCTGGATATCCTTCTTCCCGATAACGACGAGGACGGGTTCCGTCACCTTCGCGATGAGGGCAGCCGGATCGCTCGACCAGAGCTCCCGCGAGAACGGCAGGTTGACGGGACTCGTCAGACTGAGGAGCAGAACCCTCATCCCTTCCGGGAGAGACGGATCGGGTGTCACCGGCTCGCCGGCCATGAAAGCGGCGATGGCGGCATCATACTGGTTCATCAGGAGATCACCGTTTTCCAGGTTCGCTGCCTGGGCAAGGAGCTGGCTGCGGGCCACCTGCCCGATGGAACGGCCGGGGGCGCCGGTGAGCACGAGGCCTGCGAATCGCCGGTCCGTCGCCTGCAGCTGGTAGTGCAGGGCGTGGATGGCTCCTTCGCTGCTGGTCAGCACGAACAGCCGGGCGGGATCCACATCGCCATCGGAGCGCAGGGTGTCGACGGCACCAATCAGTTCGTCGAGATGGCTCTGCATGCTGATCCTGCCCACGAGCCGGCGGGCGTTCTCCTGTGCATGCGGTCCGGAGGCCCGCTTGTCGTAGCGCAACGTCATGAACCCTTCACGGGTAAGGGCCTCGGCCATCAGGCGGCCGCTGCAATTGGTGCCGGATAGCAGTGGGGAGCACCAGTCACGGTCGGTCGGTCCGCTCCCGGCGACGAAGACGATTCCCGGGTGAGGACCCATGCCCGCAGGCCGGGTCAGGGTGCCCCGGACAGAAATCCCGTCCACGTCCCACGCGACCTCCTCGGATGTGAGCGTCATGGTACACTCCTGGCGCAGGAATGGTATTAATAGAGTATCTTTATCACCGTCTCGCCCGAGACGGGTTTAAGCCCGGGCACCCTCGGCCACCTCAAACGTCGTGATGATCGGCCGTCCCCTACTTAACCGGTGGGAGCAGATGAAGGAGGAGGGCGACCTGTTCGCCAAAGGTCTTGGCCGTACGTGAACGGGGTTTTGTCTGATGCGATGCGTGATCCTACTCTTCTCGGTCACGGGCTGTGCGGGAATGGACTTCCTTCAGGAGCTGTATCTCGTGCTGCTCTGTAGGGAGTTCACCTCTATTTCCATTCCTTCCTGCTCGTCTCGGCGAGTAAGCGCCGTATCCTCTCGATGAACTGCCCGGCATGCTCGACAGCCGCCAGAACCTCCGCGGCTGTCGGCGCCGGGCCGAACGAATACTGGCTCTCGTGGCGTTGTGTTCGCATCCTGGAAAACATCAGCACCCACTCCTCTTCGAGGTCCCCTGACTGCGCATAGTAGTTAAGGTACAGTTCGATGCAATAGTGGCTCTTTTCGCGGATACCGTCGCGGAAGAGCACTGCACGGGCTGCGTGGAACCATGCCATATACGCCCCGGTCAGGCTTATCCTCCTTGCGCCAAGACCGGCCACCTGCCGCGCCTCGTCAAGGTAAGAGGCGGCAAGGTTCAGCGATTCGTTCGCCTTCTCCACGGAAGGTGCGACCCTTCGAAGCATCTTCTCCCTGAAGCAATCCTCAATCGTTGTCAATGGATGCACCTCCGAGGGTTACGCTCGACTGGACGAGGTTGGTATAGAACAGCTGATCGGTCTCTCTCAGGTCAGACAGCCTGTCAGGGGTGAGGATGAGAAGATTAGCCTCGGTCTTGACTGCCGCACCTGCACTTTTCCCGACTCTCGCCGCAGGGACCTCAAGATCCGGCGTATACTCATCGACCAGCACCCAGAGGTCGAGGTCGCTATCGGCCGTGTTCGTCCCCTCCGCGTAACTTCCGTACACTCCTATCCCCTGGGCCCATTCCGGGAGCACAACCGCTGTCATAAGGAGATCGATGTTGAGCAGGCGTTTTACCGCCAGACTTCGAGCGTTCTCATTCCAGGCATATTCCCGGCCGCGTTGTGTGCAAAAGCCGTTCTGGGCAAGCAGGCGCAGGTAGCGCGAGACAAGGGCTTTTGAAGTTCCGGTCGCCGCGGCAACTGCCGTTGCTGTTACCGGGCTCCGTTCGGCAATATGCCGGAGGATGCGTATCCTTTCCTCGGTTTTGAAAAGTTCTGTCAGTACCGATTTTCCCATACCGTTTCTGCTCCGTGAACAGATTGTTTCCGTTCCAGAAACAAAATGTTTCTGATCCGGAAACATCCGGATGAAAAAACCTCTGGACGACCGCTCCGCTCCCGTGGCACTCGCCAGCTGTCCCTGCCGACGTGAGCCCCGGCACACCCATCGTCGCCTGTACCGCACAGATGCAGGACCGGCCTCGCGCAGCCGCCGGGCTCCCTCACAATTGTTTACTCCTGATCTCGTAACGATCAGGGTTTTAAAAACAGTAAGAAATTGAAATCCGCGTCACGTATCGCCGACAATAAACGGCAGATATTGCGCCAGCCCGGGATCGTACCTCGTCGCGTTCTCAAAACACGCCGCCGCCTCGTCGGTCACATTCATATTCGTCAGAATAACTCCTTTCAGGTACAAGGCCAGCCCGGATTCCGGGTCCAGTTCAAGCGCCCTGTTGCAGCTTTCCATGGCTTCGGCGTACTGACCGTAGTTGTCGTTGTAGTACATTCCCCTAACACACCACGCCGTGGCGTTGACCGGGTCCGATGCGACTAAGTTATCGAAATATTCCTGGCTTTCATTCACTTTTTCCATAAAATATGTCATGTTTTCGTTATTCCGGCTTTCAATGTAGGTCGTACAGCCGCTGGAAAAGATAATGAACATTAACGCACAGCAAAGGCATGCGGTCGGCGACAGGAACTTCATAGAGCCGTATTGGACCTAGCAATTAATGAAGACTACGCCGCTCGCAGAGAATGCGGATTGCCCGTTCTGTTTGCCGTCTCATCTCAAGGGATATATACCCGAAGAATGATGTGTCGCCGGATCCGTTTGTGACCCGACAGAGGTGAAAAATGGCGAAAGTTGCACGTGAAATGGTGGAGAAGGCAGGAGTCGACGTCGAAAAACTCCTCGAACTGCTCGTCAAGAACGCATCGGCCGAACTGACGACGTATTACTACTACACCATTCTCCGCGTCAACCTGATCGGGCTTGAGGGAGAGGGGATAAAAGAGATCGCGGAGACGGCACGCATCGAGGATCGCAACCATTTCGAGGCGCTTGTTCCCCGCATTTATGAGTTGGGCGGGAAAATTCCCGAAAACATGGTGGATTTCCACGAGATGTCCGCCTGCAGGCCCGCACGGTTGCCGGAAGACCCGAGAAACATCACCGAGATGCTCACGGTGCTGGTGAACGCGGAGCGATGCGCCGTAAGAGGGTATACGGAGATCTGCAATCTGACTGCCGGCAAGGATCACCGTACCTACGACCTCTCGCTCTCGATCCTCAACGAGGAGATCGAGCACGAGTCATGGTTCTCCGAGTTTCTCGGAGAAGGGCCTTCAGGCCATTTCCTGCGGAGAGGAGAGACGTCGCCTTTTGTTTCGAAGTTCCTCCGATAGAGGAGGGCGTTCCCCCTTCTTTTTTACGATGAAGCGCTGTCGATCGCCCGGGTGCAAAATCCCATCGGACCGAACCGCAGGTCTGTGCGCCGCCCCGGAGTAACACGATGCTCACCCACTTTGCCGGGTTAAATCCGGTTCACCAGGCGCTTCTTGCCGGGCTTTTCACCTGGGGACTGACCGCTCTCGGCGCAGGAGGCGTTTTCCTCTCGCGGGAGATGAACCGCCGGAGATTGGACGCCATGCTCGGGTTTGCAGCCGGTGTTATGATTGCTGCCAGTTTCTGGTCGCTCCTGTTACCTGCGCTCGAGCTCTCCGGATCGACCGGTCCGCAGGCCTGCATTCCGGCAGCTGTCGGGTTCCTCGCCGGGGGGGTGTTCCTGAGAGGCCTCGACACCCTGCTCCCGCATCTCCACCCGGGATATCCGCTCCGGGAGGCTGAAGGGCCGAGTTCGTCCCTCCGCAGGACAACGCTTCTCGTGATCGCCATCACGATGCACAATATCCCGGAAGGGCTTGCGGTCGGGGTAACGTTTGGAGCAGTCGCTACAGGCCTCCCCCACGAAACCCTGGGGGCGGCGATTGCTCTTACTGTCGGCATCGGCCTGCAGAACTTCCCCGAAGGCTTTGCCGTATCGGCCCCGCTCGCCGGGGAAGGGTATTCCCGGATCAGGAGCTTCTGGTACGGCCAGCTCTCTGCGGTTGTAGAACCCGTTGCTGCTGTTCTGGGGGCAGCCGTGGTATTTATCGTACAACCGTTGCTCCCGTATGCCCTCGCCTTTGCTGCCGGTGCGATGATCTTCGTCGTCGGGGAAGAGGTGATCCCCGAATCGCAGAGGCATGGGAATACGGATCTCGCCACGATGAGCCTGCTCGTCGGATTTGTAACGATGATGGTATTGGATGTCACGTTCAGCTGATCCATGCAGCCTGTCGCACCGGGCGCATGATGGTGGACGCAAGTTAGACCCGGCCGGGGCAAAGGAGCGTCTTGGGTCGCTCGAACCGTGGCGAAGTGCGGCCGCTCCCGTGATCCCCGCCGTCCTGCAGAAATAGTGCCCAGGGCAACCGCCCGCCTCCTCCCCCACCGCAACCCCGCGCAAAGGTATTTTATGTATGACAACAGACTAAATGAGGTAAACGGGGCGTGAAAACGCAATCGATGCATCTTCCGTCTCCGTTCGGGCGAGGGTTGCCAAGCCAGGTCAAAGGCGCTAGGTTGAGGGCCTAGTCTCGTAGGAGTTCGTGAGTTCGAATCTCACCCCTCGCATCCGTTTTTCCGGAATTAGTTTCTTTACTTTCTCGATAACCGTTAAAGAGTTTCCAGCGTCCGCGCAATGCCGCCGGTCCAGGCCTCGATGTCGTCCCGGTTGCGGAAATCGCCCTCGGGAAGGAGCGCACGGCCGGCCGGCAGCTTCCGGATCAGCCGGTGCTGGAGTCCGAGCCTGCCCGGATCCAGCGCACCGGAAAAAACCCGGCGACCCCGGGGGCGGATGGTCTCCCGAAACTCGCCGATCTCTTTGGGCTCCAGTTCCGGGTCGTCCAAGCTCGTCCAGGCTCGTTCCCGGCTCGAGTTCGAGCGGGCCGCTGCTGAACAGCCACACCGGCCGCCCGGCGAGGACGGCACGGTTCCGCCGCACTAACTCCGCCGCCTCCTTCATCCAGTGCTCCATATACACGGCACTCCCGATCACGACGCCGTCGTATCCTTCGATGTCCGGGGCCGCGTCGACGCTCCGGGCCTCCGCCTTCACGCCGTGCTCCCGCAGTTTTTCGGCGATGAACTCCGCGATGCCTCTTGTAGACCCGTATCGACTTTTGTAGATAACGATAACGTTCATGTGCGCCCGCTCCTGGAGACACCCGAACCCCGTCGCCTCATAAGCATAACTGCTCGTTCGGGCCCCGGGCGATGCGACGGCTCTCCCGCGGTCTCGTATGCCCCTGGAGACGGGAGGAGAGAAAAGAGATAACCAGATCCTGTCCGGGAGCTTATGCCAACACTTCGTGACGCTGCCGGCAGCGTGCCTGCAGTTCGTCCCACTCTTCCGGGTGCTCTTCTGCCCACTCCAGGAGCGCATGGACTATCCTGCCCCGCGACTCGGGATCCCCCCGGTAATTTACCAGGATGCAATCAACCACCACTTCGATCTGTTCTTCCGGATGCTGGCTGTTTTCTGCCATAGTGAGCCCTCCTGATACACCCCGGGTGCTCATACCGGGTGAAGATCCGACACCATATAATCCTGATCCTCCCCGGGCGGCGGCGCCCGGTGCTCTCTCCGCTGCCTGAGACGAGGCGCCTTACCCCGTTTTTTGCCGCCAGCCCGCTTCCGCCGCCGCCGCAGGTGTTATCGTGCCCCGGAGAGAACAGACACGGGAACGATCATGAAACTCGGCGTGCTCTTCTCCGGCGGGAAAGACTCCACGTT
The DNA here is from genome assembly GCA_018433835.1 of Methanoculleus sp. GTDB lineage: Archaea > Halobacteriota > Methanomicrobia > Methanomicrobiales > Methanoculleaceae > Methanoculleus. The sequence goes on from JAHDQM010000022.1 coordinate 45,186, forward strand.
CGCCTGCTGGAAGGCAATGCAGCAGGAAGAAGTGGTCTGCCTGATCACGGTCATCTCTCGGAACCCCGAGAGTTACATGTTCCACACCCCGAACATCCGCCTCGCCGCACTGCAGGCCGAGGCGGCAGGGCTCCCGCTCGTGGAGGTGGAGACGGCGGGGGAGAAGGAGGAAGAACTCCTGGACCTGAAGCGGGCTCTCCTCAGCGCTAAGGAACGATTCGGGATCGAAGGAGTCGTCACCGGGGCGGTTCTCTCGGTCTACCAGGCAGCCAGGGTCCAGCGTGTCTGCCTTGAGTTGGGCCTCTGGTGCTTCAACCCGCTCTGGAGCCCGGACCAGGAGGCCTACATGGAAGAGCTCATCGACGCGGGCTTTAAGATCGTCATCGTGGGCGTTTTCTCCAGCCCCTTCGACGCATCCTGGCTCGGGAGGGAGATCGACCGCCGCACCCTCGACGAACTCCGGGAGATCGCCCGGAAATACCGGATCACCCTCACCGGCGAAGGGGGGGAGTTCGAGACGTTCGTCGTCGACGCCCCCTTCTTCTCCCGGCGGGTCGCGATCGAGGAAGCGTCACGAGACTACCGGAACTACAACGGCGTTCTCCGGATCGAGCGGGCGGGGCTGGTGGCAAAATGATCCTCGTCGTCGACCTCTGCTACCGGGACGGCTCGCTCTCCCGGGACGAGTTCGTCGGGCCGGTCGAACGGTTTCTCCGCAAGACCGGAGCGCCGTTTTGCACCCGCCACTACACCGCCGTCGGCGCACCGGAGGTCGAGGCCGCGGACGCGGTGATCCTCTGCGGGACGGCGCTCCTGGACACCGGGTTTGCCGAGCACCCGGAGCGGTTCCGGTGGCTTCTTGCATTCGAGCGCCCGGTGCTCGGCATATCTTCCGGCATGCGGGCCCTCGCGGCAGCCTTCGGCGCCGCCGCCGAACCGTGCTGCGAGATCGGCATGACCGACGTGGAAGTGCTCGCGCCCGATCCGCTCTTTGCCGGGGAGGAAGGTTTTCTCGCGTACGAGTTGCACGAATACGCCGTGCAGGTGCCTGATACGTTCATACCTCTCGCCGCCTCCGACCGGTGCGTCCAGGCGATCCGGTACCGCTCGCTCCCTCTCTACGGCCTTCTCTTCCACCCTGAGGCCAGGAACGAGTGGATAATCGAACGGTTCCTCGGGCTGGCAAAGGCCGCTCAGTAACACTTATCCCCGGACCCCGGGTAAAGGGTAGCGATGCACCGGGGCGTATCCCGGCGCACCTCGCACGGGGATGAAGCCCACGTTACCCAGTACCCGGACCCTGCCGGCGGGGGTGTAAGGGGTGCCCGACCCGCTCAGGCTGCTCGTCATCACCGGGAGCCCGGGCGACGCCGCCCTGGTCGGAGAGGCCCTTCGAAAGGCCGCGCTCCCGGCCGAGACGGTCTCGTACCGGCAGATTGCCGAATGCCTCGACGCTCTCCGGCGCGAGCCGTTCGACCTCGTCCTGCTCGACCCCGGCCTGGAGCCCGGGGTAGCGGCGCGGGTGAGGAGCGATGCCCCCGGCATTCCGGTCGTCCTCCTGGTCTCGCGCGACGGCCTCGATGCGGCGGTCCGGGCACTCTGGCGCGGTGCGGACGACTACCTGGTCCGCGAGCGGCTCACCCCCGAACTCCTGGTCTGCACCGTCCGGCACGCCCTCGCGCTGAAGCGTGCTGAGACGGTACTCGGCAGAGTGGATCGCCTGTGGTGCGAGATCGGCAGGAGCCTGCACGAGGGAGTTCTGGTGGTCGACACGGGAGGCACCATCCTCTTTGCCAGCGCACGGATGGCGGAGATCCTCGGCTACGCCGTCGGCCGGATGCAGGGCGCCTCCTTCCTCTCCTTCGTCGATCAGGGCGACGTCCCGCTGGCGAAGGCGCTGATCGAGCGGGCCGGGAGGGAGCGGGCGGAGGCCGGGCTCCGGCTCCGGCGTTCCGACGGAGCGGCGATTGACGCCAGAATCGCCGCCTCCCCCGTCACCGGCGTGAACCCCGGGTATCCGGGCGTGGCCGTCGGTGTTGCGGACGTCACCGGACAGAGACTCGCCGAGGAGAAGGCCCGGCGCAGGAACGCCCAGCTCTACGTCATCAACCAGGTGGTCAGGACCGCCACGTCGTCGGCGGACATGGACGAACTGCTGGCGGGCGTGCTCGAGAGGACCCTCGAACTCCTCGATTTCGAGGGGGGCAGCGTATACCTGATCAACACCGGTCGGTCCAGGGCCGAACTGGTTACCGAGATCGGCCTTCCCGAAGGATTCTCGTTCCGGCGGCGGATCGTCGACCTGAACGCGCCGCCGTACGACGCGGTCCTCGGGCGGGGTACGGCGCACTTCGTGGAGGACTACCTGCGTGCCTACCCGCAGGATGCCTGCGCAGGAATCCAGGCGTTTGCGAGCATCCCCATCATCGCCGGGAAGCGGGTCACCGGCGCCGTCAACCTGGTCAGCCGGAGCGTGCACGTCTTCTCGCCCGACGAGCGGGAACTGCTCGCTTCCATCGGCCGGGAGATCGGGAGCGCCGTCGAGCGGATGCGGCTCCACGAGCACGCGAACTTCTACCTGGACCTCATGACGCACGACATCAACAACGCAAACACCGTCGCCATCGGCTACGCAACGCTCCTTGCCGAGACGCTCTCCGGGCCGGAGAGGGACATTGCCGGGAAGCTCGCGGCCGCCGTCAGGCAGAGCGCCGAGATCATCGGGAACGTCTCGACGATACGGCGGATAATGGAAGAGATCCCGGCACTCGGGCCGGTGAACCTCGACCACGTCGCAAAAAGCGTCATTTACTTCTTCCCTGACGCCGATATCCGCTACACCCCGCAGGACAGGTGGGTCACTGCCGACGACCTCCTCTCGGCGGTCTTCATAAATCTCATTGGGAACGCCGTCAAGTTCGGCGGTCCCGGCGTCTCGGTCAGTATCACCTCCCGGGAGGAAGGCGGGACTGCTCTGGTCTCGATCGAGGATACCGGTCCCGGGATACCGGACGCCGAGAAACACCTGGTCTTTGAAAAGTTCAGAAAAGGTGGGAGAAAGAGCGGGAAAGGGCTCGGTCTCCACATCACCCGCACCCTGGTCGAGCGCTACGGCGGCCGGATATGGGTCGAGGACCGGGTGCCGGGGCATCCCAAACGCGGCGCTGCTTTCCGGTTCACGCTCCCGGCATGCCCGCCCGTCACCGGCCGTAGCGGTTGATCGTGTTGATCAGGGCTGCAAATCCTTCCATCTCTTTTTCGAGCACTTCCGTCCTGGTCATGCCCATGCTCATCTCCGCATCGGCCGTCAGCATCTCGGGGCCGCGCACCACCTCGCGGTCGACGCCGTCGGCGGAGAGGATCGATCCCGCCTCGGCGTCGTGGACGAACGCCCGGCCGGGGAGGATCACGACGTCCTCGAGTTTCGACAGGTTCACCCCGGCGAGGTCGTCGGCGGTGATGAGGCAGGCGATCTCCTTTTTGACCGCAACAACCCTCGAGGTCGAGCCCCGGATCGAGAGGATCCGCCGGATGAAGGGGGCCGCGACGCTCCCGGTGATCACCGTCGCACGCTTACGGACCCGTGGGAGTTTCTTCAAGAGGTCGGGCTCGTGGAGGATGGCGAACGGCGACCCGATCGAGGGGTCGCCGAGCGGGGTCCCGCTGATCTTCATCGAGAACCGCTCGTTCAAGTCGGTGACGATATCGCGGAACTCGTCGACGGTGTGGACCTGCTGCCCCTCGATGAGGGGAGCGTTGCCGAGGATGAGCCCCTGGTCGGTCCTGTTCGCAAACCGCATCAGGATCAGCCCTTTTGCGCCCCGCTCCTCGAGCCACGCGCAGGTCTCTTCGAGGATTTCGCCGTCGTTGACGCCGGGAATAACGACTGCTGCGGCGTAGACGTCGATTGCACCGCAGAGCCGGTCGAGGACCGCGAGCGAGGCTTCCGGCGTCGGGTCGTGCATCCACTGCCGCCGCAGATCGGGGTCGGCGGCGAAGACGGTGTAGGAGACCTCCGAGAGGCCGTTCTCGATGAGGTGGTCGGCTATGCCCGGGTCGTCGAATCCCTTGCCGCTGGTGTAGCCGATATGGAGCGGCACCTCCATGCTGCCGAGCAGTTCGACGAGGTCGCCGAACTCCGGGTAGCAGCTCGGGTCCCCGCCGCCGCTGATGGTGATCCGGTCGACGTCGTCGCTCATCATCTGGAGGTTTGCCAGCGTCTCGTCGGCGACGGTCCGGAGGTCCTTGAACCCCGAGTACCCCTCACGAACGCCCCGGGTGCAGTAGTCGCAGCCAATTTGAAAGGGGAGGCAGTACCTGCAGCCGAACGAGGTCTCCCCCTTGACGTGTTTGAAGTAGCAGTACGAGCAGAATCCCCGGCAGTCGAGGCCGGGCCGGCCTCCGAGATCGACGGTGAGGTGCGACATCCTGCTGGTACTTCTGCGCTCCTTTGTTATGAACGTTGCAGACCCGGCCTCCAACTGTCCGTTCCGGCCGTGGCACCGTGCACCTTTATGCTCCGGCGGGGCGAGGTAGCGGGAGGTGAATCATGCGGACGAGCCACCGGCTGCTGCTCCGGTTCTATCACGACCCCGGCTACGACTTCTCCCGGGTCGAGGTCGAGTACGTCGACAGGGGAGCACCCGGCGACTGCTCGACGGTGCAGGGCGACCGGGTCCTCGCGCTCGACGCCCAGTACCTGGAGGTTGACGCCGGGACCCACGTCGCCTGTATTCCCTACCATCGGGTCAGAAGGATACTGTATGACGGGGAGACCATGTGGCGGCACGGTGATCGAGCGGGAGATGTCGGGGAGGAGTGAGGGGAGTCGGCGCCATCTTTTTTACCGCAGACAGCCCACGATATAAGGTATGCCCCAGTGGCTTAGCTGGCAGAGCGGCTGACTTGTAATCAGCAGGTCCCGAGTTCAAATCTCGGCTGGGGCTTTCGTCATTTTGGTTCAAACCCTTTGGGCTTCGTTTAATTCCATGCTGTGTTCAGCATCCCATAATTACTCCGCTGTCCCGGAAGGATTCCTTGCCGGTCGTACCGGATACCGGCGGGACTGCCCGCCGGGCACCCCGTCCCGGCATAAAACTATATTATTCTCCCGGGAGAATATCCGGCCGGAACACCACTCGAACGGAGGAGTCGCCACGAAGATCAGGGTCGCCCGCTGTTTTGCAGAAGAGAGCGCCGATACACCTGCGGTCCTGGAGGTCGAAGTGGACCAGGGAGCCGTCCCTTCCGCAGACGAGATCCTGACGTTCGCCTCCATCCACGGCGACTTCGTCTGCATCTCCGACCGCATCTTCCGCCGGTTCGAGATCGTCCTCCCCCCGGAGAGCCGCCTCGAGGTCCTCAAAGACGCGCTTCTCGAGGTCATACGCCTCGAGCCTGAAGACTCGGAGGGGCTCAACCCCTACGAGGTCGAGGACTTCATCGACGCGCTCGAACGGACGCGGCAGAAGGTGCTCGGCGAGGACGACAGGCCCTGATGCCCCTCCGGTTCGTTCACCTTTTTTGCCCGGGACCGCGAACCCATAAGTGATCGGAGTGGCAGAAGAGGAGAGAGAGACACCCGGACCCGGCGGGCTTGCCGTCAACACCATCCATACCATGGACTGCATAGAAGGCATGCGACGCCTCCCGGCGGGTTCTGTCGAGATCATCGTCACGTCGCCGCCCTACAACATCGGGAAGGACTACAACTCCTACGACGACAGAAAGCCCCGGGAGGACTACCTCGACTGGATCGGGGAGGTCGCCGCCGGAGCGGCGCGGGTCCTCGCGGACGACGGCTCGTTCTTCCTCAACATCGGCGGCAAACCCCGGGACCCCTGGATCCCCTTCGACGTCGTCCAGCGGTTCCGCCCGCACTTCGAACTGCAGAACGTCATCCACTGGGTCAAGTCGATCGCAATCGAAAAGGAGGACGTGGGCGGTTACGAGAACATCGCCGGTGATATCGCCGTCGGCCACTACCAGCCGGTGAACAGCTCCCGTTACCTGAGCCAGTGCCACGAGCACATCTTCCACTTCACGAAGAAAGGCGACGTGGCCCTCGACAAACTGGCCGTCGGCGTGCCCTACCAGGACAAGAGCAACATCGGGCGGTGGAAGGCGGCGGAACGCGACCTCCGGGACCGGGGGAACACCTGGTTCATCCCCTACCGGACCATCCGCACCTCCCGGCCCCACCCGACCAGCTTCCCGGAGAAGCTCCCGGAGATGTGCATCCGGCTCCACGGCTGCCGGCCCGGGACGCTCGTTCTGGACCCCTTCATGGGCATCGGGAGCACGGCGCTTGCGGCGATCGCCCTCGGCGCGGACTACATCGGGTTCGAGATCGACCCGGAATACCGGGAGATCGCACGGATCCGGATCGCCGAAGCACGCCGCGAGAAAGAACAGAACGAAAACTGACGGATATTATATCCCCGGACCCCAAACGAGAAACTGATGGAGACCCTCATCCCCTTCGCCGTCGCCCTCGCGGTGATCACCGTCGCGTCGCTCAGGTATCACATCCCCCCGTTCCTCACCCTGGTCGGGGCATCCGTTCTCTTCGGCCTTCTTGCCGGGATGCCGGCGGAGACGATCGTTACAGCGATCACGGGCGGCGCCGGCAGGATCTTCTCCATCCTCGCGATCGTCATCTTCTGCGGGGTCGGCATCGCCCAGGTCCTCCGCGAGAGCGGCCGGATCACTGAGATCGTCGCCGACATCCGGGGCCTGGTGCGCCGCCCCCTCGCCACGGCGGGAGCGGCCGGCTACCTCCTCTCCGTCCCGCTGATGTGCGGCATCACCTCGTTCGTCATCCTCGCCCCCATCGTCACGCACCTGCGCACCGATAAGCAGGCATCGAAAACCCTCCTCTACTGCGCCGGCGTCGCCGGGATGATATCCTACGTCCTCCTGTACCCCGCCCCCGTCGTCTACTCCACCGTAACGACGCTCGGCCTCTTCTCCGGCCGGCCCTGGGAGATCGACCTCGTCGCCCTCCCCCTCTCCCTCCTCCTCCTCGCCGCGCTCCTCCTTGCGCTGCGGGCCCGCACGCCCCCGGCCGAACCGTCGGAGGAAACGCCGGCCGGCGGGCGGCACCTGCGTGCCTGGCTGCCGTTCCTCGTCATCGTCCTCGCGCTCGCGCTCGGGTCTCTGGTCCCCCCGCTCAGTGCCCTTGCGAACATCAACCTGGCGCTCCTTGCCGGCCTCTTTGCCGCTCTTGCCACCGTTCCCGCCGACGTCCGGGAGAAGGCCCTCACACGGGGGACGAAGAACGCCGGGATCATCATCTTCGACCTCGCCGGTGCCGGAGCGTTCGGCGGCGTCATCGCCGCAAGCACGTTCCCTGCCGACGTGACCGCGCTGGTCATGGGCTATCTCCCGATAACCCTCCTCCCGTTCGTCATCGCCGCCCTGGTGCAGGCGGCGCAGGGCTCGAGGGTCGTCACCGCGGCCGTCACCGCCACCATCCTCGCCACGATCCCGGCCGCCATGGCGATCGACCCGCTCGCCCTGGTGCTCATGGTATCCGCAGGGGCGTTCATGTTCTCCTACGTCAGCGATCCCTTCTTCTGGCTGCTCAAACGGACGACCGGCGACGATTTCTCCGGGGTCGTGCGGAACTACACCCTCCCGCTCTCGGCGGCGGGCCTCGTCACGCTCGCGGCGGCGCTGGTGATCCAGGCCGTGCCGTGACGCAGGCCACCGGTATTCATCAAAAAATCTGCCCGGACCATGCATGTTATATAACTCGGGCGGTATGTAGTCCCTGCCAGAGGGAGAATGATGGAAATCAAGTATGTATCGACGACATGCCCGTACTGCGGCACCGGGTGCGGGTTCAACCTTGTCGTCCGGGACGGCAAGGTCTTTGACGTGGCGCACTGGCAGCGCGCCCCGGTCAACGGGGGCAAACTCTGCCCCAAAGGGCGTTACGCCCACGAATTCATCAACAGCCCCGACCGCCTCGAAAAACCGCTGATCAAGAAGGACGGCGAGTTTGTCGAGGCGACCTGGGACGAAGCCTACGACCTGATCGCGGAGAAGTTCGGGTCCTACAAACCCGACGAGATGGCCTGCCTCTCCTCCGCCCGGACATCGAACGAGGAGAACTACCTGATGCAGAAGTTCGCGCGTGTGGTCCTCAAGACCCCGCACGTCGACCACTGCGCCCGGCTCTGCCACGCATCCACCGTCGCGGGCCTCGCGGCCGTCTTCGGGTCCGGCGCGATGACCAACTCAATCATGGACATCGCCGATTCGAAGTGCGTCTTCATCATCGGGTCCAACACCTTCGAGCAGCACCCGCTCATCGGGCGGAGCATCATTCGCGCCAGAGAGAGCGGCGGAAAGGTGATCGTGGCCGACCCGCGCCAAACCCCTACCGCCCGGCAGGCCGACCTCTACATGCCGTTCATCTCCGGCACCGACGTCGCGATCTTAAACGGCCTGATGCAGGAGATCATCAAAAACGGTTGGGAGGACAAGGAGTTCATCGCGAACCGCACGAAGGACTTCGAGAAACTCAAGGACGTCGTCATGAAGGAGGACTACAGCCTTGAAAACGTCTCGAAGACTTCCGGTATTCCCGTCGAGAGTCTCAAGACCGCCGCCGAATGGATTGCAACGGCCGACGTCGCCACGCTCATCTACTCGATGGGCATCACCCAGCACACCGTCGGCGTCGACAACGTCAAATCGACCGCCAACCTGATGATGCTCACCGGCAACCTGGGCAAGCCCGGCGGCGGCGTCAACCCGCTCCGCGGCCAGAACAACGTCCAGGGCGCCTGTGACATGGGAGCTCTCCCGAACGTCTACTCCGGTTACCAGAAGGTCACCGACGAGGCGACCCGAAAGAAGATAATGGAGATGTGGGGCGTCGAGGATATCGCCGAGGGCAGGATAGGCTACACCGTCACCGAGATGGTCAACATCCTCGCCGACAAGCCCGGCGAGCTCAAGGCGATGTTCATCATGGGCGAGAACCCGATGCTCTCGGACCCGGACATCCAGCACGTCGAGGAAGGGCTCAAGAACCTCGAGTTCCTGGTCGTCCAGGACATCTTCCTGACCGAGACGGCCCGTCTCGCCGACGTGGTGCTCCCCGCCGCCTGCTACGCGGAAAAGGACGGCACCCAGACGAACACCGAGCGGCGGGTCCAGCGCTGGAAGAAAGCCCAGGACCCGCCGGGCGAGGCGAAGGAAGACTGGAAGATCCTCTGCGAACTCGGGAGCCGGATGGGCTACGCGGAGCAGTTTGCGTTCGAGAGCCCCGAAGCGATCTTTGATGAGGTCGCCGCCGTCACGCCGTCATACCACGGCATGTCCTACGCCCGCCTCGACCCGGACGGCCTGCACTGGCCCTGCCCGACCGAGGAGCACCCGGGAACGCCGATCCTCCACCGGGAAAAGTTCGCCATGCCCGACGGTCTCGGGGTCTTTTCCCCCATCGAGTGGAAACCGCCGGCGGAAGTCCCCGACGCCGAGTATCCGTTCGTCCTCACCACCGGCCGTACAATCTGGCAGTGGCACACCGGCACCATGACCCGCCGGTCGTGGAGCCTCGAGAAGGAGGCACCCATCGGCTGGATCGAGATCAACCCCGAGGACGCGAAGCAACTCGGGATCAGGGACGACGAGGTCGTCAGGGCGAGCACCCGCCGCGGATCCGTCGAGATCCCCGCACGGGTCACCCCGGAGATCATCAGGGGCGTCATGTTCATCCCGTTCCACTACAAGGAGCATCCGGCGAACAGGCTGACGAACAACGCGCTCGACCCCATAGCGAAGATCCCCGAGTTCAAGGCCTGTGCCGTGAAGGTCGAGAAGATCGCGGAGGTGTGAGAGATGGCAGGAAAAGGCGATTTACTCTATGCATGGACGACGGACGACGAACTCCGCGAGAGAGCGGAGACGGGCGGGGCGGTCACCGCGCTGCTGCGCCACGCTCTCGAGAGCGGTATGGTCGACGCGGTCTTTGCGGTCAGGAAAGGCGCGGACGTCTATGACGCGTTGCCGGCGCTGATCACCGACCCCGCCGAGATCGGGGGGATTGCGGGTTCGCTCCACTGCGGCACCCTGCTCCTCCCCAAGCAGATGCGGCGGTGCCTTCTTTCCACGGAGCCGAACATGCGGATCGCCACCGTCCTCAAAGGCTGCGACGTCAAGGCGATCTACGAGATGGCCAAGCGCGGCCAGGTCAACCTGGACAACATCATCATCATCGGTCTCAACTGCGGCGGCACCATCCGGCCGGAGGTAGCACGGATCATCGTCCGGGAGAAGCTCGGCCTCGATCCCGATTCGATCGTCAAAGAGGAGATCGACAAAGGGAAGTTCATCGTCATCACAAAGGACGGCCAGCACGCCTCGGTCTCGATCGACGAACTCGAAGAGGGGGCGGAAGACCTTCTCGGGAACGAGGGGCTCGGCCGCCGGTCCAACTGCCGCCGGTGCAAGATCAAGATCCCGCGCCAGGCGGACCTCGCCTGCGGCAACTGGGGCGTCATCGGTGAGCAGGCCGGCAACGCCACGTTCGTTGAGGTCTGCTCCGAGAAGGGTGCGAACCTCCTTGATTCCGCCGTGAAGGCCGGGGCCGTCGCCACCGAACCTGCGAACCCGAAGGGTATCGAGATCCGCGGCAAGGTCGAGAACGCGATGCTGAAACTCGGCGACAAGTGGCGGGCACGCTACTTCGGGGCGCTCGGCGAGGGCACGGAGCGCCTGAACCGGATCCGGGAGCAGACGAACCGGTGCATCAAGTGCTACTCCTGCATCGAGAACTGCCCGATCTGCTACTGCATCGACTGCAGCACGAAGAAAGACTACCTGGTCGAGCCCGGCGTGATCCCGCCGCCCTTCATGTTCCACCTGATCCGGTTCGCGCACATCTCCGACTCCTGCGTCAACTGCGGCCAGTGCGAGGAACTCTGTCCCGTGGAGATCTCGAACTCGGTCTTCCTCCACGCAATCCAGACCGATCTCGAGAAACTCTTCGGGTTCCACCCGGGCGAGGATATGACCCCGCCGGTGCTGGCTCTGGTCGAGGAGACGACAGAGAGAAAGCGCCTCGAGGCAACGGGGAGCGACCAGATCTTCGATATCTTCCGCTGATCCGGGGCTCTTAACCCTCCACTACCGACCCTTTTTTCCCGTCAGGACTGTTTTCGGATGCCGTACCCGGTCCGATCAGGGTGCTGTTCCCGGTAAGGCGGCGTTTTTCCCCGGATTGCGACGCTCTCCTGACGTAAGCTTTCATGACGTCCGTTCGGGTGACAAACCCCAAGAGCGTCCTCGGATCCTCTGCCGGGACAACGGGCAGGTGATGGATGTCGTGTTCGGTCATCAGCGCCAGAGCCTCGCGGAGCGTGCAGGCATGATGCACGGTGAACACCCGTGAACTCATGACGTCCTCCACCAGTACGTCGTGTTCGCCGTTTATCCGGTTATCTCTGACATCATCGAGAGCGATCATGCCGACGAGTTTCCCTTCCCCGTCGAGCACCGGAAACCCGGTATGCAGCGTCTCGTCGATCAGGCGGAGCACCCGTCCGGTGGTATCGCCGGGCGATACGGCGATGATCCGGTCGCGGGGCACCATAACATCGCTCACGTGAATATCCTGAAGTATTTCTATCATATACTCGTCCCGGTGAGCAGCCGATTTGGACCGGTTCAGCACCTGCTCGCGGAAGATAGTGGACTGGCCGATGAGGAGGACCGCCACCGAGACGGCACCCATCGCCGGGACGAGCAGGGAGAAGTCGCCGGTCATCTCCACGACCATGATCATGACCGCGATCGGTGCGTGGGAGATCGCACCGAAGAGAGCGATCATCCCGACGACGACGAAGACCGGCACCGATTCGGCAGGCACGATCCCCGGGAGGGCGAGGTGCAGCAGGGATCCGAAGGCGCCTCCCGTCGCCCCGCCGATCACCAGCCCCGGCGCGAAGACGCCGCCGCTCCCCCCGGAACCGATGGTGAGCGACGTCGTCAGGATCTTCGCAAACGGGAGGAATAGCAGCACCCCGATCGGGAGCATGTTATACAGCGCGAGTTGCGTGAAGCCGTATCCGGTTCCGAGGCTGCCGAGGCCGACGACTGCCGCTTCGGGAGAGAGAGCCGCAAGAGCAAGAACGAACGTGCCGGTGAGGAATGCCCCTGCGAGGGGTTTGAAGTGATTCGGGAGATTCAGGCGGCTGAATATATCTTTAAAAATCCTGTTTGTGCCATAGAAGGTGTTTATGTAGATCAGGCCGACTATCGTCGAGACCACGCCGAGGAGAACGAAGAGAGGGACCTGGTAGACGTTCCAGGAGGTTGGCCAGGGGCCGAAGACCGGTTCAAAACCCTCAACCAGACCGAAGATGGCATATCCGATGACGGAAGCGAGGAACGCAGGAACGATCGCTTCGGCTTCGAAGTCCTGTTTGTAGAGGATCTCCGCAGCGAGGATTGCCCCCCCGAGAGGCGCCATAAAGATCGTGCCGATTCCGGCGCCGACACCGGTGGCGATAGCAAGCCTCCGCTCACGGGCGGAGAGGCCTAAAAGATCGGCGGCGATCGAACCGAAACCGGCCGACATCTGTGCAGTCGGCCCTTCACGCCCGGCGCTCCCCCCCGTCGAGATGGTCAGGACGGCAGTGACCGCTTTGACGAGGGGGACGCGCCAGCGTACCCGTCCTTCTCCATGAAACGCCTTTATTGCCGCATCGGTCCCGTGGCCTTCCGCCTCCGGGGCAAAGGTGTAGACCAGGAGGCCGGAGAGGAGCCCTCCGAAACAGATGACGGGGAGAATCATCCAGAGGTGATCGGGAGGAGCCCATTGACTGATATCCTGAAGAGTCTGCCCTTCCTTCGGGAGATGGAAGCCGACGATGCCTTCCATGAAAAACGCGGTTCCCAGTCTCAATCCTTCGAAAAAGAACAGAGCGCCGAGGCCGGAGATGAGCCCGACGATGATGGCGATAAGTATGATCCTGCTGTAGGGAGTGATGGTTTCCTCGATCTGCATGAATTATGAAGTAAATTTGTTTAACATTTATTTAAAGTGGTTGACTTTCACCTGCAGTGGCAGTAAGGGGTTGCGCATCACCGCCGGACGTCCCGGTGCGGTATTTTCTTTTAACTCTCCTCATCGCTATCGTTGGGCTCCTCAGCGATCTTCCCCGATGGTGTCCTGGTACCGCTCACCGCCAGAGGCCCGACAATGCTCCTATGGCACGCGTTATCCGTGGAGGATGGGCATGGACAGCAGAGACGAATCCACAACCGCCAGAGGGCCGGTATATCCCTCTCACCAGGCGGAGCGTGGCACCGGATGGCGGTTTGCAGCCGGCCATAATCGAAGGCACCCATCCCCGGTGACGGCTGCCGGGACCGGGCCCCCGGAGAGACAGAGCGCACCCCCGGGCGGGGAGGGTGCCGCGGGACCCTCAAACCCGTTTGAAAAGGAACCCTGTTCGGAGTTGGGCGGACCCCGGAAATTGAAGCAAACAGGTTGTTTTCCCAAAAATTCGTCATTCATCTGGTTCGGGCACCTGTTCCCGAAGCACGTCCCGACGCGCAGGTATCTAAGGTGATTTTACCGGGCGTCCACCGCCCCGGCACGGGTACGGATGGAGATCAGGAGATCTGCGCGCCTGCTCCGGTATACCTGCTCAAATATCCTTCAGGAATCACCTATATTCCGCGTGGTCTCAAAAGCAAAGGCAAAAGCATCGTTTATCAATTCTTCATGTTTAACTATGGCAATTAACTCGCGGCGATGATAAACGCCTGAGTTTGGGCTGTACTCGCCGCGCATAGCGATCATTTCGAAACCTATTAATAGCACTCTCAGATTACTGATTAATTAGACCTATACATTCGGATTACTTGATGGTATAGGTAGGACGTTTAGAGAGGTGTATGAAAAATGGTATTCCATCCTCCAGTTGCTATCGTAGCAAAAGCGGGTGATGCCGGGAAGTACAAGACCGGCCTGCCGGCCTGGAACATGGTCCTCCGTGGAGTCATGGCGGGAGCATACATCGCCATGGGTGGTGCCCTTGCAACGGTCTGCAGTACCGGTGCGGCAACATTCCTCGGTGCAGGTGTCGGAAAACTGATTCTCGGTGCTGTCTTCCCTGTGGGGCTTATTATCATCGTTCTGACCGGTGCGGAACTCTTCACCGGCGATGCGATGCTCGCCCCGATGGCAGCCTTCATCCACAAGATCAGCTGGGCAAACGTACTCAACCTGTGGGTCTGGGTATATATCGGCAACCTTATCGGTTCGATCTTGTTTGCGTATATCATGGCCAACGGCCCGCTGGTATCCTTCAGTGCAGCGGGAGTCGCGAGCGTCAACGCTTTCGGTCTCAGTGCCGTGAATATCGCGATCGCGAAAGTAGGCTACGTCGGCGCGCTGGCACAGTGGTCGCTCTTCCTCAAGGCAATCGCCTGTAACTGGCTCGTCAACCTGGCTATCCTGCTGGGAATCTGTGCCGACGACCTGATCGGCAAGTTCTTCGGAATCTGGTTCCCGATCATGGCCTTCGTTGCCACCGGATTCGAGCACTGTGTCGCAAACATGTACTTCATCCCCGCCGGTATCCTGACCAAAGGCTACCTGAGTCCCGACCAGATCGCCGAGATCGGTCTTGCCAAGCTGGACGGCCTGAACTGGGTGACGATGTGGACCAACAACGTCATCATGGCAACCATCGGCAACATCGTCGGCGGTCTCGTCTTCGTCGGTGTGCTCTACTGGGTCGCCTTCAGGAAGGAAATCGCGGCACTCAAGTAAAGAGATACCAGATGAAAATCGGAAACATCAATGTGAAGATATCGGTCGTATCTCTGACCGTTTTTGGTATCTTCACATTTATTTTACTCAGTACGGTTATTGCCACGGGAGATACGTCGATCCTTATCTGGGGAGTTCCGATCCTCGCCCTGCTCCTGATCATCCCGGCAGCGCTCAATTACATGAGCCAGCAGCAGTATGCATCACTGGTGCCGATGTACGAGCAGGAGGCAAAGAACGTCAAAATTCGGGCGATCAACCTGAACATGATCGGCGAACCGGTGCGCATAAAGGGCGTCGTCGAACGGACGTATTTCCAGTTCATCAACCGGCCGCAGTACCTCGTCGCCGACCGGACAGGTGAGATATCGGTCAAGATGTTCACCTCGCCCCCTGAAGACGTGCAGAAAGGCGATGTGGTCGAAGTGCTCGGAACCGTCGTCAAACGCTACATCCTGTCCGGGGATGCGGTCATCAACTGCGTCTCCATACGAAAAGTCGAGAAAGATCAGCAATCCTGACGCCCCTGGGGGCTTCATGCAATTCAGTGAGGGGACCGGCGGAAACGGAATGTTTCCTGCCCAAATTACCTTCGTGCGTTGCCGTTAAAACGTGTTGTCGAGACCGTCGTCTATCGGCCGCGGCCCCGGCCTTCCGTTGAGGTCCCGGACGTAGTCCTCGAAGAGATGGATCCTGGTACTCACCGGGAACGGGATCCCGATGGTGCTGATGACCGCCTCTCCCGCCTCGAGCGTCTGAATCTCGGTATCCAGGCGCGAGAGGTCCTGTTTTGCACTGCTTGCGATGATATCGCGATCGCCCCGGTCGGCGAGCCCCATCACCACGAAGGTGTTCAGCTGGGCAAGGACCCGCGCATCGATGTTCTTGGGCTGTTGGGTGACCACGCAGAGCCCCACGCCGAACTTCCTTCCCTCCATCGCTGCTTCCCGGAAGGTCCTGGTGCTCCCGAGCCCTGAGCCCAGCACCCGCTGTGCCTCCTCGATGGTGATCAGCACCTGTTTGGGCTCCTCCCCGCCTCCGGCCTCCTCGCCCTGGTGGCTGCGCATGATCTTGCGCGTTATGATCGAGAGGACAAAGAGTTCGCTCTGCTCGCTCATCCCCGGGATATCGATCAGGACGACCTTGTTCTCGTGGAGCGCTTTCATGATGTCGGGGATCGAGGAGCCCTGCCTCCGGAAGAAGCCCCGGTTCCGGTTCATCATGCCCGCAATACGCCGCTGCATCACCGAGAGCGTGCTCGGCGAGAAGTTCTTCAGGTCCCGGGCAATCCGGGGGTGCCGGCCGCTGTAGGTCTCGGCATCGAAGGTCGCGAAGTCGGTGTTCTGGAAGAAGTCGATCACGTCGGAACCGGGCGTGCTCTCGAGCATCTCCACGACTTCGCGCTGGGGCGGGGAGTGCTCGTAGAGCAGGAGGAGATCAGGCGTCCTGAAATCGTCGTAATCCAGGTAGAGATCGTCTAAGAGATATTTTCGTTTGAACTGTTCCGGGCGGGTGGAGAAGATCGCGAGCCCGTCCCGGCCGGCCTGGTAGTGCAGGAGCCCCTGGGTGGCCTGGCCGCTCGACGACCGGCCTCCCGCCACGTACTCGCCGTGCGGGTCCACGATAAGGAGCCCGAACTGCCGGGCCTGCATGCAGGACGCGCAGAAGACCTTCATGAAGTTGCTCTTCCCCATGCCCGTCGTCGCAAAGACACCCATGTGCTGTCGCATCACCGCCGAATGAAGCGCCACCTTCACGTCTTTTAAGACGCCCTGGCCGGTCTTCATCACGCCGACCTCGATCTCGCCCATCACCTGCCGCAGGAACACAAAGTCACGGGACTCCGGCCGCTCCACGCGGGAGAACTTCGCCGGGATCGTCCGCGGTTTCCGGAAGGTGCCGTCTTCGGTCACGTACCCGAGCGGCATCGCCTCGACGAGGATGAAGACGTCTTCCCCTATCCCGTAGAAGTGCTCGGTGTGGGGGCGGGTATCCCAGTTCGGGTCGGAGAAATTACAGTCGTGGAGGAGGTCGCTCACCTTGGCAAAGAACGTCAGCCCTTTGACGTTATCGGTGATCTTCAGGATGTCCCCGAGGTAGAGTTCCTCGTCGTGGGGGACGGCAAACCGGTAGCTGAGCACCCGGTCCCCGATCAGGCGGTATTTCGAGGCGTCGTCGCCGTCAATATCGATCAAACTCGTCATGGTAGTCTCCAAAGATGCCGGTATAGTCGGCAAGGCTCATGCCGAGCAGGTCCATCTCCCGAATGATGTCCTGGCGGACCTGGTCGACCGCATCCCTCCCGATCTTGGTGGTGAGGTGGGCGTCGAGGAGCGGGTAGGGGTAGCCCGTGACCCTCCCGTCGTCGGCAAAGAAGGCGAGCGCGGAGAAGACCTTTTCGACCATTTCCGGGCTGTAATACTTGGGGATCTCCACCTTGAACGCCCGCTGCGCTCGCGGGTGCAGCCGCGCGACGTACTGCTCGCCCCGCTGCTTCCAGGGACGTGTCTCCCGGCGGTCGATCAGGTCTTCGGCGGCGGAGACGCAGAGGTACCAGGGCCCGGGGATGCCAAGGTCACGGGCGAGCCCTTCCGCCGCCGGGACGATGGGGTGCCCCCCGCCCCAGGTAAGCGACGTCCGTTTCGTCACCGCGGCGATGAGCACGCCCCGGAGGTTGCAGAGGTTCAAGAGGTTCTCGACGACCTCGTCGTGGCTTGCGTGGCGGACCTGGAGCGTGCCGTCGAGGACGATGAGGTCGCCGGTATCGAGTTCCATAGCCATCTCCGTCGCCGCCCAGAACTCCAGGGTATCCCGTATGACGGCGGTGTTCCGGATAGGGTCGTCGTGGTCGAGGTGCGCCTTCGGGGAGCAGTGGAAACAGTCATGGAAAAGTGCGTCGAAATCCTCGTTCCCGGCCCCCGGGTTGACCGTGACGATGTGCAGGGGTGTCGTCCGGCGGCAGAGGCGCGTGCCGCCGGCATACGCGCTGACCGATGCCCGGACGGCGGCAACGGCAAAACCGCCTGCATCGAGGACAATGGTGTTGCTCCCGTCCACCGCGCAGACGGCCCCGCCGAACTCGGGGCGGCAGTGGCGATACGACGCCGCGTCAAACCCGCCGGCGACTGCGAACCGCCCGGCAAGATTCTCCGGGGCGGCCTCCCGGATCCTCCCCGTGACCCGCCGGATCGCGTCCCGATAAACGGCCTTCTGGTCCATTATTCAAACTCCCTGACCCTGCTTGCCTGGTCGGCGCCCATCTCGACCATGAGTGTCGTCGAGAACTCGTCCTGGACCTCGGTGATGTGGGATATGAGGAGGATCTGGGGGAAATGCGCCTCCTGAGTCCGAAGCGCCCGCAGGAGGTTATTTCGCCGCCCTTCGTCCTGGCTCCCGAAGATTTCGTCAAAGATCAGGAACGTGGAGTCGTGCACCTCGTTCACCTCGGCAAGGAACCGGGAGAGGGCTACCCGGAGCGCGATGGCGATATCGTCCTGTTCCCCGCCGCTGAACCGGTCGGCCGGGTAATCGTCTCCCATGTCGTGGACGAGGACGGTGAAGTCGTCGTCCAGCATCACGGTGCCGTACCGCCCGTCGGTGATCTCGGCGAGCACCCTCCCCGCCTCCTCCTCGATCCGGTCCCTGACCACCTGGAGGAGGTAGTCCGTGTAATCCTTGATGAGCGACCTGGTCAGTTTAAGGCGCCCGATCTCCTCGATGAGCGCCTCCTGCTGCCGGGCGAGCCCCTCCGATCGGGAGAGCCTTCCGGCCTCCTCTTCGATATCCGCCTTCAGGCTGCTTATCCGGGCGGCGACGGCATACCTCTGCTCCCGTGCCGCCGCGAGATCCCTCTCGCAGACCGCGAGCGCCTCCTGTGCTGCCGCGACCATCCCTTCGCCAAAGCCGAGATCCTCGATGGCCTTCCTGACCCGGAGCAGTTCGCTCTCCCGGTTCGCGAGGAGGTCCCGCTTCGCCTCGAGCCCCTCGAGCAGCCGCGGGACTTCCTCGAGGCGGACGCGGAGTTCAAGCGCTTTCCGGTGCGCCGCATCAGCCCGGTCGTATTCCTCGGTGAGGCTCGCGAATCGTTCCGGGTCCCACGAGAGGCAGGCGAGCTCGTCTCTCGCGGCCTGCAGTTTCTCCCGGAGCCTTTCGACCTTTGCGGAGACGGCCTTCAACTCCTCCTCCAGCGCCGGCCGCCGCACGAGCCGGGCCTGTGCCTCCGCATACGCGCGGTACGACGCCTCAAGCACCTCTGCCTCTGCCTCCAGGCGCTGCCGGATCTCCGGGTCGAACCCGAGCCGCGAGACCTTCGCTTCGACCTCCCCTTTGCGGGCGAGGTAATCCTCGACATCGCCGATGAGCCGCTGCCGCTCCTCCTGGAGAACGGGGAGACGGCTGCACTCGCCCCGGAGGGTGTCGGCCGCGGCGCGCATCTCCGCGAGAGCGCGGATCCGCTCCTTGAGAGCGGCGTGCGCCGCCGGGTCGTACTCCTCCACGCCGAGCGCCCGCATCGCGGCGCGGTGCTCCTCCGCTTCGGCCTGCCACCGCTGCACGACACCTGCGCTCTGCTCGTACCGGGACGAATAAAGCGCGTGCTGCTCTTTTAAGCGCTGAGAGGAGGTGCGCTGCCCGTAAAGACCCTTCAGTGCGGCGCCGAGGCTCTGGCGGTCTGCGGCCGCCCTCGTATGCTCGTGCTCAAGACCGGCGAGCGTCTTCTGCATCGACGCGGTGGCGGCTGCAAGGTCGCCGACCAGTTCCCCGTAGTGCTCGCCGAGGCTCTGGTGGCACGTCGGGCAGGACCCTTCCGGACCCGCGGCGAGGACCTCCGCCCGGTGTTCGGCCAGCCTCCGGATCTCCTCCCGGATCGCCTCCTGCCGTTCGGCGCAGGCGCTGATCCGGGAGGTCAGGTAATCCTTCCGGCTCTCGGTTGACTCGATCTCCTCCTCGATGGTGCCCATCCCGGCAAGCTGGCGGGCAAGGCCGGCAATCTCGCTCTCGAGCAGGCTCATCTCTTCGGATGCGGCGTCGACTTCCCGCAGGCACCGCTCTTCCTGCCGTGCATGTTCCTGGGCTGCAAGAAGCACCTCTTCACGGGCCCGGAGAGTCTCGTAATCCCCGGTCTCGGCCTCGAGGGCATGAAGGCGGCGGGCCTTCTCCTCGACCTCCTCGATCTCGGTCCGGTTCTCCCTGACGCGCCGCTCCGTCTGGGAAAACCGCTCGTCCATGCGGGCGAGTTCTTCACGGAGGGCGTCGTACTCCGGCTGGAGCACCTTCATTGCCGCAATACGGTCGCGGAGGGCCTGCCACTCCGCGACGTCACGGGTCAGGCAGGCAACCGCCGACTCGTCCTCTGCAAGTGCGGCGAGTTCGGTTTCAGCCTTCGCGCGGCGTTCGCCGTGCTCCCTGACCTGCTCGTCCGCGGCGTTCGCTTCGAGGGCCAGCCGGTCGGCGAGCGCCTTATCCTCCGCCATCGCGGCAACCTCCGCTTTCAGGGGCTCGTAACAGTCGGCGAGGAGGGCGAGTTCTTCGAGGTCGGCCTGCAGCCGCTGCCGCTCTGCGATCTCCTCCTCCCCCTCCCGGCACTCGGTGCGGAGCCGGGCAATCTCGCCCGCGAGCACCTCCTCCTCCCGTGCGAGGTGCAGGTGGCGATCGCGGGCGGAGAGCAGCCGGTCGCGCTCCTGCCGCGCATGCTCGAGCACCTCCCCGACGCTCTTCTCGGCGGCCGCGGCCCTCTCCGACTCTTCTTGTGCACCGGCAAGCCCCGCACGGAGCGCCACGAGGCGGCCGCGAATCCCGTCGGCATCCAGTTCCTGGAGCCGGCCGGAGAGCTCCCGGTAGACTCCTTCCCGGGCATCGACGACCGACTTGAGTTCGTCCATGCTGTCTTTCTTGAGGTAATCGATGCCCAGCACCTGCATGAACCAGTCCTTCCGGGACCCGGCCCGGCTCTCGATCAGGGCGAGGAGTTCCTTCTGCCCGGCGTAGATGGTGTTCCGGAAGTCCCCCGGGCCCATGCCGACGATCCGCTGCACCTCCTGCCCCACCTTCTGGACACTGCTTGCGAGTAGTTTCTGGTTCAGGTAGAGGTTTGCTTCGTGGAGGGTCGAGGAGGAGCGGCGTTTGAACCTGCGGACGACGGCATACTCGTTGCCGCCGACCAGGAAGTCCAGACGGACCTCGCAGACGTCCTGCGGCCCTGCAAAGGAACTGACGATGTAGTTCCCGTCAAGCCCGGTCCCCTGGAGCCCGTAGAGGGCGAAGAGGACGGCGGAGACGATGCTGCTCTTGCCTGTCCCGTTGTTCCCGACGATGCCCGTGACGCCGTCCTGGAACACGATCTCCTGGTCGCGGAAGCGTTTGAAGTTCCGCATCCGGAGTTTATTCAGCAGCACTCTCTCCCTCTTTACGGCGTGCGATGACCGACCGGAGGACCGCAGTCCCCGTCCTCTTCACGAACTCCTCCTCGCCGGGGGCGAGGTGCTCCCTCTCCACGAAACGCTCGAACTCGGCGACGTAGTCCACCCCGACGAGCGAGTCTTCGTAAAAGATGCGGGATGGGTCGTCGACGGCCAGCACCTGCAGTTTGAGGTCCAGCGCCCGGCCCCGGATATCCTGGAGCGCCTTCTGGTCGAGTGCGCGGAGCGTTTCGCGGCGTATCCCATCAAGCGTGACCTGACAGATCGCCTGGTAGATCTTCTTCGCATGATTTTCGGCCGCATCGAGAATGCAGTCCACGACCTCCCGCGCCGAGAGCCCGTCGCAGTTGATCCGGCCGAGGCTGAACATGGGGGTGTGCGGGAGGGCGATATGCGCGACCTCCCCGGACGCGAGGTCCACGGCGAGGCCTCCCTTCTTCTCCGCGATCTCCCCGTAGTTGCAGTATTCGAGCGACCCGCTGTACCAGGCGTTGTCGGCGACCTGCACCTGACCGTGGAAGTGGCCGAGCGCGATGTAGTCGAACCGGTCGGAGAGGATGGTCGCGTCCAGTTCGTGCTCGGCAACAGTGTGCAGCCTTCGATCTTTCAGGATGCTCGCAAGGCCGTGGGTAACGAGCACGTTTGTGCCTGAGGAGAACTCGATCCCCTCGAATGCCCTCCGGTAGCCTTCCGCTTCGATCATATTCGGTATCAGGTGGAAGACGACATCCCCCAGTTCGACTCGCCGGTAGCGGTTGTGGTGGGCGACGTAGAGGTCGCCTGCAGCGTAGCCTCCCCGTTCGAGCACCTCGAACGGCGATGCCGTGTACCGGGTCTTGGCCATGCTGTGGTTGCCCGCGACCACGAGCACCGGGATCCCCGCATCATGCAGGCGGGAGAGGGCATCGAGCGCCGTCGTGTAGGCGCGGGTCTTCGGCTTGACCTGGTGGAAGAGGTCGCCCGCATGGACGAGCGCATCAGGCCGTAAGGCCACGACCCGGTCGACGGCGGCAAGGAAGTTGTCGTAGATGAGCTGTTCGCGCAGGTTCATCCCGGTATCCGGATCGACCCGGTTAAAAGCCGATAAACCGAGATGCGTGTCTGCCAGGTGAACGATCTTCATGCCCAATTAGTCTCCGTGTCCCTTGAGTATAAATGCCTGATCTGCGTGGCGTGAATGTATCCGGCACCGGGCCGGTGTCCATAATACGCTTAATCTAATATATCCTCACTGATATTTGTATGGTGATCTCGTGTCAAAAAGAGCCGTTGATGCAGTTTTTCAGGCGCTCTTCCTCCTCTCCGACCTCCGGTTCCTGCTCCGGGAGACCGCTCCCGAGCACGACCTTGATGATATGCAGCGGGAGCGCGCCGCAACCACCCTCGCGAAGGTGAAGCGGCAGATTACAATCCTCGAAGAGGAGTTGATCCGGTGAAGTGCGCAGTCGATATCGAATCCCGCGACGTCGAGGAGATGTACATCAACATCGACCCCATCCAGGCGGGCGGGCGGCTCACCGCCGATGCCATGAAGGCGGCGATATCCTTCGGCGACGGCTACTCGGTCTGCGACAACTGCCGGAGCCCCTTCAGGCTCGACTACATCCAGAAACCCCCCATAGCGCAGTTCCACGCGGACCTTGCCGCGTGGCTGAATATGGACGCGGTGCGGGTGGTGCCGGGAGCGCGCCGGGGGTTCCAGGCGGTCGCGAGCACCTACGTGGAGAAAGGCGACCCGGTCATCGTGACGGCGCTTGCCCACTACACCGAGTTCATGGCGGTCGAGGAAGCGGGCGGGATCCCGCTGGAGATTCCGAAGGACACGGCGAATCACATCACCCCCGATGCCGCCGCGGAGAAGATCGAGGCGGTGATCCGGGAGTTCTCGAAAACGCCGCCCCTGCTCTTTATCGACCACGTCGACTACCAGTTCGGGAACGTCCACGACGTCGCGGGCATCATAAAGGTCGCCCACCAGTACGACATCCCGGTCCTCGTCAACGGGGCCTACTCGGTCGGGATCATGCCCGTCGACGGCAAAGCGCTCGGTGCCGACTTCGTGGTCGGGTCGGGCCACAAGAGCATGGCGGCCCCGGCGCCCTCGGGCGTCCTCGCAACGACGAACGAGCACGCGGAGCGGGTATTCCGGACGACGCAGGCGAAAGGGGACGTGACCGGCCGGACGTTCGGGGTAAAGGAGGTGGAGATGATGGGCTGCACCCTGATGGGCGTCACCGTCGTCGGCATGATGGCCTCGTTCCCCCATGTCAGGGAGCGGGTGCAGCACTGGGAGACCGAGGTGGCGCATTCGCAGGCGGTCGTGGACGCCCTCCTCTCCATCGAGGGAACGAAGGTGCTCTCCGACTACCCGAGACAGCACACCCTGACCCGGATCGACACCCGCGAGTCCTTCGATAAAGTGGCGCAGCAGCACAAGAAGCGCGGTTTTTTCCTCTCGAGCGACTTAAAGAAGCGGGGAATCACCGGTGTCATCCCCGGCTCCACCAGGGTCTGGAAGTTCAATACCTTCGGGCTGATGGAGAAGCAGATCCGGCACGTCGGGGAGTCGTTTGTCGGGATTGCGCGGGATAATGGGCTGAATATTCTCTGAGGGAATCCTCGGAATTCTCTTTTTAAGCGGATTCGTGCGGGCCGGGGCGGTGTCCGATCTATCGTGTACCTGAACTCTCCGGGTGAGTTCGCAAGTACCATTCGCTCGCGTAACCCACTATAGGCAAAAACAGGGCAAAGCCCGGTACAGTGGACCGTGGGGGTATCGCCACGCACTGCCCCCGCCCCAAGGGGCGGGGGAGGAGGCCGGAGGCCGGGTGGGGTGGGGGCTACGGATATTCTCTTATGTGGTAAAGACAGGGGAGGGGGGCGCGCCCCCCTCCCCGTCAGCCCCACCCCCGCGTGGCGATATCCCCTCGAAATCCGTGCAATGAGTATAAACGAGCAAAGGATGTGTGAGGGCCCCAGGGTTTAGAAGCACGACCGGCAAAGCGCAGGGACTCAAGCACCTGCCTGTGCAGATTTCAGAGGTTCAAAAGGCCACAAAGTTTTGGGAACGGTGCTCTGCGCTCACACGGAGTACGAATGTCATCAGCTGGAGTTGCATCCAATTTCTCACCCAACCTCCTCAACCACCCCATTCTTCGCGCGGAACCGCCGCACCGTCCCCACCGCCCGTTCCGCGAGGCTCTCCGCATCGATCTCCTCTTCGAGTTTCATGATCGTCGCCGCGGGTGCCGCCGTCGAGGGGTAGCGGGGGGCGACCGTGCATCCGATGCTCCCCGGATGTGCCTCGAACGTCCCGATGGCGCGGGCGCGGTCGACGACTTCCTCCTTGTCGAACCCGATCAGCGGCCGGAGCACCGGAACGGACGTCGCCGGGGCGATCACCACCATGTTCGCCAGCGTCTGAGAGGCCACCTGCCCCAGGTTGTCGCCGTTGACGAGGGCGTAGGCACCGCGCTCTCCTGCAAGGATCCCCGCCACCCGGAGCATGAACCGCTTGCAGAGGATGCACCGGTAGCGAGGCTCCTTCAGGGCCGTGATCACCTCAAAGAACGGCTCCATATCCACGACGAGGAGGTCGAGAAGGTGTCCCGGAACCCAGCGGGAGAGCCGGGCATGGTTCTGCAGGACGTTCTTCTCCTCGTCCGCCCCCCCGAACCGGCCGCTCTTCATGTGGACGTGCACCATCAGGCATCCCCGGCGCATCATCAGCCACGACGCAACCGGCGAGTCGATCCCCGCCGAAAGGAGGGCCATCACCTCGTCCTGCGTCCCGTAGGGGAGTCCGCCCGGTCCGGCGATCTTCTCGTCGTAGACGAGGCCGCCGAACTCCCGGGCTTCCACGAAGACCTCGTAGTCGGGCGCCGTCAGGTCTACCCTCGCCTCCGGTATCCGGTCGAGAACGGCCGCTCCTACCGCAGCCGCGAGTTCCTGGCTGTTGAACCCTGCAACACCCGACCGCCGCGCCCGGACCGCAAACGACATCCCCGGTAGGAGACGCCGCTCTGCGTGCTCGACGGCCGCGGCCGCGATCCCTTCGATATCGGCCGTGGTCATCGTGCAGACGCTGGCGCTCACCACCCCGAAGGTCCTCGCGGCCGCCGCGGCGATCTGCCGGGTTTCGTCGCCGTAGATCAGGACCCGTCCCCGGGGGGTCTCGATGCGGTGGGCGAGTCCCTCGGCCTCCAGCGCGAGGCTGATGTTCCCCTTCATTATCGATATGAACCGTCGTTTCACCGTTTCGCTCTTGAGGAAGATCTCGCCGTACCTGACCATCACCGCTTCCACGAATCCGCACCTCCTTCCCGGTAGCCCCCGGAAGCGATCGCCACGTCCTCGAATCCGAGTTCCTTCACCGCACCGAGCAGTTCCTCGAGTCTCCGGCGGTGTGCCGGGTCGGCCTCGATGGAAGCCCGGGCGTGCCCCCCGGTGCACCGGACCCGTATGGTCCCCGGGATCTCCTGCGCGAGGAGGGCTTCGGCGGCCGCGACGAGCGCGAGGCACTCCCGGGTGACCGGCTCGCCGGTGGGGATGCGGGTCGCGAGGCACGCGGAGGGCGGACGGACAGGCACTCCCAGTTCCTCCGCGAGAGCCTCGATATCCTCCTTCCCCATACCGCACTCGGCGAACGGGCTCCTGATCCCGAGCTCGGACAGCGCCCGCATCCCGGGTCTCGTCGTGGGCCGGTCGCCGGCGTGGGTCCCGTCGACCACCGTCCGGCACCCCCGCCGCTCTGCCTCCGCCACGACCGCCTCCATCATCGCCCGCTTGCAGACGTAGCACCGGTCCGGCCGGTTCTCCCGGACCGCAGGGATATCGAGCATATCGAGCGGTATCACGACGTGCGGGACACCCAGGCGCTCCGAGAGTTCCCGCGCCGCCGCGAGTTCCCCCGGCGGGTTAAGGCCGGTATCGACGCTGATACCGATCGCCCGGACCCTGTGCCGACGTGCGTCGGCCAGCAGGACCGAACTGTCCGTTCCCCCGGAGAGCGCGACCGCAATGGGTTCGTAAGATTTCAGGAGTGCATCAAGCCCGCGAACTCTCGCCATCTGCTCTTCATATGCTCGTTCGTCCTAGATGAATGTTCGCGAATCGTGCCAATTTAAGCCTTCTGCACAAAGAGCAAATGATTTTTAACAGAGGCACTCCGAATGAGTACTGATATGGCGAAGAAAGCGAGTGCCAAACAGGCAGAACCCATGAAACTCTTCTATATTTTTTATAATCAGGAGCGCTGGGACAACTGGATCAAGACGCTGGAGGACGCGAGTTTCGAGCCCGCCGAAGGCGAAGAGGCCTCCGAAGGCGAGCAGATGCTCTACGGTTTCACTGAGGACATCACCCTCTCGGCCTTGAAGATCATCCG
The DNA here is from genome assembly GCA_018433835.1 of Methanoculleus sp. GTDB lineage: Archaea > Halobacteriota > Methanomicrobia > Methanomicrobiales > Methanoculleaceae > Methanoculleus. Next base: position 71,788 of record JAHDQM010000022.1, read on the forward strand.
CCTCTACCAGAACGGCCGGTTCACGAAGGAGGAAGCCGTCGAGAAACTCGACGATGTGGAGCTTATCGTCATGACCGGGCTTCCCGAGGGAGAACTTGAGGATATCATCGGATCGCTCCAGCTCTCGCTGCTGGTGCTCTTCACCGCCTGCCGGAAGTATCTCGAGGGCGGGTTCGACAAGGACATCAAGACGCTCGTGAAGAAAGGCCGGGGCATCGACGAGGAGAACCTCGAGGAGGCGCTCGAGGTTGCGGCGAATATCGGGGCCGCCGTGGTCGACGGCGCCACCTGCTGCGCGAAGTACATCAAAGACGACGCGGAGAACCTCGGCCTCTTCGACGAATGGCTCATCGAGGTCGAGACCATGAGCAATGCCATGAAGTCGCTCGCGAAGTTCGACGAGGAGCCCGGCGAGGCGTCTTGATTGCGAATAAGGCCCGGTTCCGGGCGGCACGGAAGCTGGAACGGGCTGCAGGGTTCCGGCTCCCGGACCATGTCTTCTCGGGCGCGTTCCTGGAGTCGCTCGGGAAGGCGATCAACTTCGAGAACCTCGACCGCCGGATGCAGGAGCAGCTCCTTGCCTTTTTCCGCGACTTCATGGACTGCAAATGCAAGAACGCACCCTTCTGCGGGTGCCCGGAGAGGAAGTTCACCCTCACCATCATCGAGTTCCGGGAGATGGGGCTCGATCATCGCCAGATCAGCTCTCATCTCCTTGATGAATACGGGATCGATCTCTACCCTGCCGATATCCTGAGTTTCCTCGAAGACTCCGTCCACATGCTCGAGGCGATACGGGACGTCGCCGAGCTGCAGGAACGGGAGAGACTGGCGGAGAACGCCATCGAGCACATCAAGAAGATCGAGCACTAGGGCAGGTTCTCTTTTCCCCGGTGGTACCGGGTGGGGCTTTCGGTGCCTGACTCCCGGGGTTTCGCATCATGGGGGCGACGTTGAACCCCACCATCCGTGCGTCTTGTCGTGTTCAGAGCGCGTCGGGCCAGGGGATGCCAAGTTTTTGGGTCAGTTCCTTCAGTTCGTCGTGTATACCCCGATCGATTTTGAGGAGAACCAGGAGATAGACCAGCCCCCCGAGTGCGACCGCCCCGAGAACGACAAAGACGTTCGTGAGTGGTACGAGATATGAGTAAGCCGTGACGACGGTGCCCATCACGAGCGCGGCAAGGACGATGTTGCCCACGGCGCGGGGCTCTATCCGCACGCGGATGCTCCGGGAGAGGGCGCGGTTGGCGAGCGCCGCGTTCAGCACCATGGTGGCGAGCGTGGCCGCCGACGCCCCGAAGATGCCGTAGGCCGGAATGAGGAGGACATTCAAGCCGATGTTGACGGTAACCGCGATTGCCGTCACCCGGAATGAGTCTTTCGGTCGGTCGAGGGCGTTCAAGCACATCGTCTGGAGGAACATGAAGACGTGGGCCACCTGGACGAGCAGGAGCAGCGTGAGAGCCGATGCGCCGGCGGAGAACGACGCCCCGTAGAAGAAGTAGAGGAGGCGTTCGCCGAGGAGCCAGCCCCCGGCAACGACAGGAACCGCGAGCAGGAGCGAGTAGGTGATGGCACGGGCGAGCGCGTTCTCCACCGAAGAGAGGTCGTCCTTTTTCCCCCAGTAACTGACCTTCGGGTAGAGGGTGGTACGGAGCGCTACCGTGATGAACGTCGCAATAGAGGTGAGCTGGAGCGCCACGCGATAGATGCCGACGTCTGCCTCGGTCAGGAAGTAGCCGATCAGGATGGTGTCGGCGTATGAGAAGACGAGGTAACCGCCCGCGCCGAGGAACGTCCAGAACGAGAAGGCAAAGAGGCTGGAGATATGGGAGCGGGCAAACGGCGCGAGCGAGAGATCCAGGAAACGGAAGGTGAAGAGCCCTCCTGCAAGGAGCCCGGCGACGAACCCGCCGGCGAGCCCCGCAACGCCGTAGCCGAGGACGACCGCGAAGACCTGGACGACTACCCGGGTCACGTTGTTGAGCAAACCGCCGATCTGATTGACACCGACCTGCCCGGTGCCGTAGACGCTGTTCGAGGCGATGTTCGTGAAGACGCTGACGACCAGCGCGAAGACCAGCCAGGGAAAGACTCCCGATGAGGTGAGGTCGGTGAGGTATGGCTGTGCAATAAGGAGAAAGCCCACCGAGACGACAACCAGCACCACCCGGAGGAAGACGAACGCGGTGAAGAATGCGTTCTGGTCTTCGCCCTCGCTGATCCGCTTTACCGCGGCGCCCCCGAACCCACCGTCTCCTATCAGGTTGAATACGCTGAAGTAGGCAACGAAGAGGAAGTATGCGCCCAGTATCGACGGACCGACCGTATGGGCGAAGAACATCGTGGAGAGGAACCCGACCGCGGTGAGGCCCAGTGTCGAGGCGAGGCTGATGAGACTCTGGCGCTGGACGGGGTCGATGCGCATGACACGGGCAAGATACCCGGAAGGGCGGAACACGAACATTGGTTTCGCCGTGGAAAACCTTATTGGTTTTGAACCGAAGCAGGGGAAACAGCCGTGATCCGGCGGGGCGGATGTCCCTGCCCCGGAAAGAGGGCCGCGATAACGTCATAGCGGAGCGGTGCCAATGTATAGTTGTAATATCCAGTACTCCAGGAAAAGGCACGTACAGTACTACCGGTGGTGAGATCTTGGACGTAGGGGTAATCGGTGTCGGAATGATGGGCAGGAACCATGCCCGCGTATACTCGGAATTGAAGGCTGTGGACTCGCTCCACCTGTTCGACCTCAATCTGAAGGCTGCCGGCGAACTTGCCGGGGCCTTCGGGGCAACGGCCTCCCCGACCGTTGAGAGCCTGCTTGAGCGCGTGGACGCCGTGAGCGTCTGTGTCCCGACGCCTTACCACTTCGGGGTTGCGGAAACGGTCCTCGACGCCGGGGTGCCGCTGCTCATCGAAAAGCCCGTCTGCGCGACGGCGGAAGAGAGCAGGCAGCTCATCGGGAAGATCCCCGACGGCCTCGTCGTCGGCGTCGGGCACATCGAGCGGTTCAACCCGATCGTCCCCGAGATCAAAAAGATCGTCCGGCACCCCCTCTACATCGAGATGAAGCGGCATAACCCGGCCTCTTCCCGGGTGAGCGGCTCCTCGGTCGTCGAGGACCTGATGATCCACGATGTGGATATCATGCGAAACGTCCTCCTCCCGGACGGGGCCTATCGACTCGCCGGCAGCGGGAACGAGGATGTCTGCAGCGCCCTTTTCTCCTTCGGCGGAACACCGGTTTACCTCTCCGCAAGCAGAAAGTCCTCAAAGAAGATTCGTATGATCTATATCGAGGAGGAGGAGTTCACCGTTGAGGGGGACTTTATGGCTCAGGAGATCTACATCCACCGAAAGCCCGGGCAGTATGCGGTCGAGGACGAACGTTACGTGCAGGAGAACATCATCGAGAAGGTGCTCGTGAACAAGCAGGAGCCGCTCAAACTCGAGCTCTCGACGTTCCTCAGCTGCGTCGCCCGGGAACGGGAGTTCCCGGTCAGTCCCGCGCAGGCACTGCTGAATATGGAGATCTGCGAGGATGTCGCGCGCTGTTTTGCGGTGTAGGATGGTCTTTCATGAATAGCAGGTTACAGTCGATCATCGACAGAAGAGGGCCGATCCGGAAGATCGGCGTGGTCGGAATGGGCTACGTCGGCATTCCCGCCGCGGCGCTCTTTGCGGACGCACCCGTGTTCGAGTCCGTCCTGGGATTTCAGCGGGATTCTCGCTCCTCGGGCTACAAGGTCGCTATGCTCAACCGAGGTGAGTCGCCGCTCAAGGGCGAGGAGCCGGGGCTGGAGGACCTCCTCGGTAAGGTCGCCAGCGCGGGGAAGTTCCGGTGCACCTCGGACTTCTCCGAGATCGCGGAGTGCGATGCGGTGACCCTCGCCATCCAGACACCTTTTGCGGACCCAAAAGACCTCATCCCCGACTTCTCGGCCCTGGTCGAGGGGCTCGGGCAGGTAGGGGGGCACCTCTCGGAGGGCACGCTCGTGGTGCTCGAGTCGACGGTCACCCCCGGCACGACCGCCGGGATGGCCCGCGAGATCCTTGAAGAGGAGTCGGGCCTCGTCGCCGGCGAGGAGTTCTGCCTCGCGCACGCCCCCGAGCGGGTGATGGTCGGACGATTGCTCCGCAATATCCGGGAACACGACCGGATCGTCGGCGGGATCGACGACGTCTCGACGAGACGTGCGGTCGAACTCTACCGGCCGGTGCTCACGGCGGGGAAAATCATCCCGATGACCGCGACCGCGGCCGAGGTAACGAAGACCGCCGAGAACGCCTTCCGCGACCTCCAGATCGCCGCCGCAAACCAGCTCGCCCTCCACTGCGAGGCGATGGGCGTCAACGTCTACGATGTTCGGGCGGGGATCGACTCCCTCAAGGGCGAGGGGATCACCCGGGCCATACTCTGGCCGGGCGCCGGTGTCGGCGGCCACTGCCTCACGAAGGACTCCTGGCACCTCGAGCGGGGCGCACAGGTTCTCGGCGGCGACCTCCGGTACCCGCACGGGGCGGAATCGATCTTCGGCGTCGCGCGAAAGATCAACGAGTTCATGCCCCGGCACATGGTCCACCTGACCATCGAGGGGCTCAGGCGGGCCGGGAAGTCCCCGGAGGGCGCGAAGGTCGCGCTCCTCGGGTGGGCATTCATCCAGAACTCCGACGACACCCGGAACACCCCGGCAGAGCCCTACCTCGCGGCGATGGAGGAGGCGGGTGCCGTGGTCAGGGTCCATGACCCGTTCGTGGACGAGTACCCGGGGATAGAGGTCTCGCACGACTTCGATGGGACACTCGCAGGTGCGGACGTCGTCACGATCTTCACGGCTCATCACCACTACGCCTCACTAGACCCGGTGCGGGTAAAGGAACTCTCGGGCCGGGAGCACCCGGTTATCGTCGACGGCCGGAACGTCGTCGACCCGAACGCGTTCATCCGGACGGGGTTCGTCTACAAGGGCATCGGCCGGGGCGACAAAAACAGCCACGAGGTCGTTCCCGGGCGGTAATAACCATGAAAATCGCATCGATCGTCGGCGCCCGGCCGCAGTTCATCAAGTGCGCTCCCGTATCCCGGGAGCTCCGGAAAGATCACGAGGAGGTCCTCGTCCACACCGGTCAGCACTACGACCACGGCATGTCGGAGGTCTTCTTCGAGGAACTCCGCATCCCGAAGCCCGACTACAACCTCAATATCGGCTCCGGGACACACGGCCACCAGACCGGGGCGATGCTCGGGGCGATCGAGGACGTTCTCCGGAAGGAGAACCCGGATCTCGTCCTGGTCTACGGCGATACGAACTCGACCCTCGCGGGCGCGCTTGCGGCGGCGAAACTCCACATCCCGGTCGCTCACGTCGAGGCGGGGCTCCGGAGCAACGACAGGCGTATGCCCGAGGAGGTGAACCGGGTGCTCACCGACCACGCATCGGACCTCCTCTTCTGCCCGACGGAGACCGCTGTTGCGAACCTCGCGGCCGAGGGGATCACGGGGGGGGTTCACCTCGTCGGCGACGTAATGCTTGATGCGATGAACTACAACCGCGCCCTTGCGGAAGAGCGCTCCCGGGTCCTCGAAGAGGTCGGGGTTAGGCCGGGGGAGTATCTTGTGATCACCGTTCACCGGCCATCAAACACCGACAACCGGGAGAACATGGCCGCCATCCTCGGCGCCCTCGGGGAGGCCGGAAGACCGGTCGTCTTCCCGGTCCACCCCCGGACACGGAAGTACCTCAGCGAATACGGCCTCCTTGCGGAGATGCCGGAGAACGTCCGGGTCGCCGAGCCGCTTGGCTATCTCGACATGATCCGCCTGATGGCGCATGCGGAAAAGGTCCTCACCGACTCGGGCGGCATCCAGAAGGAGGCCTACATGCTTGGCGTGCCCTGCATCACCCTCCGTGAGAACACTGAGTGGGTCGAGACGGTCGAGGCCGGGTGGAACGCGCTCGTGGGAGCGGAGAGGGAGAGGATTATCGATGCTATTCGGTATCTTTCACCCGGATCGCGGCAGATGGGCATATTTGGGAATGGAAACGCCAGTGTTCTGATCGGGGAGATCCTCACCGGGCTTAAGGGTGCTCGCTCCAGGTAAGGGTTTGCGGTACGCCCTCGGCTGGAAAAGAGGGGTCGAAGGCCCTTCCCTCTGTCCCGGGGTCTGCTGTGCGAGAGAGTATGCGATAAGTCTCTATCGCGCTATCTCACCTCTCCCCATATCGGATGCCCGCGGCCTCCGTTGCAAACTTCCGGTTTTATCCATGAAAATTATATATCCCCCAACGTAGATACGGCCCTCACCGCACAGGGCTGCAGGAGCCAGTCCGGCGGATTCCGGGGGAACTCAAGTGGAGCGGCAAGAAAAAGCAGGGCAAAAGAAAATATTTCTGGTGTCTCCTTCTTCATCCACGTTTACACAACGCGATCTGGAGATACTCAGGCAGGAATACCTGGTCCGGGAGGCCGTTATCAGCAATTACCAGGGGGGAAACGGCCTGAAGCGATCCCTCCTGATAGCGTTTGAGATCCTGCGGGGAGTCATCTGGGCCGATCTCACTTACTCCTGGTTCGCCCACAACCACTCGTATCTCGCCGTAATGCTGGCAAACCTCCTCGGCAAGAGAACCATCGTCGTCATCGGCGGATACGAGGTCGCGAGAGAGCCGGAGATCGGGTACGGTGCCCTGCTCGACCCAAAACTCACAAAGCGGGTGAACTACATCATCCGGAATGCCGACCACATCCTCGCGGTGTCGGAGTTCAACAGGCGGGAGATACTGGAACTGGGTGATCACCGCCACGTTGCGGTCGTCTATAACGGGATCGACTGCACGCAGTTCTCCCCGGGAGAGGAAAAAGACGATCTCGTCATCACGGTATGCCAGATCAACCGGAACGCCGTCACGCTCAAGGGCCTCGATACGTTCCTCAACACCGCAAGACGCCTCCCGGACCTCCGGTTCGCCATCATCGGCCGCGTTCTTGACGGGAGCATCGAAGACCTGAAACGAGATGCCCCGCCGAACGTCGAGATTTTCCCGTCCCCTTCTCAAGACGCACTCCTGCAGTGGTATCGCCGGGCAAAGGTCTACTGCCAGCTCTCTTACCGGGAGTCGTTCGGCGTGGCGCTTGCCGAGGCGATGTCCTGCGAGTGTGTCCCCGTGGTGACGGATAGGGGCGCTCTCCCGGAGGTGGTGGGAGATGTGGGATTCGTGGTGCCGTACGGGGATGCGGAAGCGACGGCGGCGGCGATATCGGAGGCTTTGCAGTCCGACAGGGGCAGGGCGGCAAGAGCCAGAGTTGAGAAGGAATTTTCCCTTGAAGGGAGAAAGCAGAAGATCCGGAGTGTTATCGAGGAAAAGCCCGTATGATCCGGACCCTTGCGGCGCTCAGTGGAGTTATTCTTCTCGACGAATTGAGCCGGTTCCTCCCTGTAGGAGGATCCGGGTTCTGCTCTCAAGGCTTGCCGGGATCGTTTCAGGACGACCTCCTGATGAGGATGTCGACAGATTTCCGTACGTTATTATTTCCGCCCAGCACATCGTAAACAAATTTTGCAATGGGCATATCAACACCATGGTTGTCTGCCAGTTCAATTATCCCTTTAACGGACTTGGAGCCCTCAAATGTTACACCGGACTCTGAATGCGGAGTTTTTATTATATTCTTTCCGACCATCAGCCCCAGTGTCCGGTTGCGGCTTTTATCCACGTTGGCGGTCAGATTAAAATCTCCAAAGCAGCAGAATTTCGTGAATATATCCTCATCAAAAGAAATCGCCTTTAGAAAGATGCACATCTCCTTATAACACATGTTCAAAAAGGTGTAGTGCTCGTTATGGTTGCTGTAAACCGAATCCCACATTCCTGTTCCAATAGCGTATACGTTCTTCAGCACACCGCATAACTCGACCGCTCTGATATCATCCGAAAAATCCAGAATGAATTCGCCGAACAGGTTCGACATCGTTGTTCTCAGCGATGGATTATCACCAATACCTATTGTAGCACCGGCAATATGGCCGTAGGCAATCTCATCGGCGAAGGTTGGCCCTGAGAAACAGACTATATCCGGGTTGTTCGTTTCTTCGAGAATAATTTCACTCATTGTTTTTAGTGATGGGTATTCCAGTCCTTTGGCTACCGTGACAAGGATCTTACCTGCAAGTTCGTCACAGGTAGCGTTAACGACGGATCGAACTTCGCTGGAGGGCACGGCGATAATTACGGCCTTGCAGTCCGCGATGTCCGGTCTATCGATCATCGGCCTTGCACGGATATTGGGGTTCAAATACAGACCCGGAAAATAATTCTTATTGTATTTGTCATTGTTGATCGAGTCGACAACCTCCTGTTTCCTTCCGAATATGATTACTTCTCCGGCCCTCTTAGAGATGCTCTGTGCGACCGCCGTACCCATGCTTCCGGCGCCGATGACCCCTACTTTCGATATCATCAAAACTGCCCCCGTGCACCGGCGCATATGCCCGCAATGCTTCTGGCATACTTTAGATCGTGGAGATCATCGATTTCCGTCCATTTTAGCCCATTTGTGAATGAGTACGCAACGTTCCCGCTCTTTGATAGGGACTGGTATATGAAATCATAGTAGTTATTCGGGTCGTCCGAAACCAGGCTTTCCAGCAGTCTTTTTGCTTCCAAAAGATCCTTTCCGGCGATCTTCGAGATACCAATGAACTCTCCGGTCGCTTTATCTATCGGGACGGCTTTTCCCATCTCTTCAATCCGGCCGTTCACTATTTTTACTTTAAACGATTCTGCGGTGAGCGGTTTTGTATCGTCAACCGAAATTGCAGTCTGGTCTATCCCTAATAAATTATTCAGGATGGCATGATCATACAGCACATCACCGTTAAAAATGACAACGTCGTCGTATGTATTCTCTAACCCGATATGGAGAGAATAGGCCGTATTCGTTGACAGGTAAGCGTCATTACGAGCTAAATCGAATTGAATCCCGTGTTTTCTCTCCAGTGTCACGCATGCTTTCCGTACCATCTCCGCTTTGTATCCGACGACGATGGTGATTGCATCCACATCGAAGGATACCAGATCCGAGACCACCCGTTCCAGCAGCGTGTAGCCGTCGATAGGAAGCAAGCATTTCGGGCCGACCTTCTCAAGATCGATATCTCTACCCAGTCTTCGTCCACGCCCTGCTGCTAGGATTACCCCGATCAAAGTGAAACACCGATTCGGTCTATCGAGGGTTACACACATCGTCCGGTTATAAGAAGATTTGGCTGCTGACCCCGTGTGGCAACCTCTCGGGCTATTGAGGTTCTCCCCAAAACGGCCTGCAGGCCTTTGGTGGACCGCGTGCAGAACAATTCTGTGTGGGGTTTCTGCCGTGCTGACTGTACCGTGGTCCGAAATGGGCACGACTTTTACCCTGACGGGATGTGCGGGGAGATGCATCCGGTGGATGCATAAACTCCGGGAGGTGCGAGCAGGTCTCTCCCTCCCCGTCGGAAGATTCATCGACGACTCCAACCAGATCAAGCTAGCGCTGCTCGATCAATCTGCAGACTCTTTCACATGCAAGGTCGTCGGCATATCTGAACGTCAGCCTTCTTATCCTGACTCTCTCGGTTTCCCATCTGTCTGGATCGGCGAGGGAACTCGCAAGGGCTCCTATCAGTTCATCGACATTGTTAGAGCTCTCCCCCGGCGCCCAGTCGCGAAACGGTTCGAGAATAAAACCCCTCTGCTTCCGGTAGTCCTCAATGTCGGGCACGTGGAAGACGATGGGCCGGTTCAGGTGAAGGAAGTCGAAGTACACCGACGAGTAGTCGGTAACCAGGATATCGACGGCGTTCAGGAAGTCGTAGATGGTATTACCGGCTCTCCGGAGGTCATCGTTTAAGAGTATGTGGATGTGCTCTCTGTTATACGCTTGAAACAGACCCTCGTCGTGAGAATGAGGTTTGCAGACAAAAAGCAGGTTCTCGTCCTTCACGAACCGGCGAAACTTCTCGCTTGCGAGGATCTCTTCCAGAACTCTCCGGCTCGCATCGGCATCGTATTCCCTGAAAGTGGGAAGGTACAGTAGAATCCTCTTATCAACGATATCGTCCCGGCTGAGGATACGGCATAGTGCGTCTATCCCGGAATCTCGGGGCCTGTAAAGGGCATCGCACCGGGGCTGCCCGCGGACCAGAACTCTCCCGGGATCGATCAGAAAGGCTGAAGAGAAGATCAGCCGTTCGAATTCCGAGGTTGTGATGAGATAGTCCACGGAACTTGCAAACCTCCGCAGCCTCCATGTTGCAGAGAGTCTCGCGGCGGCGTTCGGGTAGCCGATATCGGCAAAATACCCAATCGTCTTTAGCGGGAGGCCGTGCCACAACTCGACGCTGATCTGGTTTTTGGACTTCCAGGTAGGTGTTCCATGGGTGCTGATGATGTATTTTGCCGTCAGCGCGTGGTAGAGATACTCGCGCGATCGGCGGATGACGTGGTTTGCCTGAACGGGCGAATAGACGCACCAGATCAGCTGGTGAGTTCTATCGAGGCCGGATTCGAGCATTCTGTCGTAGACGTATCTCGCGTTATCGGAGAAATCGGGTGCCGAAAAGAACAGGATTTTATGCTCGTCTTTCGGTATGAACCGGGATAGTGTCGAAGAAACAAGTGTGGCTATATCGTAGGCCAGCGAACGAGTGTCATTGACGAGACCGCGAGAGATCATCGGATCGAGAGGTTACTCACATCCTACTTGTTTAAGTAAACGGTCGGGGTTGATCGATCTGACAGTTCCGGATGGGGCACTGTGGGCGGGTGGGGAGCAGTGTAAACCGGGGGGGTGCTGGAGGTGTACCGGCGATTGGATGGCGGCAGGAAGTGATGGTACCTGAGAGCGATCCGGAGAAGGAACTCCTGCAGCCGCTTCCTGATCCGGAGATTTTTGAGATCCTTGCGCTCTTCATCTTGAAGTTACGGTATGGCGCTTGGCGTTAATACTACTAAGGGAGTTGAAATCAGAGGGTTAAAATTTACAGGGGATTGAAATTTATTAGATGTACTCTTGTACCAAACTGGAGATCTCAGCCGGAGTTGTCCGATAAATGTCATCAATAGATACGATTGATAGTAGATTATGCACTGGATGCGGTACGTGTGTGAGTTTATGTCCCAAATCCGCGATAAAGATCGAGTTGAATACGAAAAAAGGTATTTATTCCCCTAAAATTGATGATCAAGAATGCATCAACTGCGGAATATGCATGGAGGTCTGCCCTGGATCCAGTGTCAATTTTAGAGACTTGAATTTAGCCTTATTTGGTAAACAGCCCAAAACGGCGTCGGTTGGAAATTATATTAATATCTTTATGGGCCACGCTACAGATCGGGCTATTCGGCATAATTCAGCTTCAGGTGGTCTTGCCACATCGTTGCTCCTTTTTTTACTGGATGAGCAGCTCATTGATGGAGCGCTAGTAACGAGGTTTAGCGAACAGAACCCTCTCGAACCGGAAGTGTATATTGCAAGAACAAAAGAAGACGTTCTTGCTGCCGCAGGGTCAAAATACTGTCCTGTCCCTCTAAACGTTGGACTAAAAAGTATCCTTGAAGAAGAAGGAAAGTATGCCGTCGTCGGGCTCCCCTGTCATATACATGGGATCAGAAAGGCTGAGATTATTAATGCGAAGTTAAAAAAGAGGATTATTTTTCATATTGGTATTTTTTGTGCAAATTCGGTCACTTATTTCGGCACTGAATATTTTCTTCAAAAGCATGGAATTCAGACCACAGATGTTAAGAGCATATCTTATCGAGGGAAAGGCTGGCCTGGGAAGATTGTGATTACTTTAAGGGACGGTAAAGAAAGAATCTTTAATAGAGGGACTAGTGAACCATCTACTTTGCGGAAGATCTGTTTCTCCTCCTCGTTTCACTATGACTTTATGCCTCCACGCTGTCTTTTATGTCGAGATCTCCTTTGTGAATTGGGAGACATATCCCTTGGAGATCCGTGGCTACCGGATCTCCTAAAAACCGAAAAAACAGGCGAATCGCTGATAATCTCTAGAACTGATGTCGGTGAGGGCCTTTTGAGAGGTGCCCAATCTAAAAAAGTTATTGATCTAGCCGAAATTGATGAAAGACTGCTATCGAGAGCTCAAAATTACAATTTCAAAAAAGGCTGCAACTCTCGACTCATCTTGCTAAAGTTTTTTGGAAAACCTGTTCCGGAGTATAATGTGCCGTTGGAGAATCTGAAATTTCTTGATTGCTGCCAGATGCTGTACTATCTTCCTTCGTATTTTTCATCTAGAAAATATCTATGGCCTTTTATTTACCTTGTGGCACTGTTTCGATATCCCACAATGATGTGTTTCGCTGTAGGGCTTAAAATTAAAGATAAATTATTAAGATAAATTTTTTTGCCCATTCAATAACTCTTTGACTTTTTCACCGCCATACAGAATAGAATCATTAACACTGGGTAACCGAGTTGTAATTTCCATATGTATTTCATTTCGATCGTTCCAAAGTTTGTCAATCTTCTCCTTAAGATGGGTAAATGATAGATTTTCAACATTACACATGCAATTCTCCTGCCCCACCAACTTCAGTATTTCAGGGTATTTGTGGTGCCAAGCAATGGCAATTGTAGGAATGCCCAACGAAAGCGATGCAACGATTGAATGATATCTGGCACCAATCATGATCTCACATTGAGAAATAATTCCCTTTAGTTCCTGAGCAGGATAACTTTCAGATATTACCAAAACATTCCTCTTCTCAAGAACTCGTTCGAGTATCTTTTTAGCCACATCCAAATCATCATATGTGGTACGAAAGACGTTATTCGGAATTAATAGAATATATGCGCCATGCTTTTCCACTAAGTAGTCACATATTTGAGCCATTATTGTACTGTATAGATTTACTTCAGGTTCTTTGCCTTCGACCGTGTGGCTGACGGATATCCCAATGATTGGTCTGTTCAATGCGCTTGCTGGCATCAGATCATGAGCTTTTACGGTGGTTGATATCGGCAACAAAAATGCGGTATCCGGGAAGACATATATTGGAGTTTTGATGCCCAGCTCCACTAAATGATTCCTGGAAATTTCGCTTCGCGCAAAGATGAGATCTATCCGACTAAAAAAGAATTTTGCGAAAAATCTGTTCCATCTTGAGTTGAAGGGGCCGGTATCGGCTGTATACTTGATCACAGGTTTACCGAATAACTTTCCAACCAAGAGGTGGTATCCTTCCCCTAACCGCCTAAGGAAACCTCCCCCCATTTGATCTGCAAAAATAATGCCCCAAATGTCAATAACAGCGTCAGCATTTTTGTACTCTTGAATGGCCTGTACGACCTGAGAGCCAAATAAAAAAGAGGGATCGATCTTGAATCGGGAGAGTAGGGCTCCAAACAGCAGCTGAGCCTTGCTGGAAAAACTCTCTAGTTGGGGTACTACATTTAAATCGTCGTTTGCGCTAAGTGCAATATCCTGCTGTGCGGAAAGAGAAAGTAACGTAAACTGGGCATCCGGAATAGACCTCCTCAATGTTTCCATAGTGCTATATGTGACTGATGGCCCTCCAAAATTTTCGGAAATCGTCGCCCCTATCAAGAGAAATTTTGTAATAACTTTTCACCTCGTGCCTGATATCGATAGTTGTGCAAACTCATATGCAGTTTTTGCGAAAATCTGAAGTGTTTCTCATTCCCCTCGGGGGTTGTATCGAAAATAACAATGTCCTGATCTTCCTGCAACCTCTTTTCGATTTATCTGAAACCCTGAACTAAAATGGCACTGGAACGTTTCCACGATTTTATGTGTTTCTCTCCCGATAACATTGCCGATTTCCTTGGTTATCATGATCTAAAGTTTTGTATGAGAGCCTTTATATTTCTTAGGACGTTCTGGTATCTTCTCCGATGCTCTGTACCAGATGTTAGTCCTCATGGATCGACGATAGAGGTAGTCTCATGGTATATGCGTCACTCATTGTCTGAGATTGCAAGGGCTATCGAACACCTGATCACCCATCCAGAGGTGCATATAGAGATGGCCCGGGCGTTATACCAGATACGCGAAAACATACCTGAACAGAGAGGGCAAGCAGAATATATCATGCCGTCAGATTGTTAAGCAGAACGAACTGAATCTCCTCCATCCGCAAGAGTCAATACAGGGAACCAACCCGCACCTGACACGGCTATGAAAATCTGCATGCTCACATCCACCCATGGACCAAACGACGGTCGGATATTCCAGAAAGAGGCAAAGAGTCTTGCAAAGGAGCACGAGGTTGCGATCATTGCCCCTTCGGACGGGAGCGGCAGCAGCATCGCCGACGGCATCGATATCGTCACCGTAAAGCGGCCGGACTCCGTCGCCCTCCACCCCCTCACGCTTCTCCGGCTTTTTTGGGCATGCCTTGCCCGGGACGCCGACGTCTACCACTGCCACGAACCGGACGCCCTCCTCATCGGGGTCCTTGCCGGATTCCTCAAAGGGAAGCGGATCGTCTACGACATTCACGAGCACTGGCCGAGCGAGATCCCGTACGATATCGGAATCCGGAACGGTACGCTGATGCAGAGGGCGCTGTCCGCACTTGTCTCACGCGTGGAGATTGCGCTGGCGCGCCGGGCGGAGAGTACATTCGCCGTAAGCGAGAGCGTTGCCGCGCGATTCAGGGAGAAGGGGCTTGAGCCGATCATTCTCTCGAACTACTCCATCGCCGACCTCGATATCCCTTATGACCCCAACCGGAGCGGCCGGAAACTCATGTTCGTGGCGGGAAACATCCACTCCTTCCACGGCGTCGGAGAGTGCATCCAGGCAGTCGCCCGGGTCAGGGAGCGCTATCCCGACGTTTCGCTCACGCTCGTCGGAAACGTCCGGGAAGACCTCGACGAACACGTCAACGGATCCGACCATAACGAGTTCATCACCTCCTCCGGCTTTCTCCCCTACAGGGAGATGTACGAGAAACTGAACGAGGGTACGGCTGCCCTCCTCGTTTTCCAGCCGGCATATTATAATATCTCCATCGGTCTGCCGAACAAGCTCTTCGACTATATGCTCCTCGGGCTCCCGGTTATTGCAAGCGACCTGCCGGAGATCCGGAATGTCGTCGGCAAGGCAGACTGCGGCATTCTCATCGACCCGGCGAACGTGAGTGAAATTGTCGATGCGATCTCCTATCTCTTTGAGCACCCAAACGAGGCTCGGAGAATGGGCGCGAACGGAAGGAAAGCGGTTCTTGAGACATACAACTGGTCCGCGATGGAGGCGGATCTTCTGCAGGCATACCGGAACCTGGGCGACGCTCTCTCGAAATCAGCGTGAGCGGTAGCCAGCGGAACCCCTGTCGAGCCTCCCACCTGCCGTTAGGTACTAGTAGCCGACAATCGATATGAGTATACAGTATGCTCACCACCCTCATCCTCGACTTCGACGGCGTCGTCGTCGAATCCCTCCCCCTAAAGACCGCCGCCTTCCGGAAGATCTTCTCCTTTGCCCCCGAGCACCTCGACGAGATCATCGCCTTCCACCTCGAAAACGGCGGGATGTCCCGGTACGACAAGTTCCGTTACATCTACGCCAACATCCTCCGTGAAGAATTGACAGCGGAACAGGAGGAGCGGCTCGCGGGCGAGTATGCCGGGCTGATCTTTGACGCCATGCTCACGGTGCCGTACGTCGAGGGCGCGGAGGAACTCCTCGGGGACTGCTCCCGGGTGCTTCCGCTCTATATCGTCTCCGCAACCCCGGAGGGGGAGATGCAGGAGATCGCCCGCCGCCGGGACCTTACGAAGTACTTCGTCCGGATCTACGGCTCGCCGAAGACGAAGGCCGAGTGCATCAGGGAGATCCTCGACGAGACCGGCGCCTCGCCGGGCGAGGCCCTCTTCGTCGGCGACGCCCCGAATGACTGGCAGGCGGCGTACGAGACCAATGTGCGGTTCGTCGCGAGGATCCCGCCCGGCGACCCGAACCGCTTTGCCGGCCGGCGGGGGGTGGAGACGATCGTGCAGAACCTTCATGACCTCCGGGAGTACCTACGGGAAAGTATATGCTCATCCCGATCTCGTACCCCCTGAACCGGAGGACCCCGCTCTACCCCGGCACGGAACCGCTCGCAATAACCCCCACAAAATCCCTCGAAGGGAGCGACACAGAGGAGAGGAGCCTGATCACCTTCTCCAGCCATGCCGGGACGCACATCGACCTCCCCCGGCACTTCTGCCCGGGCGGGGGCTCGGTCTCCGGCCTCCTCGCGCCGGAAGCGGTCTTCGAACCCGCGCGGTGCATCGCGGTCCCGAAGACCGGGGCGGAACCGATCCGGATCTACGACCTCCTCCCCCACCTCGACGCGATCCGGGACTCACGCGCGCTCTTCATCCGGACCGGCGGCGGCCGGACCCGGGAAAGCGACCCGGGCCCCTACGCGGCGAGGCCCCCCTGGGTGCACCACGAGGTTCCGGGCTTCCTCCGCATGGAGAACCCGGACCTCAGACTGTTCGGGATCGATACCATATCTATTGCCGTACCCGCAGAGCCGGGGGAGGGCGCGGAGACCCACCGCGCGTTCCTCTGCGGATCCCCGCACATCTTCCTGCTCGAGGACGTGGACCTCTCCTACGGACGGCTGCTCGAGGAGGCCTGGACGTTGCGGATCTACCCGGTGGTCTTCGACGACCTGGAGGCGGTGCCGGTGGTGGCGCTCGCGGAGTTCGGGTGAGGCCGGGAATCAACCGGGGCTAAAAAAGCGAGAGTGTTACCGGGGAACCCCTCAGATAACTCCCATCTCCGACAACCGCGTCGGCAGGTACTCCTTCGTCACGAAGTCGAGCCCCCGGCTCGCGAACGCCTGCTGTTCCGACTTCAGCTTCATATCGAGCTGCAGGTTGATCTGGTTCCTCCAGTAATCGGTCGCGAACCTCGGATCGGTCAGTTCCGCCTTTAAGGCGTTGATATCCTGCTCGGTGAGTTTATCGGCGGGGAGGTTGTAGTCGGAGATGTCGGAGGGCTGCACGCCGATGAACTGGGCCTGGGGGGTCGCCAGAAGTTCAGACATATGCGCGCTCTTGATCGAGCCGTAGGCGACGCTCGCGTAGATACGGTAAGACCAGGGGTCGCCGTCGGTGAAGACCACGACGGGGAGACCGAGCGAGTCGTTGAGTTTCCGCAAAACCCGGCGTGTGGACCGCGCCGGCTGCCCCTTGAGGTGGACCAGGATCGCCCCGTACTCCTCGTCGAACCCGTTCTCCATCAAACGGGCGTACATACCGCCGGTCTCGATGGCGATGACGAACTTCGCGTCGTGGTCGATGAAGTCGAGGCTGTCGACGTTGTTTGGGATGGGGTAGCCCGCCTCCCCGACGTCCTCCTGGCAGTGCATCTCCCGCACGCCGCGCCGGGTGGTCTCCCGGAGCCGCAGGGGGCCGAAGATCGAGGCGCCGTCCTCCTCCGGCCGGAGGTGGAACGCCTCCCGCTGCACCTCGGTGACGATCTCGAGGTCCTCGATGAGGAGGTTGCTCTCGTCCTGGGCGGCGAACTTCGCCTTCTTCCAGCCCTCGGAGATGTAGTAGAGTTCTCTCAATGTCGACGACCGGTTCTCCACGAGTTGCTTCTTCAGGAACCAGATGACGTAGGCCATCTTCAGGAGGTGGACCGCGCTCTTCTCGGTCGCCGCCGACCTGGTGCTCTCCTTCTCGCCGTACTTCCAGACCTCGCTTTCGTCGTCGTACTCGATATTCCGCTTCGTCCGCGTCGGCAGCCGGATGAACGGCACGATGCCGTCCCGCATCTGGTCATACCACCCGCGGGCGATACCCACCAGCCGTTCGCGCGCCAGCGCATCCATCTCTTCCCTAGACATCGAGATCCACCACCACTTTCATGCCATCCTCCACGCCGCGGAGGTCGAGCGACCCGTCGCCCGCCCCCGTGTAGACGACCTGCCAGGCCGCACCCGGGGCAAGAAGCGGGCATCGCCAGACCTTGTTGTACTCCCCGTCGATATTATCCACGAAATCCGGCCGGGGCTCCGCATCCTCCGCCGCATCGCGCGAGAGGTTGTAGAGGACGAACCCAACCTCCCGTGCGGTGTAGTTGTTCACGTCGATACAGACCTTCCCGTCGCTCGTCCGCTTCTTCGCGACTACTTTGCGCATGATCTGTCCCTCGATCGGGGAGGTGTCCACGAGGGGGAGTTCCACGATCTCGCTCACTTTCGCGGCGATCTCGGGGATGATCGAGCATATAGCCCGGGCGCGGTCGTCCTGCTGCTTCTTCCTGTCCCTCCGGGAGAGGTAACTCTTGAGTTCCCGCCCAAGCTCCTGGAGGACGAGGACGACCTCCCGCTCGATCTCCGGGATGGACGCAACCGCGTCCTTGCTCTCGCTTGTGAAGGGGACGTTCGTGGACGCTACGTGGACCATGATCAGCGCCGGGCCCATGGGAAGACCCTGTTGCGAGAGGCCGTAACTCTTCCAGTTCACCTGTGAGACGCAGTTCGTGATCGCGCAGGCGCCCTGCTGGTAGAGGAGCGGGACGCGGTTTGCGAACCTAAAGATCTGGGCGTTCCCTTCGGGTGGGATCTTGCCGCCGTAGCCGATCGCCGCCTCGATGATGAACGAGTGCCCGCCGTAGACCGTGCTTGGCCGGGTGCGGGCCTTGATGAAGTCGAGCTGGATCTCCTTCTCGAGCCCCTTGCAGATCAGGTCTTCCCCGATGGGGGAGAGGCACTGCTGCGCAGGCGGGGCCGGGACCTTCACGGCCTGCATGGCATCCAGGAGCCTTTTCAGTTCTTCAGATTCGAGTTTGTTCACCTTCCGGGACGGTTTGAGTTTGGCAAGAGCGATCATCTCGTCCGCGGTCTTCTTCCCGACCCGGGAGAAACTGCCGACGAGGAACTCCTCGACGGTCGCGGTGCTCGCAGCTGCGATTCTTTTCAGGGCCCCGAACTCGATCCCGTGCGGGTGGGGGAGGATGGGCTTCGGGCACGGGGGGACCTCGCTCGTTACCCGCTCGAACGTCGTCACCTCGCCGTCGATATCGGCCGTGATCCGGGCGTGCGGGTTGACGATCGCGGTGAGGCGGAGGTAGTCCACCAGCCGCTTCTTCGCGGCAAGGGTGCTCTTGAACTGGATCTCGATCCGTGTGCCGTGCGTCCGGTCCCAGTCGATCTCCTCGTGGCTGACGACTTCCGGCTCGTTGGTCTCGGTTTTGATCATCAGATCGAACCGGTGGGCTCTCGCCTTTGCCCCCGTCCGGGAGGTGACCCGTGCCGGGATGCCGGTGGTGAGCTGCGCATACAGCACCGCCGCCGATATCCCGATACCCTGCTGCCCCCGGCTCTGCCGGATCTGGTGGAACCGGGACCCGTAGAGGAGCTTCCCGAATACCAGGGGGACGTTCTCCGGCACAATGCCCGGGCCGTTGTCCTCGACCGTTATCCGGTAGACCTCGGCATCGACCTTTCTGATGCCGACAAAGATGTCGGGGAGCACCTCCGCTTCCTCGCAGGCGTCGAGCGCGTTGTCCACCGCCTCCTTGATGGTGGTGATGACGCCGCGCGTCGGGGAGTCGAAACCGAGCAGATGCTTGTTCTTCTCGAAGAACTCCGCGACGCTGATGCTCCGCTGCTGTTTGGCGAGGTCTTCAGCGAGCACCATGGCGTGCCACCTCGGCGATGGCGTCCGCAAGACTCCTCTCCTGCTGCTCGCCGGAGTGGAGGTTCTTGAGGGTCACCGTGCCTGCCTCGACCTCGCGTTTCCCGAGGACCGCGACAAAGTCCGCGGTCTTTGCGGCGTGGGATAGCTGGGCGCCCATCCCACGCTGCATCAGGTCGGCTTCGGCCCGGACTCCCGCCTCCCGGAAGGCCCGGGCGACCTCGAGCGCCCGCGCCCGTCCTTCGGGCGTGCAGACGACGCCGACGACGGGCTCGTGCGCGAGTTCGAAGTCCCCGATCGAGACCATGACCCGGTCAAAGCCGATGGCGAACCCACAGGATGCGACGTCGTCGCCGCCGAAGAGGTGGGCGAGCCGGTAGGTGCCGCCGCCGAGGATCTGGTTCTCCGCGCCGAGGTTTTGAGCGAACCCCTCAAAGACCACCCCCGTGTAGTAGTCGAGCCCCCGGGCGATCCCGAAGTCCGGCCGGTAGCTGATGTTCAGGGAGTCGAGGAGCGCGAACGTCTCCTCGATCCGCGCGCGTTCCGGGACGTCGCCCGCGACTTCAAGGACCTCCGGGACGGTGCGGCACTCCGAGAGGGCGGCAAGGGGCTCGCCGAGGTGGGTAAGGCCTTTGGCGACAAGCGCCGCCTCGAGCCCAACGTGATCGTGCTTGTCGAGGAAGGCCATGATCGCCCGCTGGTCGCCGGGGGCGAGATCGGAGAGGAGATGCTTCATCGGCGCGAGGTGACCGACATGGAGGTCGAAGGTGACACCGGTCGACCGGAGCGTATCGTCGGCGAGCATGATCACCTCGGCGTCGGCGCTCGCCGTGTCCGCACCGATCAGCTCGACGCCGAACTGCCAGAACTGCCGGTAACGGCCTTTCTGCGGCCGCTCGTAGCGGAAACAGTCGGCGAAGTAGCACCAGCGGATGGGCTTCGGGAGGACCTTGCCCTCGTTGACGTACATCCGCAACACCGCTGCCGTCACTTCGGGCCGGAGCGTCATCATTCTCCCGCCCTTGTCCTCGAAGACGTACATCTCCTGGATGATCCCTTCGCCGGATTTCATCGTGAAGAGTTCGAGGTGCTCGAAATCGGGCGTGCTGACCTCCCGGTATCCCCACCTGCGGGCCGCTTCCCGCATCCGCATCTCGATCAGCCGCCGCCGTTCCATCTCGTCGGGTAAAAAGTCCCGTGTTCCCCGTGGTTTCTGAAGCATTCGGTATTCTCCTGAACTAAAGTCTCTTGCGTGAACCCTTATCTTTTGTGCGCTCCGCCCTGCCTAAGAAGCGCTCGGCGGCGCCTTCGCCGTGCCAGACGTTCTCCCGGTCGACCCGGCCCTGGAGGTAGAGGGCCAACAGGACCAGGCCGAGGCCGAGGTACTCCCACGCTTCGGCATACGCGGTCACGAAAAAGCCCAGCAGGGCGAGCGCCGTATAGAGAACTCCCCGATAAGCCGCCGTCCGGTAGCCGGGAAGGCCTGTCCGGTAAAAGATCCGCAGGTCGCGAAGCCACAGGAAAGCGGTGACGGCAACGCCGAACCCTGCGACGTAGGCAAGATAGGACATGAGATGAAGTAATATTATACTTCCACCCCTATTTTTGTTATCGAACTATGCTGCCGAATGCCACCATCAGGGACATCCTCCGGATGTATCGTAACGGCGAGGTATCTGAGGACGAGGCGGCGGGCGCACTCGAAGGGCTCCGCATCGAGGTGATCGACGGCATGGCCCGTATCGATGCCGGGCGGAGCGTACGCTGCGGGGTGCCCGAGGTGGTGCTCGCCGAGGGGAAGGAGCCGGGGACATTTGCAGAGATCACGCTCGCGCAGGTGAAGGCGGCGGGCCGGTGCGTCGCGACGAGGGTCTCGCCGGAGCACCTCGTTGCCTTGCGGGCCCGGCTGCCCCCGGAGGTCAGGATGGAGCACCGGGAGGCGGCACGGGCCGTCATCCTCTCGACGGGAGACGAGCCCGCCCCCGAACGAGGGACCGTCGCCATCCTCACCGCGGGGACGTCGGACATCCCCGTCGCCGAAGAGGCGAGGCTGATCGCCGAGGAGATGGGATGCGAGGTCAGGACCGCATACGACGTCGGGGTGGCGGGGATACACCGCCTCTTCTCGGCGCTCAGGGACCTGATACCGGCCGATGTCTTCATCGTGGCCGCCGGGCGGGAGGGAACGCTCCCGGCGATCGTCGCAGGACTGGTCGACCGCCCGGTGATCGGTGTTCCCGTGAGCACCGGCTACGGCTACATGGGCGGCGGCGAGGCGGCGCTTGCGAGCATGCTCCAGTCATGCTCGGTGCTCACGGTGGTGAATATCGACGCCGGGTTCACGGCAGGCGCGTTTGCCGCGCAGGTGGCGCACGGGGGCAGGCGGGAATGAGCAGAGGCTTCTACATCGGGCGGTTCCAGCCCTACCACAACGGGCACCAGGCGGTGCTGGAGCGGATAGCCCGCTCCGCGGACGAGATCGTCATCGGGGTGGGGAGCGCCCAGCTCTCTCATACCGTGGAGAACCCCTTCACGGCGGGAGAACGGGTGCTGATGCTCACCCGGTCGCTCGCCGAACTCGAATGTCCATTCTACGTCATCCCGATCGAGGACATCCAGCGCAACGCCCTCTGGGTTGCCCATGTCCGGGCAATGACGCCCCCGTTCGATACGGTCTATTCGAGCAACCCCCTCGTCATGCAGCTCTTCGCCGAGGCGGGGGTGGACGTCCAGTCGCCCGATATGTACGAACGGCTGACGCACTCCGGCACCGCCATCAGACAGCGAATGCTCGACGGCGAACCCTGGGAGTACCTGGTCCCCCCCGCCGTGGTGGACGTCATCAGGGAGATCCGCGGTGTGGAACGGCTGCAGCGGATTGCAGGGAGTGACTGAGAGCGGAACTATGATAGGGGCGGCCATCACAACCGGGTGAATCATGTTCAAGCAACTGCGAGACCTCTTTCGGCGAACCGAACCTGCGGAGGAGAACCTGGAACTCTCCTTCGACGACCTTCCAACGTGGCTCGATGCCCGCGAGGAGGGGATCGGGCGCGAACTCTCCGGTGCAACGGCCCCGTCCCGGGAGGCGATCAGCGGCACCCTCGCCCATCTCAGGGAGGCGGTTGCCCGTATGGAGACGGCCGAAGGTGACGAAGAGGTCCATCCCCGGCTCCAGGATATCTCCAGAAAGGCGCTTCCCCGGTTCACGAAATCGATGGCCCAGATCCTTTCCCGCGAGCCTTCCGGCGACCCGGAGACCTTCTACGCAACCGCCGCCGAGACCCTGAAGAGCGCGCTCAAGGCACTCAAAGGGCAGGGGAAGTACCTCTCTTCCTTCTACCCGGACGAGATGAAGGAGGTGCGCACCGCCGTGAAAGATCTCGGAAGAGAGATAAATACCATGACGGACGCGGTCGGCCGGGCGCGTGCCGACCGGCAGCAGACAAAAGACATCCGGGAGTCGTACGAATCCCTTTCCCGGACCCGTGAGGGGTATTCCGCCGCCGCCGGCCAGGTGCGGGACCTTGGGGCGGCGGTCGCGGAAGCGGAGGGAGCGATCCGGAAGGCCGAAGAGGATCTCGCCGCCCTCAAGCTGCACCCGGACTACGCCCGTAAGGAGGAGATCGAGGAGAGGATTCGGGAACTTGATGCCGCGGATGAGGAGGCCGGGCGAGATCTTGCATCTCTCCGAACCCCTGCCGTCCACGTCTTCCGGAAAGCCGAGAAGGTGGCCGAAAAGGCGGGGGATAGCGCGGCGGCCAGGGCAATAGGCCGGGTTTTCGATGCGTACACGGACGGCGGAGAGGATCCGGTCGGCCTGACCGAAGCGGTGATGCCGGCAACGCTTGCCATGATCCGGCAGGGCGACCTTGCCCTCAAAAACCAGGACGAGGTCCGCCTCTTCTCTGACCCCGATACCCTGCCCGCCGGGATGAGTCGGGTCCTGAACCGGCAGAGGGAGATCAGGGAGCAGCGGGCAGCACTGCAGGAGACCCGCGCCGCGCTCCCGGGCGTGATCGAGGAGCATCGCCTCACAGCCACGCTCGCAGAACAGCGGCGGGAGCGCGAGGCAAAGGCTGCCGCGCGGACCCGGGCGGAGAACCAGCTGGAGACGCTGCAGGCCGCATACGCCAGAGAAAACGAAACCCTCCGGTCCCGCGTGGCGGCTCTCGCCGGCCGGGATGTGGAGGTCGGCGTGCCCGACCTCTCGCCTCCGGCCTCATGACCGGGAAGGAACCGGGGTTCCCGTCAGAAGCGACGGGTCGTCAGAGCCGGAGCTTGAGCACCGCAGGTGCGAAGGGAAACCCTGTTTATCCTGGCGCACAAACTATTCCCGAGAATAGTCGATGGAGACAAACACCACCACACCCGGATCAAAATCACGCATCTGGATAGCGGTTCCTGCAGTCTCGTTTTCGGGAATCGGTATCGGGTTGCTGCTCTCGTCTGTCGGCTTCCCGTACGCCGACTGGGCGGGCATCGCAGGATGTGTAGCCGCCTCGTGCATCCTCTGCTACCAGGCATACCTCAAACCGCGGCGGGACCTCGTCTCGCTATTTGCGCCGCTCTTCGCGTTTCTCATCTTTATCATGCCCAACGAGTT
This sequence comes from Methanoculleus sp., assembly GCA_018433835.1. GTDB lineage: Archaea > Halobacteriota > Methanomicrobia > Methanomicrobiales > Methanoculleaceae > Methanoculleus. Next base: position 96,074 of record JAHDQM010000022.1, read on the forward strand.
CAGTTCGGGCGCGATTGTGCAGACGGTATTCGCGGCGACAATCACCCTCCTCGCGGTTCGGGTAGAAAAAACGTTTAATGCGCCGAAACTACAGAAGAAAACTATGAAACAGCTGTTAAACGAATACATCGACCGGCTTGAGCCGATCCTCGCCCTGATCGACGAGGAGACCGGGCACCTGGTCGCACAGTCCCTGCTGACGTATAGGTTCGGGCTCTATGAGAACGCAGCAGAGAAAAGCACGGAGGCGCTTGCCCGGCTCGACGCGATCGCCCCGCGCCCCGGCGCGCTGGAGCGCGCCCTCCTGATCCTCCGGGAGCGCGCCGGCGGCTTCGCCGAGTCCCGGGTGACGGCTAACCCCGAGCACTCCTTCACGGAGGCGGACTACGATAATCTTGTCATCCGTCTCCGCCCGGACCAGATCGAGGACCCCGCCGTGCTCGACCTCGACAACGCGCTCGTCCTGCTCTACGCCATCGGGATCGAGACCTCCCCCAATGACGAGCAGGCGCTGGAAGAGCACCAGCGCTTTATCTCCCAGATCCTGGACTCATATAAAGAAAAAATGGCTACATGACCGAACTGACCGAAGGCGACATCTTCCGGGGTCTCATAACGGTAGCGGCGCCGATCGTGGCCGGGAACGTGCTGCAGAGCGGCCTCGAGCTGGTCGACCTTTTTTTCGTCGGCCGGCTGGGACAGGAGGCTATCGCGGGCGTCGCCGTGAGCACCTCGATCGTCATGGTGCTCATGACTGTCATCATCGGCATCGTCACCGCGAACACCGCCTTCGTCTCGCGCTACTACGGGGCGAGGAACTACGATATGGTGGCAAAGGGGGTCTCGCACACCCTGCTCCTCGGGCTCGTATTCTCGCTGGTCCTCAGTGTCGTGGGCATCCTCTTTGCCGAGGATATGCTTCTCCTCCTCGGCGCCGAACCGCCTGTTGCGGTCCTCGGGGCATCTTATCTGACGGTCCTTTTCACCGGCAGCGTGACGCTGGTCGAGCTCTGGGTGATCAACGCAACGTTTCAGAGCTGCGGCGACGCCACAACGCCCATGCTCCTCGTGTTCCTCGCGAACGTCCTCAACATCATCCTCGACCCGCTCCTGATCTTCGGCTACGGGGCGGTCCCCGCCTGCGGCGTTGCCGGGGCGGCATATGCCACCATCATATCCAGGAGCGTGGCGTTCGCCATAGCGTTCGCCCTGCTCCTCTCGGGAAGAACGCCGATCCCTTTCTCGTTCCGGACGAAGTTCGAATTTCCGGTCGCCTGGAGGCTGATCCGGGTCGCCGTTCCGAACTCCGTCCAGTCCGGGCTCCGGAGCGTGACGTTCCTTGCGATGATGGCAATCGTGGCGGTCTTCGGCACGGCAGCCCTCTCCGCCTATGGCATCGTGGGAAGGCTCGAGCTGGTCGCGCTCATGCCGGGATTCGGGGTCGCGACCGCCACCGCCGTGATCGTCGGCCAGAACCTCGGCGCTAAAAAGCCCGAGCGAGCTGAAGAGGGTGTCCGGCTCTCCGCGCTCATGAACGGGGGATTCATGGCGCTCGTCGGGGCGATCTTCTACTTTGCCGCGCCCGCGATCGTCGAGGTCTTCGACCCGAGCGGCGCGAGCACGGAGATCGGCGTCTCGTACATGCAGACGGTCGCACCGTTCTACATCTTCATCGCCGTCGCGATCATCCTCGGGTTCGCGCTCAACGGGGCGGGAGACACGAAGAAGCCCATGTACGCCACGCTCACCTCCATGATCCTCTTCCAGGTGCCACTTGCTTGCATCCTCCCCGAATTCCTCGGTATCGGGATTGCGGGGGTCTGGATTGCAGTGGTCTTCGGGGCGATCCTGCAGACGGGCATACTCTTCTCGATGTACCGGCACGGGGGCTGGAAGGCGACGGTGATATAGGGGGAGCGGGACGCGCGGGGCGTCCCTCCCCCGGGGGCTCTGCAAGGTCGGGGGAGTTTCACGTCTACGCAACTCGCATAGGTGGTGTTCACGCTCCGGACGTCCGGTCAGTCGCGTCTTCGGTGTTTGACTTCAGTTGCTGTAGAGCGCCACATCTCTGAACATCGCTCATCCCGATGCACGGATTTCCAGTGGATATCGCGTCTGGGGGAGGGGTTGCAGGGGAGGGGAGTCTCCCCCCTCGCCGTCAGCCCCACTTCGCACCTTCGGTGCTCGAACTCCGCTCCTCGCACCTGGCGGTGCTCACGTTCGCTTTCGCTCACGCCTCGAAACCCTGCGGGTTTCTCGAACTCCGTCCTTTCAGGACGTCGTTCTGCGGAGCGTCGTTCCCCCCATGGCGATTCTCCCACGGTCCAGTGTACCAGACATCTCCCTCTCAGTCACTTCGCCCGCTGCCACTCGAAACTCTTTGAGTTTCTCAAGATCCAGTTCCTTGGGAAGCACAACGCGCACCCGAGATCTAAAAAAAGAGAGCCGCAACTCTTCAGGGGAAAAACGGCACGCACTCCGGACCCCTCTCCCGGCACCCAAAACATCAGAGCGAGTCGAGGCTGATCCCGCTGAACTCGTCGGCGACCGTGTTGACGTCTTTCACGCCGAACGCGGTCTGGACCGTGGAAAGTTCGAGGTCGCGCGCCACGTCGCACATATAATCGATGATATCGACCGAGAGTTCCCGCTTCTGTTTGGACTTGCGGAGCTGGTCCACGAGGAACGTCATCCTCTCGGGAGATTCCATGCGGATCTTGGCGAGGCTCATCACGCACATATAGATCCGGGTCAGGTTCCTGTCCGTTCCGGTGATGGTGTCGAAGAAGTTCCGGAGGACCTGCGCCTGATAGACCTCGCCACTCATGATGATCGAGTATTTCTCAATTCCATATAAATGCCTGCCGATTTGTTTCCGCCTGCGCGGGCCGCCGGATCGCCCTCCGGGGCACGGAGAAGAGGGGGGCGGCCTCTTCCGTGTCCGCGGCTCACTTCCGGACGCTGACGATCTTGATGATATCGCCGTTCTTCAGTTCGTGGGTGTCCTTGACCCGCATCCCGGTCTTCGCGTCGATGGCATACAGGAACCCTTCGCCGATATCGGTGTGGACCTGGTAGGCAAGGTCGCGGGGGGTCGACCCGCGCTTCATGAGGAACGCGTCGGGGAGCACCCGGCCCTCGCCGTCGGTGAGTTTGTGCTCGTCCTCGACCGGGAAGACAACGATCCGGTCGAGGAGGTTGAAAACCGCGGCATCCAGCGCCTTTTGAACGCCGGTGCCGCCGAACGTCTGCATGAAGTCCGCCACTTTCTGCAGCCCGGCACGCTGCGCGGCGCTGAGGTTCGCCTCCGGGTTCTCGGTGAAACTCCGGTCGCCGGGGAGGTAGCGGACGAACTTGCCCTCCGCGGCCATCCGGAGCGCAAGTTCGCCCGCCGCGCTCGCAACGACGATGTCGTACTTTGCGAGCCGGTCAAGGCATTCTTTGGGCGCCTGGTCGGCCTTGTTCCCGACGATCAGCATAGGTTTGCTTATCGTCATCAGCTCCCGGCAGAACCGGATCAGGTCCTCCTCCCCGGCGGTCCGCAGGTCGACCCCGACCGCCTCAGTAGCGTCGCGGACGTGCTCGTACGTTATGCCGAGACCGGCGAAGACCTCGGCAATTGCCGCCGCGAGAGAGAAATCCCTCGCCTGGGCCTGCCGCACAAGCTTCGCCCAGTTCCGCGAGAGGATCCCGTACATCCACATCGACATCTCGTACTGGAGGAACTCGATATCCTTCATCGGGTCGCGCGAGCCGATATCGACCGGGTTCCCTTCGGCGTCCGTCGCCCCGCTGGCATCGACGATCTGGAGGAACGCGTCCGCCTGCCGGAGGTTGTCGAGGAACTGGTTCCCGAGCCCCCTTCCCAGGTGCGCCTCGGGGACGAGGCCCGCCACGTCGATCAGCCCCACCGGGACAAACCTGAACCCGTCCCGGCAGTTCTCGCACGGGACGTGCATCTCCAGGCAGGGGCAGGCTGTCCGGACATACGCGACGCCGTGGTTGGCGTCGATGGTCGTGAACGGGTAATTGGCAATCTCTGCCTGGGCCAGGGTCGCCGCCCTGAAAAACGTCGATTTCCCACAGTTGGGTTTTCCTGCAATGGCCAGTGTGATCATGAGCAACTCCTATACCGCACCGTTCGGTTGAGAGTAGTGTTGGGCCATACACCATTTATCACCTTCTTTCTCCGGCAGCGCGGCCCGGGGCTGTGTTGTTGTGCCTGCTGCCGCCGGTACGCCGGGCATCGCACCGTTCCGCCCCTTTTCCCCCGCGGATCTCCCTGCCGCCGGAACGGGGGATTCAATTAGGAGCAAAGACAACATGACTGCATGGGCTTCGTAACCCGGAATACCTACTACTTCGACGCCCCGGGCGCACAGAACACTCCCGATGCCGCCCGGTTCGCCGTCGAACGGGCGCGGGAACTCGGCGTCCGGAAGATTGTGGTCGCGAGCACCAGCGGCCGGACGGCGCTTGCCTTCCGGGACGCCATGTTGGGAGCGGACCTTGAACTGATCGTCGTTACCCACGTGGTCGGTTTCTCGAGACCCGGCGAGTGGGAGTTTGCAGAGGAGGCGGCCGAGACCCTCCGTGCGGAGGGTGCGAAGATCGTCACCGGCACGCACGCGCTCTCCGGGCTCGAGCGCGCGATATCCCGGTCGCCGAAACTCGGCGGGAGTTCCCGCACCGAGGCAATCGCCGAGGCGTTGCGGCGCACCGTCGCGGTCGGCCTGAAGGTCGCGGTGGAGTGCGTCCTCATCGCGGCGGACCAGGGTGCGGTCGGCGTCGACGAGGAGGTTGTCGCGGTGGGGGGCACCGCAACCGGTGCCGATACCGTCTGCGTCATCCGCCCGGCACATACTGCGTCGTTCTTCGACCTGCAGGTGCGCGAGATCGTCGCCATGCCGAGGAACCGGTGAGCATGACGCTCGAATCGGTCACCAGTGCCGCCGCACTCCTCCGGCAGCACCCCGTCCTCTGGTCGGTCGGCCTCGTCATGGGCGCTCTCGCGGTCCTCGATCTCATCATCCCCGTATATGGAGGGGCCTTCTACGCAGAGTCACTGGTACTCCTGCAGGCCCTCGTGATACCTTTTTTGGCCGGCGGCGTCTACGGCACCATCAGGGCGGAGACGTTCTCTGCCGGGGAGTTCGCGCAGTCGGGCAAGACCTACTACTTCCGGATACTCCTGCCCGCGCTGGTCATCTTCTTCGGGGTTATCCTGACGGTCTTTCTGCTCGCAATCCCGTTCGCGCTCCTGGGCGCCGGCGCCGCCGCAAGCATGGCCCCGCTCCTCTTTGGGGTCCTCATCTCGATCGCCTTCTTCACGTTCTTCTACGATACCGCGGCAGTCTTTGAAGAGACGAACGTCTTTGAGTCGATCCGGCGGAGCATCGAGTTCGTCATGAACAACCTCGGCAGCGTCCTCGTCTTCTACCTGGTAAACATCGTCGTTCTCGCGGTGCTCGGCTTTGCCGGTCTCTTTGCCTGGACCGCCCTGTTCGTAGACAGACTCGAACCGCTCACCCGCATGAGCCCCGACGAGCTCCTGGCGATGATGCCGCAGGATATCCTCGCCCTCATCGGGACCGAGGGGATATGGGTCACCGCAGCCGTCTATGCAGTCGTGATCGTGCTCTTCTCGGCGTTCCTTTACGCCTACAAGGCGAGTTTCTTCCGCAGCCGCGCCGGCGCGCCGCGCGTGGAGCAGGGGGAGTACGACGAGAAGGGGCGTTGGTATAAGTATTGACGTGGCTGGATGGGTATTATATCCCTTTTTCTCTAGTTCTGGGTTTTTGACATCCGACATCTATCCGACATCATCTGGATTCTTCCTGCCGCAGTGATACTGCACCCATGCACGGCTTTCCGGTGGATATCGCCGAGAGGGGGGTGGGGACAGGGGGGGGGGGGATACCTCCCCCCCCCCCCCCCCCCCCCCCCCCC
>JAHDQM010000057.1 GCA_018433835.1 Methanoculleus sp.
TGACGGTGGTCGAGCTCCGTTCCTGCGGAACGTCGCACTCGCACCTATCGGTGCTCAAGCTCGCTGCGCTCGCACTCCGCACCCTTCGGGTGCTCGTGCTCCGGGCGTTCCGCCCATCGCACTCCCCGTCAGCCCCTCCCCCAAAGGCGATACTCCCACGGTCCAGTGTATGGGGTTCTTCATCGTTACAGTTGCTCCGGCGCCCCGACCCACACCTGCAAGCAACCGCAATTCCAAGACTCAAGTCACCTGAACCTTAACATCCCACTTACCTAACCCATCTGACCCCCCGATCCCCCCACACTCACATGCTTTATTGACACTCACGACGCACTACTATGGAGATGAGCCTCGAGAGCGATGTGCGGAGAGCAGCAGATATCATCTGTGAAGCGGACTCAGTGACGATCATCTCCCACATCGACGCCGACGGCATCAGCACGGAGTCGATCCTCGTGCAGGCGCTCACCCGCGAGGGCATGGCGGTCAGATCCGTCTTCGTCCGCCAGCTCGAACCGATGGCGATGCGCCACGTCCAAAAGGACGACTCCTTGAAACTCTTCACCGACCTCGGGGCCGGTCAGCAGAATCTCCTTGAAGAACACGGCCTCTCCAGCGACGAAGTCCTGATCCTCGACCACCATGTCGGCCAGCCCTGCGGCACGGCCTACCCTCAGGTCAACAGCCTCGATCACGGGATCACCCGGATGAGCGCCGCCGGCATCGCCTACCTGGTCGCGAAGGCGATCGATCTCACCAGCACCGACCTCGCCAAACTCGCCGTGGTCGGGAACGTCGGGGACATGATGGCCCGGGAGAACTGCGGGCTGGTCGGCCCGGCGCGCGAGATCGTCCGGGACGGCGTGGAGTACGGCAACATCGTCGTGCAGGACCGGGACTTAAACTGCTACGGGACGTCCACCCGCCCGGTCCACGTCTGCCTCGGCTACTGCGACGACCCCTACATCGACGGGATCTCGAACAACACGAACGGGGCGCTCCGATTTCTCGAACGGCTCGGTGTCGAGTTGAAGACGCCCCGGGGCGGGTGGCTCGTCTGGGAAGAACTCCCGTTCGAGGACCGGCGCACGATCGTCAGCGCCCTGGCCCAGCAGCTCATCGCCCACGGAAGGGAGACCGACCGCCTGCTCGCCGAGACCTATATCTTCCCCGACGAACCGGAACGGACGCCGCTCCGGAACGCCTCCGAATACGCCACCCTCTTGAACGCCTGCGGCCGGTGGGCGAAACCTAGGGTCGGGGGCAGCATCTGCCGCGGGGACCGCGGACCCGCGTACCGCGACGCGGAGTACATGCTCGCCCACCACCGGGCGGTCATCCGCGACCTGCTCCAGTACATCCTCGATACCGGAGTGACCGAACTCTCGCACCTCCAGTACATCCACACCGGCGACCGGTTCCCCGACACCATCGTCGGGATAGGTGCGGGCATGGCGCTCTCCAAACTGAACTGGAAGAAACCGATGATGGTGCTCGCCGCGATGGTGGACGAGCCGGAAGTCACGAAGGTCTCGATGCGGACGAACGAGTGGGCGCTTGCCCGCGGGGTCGACCTGCAGGAGGCGCTCGTCGAGGCTGCGGCGGAGGTGGGCGGCGCAGGCGGCGGACACCGGATCGCGGCCGGGGCGTTCATTCCCCACGATACAGAAGAGGAGTTTGTTGATAGTGTCAACCGAATACTCAAACGACAGTTCGCTTCGGCGGATCCGGACGATAGCTGACTTCCAGTTCGGCGCCGGGTCGGGGGGAGCGATATTTCCCGACGAGTGCACCTTCCAGTTCTCCACGACGGGGCGCATCCGCCAGGTGCGCATCGGAAAGGAGAGGCTTGCGACCGTTCGGGCGCAGGACGGCCGCCTGACCCTCGGGATGGCCGGAGCGGCGCGGCTTGCCGCCCATCTTGCCCCCCCGGCCTACCGTGTGGCGGTGCAGGAGGACGTGGCCCCATTCATCGCGGACGGGAAGAACGCAATGGCAAAACACGTCGTCGCTGCCGACGACGGCATCCGCGCAGGGGACGAGGTGCTGGTGGTGACCACCGATGACCTGCTCCTCGCCACCGGGGGAGCCTTGCTCTCCGGCCGGGAGATGCTGGCATTTAATTACGGTGTAGCGGTAAAAGTACGGCAGGGGAGAGGATCCGAATGTTTCCAGGAAAGATGAACCCGAAAAAGATGAAGCAGATGATGAAGCAGATGGGCATGGAGATGGAGGAGATCGAGGGTGTGGAGAAGGTGGTTATCTACACGCCCGCGGGGAACTACGTCTTTGACGATGCCCAGGTCGTCGCGACCACCATGCAGGGGGTCACCACCTACCAGCTCACGGGGGAGGCCCGGTTCGAGGAGGCTGTCCCGGAGATCCCCGACGACGACGTCGCCCTCGTCGCATCTCAGACCGGTGTAACGGAAGAGGTTGCAAAGAAGACGCTCATCGAGACCCGTGGCGACATCGCCGAAGCGATCCTGAAACTCGCGCAGCAATGATCGAGATTGGCGAACGTCTCCTGCTCGTCGGCGAAAATCGCGAGTACTTCGTGACGGCGGGCGAGGGTCAGTTCTCCACCGACCGGGGGATGATCGATCTGGCGGCCCTCGCGGGTATGAACCCCGGGGACGAGGTCAGGACCCACCTCGGCGTCCCGTTCACTGTCCTTCGTCCCCGGCCGACCGACTTTTTCGTTCACGCAAAAAGGAGCGGGGCGCCCATGCTCCCGAAGGATATCGGGATCGTGATCGCCTACACGGGCATGAACCGCGACGATGCGGTCCTCGACGCCGGCACCGGGAGCGGCGTTGCCGCAATCTACTTCGGGAAGATCGCCCGCGAGGTGAAGACCTACGAGGTACGCCCGGAGTTCGCCCGGCTCGCGGAGAAGAACATCAGGAACGCCCGCCTTGAGAACGTCGAGGTGGTCGCGGCCGATATGCTCGCGGCGACCGGCGAGTTCAACGTCGTCCACCTGGACCTGACGATAACGCCGGCACACGTGGAGCACGCCTTCTCGCTTCTTTCGCCCGGCGGCTATCTCTCCTGCTACACGCCGTTCCTCGAGCACACGTTCGTCGCGCTCGACACCGCAGGACCGCTCTTTAGGGACGTCCATTGCTACGAGTGCATTGAACGGGAACTGACGCGCTCCACACGGGGGACCCGCCCGTCGACCAGAGTCGCCCACAGCGGCTACGTCACGATCGCACGGAAATAAGAGGTTACTCCTTGAGCGGGCGCTCCCACCCGGTGTAACCGCAGTAGATGCAGCAATCTCCGCCGCAGTGTCTGCACTTCTGCGAAGGCTGCGGCACCATCACGGTGCCCTTTTTATTGCAGTACAGGCATCCAAGCCCTCCGCAGTGGCAGCAGACCTCGGGGGCATACTCTTCAATCTCCTCGGACATGAGTTCTCCTCCTGAAATAGTATGGGGCGGGCGAAGGTGACAAAGGTTGTTGTGGGGGTAGGCCACGCACCCGGAAAAAAGGTATTTAGTGGGTGCGAGGTGAATCATTATTCAGGAGAGAAGAGGGGCGGAATAATTCGGGCGCCCGCACGCCGGATTAAAAGTCCCGGAAGGTAGCCGCACGATGTACCACATTATCTCTATCCGCGATTTTGAACGCAGGGATCTCGATTACCTGCTTGACCGGGCACAGGAGTTTGATACCGGCGATTATCGGCCCGGGATACTTGACGATAAACTCGTGGCTCTTCTCTTCTTCGAGCCCAGCACCCGCACGCGGATGTCGTTTGCGACGGCCATGGCCCGGCTGGGCGGGCGGTCGATCGGCGTCGATTCCGTGGAGGCAAGTTCCATCGTCAAGGGAGAGACGCTCGCAGACACCATCCGGGTGGTGGGCGGCTACGTGGATGCCATCGTGCTCCGCCACCCCAAAGAGGGGGCGGCCAGGCTCGCAAGCGAGTTCGCCTCGGTCCCGGTCATCAACGCCGGCGACGGCGCGGGGCAGCACCCGAGCCAGACGCTGCTCGACCTCTACACCATCAGGCAGTCGATGCCGATCGACGGGATCGACGTCGGGCTCCTCGGGGACCTGCGATACGGCAGGACCGCGCACTCGCTGGCGCTCGCCCTCTCCCTCTACGGTGTCACGCTGCACACGATCGCGCCCGGGGGGCTCGAGATGCCGGCGAATATAGCCCTCGAACTCCGGGAGCGCGGCATGGAGGTCGTCGAGCATTCGGATGTGCAGGAGGCGATCCGGGACCTCGACGTCCTGTACGTCACGAGGATCCAGCGCGAACGGTTCCCGGACTCGGCATCGTACTACAACGTCGCGTCAAGTTACCGGATCACCCCCGACCATCTCGCCGGGGTGAAGGACCGCCTGATGATCCTCCATCCCCTCCCGCGCGCCGGGGAGATCGACCCGGCGGTGGACCGCACGCCGTATGCGCGCTACTTCGAGCAGGCAAGCAACGGCGTGCCCATCAGGATGGCGCTCCTCCATGAGGTGATGAAATGAGCACGAAAGACCCGTCACGGGGTTTGCTCGTCAGCCCTATCAGGAACGGCACCGTCATCGACCATATCACGGCCGGCGAGGCGCTGAACGTCCTGCGGATACTCGGCATAACCGGATCGACCCGGGAATGCCTGAGCATCGCGACGAACGTCGAGAGCAAGCGGATGGGGAAGAAGGACATCGTCAAGATAGAGAACCGGGAGCTCCGCACGGAGGAGGTCGACCGGATCGCCCTGCTTGCACCGCAGGCGAAGATCAACATCATCCGGGACTACAAGGTCGTGGAGAAGAAAGGCGTGGAGATCCCGGAGGTTCTCAAAGGCGTGGTCAGGTGCCCGAACCCCGGCTGCATCACGAACACGAACGAGCCCGTGGAGAGCACGTTCGAAGTGCTTCCAAAAGGGCTGCACTGCCTCTACTGCGACTGGCTGATCAAGGACGATATCGCAAACCACATCATCTGATCAGGCGCCCCTGCCGGTCGATCTCCCCCCGGCAGATCCGGGTGCTTGAGATCCGCCGGCCGTCTTCGGCGAGGACGCACGAGATCTCGTGGAGGTCCACCTTTTTTCTTCCGCGCTCTCGCCGGAGCTCGTTGATCTCTACGGCAACCGGGAAGGTCTCCTCGGAGACGACGAGGATATCGAAATCCGCGTCAAGGGCGCTGCCGTAGCGGTCGGCGAGCGGTTCGACCATCCATGCGGCAGTGTAACCGCGCTCCCGGATAAAAGACGTGATGCTTTCCAGCCGTTCCCGATACGTGTGGACGGGGTGCACCTTTGCGCCGGCAAACTCGTCGGTCGTCAACCCGATGGTCACCTTCCCGTCGGGCCCGGCGAGCTCGAAGGAGCGGGCGAGGAGTTTCCGGTGCCCGGCATGCAGGGGATCGAACGTCCCCCCGACCATCACTTTCATTCGAAGGCGTTTGCCGCGAGGGGTTTTATGGGTAGCGATCGGTGGTGGGAGGGTAAGGGTCGAGAGATTCCGGGTGAGAGGACGGGGAACTGCAGGAGACTGCGCACCTTGCACCTTCAGTGCTCAAGCTCCTGCCGTCCCGGCAGTCGCACTCACGAACCATCGCATCCTGCCGGAACGTCGTTCTCCGGTGCTCGTGCTCCTGCCCTTCAAATCTGCTAATTCCTTATGATTACACATAGCACGGCTTCCGTGGGACTATCGCCACGCGGGGAGGGGCTGACGGGGAGTGCGATGGGCGGAACGCCCGGAGCACGAGCACCCGAAGGGTGCGGAGTGCGAGCGCAGCGAGCTTGAGCACCGATAGGTGCGAGTGCGACGTTCCGCAGGAACGGAGCTCGACCACCGTCA
>JAHDQM010000058.1 GCA_018433835.1 Methanoculleus sp.
GTTCGGTCACTTGTTCGGTCACTTGTTCGGTCACTTGTTCGGTCACTTGTTCGGTCACTTGTTCGGTCACTTGTTCGGTCACTTGTTCGGTCACTTGTTCGGTCACTTGTTCGGTCACTTGTTCGGTCACTTGTTCTTCAGCCTCTTCTACGGCTTCGTGCTTAATTCCGGGTGAGATCTTCTCCGCAAGAAAAACCGTAAACCGAACTTTCATCCCGATCTCTTCGAGCACAGGCTCAGGCAGGTTCTGCTTCTCTGCCTCGTCCAGAATGCGGCGAAACCCGCTACCCCATTGTTCGATCAGGCCCAGTTCCCGAAACACACGGGCGATGACGCGGTTGCGGATTTTAGATACGCCCTGCCTCACATCCTCGATGGTCATGCCCGGAAGCAGAATGCCCGGATTTTCTATCTCCACCCGGTCGTCATAGATGGCAACCCGCAGAGGCGCACCGATCTGCGAATAATCGGCATGCACTATAGCATTGATGACTGCTTCGCGCACAATGGTCATGGGAACGCTCCAGACATCGCGACGACGGGTCTCCGATAAGTCCGCCCCTCTCATCGCATGCTTTTAGATAAACTCAATAACACGCTCGACGGCGATGGGCAGATGCTCATGAATCTCGGTATGGTCGAAGATGACATTCTTTGTCGTGCCTGCAAAACGCCCGCACTGTATCCAGGCATCAGGAAAATGCCCCTCGCGATCTCTTCCGAAAAGCAGCATCCCGCCTACGGTCGGGACAAGCCTCCCCTGTACCGGTGCGAGCAGTTTCAGGGTGAGCAGTTCTTTCTCGTTCAACTCTCGCTGCCCTGTAAAGAGCGCCCGGGCAGCTGCCAGATCCAGCGCATCTGCGGTCAACTCCGGCAGGGGGAGCTCATCAAAGGCCGTTCCTGCAGCGCTCCGTTCCAGTTCTGCGATCAGTTCCTTATCGGCTTTCCGGTTCGTCGAGCCAAGGCGGACATATACACCATCAAAAGGACCTTCTTTCTTTATCCAATGAGGTCGGGAGCCACTGGGGTACACCTCCACCAAGAGCAGGGTTTTGTCCTCAACAGCGATCAGTTCCACATTGGGCACAAGCCGTGGCTCGATGTTGTCGGCAATAAGGCTGCACAGCCGTTCTTCCTCATCCAGCGGGTTTACAACCCCCAGAACCTCCTTTGAACCATCTTTTACTCCGATAAACAGACGTCCCCCGGCTGTGTTGGCAAATGCAACCAATGTTTTGAGGATATTCCTGGGAGAGGAGAGGTCTCGCTTGAACTCCAGCGTTTTGCCTTCATGCATTGAGAGCAGCTGAGTGACAGGGAGACTCATTGGACCTCCTTCCAGGTAATGATGCCCGGTTTCAGTTTTCCATCCGCAGGGTGAGACGGTCTCATCATCTGAACGGTTTAGACTACACACTCATTAAACCGAGGGGTGTGAGATGAAAGTAATCGGAACTGATAAGCGACCGCCCCTCCTGGGGGCGGGGCAACAATGGCGGGAAGCTTTCTTTGTGTTGAGGGTTCTTCGACACCCTTACGCCGGGCCAGTTCATGTCTCCCTATCATCCACCTGGAGGGTTATCAGGATGATCCAGAGGCCCGGAGTTTGAGCGCCGGAGTCGGCGGGGGATAATAGCCCCCTCTTTACCCTTTATTCGCCTCTCTTTATTCTTTTCCCGTCGTCTTCATCTGATTCCCCGTCGTCAAATTTGTCTTCCGTTTCCTCATCCTCCACCGTCATGATATACCCCGCGACGGCAACAATGAAGCGGCACTCCGACCGGGACGGAAAACCCCGACGGGCCGTGAAGGGGGGGCCGTACCGGGAGGGTGCGACGAACCTGGGACCGTTAATTCCCTGCTCTCACAGCGGGAAGATCGCGTACTGGATGTACCAGACGTACTGCACCACCGGTATCCAGAAGTGGTAGCCTTCCCAGCAGGTGGTGGCGAACCGGAAGTCGACGACGAGTTCCCAGACGAGCGGGAAGAACATCAGTACCGGGACGGCGTAGGCGAGGAGGCGGGGGGAGGCGCGATTGGCAAGTACGGCGGCGTAGAGCACCGCGGCCCCGGCGAGGAACACGCAGGTGAGGTACATGAGGAACGTGACCTGCGCGCCGCGGCTCTGGCCGGCGACGGCCTGGAGGACGACGAAGGTGAGCGGGAGGTCGATGACCGCGAGCCAGAAGAGCGTTCTCAAGGCCTCCCGCACCCCGTCGGCGTCGAGGCCAGCGTGTTTGAAGGCGTAGACGCCGATGATGAGCATGGGAAGATAGGCCGGGGAGAGGTAGCGCATGTCGGGGATGATCCCGGGGCTTGCCGACATCCCGGGGACGGACCGGGCGTAGGTGAGCACCACGAGGACGGCGGCGAGGGCGAAGAAGGCGAGGAGCCGTGCGTCCCGCGGATCGATCCCGGTCGGCCTGCGCCGGATGAGGGCGTACCCGGCCGCCCCGGCGAGGAGAAGGGCGAAGAACGAGAGCGGCGAGACCTGGAAGAACGCGGCGGACCCGGCCCGGACCGGCTCGAAGAAGGCTCCGTAGAGGCCGGAGAGAAGGCTCTCTGGTCGGATGATGTAATGTCCGACCAGGGTGCTCCAGAGGCTCTCTGTCCCGGATGGGATCACCTCCGCTCCGGCGGCGGCGTAGCCTGCCACCCAGGGGAGGACGAGCGGGTGGCCGGAGAGCCCCCAGTTGTTCACGAGGAGCGGGAGGGCGCCGAGTGGGACCCCGGCGGCGGCGAGCACGACCTTTCCGGCCTCCCGCCGCCCTTTCCCCGCCGCGACGGCGATCCCGAAGAGGAAAAACCCGGCGGCGAGCGCCGGCCCGAGCTCCGGCCGCACCCATGCCGTCCACCCGACGGCGATGAACGACATAAAGAGATAGAGAAGATTCTCCCGCGAGAGGTAGAGGGTGAAGCAGTAGAGCGCGACGGCGAAGAGGAGGGCGACGAGCGCGTGGTCCTTTGCGTTCCCGGACCAGAAGAGGTACGAGGAGCAGCAGACCGTCGCGACGAGCCCGAAGGCCCCCCACCGGTCGGAGCCGAGGACTTCGCGGAAGATGAGGAAGGCGACGACCGCGAGGAGGGCGAAGGCAACGCTGTTTGAAAAGACGATCGCGGCGACCTCGGGGTAGACGCTCACGTCATAAGGGTGAATCCCCCGGACGAACCAGAACGGCCGGTAGAGCGCCGCGTTGAGGATCAGGAGTATCCCCCACGAGACGATCCCCGCCCAGGTCCAGGGGATCCCCCGAAAGCGTGCATACTGCGGGAACCAGAACTCGACCATGAGGAGCAGGGCGAGGAGGAGGGCGGACCAGAGGATGAGCACGCAAAGGCGGAAGTCGTCGCCGAAGAGCGAGAAGAGGTGGTAGGCGGGGAGCGATACGATGGGGAGGGCAAGGGTGTAGCAGAGGGTGTCGTGGTGGTTGGCGGCGTAGCCGGCGCTCCCATAGGGCTCGTAGCCGAAGAGGAGGTCGTCGCCGGTGACGAGGTGGTTCAACTGGTTTGCGGTGATCCACTCGTCGGTGAGGTAGATCAGGGGGTAACCGACGGCGAGGGAGATCGCAAGGAGGACGACAAATACGAGAACAATTTGCTTTGTAAGATACCTCATGATTAAAAAAGGAGAGGGTTTTTAGACGTAGCTGTCGAGGAGAACCTGGTCTGTACCGTCCATGAAGTGCCCGACAACAACAACGTGGTCACGCTCAGTGCTACCATCACCTGTAAACTTTATTGTTGTACCAACGGGAACCTGACCAGACGATGATATGTCCGACGCCGAATCAGCAGATGTAGTTAAGTCACTAGCTGATGTCATGCCACAATACTTTGCGTCACTTTCATCGTTAACCGTTACCTTCAGGTAATTAAGAGTATTAGCGTCAGCACCACCCTTATAGTTCACGACAATGTCGTTTGCATTCTGACTGGCAGTAACGGCAACTGTCTTCGTCGTGGCTACGTTCCCCGTCATTCCGAACACGAACGCCGCGATGACCGCAGCGAGGATCACCGTGATGGCGACCATGAGGATGACGCCGATGACCGGCGATACTGCATCTTCATTCTCTCTGAATTTCATCATACACACCTCTTGACTCCAGCCCCCGATGGGGCTAAGGGTCGGTGAAACAAACTGATTTATCATAAGATATAAAGATATCGTAGTGATCCGTTCCGGAATGATTTAATAATCCTCTCTGCGCCTGTGCGAAAGGATCTTTCACGTCCTAAGTGAGTTATCGAAAAGAACGGACGGACTGGAAATGCCGTTTTGGGGATAATGCGGGCTCATCGCTCCCGGCATATAAAAACAGGGGCCCGACGCCGCTCCGGCGGTGCGGCATGTGGGCGGGTCCCGGGCGGGGTGGGGGAAGGGTGCGCGGCACCCGCGGGTTATTGCCCGGGAGGCCGACGAGACGTCTTCCGGCCGTGGCGCGGGCGGACGGAACGGTGCCGTGGGTAAGTCGGTCGCCCCCGGGCCGCCGGACGTTGCAGGACGACGATGAACATCGGTAAGAAGCGAGGAGATGTCCGGTTCCTGAGAGCCGGTGTCCTTCAAGCTGACGGCAGCAGTTGCTGTAAACCTGCTGCCAACGTTGCCGCCGGTCAACTTCGGGGGCTTCATCGTGCTCCCGGTAAGGTGGGATTGTGGAGCCAACGACTCCGCAATCTGGAGCCGCTACTCCAGGGTCAGGGACAGGAGTTGCCTTTTCAGCGCCGGGAGGTCACGTTCGACCACGTTCCAGACTGCATCCCGGTCGATTCCGAAATAGTGGTGGATAAGGATGTTCCTCATCCCGACGATGTCCGACCACGGGATACCCGGGTTTGCAGTCCTGAATTCCGGAGAGATCCCCCGTACCGCTTCCCCGATGATCTGGAGGTGGTGGATCGCCCGGGATCAGTCCTGGCTCCACTATGACTGCCGGCATGGACGCAGGTTCACCGTGAGAAGTTCACGAAAGGAACCGGTTCAATTGTCTCAACAGTGTCGAGACGATCTCTTCGGAGGGAAACAGGGTGGCAAACCGGGGTTTCCTCCAGAGATCTTTGTTAGAAGTCGTCCCAAAAGGGTCAGGCGATTGAAACGCAACATGATCTAGAGCATCTTGTTACTTTATTTTAGGAATTTTAGCGTGTGGGGGCGGGCGCTATGACCTCACGCAGAACAGGGAACTTTCGGCTTTGTTGAACCTAGATCCGTCTGCTCCAGATGGTCGCACTCTGGGGGTACTCCGGAGCACGGCTTTCCACCGGGTATCGCACCTAGCGGTGCTCCTGCTCTGGACGTTCCGTCCATCGCAAGTCCAAGACCTTCGGTCTTCTCCAGCGATGTCCCGGAGGGGCATCGCCTATCGCCATGACTGCCCCCGCCCTTGGGGCGGGGAACGACTGCCGGAGCGTAGCGAACGGCGGGAGTTTTAGCACCGAAGGTGTGAGTTGCGACGGGCCATAGGGCCGGAGCATGAGTACCGAAGGTGTGAGTTGCGACGGGCCATAGGGCCGGAGCATGAGCACCGAAGGTGTGAGTTGCGACGGGCCATAGGGCCGGAGCATGAGCACCGAAGGTGTGAGTTGCGACGGGCCATAGGGCCGGAGCATGAGCACCGAA
>JAHDQM010000062.1 GCA_018433835.1 Methanoculleus sp.
CGGGATGCCGGTGGAGCCGCCGGTGGTGACGTATTCGAAGGCCGCCTCCGGGTAGTTCCGGGCTTTCAGGTCGGGGAGGTTGTTCTGCAGGTCTTCCCGGGTCAGGAAGGGGAGGAGGACAAGGTCTTCGAGAGTCTGGATGTCCCCGGGCACGAGCCGGCGCTCCCGAAAGACCCGGCGGTAGTAGGGGACGTTTTCGTAGGCGTGGTCGAGCAGGCGCGAGAGCACCTGCGCCTGGTAGGCTGCGAGTTCCTCAGGGCTCCACCGCCGGGACTGCTTGAGGAGGGTGTAAGTCTTTTTGTACACAGAGTATGCGGGGAGGATGCGAAGTGCCCTTGCCGTCACAGAATCTTCGAGCCGGAGAGCTTTCAATCCCCGATGATTCATCCGCACACCCATCGACACTGCTGATATCGATAATCCGCATTAAACGTTGTGCTCCCGGCGAGGGGGAATGGCACCGGCAACACGGTGACGGCGGCGGGCGTTTCCGGACGTGTGCGTGTTTAGAAGAAGTTCTCGGAGTACGGAATGGAGACCAGATCCCGGCCGGATGCACGGCAAAAATGTTTCAGGAACTCGGGAAAAAGGTTTTTCTCCGAGATGATCACCCAGATGTCACCGTACGCATCCGATCCGTTACCCGCCCACGAGCGAAACGAGACGTCGTCCATGGCAAGGAGGCGGAGTGCGACCATGCCCCTACCTAACGTGTTGCCGTATATAATGGTTCCTGTCAGGTCAGGCACCCGCGACCCGGGTTACCCCGGGTCCTCCGGTGATCCGTTGCGGGATCCGGCGGACCCTGAGAAAGATATATATGGACCCGTGAGGTGATTAGAGGTCGCCAGGCAGCAGACAGCGCGACAGGGCCGGGGTGATGGAAGGAATGACCGCGAGCAGAGTTGAAGACAGAGATACCTGGGACACTTTCATCGATGACAGCCCCTCGGGGCTCCTCTTTCATAAGTGGGATTACCTGCACCTGACAGCAAAGCATACGGAGAGCACGCTCCTTTTGTATGCGGTTTATAACGGGGATGAGATGATCTGCGTATTCCCGCTCTTTTGCAGGCGGATACACGGCATTAACGCTGTATTCTCCCCTCCCCCGCTCACGGTGATACCCCACCTCGGGTGCGTGATGAGCCGGGGGTTTTGGGGGCTTAAACAGAGCAAGAAGGAATCCCTCCTCGGGATGGTCGCGAAGAGTATCCGCCAGGAGATCCTGAACCTCTCGCCGAACTACCTCTCGATTGCTTTCGTCCCGGAGTTCAACGATATACGACACTACCTCTGGGACCGGTGCGACGCACGGGTCCGGTATACCTACACCATCAACCTCGAGCGGCCGCTTGAAGTGATCTGGAACAACCTCCACTACAAGCTCCGGAACAAACTGAAGAAGGAGGCGAAAGCCGGTCTCCGGCTGGAGAGGAGCGGGGATGTCTCCACGCTCCACCGTCTCATCTCCGATCGTTACCGGGACCCGTCGCTCGACATCCCGCCGATCAGGCGGGACTATCTCGAAGACCTCGTGCGTGCTTACCCGGACCGGATCGGGATCTACAGCCTCTACGATGCACAGGACGAGATCACGGCCGTGGTGGCAGCTCATGAATACAAGCGGTTCCTGCTCTGGATGGGGACGCCGAAGGTCGAGACCGCCCATGCCGGGAATGAGTACCTCCAGTGGCTCCTGATAGAGCGTGCGCAGGCCGAAGGCTACCGGACCTTTGAGAACATGGGTGCGAACAACCCGGACCTGGTCTTCTTCAAGTCGAGGTTCAACCCGGAACTCACGATGTACTTCGAGATCGAGAAGAAAGATGTCCTCGGGACGGTCTCCGAGTGGGCATACCTCACCTTTTTCAAGAGACTGATGATGGCAACCGACAGGGTCTAGGCTTCGCTGCCGGGCTCATCAGGTACCGGGCAATGCATGTAACCCCGGGATTCCCGGCTCTAAACTCCCAATGATCGGGAAGAGCGGGACGGAGACCGGGTTTCTCCGGCAGCCGGGGCTCTCCGTCTCCCGCTATGGTCGCGGCGGCCGCTAGCTTTATATATGTGATCGCAGGAGTTAAAGGCCGGGCGGAGGAAAAACAGTTTGCCAGTTGAGATTATCACTGACAGAGAGATCTGGGACACGTTCGTCGATGCCAGTCCGTCGGGTCTCCTCTTTCATAAGTGGGACTTTTTAGCGATCACACAGCGGCATACCGGGTATGCCCTTTTTCCCTACGGTATCTACAAGGGCGAAGAACTCGTCGCTGTCTGCCGTTCCGACTGTCGACAAACCGACCAGCAAGCAGTATCTACAAGGGCGAAGAACTCGTCGCTGTCTGCCCCCTCTTCTGCAGGCAGACAAACGGGATCTCCGTCGTGCTCTCGCCGCCGCCTATGCAGGCGGTCATACCATACCTCGGGGTGGTCATGGGCAGGGACTACGCAACGGCAAAGCAGGGCAAAAAAGAGTCGATGCTGCAGTTGATGGCCGACGGGCTTTCGGAGGCGGTTCGGGATCTCGCGCCGAACGACCTCTCGATGACCTTCGTCCCGGGCTTTCACGATATTCGCCCGTTCATCTGGGACGGCTACCACCTGGAAGAGGGAAACGACCTCACCCTGTTCTACGAGACGGTACGCCAGCGGTTCAGCCAGCCGGAGATGAATATCCCGATGATCACCCGGGACTACTTCGAGGATATCTTCCGGGCATATCCGGATCACGCCCACGTTTACCATCTCTACGACCGGGACGGAGACCTCAAGGGGGTCGGCACGACCCTGGAGTACAGGCGCTACATCCTCTGGGTCGGCGGGCCGAAGATCGACGGCACGTCGGCAAACGAGTATCTCCAGTGGTGCCTGCTCAGGAACGCAAAAGAAAAGGGTTTTCCGGAATTCGAGAATACAGGGGCGAACAACCCGAACTTGAATATGCACAAAGCGAAGTACAACCCGGATCTCTCGATATTTTTTGAGGTGAGCAGAAAAGACGGCGTGGGCAGGGTCGCGGAGTGGGCGTACAGCAACATCGTCAACAGGCCCCTGATCAAGAAGAGAATGGTTCCCTACATCAGGTGAGCGGGGGAGTCCTCCCGGACCCGTTAAAAACCGTGCAGGCCCCCGCTACCGGGCACTTCCTGGAAATATATAAATATACCATTTGAGGTATCCTGTAGCGGGCGCGGTCTCGCATGACCGATCGCCGGAAGTCAGGCTCTATGGTGCTCGAACTCGTCAAAGATAGGGAAGTATGGGACACGTTCGTTGATGCAAGCCAGTACGGGCTGCTTTTCCATAAGTGGGACTATATAGCGATCACCGCGCAGTACACCGGGTACCGGCTCCTCCCCTACGGGGTCTACAAGGGGGAGGAACTGGTCTGCCTCGCTCCGCTCTTCTTCAAGAGCGCGCACGGGGTAAAGATGCTCTTCTCGCCGCCGCCCATGCAGGCGGCCATCCCCTACCAGGGCCTCATCCCGTCGAAGGAGTTTGGTACGCTGAAACTGGGCAAGAAGGAGGCGGTCATGGACCTCGTTGCGGGCGATCTCTCTGCAGAGATCGATGCGATCTCGCCGCACTACTTCTCCCTGACCCTTGTTCCCTGCCTCACCGATGTCAGGCAGTTCCTCTGGAGGGGGTATGCCCCAAAGGTCCACTACACGTACGTGATCGACCTCTCGCAGCCTGTCGAGGCGATCTGGGGCGATTTCCACTATAAACTCCGCAACAAGATCAGGAAGGCCGAGAAGGCCGGTCTGGATCTCGTGCGGAGCGCCGATACCTCGACGCTGTATGCGTCGCTTGCCGAACGGTTCAGCCAGCCGGATATGAATATCCCGATGATCAGCAGGCGCTACGTCGAGGACCTCTTCCGGGCGTACCCGGACCATCTCGCGGCTTACTATCTCTATGACCGGGAAGGTGCGCTCACGGGGGCTGTCGCCACCCAGGAGTACAAGCGGTTCCTGCTCTGGATGGGGACACCGCGGATCGAGGGTGTTCACGCCGGGAACGAGTACCTCCAGTGGCTCCTGGTCCAGCGTGCGAGGGCCGAAGGCTACTCGTACCTGGAGAATATCGGAGCGAACACGCCGGACCTGAACTCCTTCAAGTCCAGGTTCTGTTCGGTTCTTGGCATGTACATGGAGGTCTTTCGGAAGGATATGGTCGGAACCCTGGCGGAGTGGGCCTACAGTACCGTCATCAATAAACCCTGGCTGAAACGCAGGGTCGTCTCCTACATCGACTGATCCGTCAGAGGTCTCCGATCGAGATCGGGAGTTTCTGGATGAGATACCGGAACTTGCCGCCCTCGGTGCGGGGGATCTCGTCGACGAAGCGGACATGGACGTTCACCTCGTCACCGAGCTGCCACCGGAGCTCCCGGGTCAGCTGCCGGGTGTCCTCCTCGGTGTAGGCCGATTTTCTGACGACCTTCATGATGAGTTCGCCTTTCTCTTCCTGATACATCTGAAACTGCCTGATGTTCTCGAATGCTTCCGATTCGTAGTTGATTGGAGTGACGGAGATCGGGTGCCCGCTCCGGGTTACGATGAACTCCTGAAGCCTTCCCTCCACCTTCTCGAGCAGGGGATACTGCCTCCCGCACGAGCACTGCTTCTCGGTGGCGACCGCAACATCCATGGTCCGGTAGCGGATGAGGGGGCAGACGAAGTTGGTGAGGCTCGTCGCGACCACCTCTCCCATCGCGCCCGGTCCCCTGACGGGCCGGTCGTCTCGCCCGATCAGTTCGACGATGCTGTATTCGGGGAAGATATGGTAGTGGGTGCTCTCCTCGCACTCGCCGGCGAGCACCGTCTGCTCGGAGTTCCCGTACCAGGAGAAGACCCGGCACCCGAACGTCTCGGTGAGCAGGCTTCGCTGCCAGGGGTAGAGGTTCTCGGACCCGCAGAGGACCGCTTTGACGGTCGGGAACGGCTCGATGCCGTGCTCCCGCATATACCGCGCCAGGATCACGGCCGTGGATGGGTAGGCGTGGATGAACCGGGGTTTGAACTTCCGGATCCAGTGGATATAGGCCGGCAGCGCCTCTTCGGTCATCTGGTGAGAGGACATGATCAGCCACCGGCCGAAGAGCGCCCGCCTCCAGTAGACACCGCGTGATGCCGCGTCCACGACATGCCCCCGGAGGACGACGCACCGGTCGGTGAACCGGTAGCCGACGCGGTCCCACTGGGTCTTCATGAACGCCCACTCCCGGGCCCGGGAGACCCCTTTCTCGTAGTAGAAGCCCATGGGGGTGCCGGTCGAGCCGGATGTGCGCACATACTCGAAGGCCGTCTCGGGGTAGTTCCGGGCCTTCAGGTCGGGAAGGTTGGCCTGGACGATCTCTTTTGTCAGGAAGGGGAGGAGTTCGAGGTCCCCCGGGGCCCGGATATCTCCGGGCACGAGCCGGCGCTCCCGAAAGACCCGGCGGTAGTAGGGAACGTTTTCGTAGGCATGGTCGAGCAGGCGCGAGAGCGCCTGCGCCTGGTAGGCTGCGAGTTCCTCCCGGCTCCACCACTGGGACTGCTGGAGAAGCGTGTACATCTGCCGGTATGTACGGTAAGACGGCACCAGACTGAGCGCTTTTATGGTGAGCGGATTCGCATGGGATGCCCATCTCATTAGACCGGTCTTCGTGTGCACACCCCCCGGGTCAGATGGATATGTCGGATGATACATGCTCAACCTTCACCCCCTCTCGTTCGCTGAAGCGTATCGGCAGGTCCTGGACGAAGTAGCGGTACTTGCCGCGGGGGGTGAGCGGTATGTTGTCGACGTACCTGATGGTGATGGTAACGTCGTCACCGCAGCTCCGGCTCACTTCCTGGTAGAGGTACTCCGCGTCCTGCTTGCTGAATGCCGATTTTCTCACGATATTCAGGACGACTTCCCCAACTTTCTCCTGGTAGAACTGAAACTGTTTAACGTTATCGAACGCATCGGTGTCGATGTTCATGGCAATCCCGGGGAGAAATTCTCCTTTGCCCGTCACGATGAAGTCCTGAACCCGGCCTTCCACGCGTTCGAGCAGCGGGTAGTTCCGCCCGCAGGTGCAGACCCCCCCGGCTGCCGTGGCAAGGTCCATGGTCCGGTAGCGGATGAGGGGGCAGACGAAGTTGATGAGGCTCGTCGCGACCACTTCCCCCATCGCGCCCGGCCCCTCGACGGGCCGGCCGTCTCGCCCGATCAGTTCGACGATCCCGTATTCGGGGAAGACATGGTAGCGGGTGCTCTCCTCGCACTCGCCGGCGAGCACCGTCTGCTCGGAGTTCCCGTACCAGGAGAAGACCCGGCACCCGAACGCCTCTGCAAGCAGGTCCCGCTGCCAGGGGTAGAGGTTTTCGGACCCGCAGAGGACTGCCCTGACGGTGGGGAACGGCTCGATGCCGTGCTCCCGCATATACCGCGCCAGGATCACGGCCGCGGAGGGGTATCCCTGGATGAACCTGGGCCTGAACCTTCGGATCCGGTCGATGTAGGTCGGCAGGGTCTCTTCGGTCATTTGGTGGGAGGACATCAGCAGCCACCGGCCGCAGAGCGTCTTCTTCCAGAAGATGCCGTCTTTGGCGGACCCGA
>JAHDQM010000047.1 GCA_018433835.1 Methanoculleus sp.
CACCCGCTCGAAACTCTTCGAGTGTCTCAAACTCCCTCCGGTCGCACCTCCTCGGACCCTCCCCCGAGTGGCGATACCCAATGGAAAGCCGTTTCACCATTTTTGCCTTGAGTATGGTTCAGATGGTCGAAAATTTGGGTGTAAATGCTTCGATCCAGGGGTAACGAAGGTTCCGAGATCTTTTTGGGACGACCTCGTACCCTCCATCCCGTTATAGACATTTTTGGATCGTCAGGCGAACCTTCACGCGTTGCCAGAACCCGGAACGAACCTCCCGGCCCGTCCCCTCATCCCCGATCGACCGGGTGCGAATTTATACGAGCGGATGGTAATAGGGATACATGCCCCCGTCCGGTGCGATCTCCCCCTCGTACATCTATGCCTGCACCCGGTTCCGGGTCCGGAGAACTACACTCCTTCCCCGTGAAGATTACCTGCGGATCATGGAGATGAGCATCCCGGAGATCGTCAGTTATCTCAGCCGCCGGGAGTACGGGCAGGGGATTGTGGATCTCGCGCACGACTTCACCGGCGCCCAGCTCATCGAAGAGGCGGTAAACCGCAACCTGGCGCAGTCGTTCCGGCATGCCATGGCGATTGCTCCCGGGGACCTGCGGACCCTGACCGGAGAATACCTCAACCGGTGGGACATCGCGAACATCATGGCGATCCTGCGGGGCACGATCCACGACGTACCCCGGCGGCAGGTCCGCGATCTCCTCATCCCGGCGGGCGAGGTCGACAGCGCGCTCCTCACCCGCCTCCTTGATTTCGCTACCTGCGAGGAGGTCCTCGAGGCCCTCCAGGATTGGCGGCTCTACCCGATCCTTGCGGAATACTACCAGATCTGCGGGGAGCAGGGGGTTTTTGCCCGGATCGAGAACGAGCTCTACCGGCAGTACTACGCCGGGCTGCTCGACCTCGGCGCATCCGGGTGCAGCGGATGCCGGGAACTGCTCGCCTACCTCCGGTTCGAGATCGACATCACCAACATGAGGAACCTCCTCCGGCTCCACTGTGCAGAAGAAGCGTGCGATATCAAGGTCATCGACCAGACCATGATCCCGGGCGGCCGCATCCCCATTGGCCTCTTCCGGCGGCTCTACGGCATCGAAACCGAGGGGGAGTTCACCAGCGTCTTCCTCACGACCGATATCGCCCCGGTCCTCGCCCAGGCGGTGCGCGAGCTCCGGCAGGACCCGAACTTCTCAAGTTTCGACGCCGCGGAACTGATCTGGCAGCGGTGGCATCAGCACCGGCGGCCCGTTCACGAGATCGAGATTGCGGTCACCCGCGTCAGACTCCACCAGCTGGAGTCCCTCTCCCGGCGCCACCCGTTCTCGGTCCTGCCGGTGCTTGCTTACCTTGAGCGGAAGAAGTACGAGGTCGCGAACCTGCGGGCAATCGCGCGAGGAAAAGCCTTTGGTCTGCCGTCCGAGCGGATATGGCAGTACATCGTCCTTTAGGAGGGATATCATGCCGAACGACGACATCAAACCCACCCGGTCCGGTCTCCTGCTCGTCAGGCGGCGGATGGCGCTCGCGGAGAGAATACACCGTCTCCTTAAGATGAAACTGGACGGCATGATGCTGGAACTGGTCAAACTCACCGACCAGACCGCCCGAGAGCGCAGGGAACTTGAAGAAAAATACAGCAGGGCACGGGAGATGGTGGCGATCGCCGCCATGATGGAGGGGGCTACGGGGGTGCTCCTTGCAGCGCTCTCGGTGGAGACTTCCCCCACCTACACGGCCGGACACAGGAACGTTTTCGGGGTGCGGCTCCCGGAACTCGAACCGGCGATGGTGAAGAAGACACTCGATCAACGGGGTTACGGTATCCTCGGGACATCATCGGTCATCGATGACGCTGCCGACGCCTATGAGGAACTTATCGAGGCGATCATCGCAAGCGCCGAACTCGAAGGAGGAGTCAAGCGGCTGCTTGACGATATCGAACGGACCCGCCGAAGGGTGAACGCTCTGGAGTTCAAGATCATCCCGGAGCTTGAGGAGGCGCGCCGGTCCATCGAGGATCAGCGCGACGAGATGGAGCGGCAGGAATGGGCACGGCTCCGCCGCATCAAAAAGATAAAGGCAAAG
Organism: Methanoculleus sp.; assembly: GCA_018433835.1. Classification (GTDB taxonomy): domain Archaea; phylum Halobacteriota; class Methanomicrobia; order Methanomicrobiales; family Methanoculleaceae; genus Methanoculleus. The sequence goes on from JAHDQM010000047.1 coordinate 2,104, forward strand.
AGGGCAGGGTGGCTCTAGAGGGCGTCGGCCTGCTGCCGCGCAAGGCACGCGATCGCGGTATCCACGATCGCGCCGAGAGCGTTCACGCCGAAGGTCTCGGACGAGAGGACGATATCGTACGCCGAGAGGTCGTCGATCTCGATACCGTAGTAGTTCCGGTAGCGGGTGGCTTCCGAGCGCTGCCGGTTCTCGGTGTAGACCCGGGCCTCTTCTTCGTTCATCCCGTCACGGCCTGCAATCCGCTTTGCCCGGCATGAGAGCGGAGCGGAGAGCCAGATCCGGAGATCGGCGTTCCCGATCATCCGGCCAGAGAGCCTGCCCTCGACGATGATGTTTTCGGCGCCCTCACCGATCTCTTTCTGCCGGGCGTCGATCATCCGGTCGACCGAGGGGTCGGTCTCCGCGAACTTTCCGAACCCGGCAAGGTCCATGCCGTGCTCCCGGGCGAGCTGGCGAAAGACCTCTCCCGCGGAGATGAGGTCGAGCCCGTACTTTCCCGCGAGATAGCGGGCGAGCGATGTGGTGCCGCTCCCCGGCGGGCCGCTGATGGTGATCCGCATCAGAGCCCTCCGATGTTGAGGGCCTTCCTGATCACCTGACTGATGGTCAGCGAACAGAGCATATACCAGAGAATCCACGCAGGGACTACCCAGAACGCAAAGCCCGAGAGGCTGACGGCTCCGAGGAAGGGCATCACGATGCTGTTTGCGAGTGCGACCTCCGCACCGACCGGCGGAAGCCGCAGGAGGAGCCAGAAGAAGATCGGCACGGACAGCACGAGAATGATCGCCATAGGGGTAAACTGCTGCCGGGAGATGTCGAGCTGGTCCTGCATCATCCGGTCCTGCTTCCCCTGGAGCTTCTTGACCCGCTTTTCATCCCCGGAGAGCTGGGCTTCCCGGAACTCCTTCTGGAACACGCGCATCTTCGCCTGCGTCTCCTGCATCTTCTCGTAATCGATGGTGTACTTCTGGACGAGCGACGAGTAGAGGCCCGTGATGCTCGAGAGGATCAGGATCATGACAAAGAACGGCACGCCGAAGGTGTCGATGAAGGGGCCCAGTACCACGTCCATGGCCTGACCGACCGTCACCCGTATCCACTGGACGCTGTACGAGAGCATCACGAGCATGGTAAAGAGGAGGGCGATCGTCGGGCCGTGCTTCTTCAGGTCCACCATGTCAGGTTACCTCAGCACACTCACCAGGTCGTCGATGCCCTGCTCGATCAGGAAGTTTTCGTTCCGGACGATCTTGATGGTGCAACCGGTATACATCGCATACGCCGCGGAAACTGCGCGGTTGAACTCCTGGTGCTCGGCGATCGCACGCGACCCTTCCATGTCGCGGGCTCTCGACTCGTCACCGAGCCGGCGCATCAGGATCTGGTCCGGGTCGGTCTCCACCAGCACGACGATATCGGGCATCAGTTCGCGGAGCACCCATTCGGGGAGCCCCGCGAGGAACCCCGTCGGGGTCTTGACGCTGCTGTGGGTATCGACGATGATATTCGCATCGCCGCTCATGGCGGCGATCCCCGAAGCAGCAGCCTGCTGGAGGCGTTTCTGGACATCTTTTCCGAGCTTGCGCATTTCATCGCGGTTCGAGACCTGGTTCTCCTTCATGGCTACATCGAACATGAACGTACCGAAGTTGACGGCATCATAAACAACGCCCTCGGCCGCCAGTCTCTCCATCGCACCGTTGATGACGGTGGTCTTCCCGACACCGGGAACCCCCGTCACGACGACTTTCTTGCCCAACTTTATCACTCCATTTATACTATAGTCCGCTGCAAAATAAATCCGCGCCCGAAAAGTAATTTCTTTCGGAATCACTTTGGGCTTGAACGATCGCGAGGATCGTCCGGGTGGAAAAACGGATGTTGTGGGGTTTTGGGAACAGAACTTACCCCCGGTCGAAGCGAGCGCTTCGCGCCGCTTCTCCAAGAATGACTCCTCCGGCCCCGCCTTCAGCGGGGCCTTCGGACTCATTCTTTCCCAAAGAACCCACGCATGAACGGGTACATCTCCATGATCTGCTGGCTTGCGATCTCTTCGTAGAGGCGGTAGGTGATACTCACCGCAAGCAGCAGCCCTGTTCCCCCGACCGCACCGATCACACCGAAGAGGTTCGCGACGACCGAGAGGAGGCCGATGAAGACACCGCCGATGACGGTGATCCGCGGGATGTAGCGGTCGAGGTACTTCTCAAGCACCTGTTCGTTCCGCCGGTATCCGGGGATATGCATCCCGCTCCTCTGGATCTGCCGGGCCACGTCCTTTGAGTCGAGGCCGGCGGTCTTGACCCAGAAGAGCGCGAAGATCGCGCCTCCGACCACCATGACGGCGATATCGATGCCCATACGCAGCAGGATCTCCCAGGGGGCGTGCCCGAGGTCGGAGAGCCACCACATCCAGTCCTGCGGTTGGTTGATGGGAGCGATGTACCACATCAGGCCGCTCGTCGGCGTCTGCCCCTGGAACGTGCCGAGGATCGTTATCCCGGCGTTCGAGAGGAACATTCCGATCATCTGGATGTTCGCCTGCAACACCCGGACCAGGATCATCGGCAGAACGCTCGCGTAGATGAGCTTCACCGGGAAGCGCGCGCGGGCGCCGCGGACAGCGGTATGCGCGAGCGGGATCTCGATACGGGTCGACTCCACGTAGACGATGACCATGAAGATGGCGATCGTCGTGACGAGGGCGAGCAAGTCCGTGCCGAAGTATTCGAGGAAGTTTGCCCCCGAGGTCGCTATGGCGAACAGTCGCGGGAAGAACCCGATCGGGAAGGGATCGGTGCCCGTCTGCCAGTTCAGGAAGCCGTTCACGAGACCCTGCGAGACTCCCGCGACGATGAAGAGCCCCACGCCCGAACCGACGCCCCACTTGGTGACCACCTCGTCCATCAGCACCACCAGGAGGCCGCCGATGCAGAGCTGGAGGAAGATCAGGAGCGAGACCGCGAGCGTACTGCCGCCGAAGAACTGCATCGCCACCGACGGGTCGGGCATCATCAGCCCGCTCGCGACCATGGGGAACGCTTCGACGATGATCATCACGAAGATGAGCAACTTCTGCAGGCCCATGTACATGACCTGACCGCGTGCATCGCCGGTATCGATCTGCAGGATTCCGGCGCCCTTGAGCAGCTGCAGCACGATCGATGCGGTGACGATCGGCCCGATACCGAGATGCAGGAGCGAACCGCTTGCACCGGCAAGCAGGGCACGATATATTCCGAAAATATCCTGTGACTCCGGAGAGAGCCCAAAGATACTGATGTTGGTCAATGAGAAGTAGAGGAGCAGGATCGCAACCGTCCACATGAGTTTGTTCTTGAAGTGGACATGCCCCTCAGGACTTCTGACTGCAGGCATCGCTGCAAGGATGGGTTCAAATCTATCCAGCAGATCTCCCATGGTTTCACCTTAAAAGAAGATCAGACGGTCGTTGCCTGACCGCCCATCTCCTCAATCTTTGCCCGGGCCCGTTCTGAAAATCCGCGGGCGGAGATACTCAGTTTGTGGGTGACTCTTCCGCCACCAAGTACCTTCTCGATGCCGATCTCGGTAGCATCAAGGGTAATAAGGTCTCCTTCCTGGCTCGCAAGCCCCTCACGAAGCAGTGCGTCGGCCATCTGGTCGATCTCCCCTACGTCAAGAGCGGATACCGGCACGGAGGTCTTGTTGATGAAACCGTGCTTGCCGTTGGATATCTCGCCCTTCAGGTAGAAGTGGGAGAAGCGGTGATCGCGCTGCCCGGCTCTACCTCGTCCACCCCTGTTGCCGGCGCCACGCCGGTTTTTGTGCGTGCCGCCGCCGCAGGTCCGTGAACCCCTGTATTTGGATCTCTTGTTTACGGGCATCAATCTCACCTCATCTTGTAGAGGAGATCGTTGATCTGGGGGCCATAGTAGCCGAGAGCTCCACCCTGCTGAAATGTTCGCTTGATGGTTTTATAGCCCTTTCGAGGAGGGTGTAATCTCAGCACCGGCTTGATTTCCACCAGATCGCGGAAACTCGTCTCGCCGCTGCAGAGCGCTGCCGCGAATTCGTCGATATCGGCATACGGGGTATGCGCACGGACGTAATCGTCGGTCAGCTTCTCGTCGCCGGTCAGTCTGCCCCGGGTGCGCAGGAGAGTGGCCAGGGTCCCCCGGTCAACCTCGCCGTACGCCACGAAGTCCTTCACCTTGCGGATCATTCCCAGGTACGCAGGCGTATCGGGCACGAGGACGCAGTGATTGACGTGGTGCAGGCGGAGCATCTTCAAGGTGTCCTTGATCTCGTGGTTGGTCTTGACCACGCCGCGCACCTGTACTACCGCGTACATCACTCCGTCCCTCCAATCCTGACGATGTTTGTCTGCCGGAGCGCCTCAAACGTCGCCTTGGCATAGTTGATGGTCGTGCGGGTCTGTCCCCGGTTGAAAGCCCAGACATCCTTGATACCTGCAAGCGTCAGGACCTTCTTCGGGATATCCCCGGTCACAAGGCCGATACCCTGCGGGGCGGGTTTCAGCGTCACCCGGACGCTGCCTGCCTTCCCGGTCACCTCGATCGGGATCGAGTGGCCGGTGTCGCAACCGCACTCCCAGCTCCCGCATCCTCGAGAGACCTTGATCAGATTCAGTTTCGCGTTTACGATTGCTTTCTGGATCGCGTTGCCGACCTGGACATCCTTCCCCTGGCCGAACCCGACGTAGCCGTTCCGGTTGCCGACCACCACGACGGTGCGGAACTTCACACGGCGACCCGAGTCCGTCATCCGCTGGACCATGTTGATGTCCAGCACCTCGTCCTCCAGGTCGGGCAGGAGGAGATCGACGATCTGCGGCTCCTTGATCGGCCTGCCGCTCGCGAGCACCTCATCGATACCGGTGATCTCGCCTGCGGCGACCATGCGCCCGAGACCGGTGAGCGGAATCCATTCTTCCTGTACGTATGCCATGTCACACCAGCTCCTTCTTGATGGCCAGAGCCACAGCCTCTACATTCGCTACCAGGTCGCCCGCTCGCTCGGGAGCATACCCGGCGATGTGGGCACCCTTGAGCCGCTCCTCGTCGGGGAGGATCGACTCGCCATAGGGGACGTCGAGACCCGCATCCACTGCCCCCTTAAGGGCAGCAAAGACACGCGCTCCGGGTTTTGCCCGGGCAAGCCCGATATCCAGGATAGCATCCTCATACCCGGCGTTCAACGCCTTGACCGCAAACAGCATGCCGGTCAGGTAGGCGGCCGGGGTGCTCGCAGTCGTTCCCTCGTAGCCGTAGCCGGCAAGTTCGGCCGAGTATGCGGCCACCAGGGTGCGGTCCCCTTCGATCTCGGGGACGACCAGCTGCACGATGATCTGCCTGTTTGTCCTCCGGACGACCATCCTCGGCGTTCCCGACGACAGGAGCGACATCCGCTTGTAGTAATCAGTCTTGCCCTCGTGCCGCCTGCGGAAGGGCACGAAGTATCTTGGGCCGGTTGCCATTATTTCATCCTCCCTGCCATCGGCTCAACGTGAGCCGTAAGGTGCGCCACACTCCGGAACTGGCCTCCGGATGCCCTCCGGTACATAACGCGGTAGAGACTCCGGTCGATTGTGCCCTCTTCGCGCATCTCGCGCAGAGTGCGCCTCTGCGCCCGGATCTTCCGGATCCATGCCCGCTTGCTGGAGCCGCGAGCCCCGACGGCACCCTTCCTCCGCCCCGGCCCTTTCCGGTGGCCGTAGGAACGCTTCGCCATCCGTACCCGGGCCCTGCCGCGGCTGTTCCCCTTTACGGGGTGCGCCCTGATCGCGCCTTCCGCGACGAGCTCGCGCAGGTCGTTTCTGGAGATCGCTCCCTCGATATCGGCCTGGCGCTCGGGATCGAACCAGACACGGTTGATCCCGCACTTGAGAATGGCAGCCGCCATTCGCTTCTGGCTGGCGAGATCACTCATCCTCGTTCACCTCTTCTTCTTCGGCTGCGGCAGGTATCTCGACCGCACGGGTGAGGTCCTTTGCGTTCAGCACCTTGAGCCCCAGTTCCAGGGCCCGCGTCTGAATCGCTTCACGCTTCCTGTTGCCTACGGATCCGCCGATCCGGACGGCCTGGATCTCCGGGTTCAGTCCCGCAAGTTCTGCAGGTGTAAAGACCCGTACCTCCGCATAACCGCTCGGGTGCATGCCGCGGATCGCGGCAGGGCTCCCGTACCCCGGCCGGGGAAGGGCGCCCTTTGCTCTGAACTGCCGTCTCTGCTTGTTGTGCAGACCACGCGGACGCCGCCAGACATCTGCCAGCTTCGCTTTGCGGTGAAGCCCCCGCCTCTTGAAGGCGGGCTTGTTGTGCCGGGTGCGGACGCGGATCAGTCTTCTTGCTTCATCCATCGGTTTCACGCCCTCTCGGTGATGTAGATGCCGTCCTGGAACACCCGGGGGTCACGCTTCGTGATCCTGGTCGCGTGCTCGATGTTTGCGGCCGTGTTGCCCACCTTCTCCTTGTCGATGCCGGTGAGAGTCACCTCGTCGTTTCCGATCTTGACGGTGACGCCCTCGATGATCTTTGCGATCCGGGACTGTTTTTCGCCAAGGAAGTTGTTGATCTCAAGGCGATTGCCCTGCAGCCTGAGCTGGATCGGGAAGTGGCTGTAGACCACCTTCATCCGATATTCGTAGCCGTCGGCGACACCCCGGATCATGTTCTTTACATGGGCCTCGATCGTGCCGGTCATGGCAAGGATCCGCTTCTTGTCGGATGCCGTGGAGACGACGACCTCGCTGTCTTCGACCTTGAGGTTGATCTGCGGGAAGCGCATGTCACGAATCAGTGTGCCCTTCGGTCCGGAGACCGTGAGCACGCTGCCTTCGAGCGTGACGTCCACACCGGGAGGGATCTCGACCTGTCGTGTTATTCCCATACTCTTCTCCCTCCCTTTAGTAGACGTATCCCAGCAGCTGCCCGCCGATACCCTCGCTCCGGGCCTCGGCATGGGAGACGACCCCCTTCGAGGTGGAGACGATCAGGATGCCGAAGTTCTTTGCGGGGAGGTACTGCGACTCCCAGTATTCCATGTCAGCCATCGCCACCGGGAACCGGGGGGTGATGGCGCCACACTTATTGATAGTTCCGGAGAGTTGAACCCGGAACTGGCCGCCGCGGCCGTCGTCGATGAACTCGAAGCCGCCGATAAAGCCGTTTTCCTGCATAACGCGGAGCATTGCGCCGAGGAGCTTGCTGGCGGGTTCGACAATAACCTCATTCTTTCCAGCGTCGCCGGCATTCTTGATCGTGCTCATCGCGTCAGCGATTGGATTCAGTCGTGCCATATTCTCTAACCCCTAGTTCATCTTCTTGAAGCCCATCTTGCTTGCCCACTCGCGGAAGCACTGGCGGCAGAAGTAGATGCCGTACTTACGCACAAGGCCCTGCTTCCGGCCACAGATGCGGCACTCGTTCGCGCCACGGCCGAATTTCCTTACGCTTCCACCTGAGGCCGGCGCTCCTGACTCTTCTGCCATTCCTTACACCTCCACCTGGTAGCGCTCGCGCATGAACACGATGGCTTCTTCTTTACTCACTCTCTGGGCCTCCGGCAGTTTCCTGCGCTCGACACTCCTGCGCGCGATCCGCACGCCTTTGTGCTCGAGCACCACGTTGATGTCCATGCCGTAGATCCCGATCGTCGGGTCGTAGGACATGCCCGGAAAGTCGGTATGCTCTTCGATGCCGAAGGAGACGTTCCCGGTCCGGTCGAACTGCGAGGGTGCGAGTTGCCGCTCGACGATGCCGAGTGCGGTCGTGATGAACTTCTCGGCGTTCTCCCGGCGCAGGGTGACCTTGCACCCGATGGGTGCGCCCTTCCGGATACCGAACGCCGGCTGGGTCCGCTTTGCGATGGTGCGGACGGGTTTCTGGCCGGTGATCTGTTTTACGAGGTCTTCGGCCTTGACCAGCCGCTCGCCGCTCTCACCGACGCCCATGTGCACGACGACCTTGTCGATATAGACATCCTTCATCGCGCTCATGCCGAACCCTCCAGTTCAGGTGCAATCGCGGAGCGGCCGACCATGAAGATGTACTCATCGATGGTCTCGAACCGCTCGTCGGCCGAGTCGTCCACAAGGATGACGCGGTTCGGGACGGAACTCGCGGTCCGGATGATCTCGACGATCCTGCCGACTTTCCCGGAGTGCTTTCCGCCGACGACCATGGCCACGTTGCCTTCTCTAAAGGGGAAGTGGTCGACGATCTGGAACCGGCCTTCATCGGTCTTTCCATCGCCGAGGGTCATCACGACTGAGTCTTTTGCCCTGTAGGTGTTGTCGGCGAGGAGGTTTGCGCCGTATGCAAGGTTCAGCTGCACCTTGCCGCCCCGGATCGTTGTCTTGTTCCGGATCTTGCAGAGCCGGGTCTTTGCCGATTCCGCCGGGATCTCGACGGCGACCAGGTTGCCCCGCATATCGAGCTGGATGCGATAGTGCTTCCCGAGCTTCGGGATCGAGACGATATCAAAGACACCGAGACCCATCTGGGGGTTCCTGCAGGCCCGCCCGTTGACGATGACGTCCCGCTGATGCAGGATCTTCCGGACCTCGCTTGCGTTCTGTGCAATGCCGATGTGCTCACGGAGCCAGACACCGACCGGCAGAGCGCCGGCGTTGTGGGGGCCCGGGGCGGTCTTCATGACGAATTTCTGTACTTTCTTCGGGATATGCCAGGACCCTGGCGCTACCAGCCGCTTGAGATGTTTGGACATTATGCTCCGCCTCCGAGTCTCTCCTCACGTAGTTTGTCTTTCAGGTTGAGCTTCGTGATCTGCACGTTCGAGGGATCGACCGGCCGGGGAACCTCGGTTCCGTCCGCCTTCGTCACCATCACGCCGTGCACGATCAGCCGGCACATCTTCATGTCTACCGCATCGACGACACCTTCGTCACCGGCGAAATCTCCGCGGAGCACTTTCACGGTGTCGCCCTTGACCACACGGGCCCTCCGGGCGTCGTACTTCCCACGGAGCTCGGGGGAGAGTGATGCGGAGAGGAACCGGCCCCGGGTGTGGTTCGGTGCGTTGTAACGCGCCTTGCGCTGTTTCCTCGGTTGTTTGCTAACTATGCGTACCATTATTCACCACACCTTACACGATTATCGTCGCCATGGAGGCGATCTTCGGGAACCGCTCGGCGATCTCGCGGGGGACGGCGCCCTTGATCTCCGTTCCTTTCGGCTCGCCGCGCTCGTTGATGAGCACCATGGCGTTGTCCTCGAACGAGAGACGGATGCCGTTCGGGCGGCGGATCTCCTTCTTCTGCCGGATGACCACCGCTTTCTCGAGCTTCCTCCGCATGTCGGGAGTGCCCTTCTTGACGCTCACGGTCGCAACGTCGCCGACGCCCATGCAGGGCTGCCGGCGCCTGACACCGTGGTAGCCGTCGACCGAGATGACCTCCACAAGCCGGGCGCCGGTGTTGTCGGAACAGACCATCCGGGAGCCGGTGGCGAGGGCGCGCGGAATGGTCGACTGCATCGCCTTCATTCCTTCATCACCTCGACCACCACGAAGTTCTTGGTCTTTGAGAGCGGCCTGCACTCTGCGATCCGGACCACATCGCCCACGCCCGCGTTGATGCAGGGCGTGCTGTGGGCATGGTACCGGGATCTGCGTTTCTCGTACCGCTTGTATTTCTTGACGTAGTGGAGGAACTCACGCTCCACGACGACGGTACCGTTCATACGGTCGCTCACGACTTTGCCGGTAATCACCTGGCCGCGTACCGGCAAAGTGCCGTGAAACGGACAATTTGCGTCCTCACATTCCGCTTCCGGAATGGGAACGTCCAACCCAATGTTTCGTGCCATTATTCATCCTCGTTTATCTGATGCGCATGCTGATCCGCCGTTCCGGCTGTGTCTCCAGGCTCGACCCGTCGACGTCGACGGTCGTGCCGTCGGGGAGCCGGAGGCGGAACACGCTGAACCGTTTTGGTATCTGCTTTTCTCCCCGCCCGGTCAGGATCACCAGGGTATTTCTGGTCTCATCAGTGACGCGACCCGACACCCCGGCATGACCCGGGTTGCTCGCACGAACTACCAGAACGTCCAGGCCTATTAACTCGTGCCGCAGGACGTTCTGGGGAGAGATCATGCGTTCCTCCGTGTATTCTTCTCGGTCAGGATGCGCGCAATCGTCCTTTTTACCTCGCGGATCCGCCCGGGGTTCTCGGTGGCACCGCCGGCGCTGACTTTACCCCGCTCCTGGATCAGTTCGAAGGAGAGTTTCTGCTCCTGCTCGAGGAGTTCGGTGTCGGAGAGTTGTCTCACTTCCTGTGCGCGAAAGATTGCCATTTACCTCTCCTCCTCCACGTACTCCTCTCCGGAGGTCTCCTCGAACTCCTCCTCGAACACGTCTTCGCCGACCTCTTCGGCCTCGATCGGTTCCGCCGGGGCCTTCTTCGGCGCGGGTTCAAGGACATCGAAGGCGTCGGGCAGCCGCGCATCCGGCGGGACGATCTTGACCTGGACCCCGATGGTCCCGAGTTTCTTGATCGCGATCGCATAGCCCTTCTCGACGATCGTCTCGCTGGGCTCACCGCAGTGCTTGACGTAGCCCTCGGTGAACTTCTGGGTCCGTGACCGGGCGCCGGTCAGCTTCCCGGCGACGACGACTTCGCAGCCGAGCGCACCTGATTCCATAATCCGGCGGATCGTGCTCTGTCCGGCCTTTCTGAAGTACCAGCCGCGTTCAAGGGCGTTTGCCAGTCTCTCCGCCATGATCTGGGCGTTGAAATTGGGGTTTGTAACCTGCTGGACCTCCACCTGCGGGGACTCGATCTCGTAGACGGTGGCAAGGTCCTGAGTGAGCTGGCGGACCTGCTTGCCGCCTTTCCCGATCACGATACCGGGCTTCTCCGCAAAGATGGTCACCTGGGTGCCGAGCGGCGTCCGGGTGATGTCCATGCCGCCGTATCCTGCCCGCTTGAGCTCCTTCGTGAGGAACTTCTCGACGCGGACGTTGCGCACGCCTTCCGCGATAAACTTCTTCTCGATTGCCATTACGCCACCTCGGTCACGACGATCTCTATGTTCACGGTCTCCCTGCGCTTCGGGGTGGCGCGACCCATCGCACGCGGGAAGAATGCCCGGAGGCCACGGCCCGTGTTGGCGGCAACGTGGTCGATCCGGAGGTTTTCGACATCAAGGCCGATGTACTCGGCGTTCTTCTCGACGGACTCGAGCAGCCTGATGTAGGCCTCTGCAGCCTTGACCGGGTACCGGCCGGCGGGCCACTTCGAAAGACCGCGCTTGTGGGCGACGTTCCGGTTGAACCGCTTGAAGGGGATAGCCTTCTTGAGTTCCACTACATCGGCGAGGTATGCCTTTGCCTCGGTGGTGGTCATCTTCCGGATGAACCTGGCAATCTCGATCGAGTGCTTGGGAGAGACAGGAAGCTCGTTCGCCTTTGCGCGAGCGACGTTCTCACCCCCAATCTTTGCTGAATAGTCTGTTCTTGCCATAGCCATCACTTCAGCGGTACGTACTTACTCGACCGGGTTGCACCGATACCGGCGCTGCCGTGGGATACCCTTCTGCGGGTCAGTGCAAATTCTCCAAGGTAGTGGAAGACCGCCTCGGGCTGAATCTCCACTGCCTGAAACTCCTTTCCGTTGTGGATCTCGATGGTCCTGCCGACCATCTCAGGCATGACGATCATGTCACGCAGGTGGGTGCGGATTTTTGCGTCCCCCGACCGGAGATCGGCAAGGAATTTCTCGTGTTCCCGGGAGAGACCCCGGTCGAACTTCCTGCGTGCCCGGGCCGGCATGAGCGGCAGCAGCTCGGAGAGAGCCATCTGCTTCAGGTCCTCAACGGAGTAGCCGCGATAGGTGAACTCCTCACGCCGCCGCGGCATTCGCTTCTGTGTCTTCTTTGCCATGCTTCACCCCTCACTTCTTCCACTTGCCTGTTCTCCGGGCGGCAATATGCCCGACCTTTCTCCCCGGGGACGTGCCGCGGGATACGGTCTTCGGGCGTCCGCAGTGCTGGTGCCCACCGCCACCGAACGGGTGATCGATGACGTTCATGCAGACACCCTTGACACGGGGCCATCGTTCAGATGAGGACCGGACGTGGAAGTGCTTCTTTCCTGCCTTGACGAACGGCTTTTCACCCCGTCCGCCGCCGGCAACGATACCGACGGTTGCCATGCAGGCACCGTTGAACCACTTGTTCTTGCCGCTCGGCATCCTGACACCGACTCTGCCGTCCTCGGCCTTGCCGATGACGAGGGCCTGGACACCGCTCGAACGGACGAACTTGCCGCCGTCGTTGGGTCGGGCCTCGATGTTGCAGACGTATGCGCCGACCGGGATCTCCCGGAGCGGCAGGGTGTTTCCGTTCTTCACCGCGCCTCCGGTGCCCCAGGAGACCGCATCTCCGACACCGAGCCCTTCAGTGGCGAGTACGTAGACCTTCTCGCCGCTCTCGAGCCTGGCGAGAGCGATCGGTGCGTGACGGGCCGGGTCGTGCTCGATATCGACGACGCTGCCGGAGACCAGAGCGTCGTTCTTCCCTACGTGCCGCAGCTCGGCTTTATACCGGTGCGACGGTGCACGGTAGGACGGGCCGCCTTTTCCACGGCTCTGTGCTATAATTCTATGTGCCATCGTCACTCACCTTACATGATTCCCAGCCGGCTGAGGATTTCTTCAGCCGCCTTCGCATCCGTAAACGTTACAATGGCCTTCTTTTCGCCTTTCATGGTCATCATCGTGCGGACGTTGGCCACTTCCTGCTCGAAGGCCGACTCCAGCTCGCGCTTGATGTCCGACTTCGTGGCATTCCTCTGCACGATAAACTGGAGCTTGTTCTCGCCTTCGAGCATCATCGTTGCTTTTTCAGTAACGAACGGGTATTTCAGTATCATGAGAACTCCTCCAGCCTTCGGATTGCAGATTCTGTCCAGATCGTCAGGCGTCCCGCCTGAGTGCCGGGTGCCAGCAGTTCGGTGTTGAGCTGGCTGACCGTCACGGCATCGACACCGGCAAGGTTCCGGGCCGCCCGGAGCGGTTCGCTCCCGGTGACGATAAGAACGCTCTTGCGCTGCTTGTAGCGGCGGCCACGCATGGTGCCCCGCCCTGCCCGGACCTTCTTGCTGCTTTTCGCCCGCTCGACGTCGGCATAGACACCGAGCGCAGAGAGCGCGGAGATGACATCGCCCGTCCGCGTGATCTCCTCGAACCGGTCCTCGAAGACCAGCGGGAGGTCGCCTTCAAAGAGGTGCCCGCGTTCCCGGACGAGGTCCAGGTACGTGCTGGCTGCGACGGCAGACCGGAGAGCCTTCTGCTTCTCTTTCCGGTTGATCTCCTTGACGAGGATCTTTTCGACCTTCGGGGGATGCGCTGCACGCCCGCCGGTTGCCTGCGGCACCCTGGCCACCCTGCTGCCGTTTTTCAGGCGGGGGACCTGAGCGACACCGCGGCCGCTGCCCCAGGACTCTGCCGAGGTGCGCATGCCTGCATAGGGGTTTGTCCCATGCGGCTGGAACCGGGTGCTCTGAAGCGCGAGGACAGCCCGCTTAATCAGGTCGGGCCTGTACTCTTCGGTAAAGATTTCCGGGAGATCGATCTCGTGGGCGATCTCGCCTGTCAGTGTTCGAACCTGTGCCTTCATCGCTGCTCACCCCTGCTGGCTCTGCACGCTGACGAAACTGATCGTCGGCGTGCGGACGGTGTGTTCACCCTGCCGTATCGCGGACCGTATCCGGACCAGCCGCTTGTTCGGTCCCGGGACGGAGCCCTTGATCAGTACGTAGGGGCCGCGCACAAGGCCGTAGTGCAGGAACCCGCCAGCCGGCGTTATGTCGTCGCCGTCGGTGCCGATCTTCAGGATTCGCTTGTTGAACTCGGTACGCTGCTGGTAGCCCATCTGGCCCATCTGGGGGACCTGCCACCGGACGTGGTGAGGGTGCCACGGACCAAGGTTGCCGATGTGACGCTTCTTGCCGCCGCGGGAATGTTTCCGCTTCCGGACCTGGACGCCCCAGCGCTTGACCGGGCCTTCCGTGCCCTTGCCGGTGGTAACGGCGGTCACGTCGACGTACTCGCCGACCTCAAGGTTGCCGGAGATTGTAATCTCCTTCCCGAGAATATCGGCGGCGTAGGCGATCTGGTCGTCAAGGCTTCCGCCGGCGATCCGCATCTCCATCAGGTCGGGGACCTTCTTCGGGACGCCGGTGAGTTCCATGGGCCGGGTGTAGGCCAGGGCATAGAGTTCCGCGACCCTGCCTTCGCCGACTGCGTTCCTGATGGCGTCGAGAGCGGCGGCGGTGTCGTGGTTCTTCGGGACGTTGATGCGGCGGGACAGCTCCTCGTCGAGGCCGGTCGTCCACGCCTCGGTCAGCGCATGCTTTCCGTAGGTGTCCTCGCTGTATGCGCGCACGCCTGCCACCCGCATGGGCGGGACCTCAACCACGGTCACCGGCACCATCACATCCTTGCCTTCGGTGGGGCTGCTCTTGTGGTCATCGACCATGATGACGTGGGTCATTCCCACCTTGTACCCTGCAAATCCCTGTACTGCCGGGGCTCCCGTGTATTCCGGCCACGAGCCGTACCGGGGAACCGGGCTTTTTGCCCGTTTTCTCGGGCTGTACGCGAGGGATCCTCTGCGTGGTCTGTTAATCTTCGGCATGTTTCAATCAACCCTTCGTGCGTTGTAGCGTGATGCATCGACTGCAGGCCTGCTGCAGAGCGATGCGTGCGCCGGGCGGTGTGCCGGACATGCCGGCACGATCGCCCTTATGGCGAACCCGTACGGGGCGGGGACATCGAGCGCCACGCCATTTTGCCGTGGCGCAAGGGAAACAGTTGATGGAGGCAGCGGAGCGCGGGACGCACAAAGACATCCGTCTCTGCGCGCCTCAACCACTCTCTTTGCTGCCGTCCCGGTGTGCACCGGGTGCATTCCAGTCGTCGCCAACAGATCCTGACACTTCGACGCTTCCGGGAACATTCTTCCCGGAACCGGGCGCGCTGCACTGGCGTTGGCCCAGCGTCTCGATCAGATCCAGCTCCTGTCATCCCGTTGTGACGAGCACAACTCCATATCGACATCGGCCCTCCGTGAGGAGGGTTCGACCTTGTGTCTTGTACCTTCTGCGCCCTCCGCCGCGAGCCCCTGATCCGCATATATGCGGAACCGTGGAGATCCGGGGAATCAAAGGCACATATGGTGCCGGATGCATCCCGGATCCGGGCGGAATCGTGCAGAGCGGTTTCTTAAACATTACTTAAAATGGGATATAAACCTTGTTATCGGATTTCCCGGGAATTCACGCAAAAAATTATCTGTTGCAGGTGCGGCACCGGTTCACCGAATTGAACGGTCGGGAGGATGAACGAAGGGCTGCAAAGGCCACGTTCGCAGCATGCAACCGGGAGGTACCCTCCCGCAGGGCTCCCGCTCCGGCACGGGGCCTGTGCGCGCCCCGGGGGAACCATATCATCCGAAGTACAGGTCGCCGTCTTTGTTGATATAGATCTCAACGTCCTCGCGGACCTGCCTTCCCCTGAACCGCTCGGGGTTAGCGTCCCTGAGCCTGTTTATGAGCGAAATCGTGTCGTATTTGACCTTCAATCCCTTCTTCTCGGCTTCGGCGTAGATGAGCTCGGGAGCCTTGAGCAGGTCGAGGCCGCTCTGAAGCGTACAGAGGTGCACGGCGTCAAGGGTGTAGAGGAACTCGAGCGTCTCGCGTGCTCTCGAGATGTTCTCGAGAGCGGCTTTTTCGATGGTGCAGACGTTTGCCTTTGAGGTATGGATGATCTCTGCGATCTGTTGCTGCGTCAGTCCCTTCTTCCGGTAGCGCAGCACTTCTTTCTGGCGATCGGTAAGCAGACCCTGTTTCATCAGCTATATATGGACAGTGTAAATTTAAACACTTTTCCTTAACCCCACCCCTTCCGGACGGGATTTGCGGGGCGTTTCAAAACGTTTATATGAGAACTTGGTGATACTATCGTGTTCTCAAATTTTGAGAGGTGTTAAAGTGGTTGTTAAAGTAGGAATTGCGAAACTGGGAAATATCGCCAGTGGTGTAATGGGTGAACTTCTTCTCGATGAGCGCGCCGACCGTGAGGACATGATCACCTTCATGGCGACCTCCGGCACGAAGCTGCAGCCCGAGGACATCGACCGTGTGGTCAGCAATATGAAGGCATGGGGCCCGGACTTCTGTATCGTCGTTTCCCCGAACGGCGTCCTCCCCGGACCCACCCAGGCCCGCGAAGACCTCGCGGCGGCCGGAATTCCCTGCATCGTCATCACCGACGACGTCACCACCAAGAAGGAGCAGTTCGAAGCGCTCAAGGCGAGCAACTTCGGCTACATCATCATGAAGGCCGACGCCATGATCGGCGCCCGCCGTGAGTTCCTCGACCCCATCGAGATGGCGGACTACAACGGGAACCTCGTCAAGGTGCTTGCCATCACCGGCGCGTTCCGCAAGATGCAGATGGAGCTCGACAAGGTGATCGACCAGGTGAAGGCAGGCAAGAAGGGCGCGGACCTCGCGCTCCCGAAGGTCGTCATGACCTCCGACAAGGCCGTCGAGGGCGAGTTCAGCAACCCCTACGCGCTCGCGAAGGCCCGGGCCGCCTACGAGATCGCACAGTCGGTCGCGGGCGTCAACGTCAAGGGCTGCTTCATGACGAAGGAGTGGGAGAAGTACATCCCGATCGTCGCGAGCGCCCACGAGATGATGCGCCAGGCCATGCTCCTCTGCGAGGAAGCACGCAATCTCGAGAAGGGTGTGGATGCGGTCATCCGCAAGCCCCACAAGAAGACCGGCGAGATCGTCGCAAAGACCGCCCTTATCAGCAAGCCCGAGTAAACTCGGCACCACTTCTTTTTTTTGAGTCTGTAGAGGGTCTCGCCTGTTAGAGGGTATGCCGTCTGTCTCCGTTGACGACGGGGCGAGATCTGGAAACCACGGGATTTTGAGTCACCAAGTTCAGTGGATAGTTCAGGGTTCAGACTGGACAGAGGAGGGGGAACCCCCTCCCCTGTAACCCCTCCCCCAATGGCGATAGCCACCACGGTCCACTGCACCAGGACCTTCCTCACTACAGTCGCGTTATTTGTCGAAACTTAAAGACTCCTGATCCTCGAGAAAGACGCCACTCACACCTGAAAATGCTCACATTCCACTCCATACATCGTCACACGCCCGGGATCTGCAGGCTTCTCCCAAGATGAACCGCAAGTACACATTGCTTATCACTGTGCACGGATTTCAAGGGGATATCGCCACGCACTGCCCCCGCCCCGAGGTGTGGGGTGCGACGGGCCGTAGGGCCGGAGCATGAGCACCGAAGGTGCGGAGGAGGAGGCCGGAGGCCGGGAGGGGTGGGGCATGCAATATGGACACCTTCCTGCTAGGAGGGGACATCCGTTCGCACCAGACGGTGCTCACGCTCACTGCGTTCGCAGCTCGAAGAAATCCAGTCTTCTCAAACTCTTAGCCTCAGGCTTCGTGTTACTCGGCCCCAGCGTTGCGACCGCACACACGGACCCCTCCAGTAGTGCAACCTGAATCGTCGAAAGAAATGATTCTGCCCAAGAGGGGTGTAAGGAGCCTGCCGCGCCTCTTCAAGGCAAAAAAACCATCATCCGCTCCTCGGTCATCTCCTCGATCGCATATTTCGGCCCTTCGCGACCGATGCCCGAACCTTTGACCCCGCCGTAAGGTGCGTGGTCCATCCGGAACGTTGATGCGTCGTTGACCACCAGGCCGCCGACCCGGAGGTCGGCGAACGCCCGTGCAATCCTCCGGGCATCGTGGGTGAAGAGACCCGCCTGCAGCCCGTAATCGGAGTCGTTCGCGAGTGCGATCGCCTCCTCGAAGGTATCGTAGGGGGTGACCGTCACCACCGGGGCAAAGACCTCGGTCCGGTTTACCTGCATCTCCGGTGTCGTGTCGACAAGGACCGTCGGCACAGCGAGCGGGCCGTCACGGGTGCCGCCCGCGAGCACCTTCGCGCCTCTCTCCACCGCTTCCCGCACCTTCGCAAACGCCGTCTCCGCGGCATGTTCCGAGATCATCGGCCCCACGTCGGTGCCGGGCTCGCGCGGGTCGCCGACGGCGAGGGCACGGACACGGTCGACGAGCAGCGCGAGCGCCTCCTCGAATATCGGCCGATGAAGGTAAACCCGCTGCACCGAGATACAGGTCTGGCCGGCGTTCGAGAAGGCGCCGGCAACGATACGGCCGACCGCAAAGGGGACATCGGCATCAGAGTGGACGATCACGGCCGCGTTGCCGCCGAGTTCCAACCCGACACGTTTCCACCCGGCGATTCCCCGAAGGTGCCACCCGACGGCCGGACTTCCGGTGAAACTCACGTACGCGATCCGCCCGTCCCGCACCATCCGCTCGGCAAGGTCGGTGCGGCAGGGAACGACGCTGATCGCTTCGGCGGGGACGCCGGCGTCGAGCGCCATCTCACCGAGCATCAGCGCGGAGATCGGGGTGGCCGATGCGGGTTTGAGGATGACGGAGTCTCCGGCGGCGATGGCCGACCCCAGTTTGTGGCAGGCGAGGTTGAGCGGGAAGTTGAACGGCGTGATCGCGAGCACCGGGCCGAGCGGGAACCGGCGGAGGCAGCCGACCCGCCCTTCCCCGGCCGCGCTCCAGTCGAGGGGAAGGATCGTGCCGTCGATCCTGCGCGCCTCCTCGGCGGACACCTCGATGGTCTCTACGGCACGCAGAACCTCGTTTTCGGCGAGAACCCGGGTCTTTCCCGCTTCGAGGACAATCGTCTCCGCAAGTTCTTCAGACCGTTCCCGGATGAGATCGGCAAGGGCATAGAGGATCTCCGAGCGGCGGTGGGCCGGAAGGCGCCGGGTGATGGAGAAGCCGTCCTCTGCAGAACGGAGGGTGTCCTCGATATCCGTTCTCCCGGCAAGGCAGACCCGGCCGATCGTCTCCCCCGTGTAGGGGAACCGGACGTCCAGGATATCATCGTTCGTTCGCCATTCTCCGCCGACCAGGAATCCGTGCGGGTCTGTCATAGGAGAGAATTGATACGGCTCGAAGTTAATTTTTCTCCCGGAAGAGCGCGCCCAGGGCTTCGGGGAGCGTCAGGACGACCGGCTCCAGGTGCAGCCGCTCCATGAACGCCGAGTCGCACATGGAGAGGCTGTTCGGGTTTAACCGTGCGATGAGAGAACAGAAGGCCCGGTGGCCCCGTCCTGCCTTTCCGGGGGCGTCAAAGAAGATCGAGGCGTTGAAGGCGTGGGTGCCGAGGCTCCGGTAGAAGTCGATGACACGGAGGATCCCGTCGGTCAGCGGCTCGATATACGGTTCCAGTTCGGCAAGCGTCGATATCGGGAGGAAACCCCGCACCTCCCGCTCGCCGAGGGGCACGGGGTTCGCCGACCAGAAGATCTCGTCCTCGAAGAAGAGCCTCTCAGAGCAGCGCTCGCTCTCCACCAGGTCTTCCCAGTAGAGGCGGCCGTGGTCGGCGAGGTAGCGGCGGCCGGCGGTGATGTAGAGGTCTGCGAGGCGGGTGGGCTTCGCATCGGCGATGCCCTGCAGGTGCGGGTGGACGATGCTCGCACCGGCCGACGGGAGGTAGTTCCAGTTGATGCTCGCATAACCCGGAGACCGGGACAGGGCTTTCGCCGTGCCGGATATGGCGTCGGCGAGACACCTCCGGTCGAATCGGCCGGGCGCGTGATCGGGCGTGATCACCGTGACCACGTGCCGTTCGGCGAACGGGTAGAGATTCGGGAACGTCACGCTCTCCCCGCACCGGAGACGGCTGCCGTCCTCGAACGTCGGGGTGGAGGTCTCTATGGCGCCGGGGCAGAACGGACAGCCTTCACGGGAGTCGGACATGACAGGGGCGGTGTCGATCTGCCTCTCAACCCGGACGGGACTGATCCGGCACCGGAGACCGGTGAGCGATTCCCGGCGGTACTGGAGAACCCCCCGCTCTGTCCGGATCTCATGGGTGGTGAACATAACCCTTTATACACCGGTTGGCGCGCCGACCGTATAAAACCCTGTCCGGGTTGGCGGCGGTGGAGGGCTGAGGCACGGGCGGAACGCACAAATGCTGGAGATAACCGGGAATACCCATGGAGTCGGACCGCACAGCTATGCTGCGATGCAGTTCAGGGAAAAAGGTGGTGGGTGTTTACCCGCCTCAGACAATGTACTTGCCGAGCAGGCGGATGGAGTTGGTCATGTCGGGGCCGAGCGGCGAACCGAAGATGATCTGGGTAACTCCGGACTTTGCGAGGTCTTCGCACTTCTGCTTGACCATGTCGGGGGTTCCGGCGATGGTGAAGGCGTCGATCTCCGCGTCGCCGACGAGTCCGCCGACGGTCTTGAAGTCGAAGCGGCCGAGCGCTTCCTTGATCTTCGCAACGTTGGCGAGGTCAAGGTTGTGGCGCTGGAGGAGCGCGGGCGGAGAGCCGGCGGCGATGAACGCGGCAACAATCTTTGCGGCGTTCCGGGCCTTCTTCTCGTCCATGTCGATGGACATGGCGGTGTAGGCGCCGACATCGAACTTCTTCTTGCCGACCTTCTCCATGGCTCCCTTGATGATCGGGATGGCGATGTCGAAGTCCTTGGGGTTGGACGCGTTGATCAGGGCGCCGTCACCGACCTCGCCGGCGAGCTCGAGCACCTTGGGACCCTGGGCACCGATGTAGACCGGGATGCCCTTCTTGCCGGGCAGGGTGACGCCGGTCAGCTTGGCGCCGTCGTAGTCGAAGAACTCCATGTTGCCGGTCTTCTTGACCTCCTCACCGGCGAGGAGTTTCCGGATCTGCTCGACGCCCTCTTTCAGGTGGCCGACGGGCTTGACGGGGTCGATCGCGAGCTTCGGGAGGGTCGAGAGGTCACCGGGCCCGATACCGAGGACGGCACGTCCGTCGGAGATCTCGTTTAAGGTAGCCATGAAGGATGCAATGGCTGCCGGGGTGTCGGTGAACGTGTTCATGATACCCGGTCCCATCTTGATCGAGTCGGTGTTTGCCGCGATCATGGCGAGGGTCGGGTACGCGTGACGGTTGTTGTAGTGGTTGGTGATCCAAGCGTAGTCAATATCCTTCGACTCTGCGAGCTTGGTGTAGTTCACCACCTGCTTGACGTTGATTGCTCCGGGCACAAATTCAATTCCATATGTAGTCAAGGCTATGCACCTCATTGAGTAGTTACGTGCAGAGAGTTATATATATTATCATTTTGTGCTCGCCAATCGACACGTACCGCACAGGTAGTGCAAAACGGAGAGGTGTAACGGGTTCTCGGGGAAATTCGGCGAGTCTTTTCCCTTACCCTGCAGGGGGCACCAGCGCGGGGGGGTTAAACCGGAATGCTTAAATACAGGAATTTTATGAACGGGTACACTCCCACCCTCCCGGGGACGTACAGAAATATATATGTTCGTCCGCCCACATATTCATCAGTAGTTTGGGGTGATATGCATGCTTCTTTCGCGGCAAAGGTCACGCCGGTCATGCAAGGGTACCAGGCAGGGAGTATAACGTTATGCGAGTGCTGGCGATCGGGTTTGGTGGCGCCGGGTCACGGGTCGTGGATAACCTCTACGACCACGACCGGCGAAGCAAAATCTGCTGCATGAGTGCGGTAGCAATCGATGTCGACCCGAATTCCCTGCTGCAACTCCGCCACCTCCCGGATCTCGCGAGGATCTTCTTCCCGCGAGTAGATATCGCGGATCGCGCCCGGGTCACGGACGTGATCGATATCGAGGAGGTGATGACCCGGCTCCAGAGAATGGATACAATGGAGATCGATGCCATCCTCCTCTGTTGCGGGCTCGGAGGTAACGTCATCGATATCGTGCCGCTCATCATCGACGAGCTCCGGAAATCATACGTGGAGCCGATCTTCGCTCTCGCCATACTCCCGTGCCTGGAGGAGGGGAAACGGGTCTCGGCCAAGGCCGCCGACGACCTCGACGTTCTCCAGGAACTCGTCGATGCCGTCATTCTCTTTGACAACGAGACCTGGTCGCATAAGATCAGGGCAGCCATAACTGCGGCCGAGACGGAGAACACCGGCGTCATGAGCCAGCTGCACCAGGTTCCCACGGGGTCAGATCCGAGAACGCACTACAATATGCTCAACGAGCGGATTGCCAGGCAGATCGGCCTCATCCTTCGCGCCGGAGAATTCAACGAGTTCGGGCTCGACGTCGCAGAAGTCGTCCTGGATGCCGGGGAGGTCCTCAACACCCTGAAAGGAAACGGTTTCGTCGCGGTCGGCTACGCCGCCGAACGACTGCCGACCGGGTGGCTGAACTTCCTCCACCGGCGGCAGTCGCTCAAAGACTTCATCCAGGGTTCGCAGGAGAAGGCCGCCCGGATCATTTCGCTCGCCAAAAAGGCTGTCTATGAAGAGATATCGGTTCCCTGCGACCTCACGAGCGCCGACAAGGCGCTGGTGCTGATCGCCGGCCCTTCGGCCGAGCTCTCGATGAAGGGGTTCCAGACCGTCCGGAAGTGGATCGACCGGAGCATTGCCGGGCTCGAGATGCGGTCCGGCGACTACCCGGTGAAGAACACATCGTTCGTCGGGATCATCATCGTGCTCTCGGGGTTATCCAACATCCCCAGGATCGAGGATATCCGGGATATCCGGACGGAATACCGGCTTGAATGCGAGGAAGAACAACTGAAAGCCGAGGAAGAGGAGCGGCTGCGCGATGAGGAGGCTGCCCTGGCATCGGGTGCCGGCTCCGGGATTCCGGAGAGCGACGACGCCCCGGGCTTTGCCTCCCCCTTTGAGTCGGCATTTCTGGAGGAGAGTGGATACATGACGGATACGTCTACACCTGAGAAAGACGAGATGATCGCGCTCCCGGGCAGCGGCGGGAGCGGCCAGAAGCGCAGGGACGATACCATCGAGATGCTCCCGAAAGCCGAGAAGAAACAGGAAGACGGTACGGTCATCCTTCCCCCGAAGCAGGGCGGGAGGGAGATCGACCTCACCGGGTCCGCCTCGGTCACCTCGTCCGTGCCCGCGCCGAAGAACTCCACCTTCGGCCTGAAAGGGATCAGCATCGAGAAGGCCGCTCCTAAGGATGACGCGATAACATACTCCGCATCCCTAAAACCCGTGCAGCGGCCGAAAGACGGGTCGCTCGCCGGAGATACGGTCACGCTGGATCGCAGGGTGCAGCGGCCGATCGACGGCATCTTCGATGAATCCGACCTGCACATGCGCGGGGCGGCCCCCGCACCGAAGGATACCCAGCTGGACCCGACCGGCCGGGGGTTCGCCCGGTCGGGTCCCCGCCCGAAGGAGGTTGATCCCTCGCGCGGGAGGCTTACGGTGATCGACACAGCCGCCCGACCAAAGAGCCGGAAAGAAGAAGAGACGAAACCGGATGAAGACCAGGATGACGACGGGATCACCTGGATCCGGTAGCGTCCGCTATTCGTTCGAACGGTATGGTCCCGGCACCAATCTCGGTCCTGAAAGCATAGCCCTTCTCAACGGCGTTCCCCACCATGTTCATGCCGGAAAACGCGACGACGGGGAGCCGGTAGGGGTGTTTTGGGAGGTTGAACTTCCCGATGCCTCCTCCGGCGGGGAAGACGAACCCGCACTCGGTCATCAGGCCGGTGGCTTCCTCCACCAGGCCCCGTGCTGCCACAGGCACCGCCCGGACGTTCGCAAGCGCTACGCCGGCCCGGGTCGTCACCAGCCGGTTTATCGAGGTGAGTCCGGCGGATATAAAGAGGTGGAGCGGGTCTACCGACGTCCCACGGTAGCCGATGAGATCGAGGAACCCGGCAGAACCGTTCTCATCGACGGCAATCCTGCCGGCATACTCGAGCCTTGTCGGGATACCCGTCTTCTGGAGGACACCGTCCAGGGTGACGCTGCAGGCCGTCATGATCCCGGCATGGCCGTCGGGTATGCGGGGGTCGGAATCGACGATCCGGTAGGTGTTCAGGAACCCGTAGCCCGCTGTTGCCACCTCGTCGAAGGCTGCCGTGACGGCCGGGAGGTCTTCCTCCCGCACGATGGAGAGGTTGTAAGCGACGCTCCCCGTCCCGGTCATGGGATCGAAGGTGCTCCGGAAGGCGAGCTGTTCAAGCCTCGATATGATGAAGCCTATCCGTTCGTCGACGAGCGCGCTCTCGCTTTCGGCGATCCCCGCCTCGGTGAGGAGGCGGCCCCGGTTCCCGACCTTCTCCGTAAACCCCATCTCGTCGAGGTACTGGAGGTAGTACTGGACGGCGCGATCGCTCAGGACGAATCCCCGTTCGGCCATCTTCTCGCTCAACCGTTTCGCGCCCAGCGGTTCGTGCGATTCTGCGAGGATCCGCAGGATCTCAAGGTACTTCCGTTCAGAGCGTATCGGCGGACTCATCGTGTATGCACCACACCTTCGCTGTCCTGATACCGGCCCGCATAAAGCCGGTCGCCGTTCAATACTTCCTGCAGGATCATCTGCACGACCCGGTCGCCTTCCAGAAGGCGGATCTCCTCCGCACCGGTGTTCGTCAGGCAGAGCGTCAGCTGGCCGCGGAACCCGGGGTCCACGAATCCGCCGCCGAGGAGGACACCGCTGCGGGCGAGCGAGGACCGGCACCGGAGGGTTGCCGCGAGGTCTTTTGGGAGTTCCACCCACTCGATCGAGGGAACGAGGGTGCATGCACCGCGCGGAAGTACGGTATCTTCGGCCACACGGAGGTCGTAGGATGCGGGCTGCTGGGATGCACCATGGTATGGCTCGATGACGAGATCGCCGTTCTGGAGCCGGCGAACGATTTCGCTGGACGAGATGATCATTGTATAAGGTACTGGCACAAAAACGCTTAATAACTTATGATAGAAACCCATGAGGGGACCCATGGGGTAGAGGACATCCTTTTGGGCTTCGAACCCAAGGACGCGGGTTCAATTCCCGCTGGGTCCGTTGTTTTCATTCATGCGCGGCGTCCCTGCGCCTCCCCGTCTTAAAGATGGCTCTGCGAAGAATACAGACGCGAGTGCTCACTCCACGCTGAGATCGATGGTCTCCTCCGCCGGAAACAGGGCGATGGAGAAGACCGTAACGGCCCGGACCGTACCAGGAAGACGAACGGGCTCACAGCGACACCTCATGCCTGCAATACGGGCACTTCCACCCGACGACAAACAGCTCCTTTTCTCCGAAGAAACAGAGCGGAACGGTCTGCTCGGCCTCAATGATAAGCGCACTCTCAGGGATCGGCATGCCGCACCGACAACACTCGAACTCACCGATCGCTTCCGGCAGAACCTCGTTCTGCTGCGCCGTCACGACGCGACGAAGCAGGGCAGCTGCATGGTGCGTCATGCGACCTGTCTCCTGCGCCCGGACCCGAACGACGGCACCCCCCCGGGCGTGTACCGGAGGTCCTTCGAACCCCTGCGGTGCGACGTCCGGCAGGACCGGTCGTGATCGATGGGCCGGCGGGACGTCTCCTCAACCCGGGCGGATATCATGGCGACGCCGGTCGGCACCCCGGGGAGGATGGTCCGGCCCGGGCCCGACGCGCCCACCGCAGGAACGATCAGGCAGAGCAGGATCGTGAGGATGATTACTTTTTGAAGATTCATGCTGAACTCAGGGAACCGTGATCCCATATAGCATATATAAGATTTTTTATTTGACCCTGATTTGAGGGGCACTCCTCTAAAGACCGGTTCGCGAGGGTAAGCGGAAGGCGCCCGGGGTGGTTCCCGGTCCCGCACCCGGGCGGCCGCCGGGGGCGCCCGATTCCGCGAAGCGGTTACTGGAGCCTGATGTAATCCTTCTGCCCGTTTCCGACATGGACCGAACAGGTATCCCAGGCGTCCGGGGCATCGGGTGCGGTGGCATAGACCCTGACCGGGTAGTCGCCCGGGTACCGTCAGGAACGTAAGCAACAGGATCTCAATTTTTCAACAAACGTGTCAGGGCTCGCAGTTCACCCACATCCAGGAAAGTGAACGATCATCCTCCCGGGCTGTTGCGCTCCGGTACGGATCGGCCCGACCGGTCGTGAGAACGCCCCGGGTAGAGCCGGACGGTGGCGTAGCTGCCGTCATCGATCTCTGCAGAAGCCCGGGAAGGGGGGCGTTAACCCGGACCCCGCGTGGATCCGCTGCCTTCGGAAAGGTACTGACGCTGGAAGGCTGAGAAGACGCCGGAGTCGACCAAAATCGAGTTTGAACGCCGTCGAATACGAACGGCGAATCGCCGCAGGGCTGGAGCGCCGGCCCCGAGGGGCCGGGGAGAGGGAACCCCAGAAAAAAAGGGGGCTGGAATTTTACCGTAACTGTATGTACGTGCTTCCGTTCTCCCCAACAACCACTTCCTGGGCCAGCCTGGCCGAGGCATCCTCGGTATCCGGTGCGTAGCAATAAACCCTGATGATATAGATGCCGGCGGGAAGATCCCGCACGTACAGCGTGGATTCGCCGCTCGTTGTCTCGTTTGTAGCGCTGATCCTGTCGAATCTCACCCAGGTATACTCATTGTCGTTGGAGTAGAAGACGTCCTGCGTCACGCCGTACAGGCCGGTGTAGTTGAGGTCCCAGGCGACCGGAAGGAACTCATCGACCGGCTCTTCGCCGGTGAAGCGGAGGTCGCTGATATTGAGTTCCCCAAAGTCAATTCCGGTGTTGTTCAAGTGATGGGCCGTGATGAAGGTATCGGGGAGTTCCAGCGAATCGGTGCCGTTGTTGAACGAGATCGTCGAGCCGGGGCCGAAGACGTTGATGTTGCCGTCGGTGAGCACTTTCAGGCGGAAGGTCGTCTCCCAGGTCTGGCCGAGGCGCACGGTGCCGATGTCGAAGTGGAGGTTCTGGTCGGCGTTCCAGTCGCTGGTCTGGTCGATGGTGGTAAAGGGGGTGATATTATAGTGTCCCGTCTCGTTGTCGACCCAGCTCTCGACGGTGGTCGACGCCCCGTACTCGTAGACGTAGTCGAAGACGTCGGCCCCGGACACGAACCCTTCGTTCACCTCGACGTTCTCGAAGACGACGTCCAGCTCGGTGTCGACGCTGGCCTCGGTCTTGAGAACGCCTGCGATACGCTCGTATATCTCGGTGAGGTCGTCGCCATCAGGGGCATGCTCGTAGAATCCGCCGGTGGAATTGGCAAGTGTCCCCATTGCAGTACGGACCATTTCACCGGGGTTATAAGCGAATGTGATTGTATATAGTGAGATATCGTTTGCAATTGCATAATTTGACATATTCTGGTTTGTTATCTCTCCTATTCCACTGGGGCAATAATCAGTCCATTCAGTGTCGTAGTAATAGCCACCACCATAACCGACTTTTGGTACAGTAATTTTCCCGTGTTCAAGCGTGCCCCCGAGGCCGTCGTAATATTCATAGTAGTCGTACGTAATCGTATTGCCGCTCCAGGTCCAATCTTGCAGGCCTATGCCATGTGCCAGAGGGGTTCCATGGTAGTTCCAGTCGCCATCTGACATCAGGATAACGGCTTTTACTGCCTCCGGTCGTCCATTATCACGAAGGTGTGAAATTGCCTTATAAAATGCCTGTCGCATATTCGTAGCACCAGTTGGAGTGAGGCCATCTATCTTTGACTCGAGGATAACTTTGTCGTTTGTGAGAGAGGCATCCAGACGGGCATCCGACGCGAATGAAACGAGCCCCACCCGGTCGTTGGTAGAGTTCATCTGGTCGACAAAGTCGTTCGCCGCAGCCTTTGCCGCCGCCATCCGCGTCGGGCTCACATCAGTATAACCCATGCTCCCAGACCGGTCGATCACCAGCACCACGTCGATCGGGTCGGGCTGCAGCGCCCAGCCGTCGCCCCGGAGGCGGATCGTGACGTTGACCGTCTCGTTCACCGCAACCGTCTCGGGGGAGACCGCCGTCTCCACGGAGAGGTAGGGGTAGTTCTTCCAGGTCAGGGAGATCGTCCGGGTGGTGTCGTTCCACGTCGCCCGGACGGTCGCCGTGCCGGTCGCCGTACCGCTCCAGTCCGGTGCGTTCCGGTCGGTCGTGAATGCACCCGGGTGGAACCCGACGATGGCATACCCGTTTACATCGGTCCCGACAGATGCTGCATCAAGATACGGCGCCTCGGTCTGGTTATACGCACCGACATCGACCGATCCGGGGACTATCTCGAAAGTCACCGTCTCGCCCTCGACCGGGTTGCCCTTGACGTCCATCACCTTGGCCCGGATCTGCGAGACGGTATCGGCTTTGACGTCCCGGCTCGGCATCGACTGCGGGTTTGCGGAGAGGAGTATGTTCACCGGATCGGTACTGGTGAACTCCACCTCCTGCGATACGCTCACGTTCGGGTTCGCGGCCGCCGTGGCGGTGATCGTCACGATGCCGACGGAGTCCTCGGGCCCGTAAGTGATCATCACCTGTCCACGGGAGTTGGAGTACAGGAGAGCGTTCTCCTGCTCTGCCGGTCGGCCCTCACGCTGTATCGAGGCGTTCACCCAGAGACCCTGCCCGGCGACGAGATTTCCGTACCCGTCAAGCAGGGTGTAGGTGAACTCGACCACCTTATCCCCGTCGGCCGGGACGGAGGCGCTGACCGGGTCAACCACCTGTATGATGCTGGACGGCACGCCGTCCGCCACGCCGGTGATAGAGATATAGCCGCTCCTGACCGGCACCGGCGGCTGGATAAAGACAAGATTCTCTCCCGCCGCCGTATCGACCTGGAGCACTGCCGTAGCGTTTCCGGCTGCATCCACCTGCACGGAGATCTCATCCGTACCACCGACGAACGTCGCGTTCCCGGTTGGGGAGCCCACCATGAAGTACACGGTCTCGGGGGTTTTATTCAGGGCGTCCTCCCACCTGCTGTCCACCGGGTTTCCGTACCGGTCCGCCACCCTGACGGCGATTGCCGTCGTCTCGGCGACCGTCACCTCCGGCTCGTACAGGATATCGGCAATAACGTACGGGGCTGCATGGTCAACCCGGCAGACCGTAGCGTTGCTTACCTCCCGGCCCTGGGAAGAGAACCGTGCAGTGATCGCCGCGTCTCCGCTACGCTGGGCGGGCCTGAAAACCGCCGTCGCCTCACCGTCACCGTTCGTCTGCGTCGAGACAGGCGAAATACTGCCGTACGCACTATCCACTGCGAAATCGACGGCAACCCCCCCAAACGAGGTATTGCCGGAAGTACTGTTTGAGACCTGCACCGTGACGGTCACGGCGTCGATACTACTCCCCGCCGTCACCCACGAGGAATTCAGGTCGATTGTAATGGTATCAGGTACCAGCGCACCGGCCGGGGCCGCCAGCAGAAGCAGCCCGACGACCAGGCACGCATACATCCATCCATTCATACTCCACCGTATGTCATCCTGACATACCATAACATATAAAGGTTGTCAGTATGAGAGGCAACTCAGAGGCCGCCTTTTCAGGATTGAGCGATTATATTTGCACAAATCGAACAGATTTTCGACAGGATCGATGCCCGGACGAAAGAAAGGTATTACCGGACCTCTATCCGGAAAATATCTTTTCTTACCGGAGCAAATTCCACCGTCCGATTCCGGAAAAATTGTACTCCCCGGAACCTGGATTCTAAAAAAGCGATGCCGGGAGGCCTACAGGCTGTTCCGGCCGCGTGACTTGCCCCGATTCCTTGCGGCACGCCTGCGCCGCACGATCATGACCCCCGCGAGGAGGACCGCGGCAACAACCCCGACGCCGGCCGCGAGCATCCAGATATCGAAGTCCGGTTCCATTACGAGCGAGACGGTGAACTCGGTCGTGCCGAGCGGGATCTCGGCGTTAACCGAGATGTCCCGGTAGCCTTCACAGGCAGCGGTGACCGCATACGCCTTGTTCGTAACGAGCGGCGTATTGAGGCATCCCTGGCCGTCGGTCGTCCCGATAACCTGACCGTCGATGGCAACGGCCGCTCCGGCAACCGGGTTGTTGTCAGGATCTTTTGCGCGGATGGTCACGCTCGCCCGGTCGTAACCGAGTTGGGCGACGATATCTTCTCCTGCCCCGGTTATCAGATACGTCTCGCTCCAGTCCCCGTACCCGGGCGCTTTCACCACAATCTGATAGGTGCCTCCATGAAGATCTGAGAATACAAGCCGGCCATACTCGTTGGTCTTCCCCTGGAACATCCCGTTGAGATATACCTCCGCACCCTCGATCGGGTTCTTCGCCTCGTTGAAAGCCGTTATCGATACCGGGTATGCCGATTTCACGAGGTCTACCAGGAGGAGCACATCGTCCGTCTCGAAGTAGCGGTTTTCCAGGTACGTCTGATAATCGGCCGCCGTGACCTTGATGGAATACCTCTCCGCCCGCTCCAGGTGGAGCTGCAGCCTGCCGTCGGCGTCGGTCGCCCCGGCGCGCGCGTTGTCGACAAAGACTTCAGCGCCCTCGATGGGCTCGGAAGTCTCGCTGTCCTGGACCTGGACCGCCAGAAGGTCGTTACTAAAGAGCCAGTACTGGACGACTCTGGCACTGTTCTCCATCTCCACGGTCTTTGAGAGGTCGTAGTACCCCGACGCGCTGATCTCGACGTCGTAAGACTCGCCCGACCTCACTGAAAATTCCGCGCTCCCGTCCCTGCCGGTGACCTCCGAGTCGGAGTAATCGTCACCTTCGACATCAACCACGGCACCGGAGATCGGCTGCAGGGTCCCTGCATCGTAGAGTTCGAACGTGAGGATCTCGTCCTCGCGGATCATCTCGACCCGGGCGCGGGTCGCGTCGTAGTCGACGTAGCCCATCCAGTTCCGGTAGCCTGTCCGGACAATCTTCAGATACAGGTCATCATCCTCGGAATGGACATAGGAGTAAGTGCCACTCGACGAGGTGCTTCCTACGTAGTCGCCGTCGACATACACGGAGGCACCGGAAACGGCATCATAGGTCTCTTCGTCCACCACCGTGATGCGCAGGGTGACCGCCTGCGCCGTACAGCAGAGGAGGATACAGGAGATGAGAAGAGTTATGATGAGACGACGATTCTTCATGCTGGAGTGTACTGCGCTCGAAAATTTGAGTGCTTCGGTTTACACCCAGCGCTCGGGGGGGATGCGTTCAAGTACCATGCCTTCCACAAGCACCGGCATCAGCGTCCGGCCGACCTCGATCGCACGTTCAAGCCGCCATTCCCGCTCCGCGAAGATGGTGAAGATGGGGTCGCCCTTCTTGACCCGGGTCCCCCTCTTTGCGTGGATCTCGAGCCCCGCGCCGTGATCGTAGGGGGAGCCCGCGAGCCGGGCGAGCGTGACGAGAGCGCTGTTGTTCAGCTCGATGACGTAGCCGTCCTGAGGTGCCCGCACGTCGAACCGGTACTCACCCGGGACGATATCCCCGGCCTTCACCGCCGGGTCGCCGCCCTGGATCTCGATTATCTGCCGCATCTTTTCGAGCGCCTTGCCGCTCCGGAGGATATCCGCGGCCACCTGGGACCCCTGCCCCTGTGCGGCCTTCCCGGCCATCTCGAGCGCGATCCCGGCGAGGGAGAGGCTTTTCTGGATCAGGGAGTTCGGCTCGGTCGCCCCTTCGAGAACGGCGAGCGCCTCGTGTACCTCGAGGTTCGGGCCGATGGTGTGGCCGACGAGCGACTCACCGTAGCTTAACGCGCATTCGACCCGCATGCCGAGCCGCTCCCCGAGTTCGATGAACTCACGGGCGAGTTTCCGTCCCTCCTGGACCGTTGCGATCTTGGTGTTCCGGCCGACCGGAATATCGATGACCACGAGATCGGCGCCGACGGCGAACTTCTTGGCCATGACGCTCGCGATCATCTGGCCGCGGGCGTCGATCCGCAACGGGTACTCGTAGGTGATGATCTTGTCGTCGGCGGGGGCGATGTTCGTGGCCCCGCCCCAGACGATGACGCCGCCGACCTTCTCGGTCATCTGCTGCACCTCGAGCGCCGGGAACGAGACTGGCGCGAGGACTTCCATGAGGTCTGCGGTCCCGCCGGCGCCGGTGATGGCGCGGGAGCTGGTTTTGGGGATCATGAGGCCGCTCGCGGCGATGATCGGCGCGATCAGGAGGGTGATCTTGTTCCCGGGCACACCCCCGATGGAGTGTTTGTCGACGACGGGGTGCCGGGTGAAGCGGAGGCGTTCCCCGGTCTCGACCGTGGCCCTCGTCAGGTACTCCACCTCGTCCATATCGAGGCCGTTGATGTAGGACGCGGTGACGTAGGCGGTGATCTCACCCGGCGAGAGGGTGTCGTTGACGATATCCCTGACGAGATCCATGGTTTCGTCCTTGGTGAACCGACCGCCTTCCATCTTCTTTTTGATGTGCGAGAGTGATGCCGGCCGCTCGGCGCCGCGGACCTCGACGGGAGTCCCCTCGTCGACGGCGAGAGTGGTGTTCAACGGCCGGTAGACACCGATGACGCCCGGCTCGACGAGCGACCCGGTGGTGTCGACGTGAGCCTGGGCGGTCCTCCCGGTCGCTTCGTCGACTATCTGGACGCGGTCGCCGTCGCGGACCCGCATGTTCCGTGCGTCGGTGCTGTGGAGGAGAACCCCCCGGTTTTCGATGTCGAGCAGTTTCACGGTCAGTTTCATGTGAGTAACCCCATCCTGGTTGAAAATGAGGTTTCGTACTACTTAAGGACGGCTGATCCGACGGGGCGACGGGGGTGGAGCTCCCGTGATGATAGAGCCGGTCGTCACTCACAGCGGCACGGCCTCTCGGCAGCGAAATGCATATCCTGTAGTGGGGCTACTACTGAATGGAGGCTTGGCGTGGGGAGACTCCGGGGGATCAAAGGTCACGAGGCGGTGCGGGCCTTTGTGCGGGCAGGCGGCGTGATGCGGCAGGGAAAAGGCGATCACGTCAACATCAAAATGCCGTCCGGAGCGATTATAACTCTGCCCTGGTCGAAGGAACTAAAGATCGGGCTTCTTACGGCGGCAATAAGAAAGGCCGGTTTAACAGAGGCAGAGTTTCTTGCATTACTTTAAGTGGGGTGCTAAAAATGGAGTTTACCGTTGTGATCCAGAAGGCCGAAGAAGGAGGCTTCTGGGCAGATGTCCCGGCGCTTCCCGGGTGCTACTCCCAGGGAGAGACAGTCGAGGAGACATTGGAGAACATCAGGGAAGCGATCGAAGGGCACTTGGAAGCGTTGCGGCAGGAGGGGCAGGGAGTTCCCGCGGAGGAAGACCTGATCATCGGCAGGGTCCGGGTCTCCGAAGGCGTGGCGTGAGCGGGCGGTAGGGAGGCCTTCTGCCTGCATCCTTTCCCTGGCATGGAAAACTGACATCTTTTTTCTTGCGGCCGGGGGCTTGCTTGCGCCCTTTGAACCCCAATCTCTTAAAAGACGAGATTACCGAAGCATTTCCAGTAATTTTTCTTTGGGAATGCCTGTTTGGTTGGAGATATCATTGAGGAGCACGTTTAGAGTTTTGACGTTAATCTCGTTGTGAAGAGGAACAGTAATCGGTTTAACGCCGGTTTCGCATTGTTCCCCCATTCGGACATGGCTCCCGGTTTGCCGAAGAAAAGAATATCCGATTGATTCGAGCATTCTGATAATCTTGTATCCGCTAACAACTGGCCGTTTTGGCAATGTCAACCCTGTACTCGAATTGGATGCTCGGCGTGTCGGGGGTTGTTTCTGCAGGAGGTTCAGGGGTGGTGGTGATGGTAATTCGTTCGCCTTTCTCGATTTCCTCTTCGAAATGAAGCTCTGTTGCCTCTAAGATATTATCGATGAGATCACCGACGGTTTTTCCCTGGGTATAGATGGAGTGTTTGGTAGCGTGTGCGCCCCACCATCCGTCACAGTAGTATGTTTTAAATTCGACAATCATGGTATTCATCTCGATAGATGTGACATCTGTTTGGTAATCTTATAAATTTGATGTTTATCTTGCGGGGTGAAAGGGGCGGAGCGGGAAGACCCCCTTTAGGGGTGGATCAGGATATCCCGGAGACCGGCAATCCGGCGCCACGGGACATCCGGACGCTTTTTCTTCAAGAAACCCGGGATCTGCTTCACAGCCTCGCCGATTATCTCAAAGTTGCGTATCACTGCATCCTGCGCCATCGGAGAGTCCATGAACGCCTCACGTCCTTCCCGGGTATAATCCTCAATCCGCTCTATCGACTCGAGAATATGGATGAGGTAGAGCCGGTCGCCACTCACAGCGGCACGGTCTCCCGGAGAGAAGCGGTCCCTGATGTACCGGTGCAGCCCCTTCTCGAGCACTATCACAAAGATGGAGAAACCCGGCGTCGCCGCTTCGTGGCGGACCGTTGCACCTGAGGAGGGAGACTATCAAGTGCAATGATTCCAAATTATCATACCTTATCGAACCACTGTGCCGGTCCAACTATCCCCGGAGTTCGCCCCGGGACAGTGGACTGTGGTGGCTATTGCCACGGGGGAGGGGCTGACG
Organism: Methanoculleus sp.; assembly: GCA_018433835.1. Classification (GTDB taxonomy): domain Archaea; phylum Halobacteriota; class Methanomicrobia; order Methanomicrobiales; family Methanoculleaceae; genus Methanoculleus. The sequence goes on from JAHDQM010000047.1 coordinate 36,483, forward strand.
GGGCGTGCGATGTTCCGACAGGAACGGAGCACGAGAAGGCCGAGGGCCTTTGAGGGGGCCTGCCCCCTCCCCTGTCTCTACCCCCTAAGGGGATGCCCGTAACCCCCACCCCGCCCGGCCTCCGGCCTCCTCCCCCGCCCCCTCGGGGGCGGGGGCAGTGCGTGGCGATGGTCACGGGGAATCTGTGTCCAGGCGTGGCCCTGGAAACCAGATCGACACTCTTTTTCTTTTATTGCATTGTATATTCGGAATCGATGCACTAGTGCATACATACATACTCCGGCTACCGGCAGGTATCCCGGAGAACCCGCGGGCCCACGGCACGGTCCCGTACCCAAAAATCTCAACAAAACAGCGCAAAACAAAAAATAGGGTTAGTTGGGGTTTAGTCCCGCCGCAGGACCAGGAAGGCAACCGCACCAAGGCCGGCCAGAGCAACGAGTGCTCCGAATCCGGGGGACTGGGTCGGGATAGCCGTGGTGGTCGCGGTCGTGGTCGGGGTGGTCACGGCCGTGCCGGTCGCGGTAGCGGTAGGCTGAGTTGTCGGGACTACCTCGACTACGTTGAAGGTCGCGGTCGCGGTCGTGTCGGTCTCGATGGACTCGACGGAGACGATGTACTGGTCGGGCTTGAAGCTGGACCCGTCGACCTCGAAGGACCACGTGTTCGCGCCGTCACCCTGCTGGACTTCCACAGTGCCGGCGATGTTCGCGAAGCCGGCAGCCTCGGTCTTGGTGGTCGGCTGGAATGCAGCGGAGGTGACCTCAACGTTCAGCGTATCGCCGGCAAGGAGGTTGGTCGTGCCGGTGATCGTGAACGTGCTGCCCGCAGCCTTGTCGCCGATCGCGTCGATGAAGATGTTCGGCTCTTCGACGACGAAGGTGAGCTTCACGTAGGTGTCGTCGATGTTCGGGGAGTCAAGGGCCTCGATCAACGCGGTCGCTGCATCGGAGGCCTGGAGCCGTCCGACGTTCACGAAGGTAAAGCCGGAGCCTTCTGAGCCGACGATATAGCCGTCATCGGCTACTATGTCGAACGCCGCGTTCATCATCGGGTGCTGAATGACCACGAAGTACTGGCCTGCAGAGTAGTCATCGGTGTTCTTGAGCTCGAACTCGAAGCTGCCGTCATCCTCAACGGTGGCGGAGTCGGCGAGAATCTGCCTGTTCTTACCGAAAATCCAGACCTGGACGCTGTCGGGGTCGCCCTGTGCGATTCCGGTGAGGGTCAGGTCGTCACCGCTTGCGACGACTGCACCGCTCGATGTCGCGGTGATGAACCCGGACCGGAGCTGGACGGAGACCGTGTCGTACTCGGCATCGGAGAGCTCGCCCTTGCTCAGAGGCCTCGAGACAGCGTAGATCGTGTAGCCGCCGGCATCGAGGGATCTTTCGATGTCGCCGGTGTTCCACTTGTACGACCAGGTGTCGTCAATCTCAACATCTTCTGTAGTGAACGAACCGGTTTCGTTGTCCTTCACCGGATCAATATTGATTAGATCGACACCGTCCTCATCGAGGTTCGGACCGGTCATGAAGAGGTGGACCGTCGTCGAGTTGTCGGTGCAGGTACCGGAGAGTGTGATCTCCTCACCGATGTAGTAGACGCCGGTGCCGGACGCCGTGATGGTTACGTCGCCCTCCTCGACCCGCACCTTGACCTCGTCGTAGGTGCCGCTACGGTCAAGCGGATCTTCAACGCGGATGGTGAACTGCCGGTCGTCGGTGTTCGTGGTGGTGTCGAACTGGACAGTCCGCGTGCCGCCGGCATTGGTCTTAACGCTCGCATTGATAGGGCTGATCTCCTCCTCCTCGGCAGCGTCAACAGTAACCCCATTCTGACCAGCTATGATAGAGGGGTACTCGGTCTCATCAAGGCCGCTCACGGGCTTGATGTACAGGTCGTACGCCTTGAGGGACTCACCGGTGATCGTCACGGTGAAACTGTTGCCGCGAACGACGTCGTCCTTATTGGACGTGATGGCAAGCGTCTTGGTGAGAACCTCGAAGGTCACGGTGTTGGAGTCAAAGCCCTTGCCGTAGAAGTCGCTGCCGCCGGGCCACTTCGCAAGGGCGGTGTAGGTTCCAGCCTCGGCGTTCTCCAGGTCGATGGGGTTCACCAGAGCGGTCGTGCCGTTAACAGCGATCGAGTCCAGGGTCTCCTGGCCACCGAACTGGGTCGTCACACCGCCACCGGGCAGAGTGACTTCGATCCGCATCACTGCGCTGTCGCCCGTAAAGCCGTTCAGGTTGTTCGTCAGCTTGAAGGCCACCGGGGAATCGCGGGTGACGGACTTGCCGTTCACGGACTCCTGCGGGTTGACGCTCAGCACGACATCGAGCGTCGCATCGGGAATCTGGACGTTGACATAGCCCTCAGCGGTGGTCCGGTCAGTGGGGTCTCCCGCTGCGGTAAACACGTAGTAAGGACCGGTCGTCGTGCCGACGGCGGTCTTGGTCAACTCGGTGATAGTACCATCCGCCGCCGCGATAGTCTTGTCAATGGCTCCCGCGGTGGGGTCACTGTAGTGGACTATCTGGGTGACGTCTTCGCCACCGAGTGCTGCGGCGAAGTTGATATTCTCTTCACCTACATAGACGGTGCTGCCGCTGGTCTCAATCGTCCGTGCCGCAGCCGGTGCAACGACCAGCGCAGCCGCGAGGACCATGGCAACAACCATCAGTTTTGTCATACTCTTCATACTATACCTCCATTGTGATGACATGAGGGAATGTGAACGCGAGGTACTCGACAGACGTCGAATACGGGTTCACCACGCTCTATACTCCGAATCACGGAATATGTCACAATATTTGTGGAACACATAATATATCCTTTGTGGTCGACCGGGGATCTGGCGTCCTTAAAAGGCACCACAATACTGGAAAACGCCCCGAATGCGCCAGGATCACGCTTCATACCCGGATCACCGGGATTCGTAGGTATACAAGGATAAAAGTTTTACTCCGGAAAAACACGAGAGCGCCGGACCCCCGCGGCGCTCCCTCCGCCCCGTAAGCGCCCGGCTTCCTCCCGGCGCCGCACCCCGGCCGGCACCTCTCCGGGAGAGTGCGCCGCGGGTGCCCGCCCCACCCGCACCCGTCAGCGGCACCGGCCGGCGTCACCTGCCGGTGCATCTATATAGGGGACCGTCCCAGTGGGGAGCCTTTTCTACCCCGGCCCGCCAACTACTTTCTATGCGGATCATTCGGGCCCCCACGCTCGCACGGGCACACGAACTGGCGGTCAGGACCGTCCTCGAGAAGGGATGGGTGCTGGAGACCGAGAACGACGAGGCGACGATCGAGTGCGAGGAGCTCGCGCTCGAGGTGGAATCGCCGGAGAGCGAGCCGATGGCGAGTCCCGCCTCACGGTTCCAGCAGCGGTTCCTGGACGCCTACGCCGAGAACCTCCTGCACGGCTCCGACGCGAAGTTCGAGTACGACTACCACCGCCGGCTCTTCGACTGGGGCGAGCGGCTCCGAGTCGCTCCTCTGGAGCGACCGGGTTGCTCCGCTCAGGAACAACTCCGGGCCGCGCCGGAGGGGCGACCGGGTCACTCCGTCCAGAAGGGACTTACCGCAAAGGACGAAGACGTCCACGTCGACCAGATCGACTACATCGCCCGGAAACTCGAGCAAGCCAAAAACTCCCGGCGGGCGGTTGCGGTCACCTGGAACCCGGTCGTCGACGAGAACCTCGACGACTGCCCCTGCCTGCAGCTCGTCCAGTGCCTGCTGCGGGACGGGAAACTCCAGATGAAGGTCGTCTTCAGAAGCAACGACATTCTCTCCGCCGCCGGCGCGAACATGTACGCGCTCGTCCGTCTCCAGAAGGCGATCGCGGACCGGCTCGGCGTGCCCTGCGGGCGTTACACGCATATCGCGCTCGTCCCCCACGTCTACTACCGCAGGGATCTCAACGACATCGAGCCGTTTTGCAAATCCGGTACCGAGATCCGGCCCGTTGACGAGGTCTGCCGGGCCTGCGGGAAGTGCCCCCGCTCGTCCGGGGCGTGACCCGGAGCCGTCAGGTTAATTAGGATTCAATTACAACATTTTAGAGCCCAATAGCCCGGTAGTGTAGCGGTCAATCATGTGAGACTCTGGATCTTGCGACAGCAGTTCGAATCTGCTCCGGGCTACTCGAACCTTTTTCTCCCGACACGTAAAGCGCATACACCGGAGGGTGATATATGGCTGATTACAACCTCGGCTGCACCGTGCGGCTCGACACATTTCGAAGCCTGGCGGCTTCTCAAGCTCCGGACTCGAAAACGCGAAGCGTTTTCTCAAGCTCCTGCCGTTCCGGCAGTCGCACCCTGCTCGCGGGACTCTACGAAAAGGGTGCAATCCGCCATATCCAGGTGCAGGTCGTCCCGCTGCCCCCACCCCTCTTCAGGGAGCGCCTCGACCGGGTCGCCGCCGCCGGCATCCCTTCAATCGTCCACGCGCCCCACCACGGCCACGGCGTCAACCCCTGCGCTCCCGCCGCCTACGACGACCGGCCGGCGAAGGAGATAGAGGCACATGTACAAGAAGCAATGAGCCAGACGCTTGAAGCCGCCGACGCCCTCGGTGCGGAGACGATCGTCATCCACGCAGGCCGGTACGAACCGGGAGGGCGCTGTGCCGCCGCGGAAGCATTCGCCGGGTTCCTCGATCGCCACGCCGACCCCCGGTTCGCCCTCGAGAACCTTCCCGCGATTTACGCCGGCTACCCCCTCCTCGGGAACACCGCCGGGGAACTCGCGGCTCTTGCGGGCAAAAAGATCACCCGGTTCTGCCTCGACTTCCCTCACCTCGCCTGCACCGCAAGCTATCGCCGCCTCTCGTTCGCAGAGGAACTGGAACGGTTCGAGGGGCTCGACGTGACCCTCCACCACCTCTCGAACATACGGCGCGGCTCGATCACCGACGAGCACCTCGAACTCGACCACCCCGACGGCGGCCTTGACCTCGCGGCGGTCTTTGCCCGGCTCCGGCGGCACCCCGCCGTCCCGACGACGCTCGAGTACAAGCAGGACTCGGCGGAAGTCTATGCCCGGCAGGCGGAGGTCTTTGCCGGGCTCTGGGAAGACCGTGCCGGGGCGCGAATCGCGTCCCTGCCGCATCGGGGCCGCCCCGAGGATAACCGACACCAACAGAATGGCCCGATAGCAGCAGTCGTGATCCCGCTCGACCAGGGAAAGCAAAACCCCATATGCGGGGGCAATCCCAATGAATTATGCAATGATCCTTGAGTATATCAACGTGGCACTCGAACACGCCAACTACGAGATCATCGAGGACGATGAACCGTATTATAGAGAGATCCCGGAACTTCCCGGGGTCTTTGCAACCGGCAGGACGCTGGAAGAGTGCAGGAGAAACCTTGCCGGTGTTATCGACGAATGGTTGATTATACGGCTCCGGCGTGGCCTCCCGATACCTCCAGTCGCCGGCCGCACTGTGGGAGAGATCGTCAGGGTGGATACGGGTGCCGGAGCATAGGATCAGACCCATCGTTCGGCGTCATAAAAGGTGCATCTCCTTATATACTGCAATCAACCCCGCTTCATCGAGCCGGCAGTCGATGAGATCAAGGAATTGCTGCCGGGAGAGATTGAGTTGTTCCGCCATACGAGACAGCAACTGGTCGCTAATCTCCTTTGTGCCATGGGAAACCCATGTACGGACTCCCGTGTCGCAACCGTTGTAGCTGAATACCAGTTTGATATGTTTTGACATCCTGGCATCAAACCCCTTCTTCATGAGGCGGCGCACGATGGTCTTGTTCTTTCGAGGCACGATCAGATCTCTCCGGGTACGAGTGCGAAGAGTTTCCTCCTCAGGTCGAGAGCACCTCCCAGTAAAGCACTCTCATCCTGCAGAACGAAATCGTTCCAATTTTCCTCAAATTCGTCAATAATGTCCTTCAACCCTTCAGAGAGATCGGGGGCGACAACCAGCAGTCGATACTCGTGATTATACAGGATATATTCCCCTTCATCCATCTCAACCGAGATCTCGATAGGGTGCTTGAGTTCCCGGATAACTCCCTGGACCCTGACATGAATAAGAGGAATTCGCCATGGGGGCTGCTCTGTTTGCGCCAGGGAGGCCAACCTGGAGATAAGATCGCTATAGGTCTCACGGGGATGTATCTTGAGGTGGTTGAGTCGATCCTTTACCTCTGTTGCGATCTTGATTGATGTCATCTCTGACATACTACCGGGTACCACCACGGTAGTATATATCCGGTTCGATCACAGGTACCTCATGCTCGGGCACCAGAGAATCAGGAATAGTAACTGTCCGAGGAGCCCGGATGATCCTCACGCGGGAGGCAGACGACCAGCCCGATCCGGCCCCCGCCGCGGGAAACGTTAATGCAAGAGCGATCCCATCTAGAACTACGGGCACGCCCCGGGAAGGTGAGGGCGAGTGAATCGTTCTGTCCAGCATGCGTTTGAGCGGATGAAAACCATCGAGGGGTTCGAGAAGGTCCGCTTCGTCATACTCTACGGCTCCGTCGCCGAAGAGCGGGCGAGGATGCGATCGGACATCGATCTCTGTATCTATTACGACGGGGACCGCGAGGAGGCAGCCCGGTTCAGGTTTGCGGTGCTCTCAGAACTTGCCGACGACCGCTACGACATCCAGATCTTCTCTTTTCTGCCGCTCTATGTCCGGACGGAAGTCCTCCGCGGAAAGGTGATCTATTGTCCCGACGAGCGGTTTCTCTACGACGTCGCATATCAGACGATCCGGGAATTCGACGATTTCAAACACCGGTTGTACGACTACATCGGCAAGGAGGCGATGGTGTGACGCGCAGGGTCCGGGATGCGGCAATCCGTATCAAACTCCAGGAGATGACCGAGAGTGTCGATCTGGTCAAAGAGCACCTCCCCGACTCAGCCGATTCGTTCAGGCAGCTCGGCATCGTAAAAGACGGTGTGTACAAACGCATCGAGTACGCTGTCGAGAACGTCTTTGATATATGTGCAATTCTGAACGCCGATCTCCAGCTCGGCGTCCCCGGCACCGATGAGAACATCCTTGATAACCTCGTGCAGCACGGGGCACTCGCCCCGGGGATGCGGCAGAACTTAAAAGCGATGAAGGGGTTCCGGAACATTGTCGTGCACCGCTACGGGGCAATCGACGATTCGCTTGCCTTCTCAATCCTGGAGGAGCATATCGGCGACTTTGCTCTCTTCAGGCGGGAGGTTGAACACTTTCTGCAGTCGGTGAATGAAGGGTGAAAGGGCCATACTGCCCTTCCAGGTTCAACCATACAGAGAAATCGCGGCACGCCCGGGCACCGCAGCACTCTGGAGGCCCATGAGCCGGTAATCACGGCCAGTCGAAGGGCCCCCTCATGCAAGCAGCGCCGCGATGATCCCGGTCAGGAATATTCCGTCGAACGTTCCCGCTCCTCCGATGCTCGCCGTCGGCGCCCCCAGTTCCGAGATATGGTGGAGATTTAAGAGGTCCGCGCCGATCAGGGTGCCGAGCGTCCCGCTCACGTAGGCGATGATCACGGCCGCGGCCGGAACGGCGCCTGCGACGGGCGAGAGGATCAGCGCCGCAAAGAGCGCCGCAAGCGGCGGGATAAAGAACGGCGTCGCGATCCCGAGCCCCGGCACCGGGCGGGCGACGAGTTTCGTCACGGCGGTCACGACCGCGACCCCGATGAGGGCGAGCCAGAGAAGCAGGTAGCCCCCGCTGAGCACGACCGATTCGTAGAGCAGGTAGAGCGATATCGCCACCGGAATAAGGGCGCCGCCGACGTTGACCGCGAGGACCGTCCGCTGCGCCTGCTGTGGAATGCGGTAGAACCGCCCGTACATCGCGACGTAGCGGTCGTACGCCGGTTCCGCCGGTCGGCTCTCGAGTGTCTTCACCGGGATATTGATGAGACTCCCGATCAGCGTCAGGAGGAGGAGGAGGAGCGCCTGCCACCAGGAGAACCCGAGCCTCGTGAACGTCGCCCCGATCGCCGAGAGAAAGAGGATCGGAAAGACGATGACGGCGAGCCCGACGAGAACGAGCAGCCCGAAGAAGATGAGGAGGGCGAGGGGGGAGAAGGGATTGAAGATGACCCGGTCCATGTGAAAGAGTTGCCCTCCCATCTAATATACTATTCCCGGCGGGAGCAGACGATCGCGGCGTGATCCCGGTGGTAGGGCTCGAGCCACCGGACGTCCGCGACATCGAGACGCCGCTCGAGACCGGCCCGGGCCTCGGCGAGCACCTCGGCCGGGTCCCGCCGGACGTCCACGCTCCGGGTCTTGAGCATCAGGATGAGATGTCCCCCCGGTTTGAGGAAGACGAGGTTTTTCTCCGCGATCTCGACCTGGTTGGGCTGTGCTACGTCCTGGTAGACCAGGTCGACCACCTCCATGAACGGCGCATACTCCTCCGGCCGGCTCGCGTCGGCCATGATCGGAACGATGTTCTTCCTCCGGCGGGCCACCTCGAGGAGATCCTGCATCGGCCGGGGCGCAAACTCCACCGCATAGACGGTCTCGACGTAGTCGGCGACGTGCGAGACCGTGGTCCCGTTCGCCGCACCGAGGTAGAGCACACGCATGTCGGGGGTGAGTTCCACCCCGCCGCCGAGGGTGTAGAGCGCCGCCAGCTTGCTCCGGTAGGGGTCCCAGACCCGGTAGCCCTCAAGCGTCCGCTCCCCGTAGACCCCGCCCTCGCCGGGCGAGACCAGCACGTTCCCGAGCCGGATCATGCCGCGACCCCCACCTCGTCGATCCGCGCCTGGGCATCCCTGAGGAACTCCGGCACCGCTTCTCCCCGGTAGTAGTCGAGCCGGGCGGCGATGGCGAGCTTCGCCGCGAGCACCCGGGCCACCCGCCCCCGCACCCCTTTGGGCGCGTTGTGGACCCGCCGGTGCTGGAAGATGATCCCGTGTTTCGGCGGCGGCGTCCCGCCCCTGAGGTGCGAGAAGAGCGCCCGCTCCGAGCCGAGGACCTGAATGGTGCTCCCGGGCATCCTCGCAAGCGACTCAAGCCCCCCTGCCCGGGAGAGGAGCCGGGCCGCGACCAGCCCGCCGATGAGGGCGCTCGTATTCGGCAGCACCTCGTCGGCCCGGGCCGAGACCTCCCGCATCAGGCGGCTCCTCGTCCCGGCGAGCCGCTCGATCTCTTCGGCCACGTCAGATAGACCTCCTCGGGCCCCCTTCCGGATGATCCCGAGCATCTTCTTCGCCGGGAGGGAGCGGTACTTCCGGGAGAACGACGGGTTCGTGACCTGGTACCACTCCGCGGCACGCTCTGAAAGGAGGTTGATGACGTTGTCGAGCTCGTCGAGCATCCGGACCATCTGGAGGAGTTCGACGTCCCGGCCCTGGTAGGAGAGGGCGATCTTTTTCCGGGCAAGGGCGGTGCAGACCGTACGGAGCAGGTCGACGTACTCCTCCCGGGTCCGGACGACCCCGCAGTCCCGGGCAACCTCCCAATCAATGGGGACAAAAGAATCCATACCGGTGCGGAGCGCGGTCGCCCGCTCTGCGAGCGCGGCCGGATCGGTACCGGCGGCCCGGCACCCCCCCTCGTCGACGTCTCCGAACCAGTAGCGCTGTAGCATGGTACGGTATTGGTGCCCGGTTGATATAAGGGTGAACCGAACGGCAACTGATATCCGGGAGACGCCACATACCCTGCAACCATGCCCTCGCAGGTAGCCGCCTCCCTCCCGGAGTTTTTCGTCGGCATCCTCCTCCTCGTCAAGGGAGCCGACTTCTTCGTGGGTGGAGGGAGCGGGCTTGCCGCCCGGTACCGGGTCTCACCGGCGCTGATCGGGTTCACCGTCATTGCGTTGGGGACATCCCTCCCGGAACTCCTGGTGAACCTCCAGGCCGCCGCTGCCGGGGAACCCGACCTCGCGCTCGGGAATGTCCTCGGGAGCACCGTGGCGAACATCGCCCTCGTCCTCGCCGTCGTGGCCGTCGTCAACCCGGGGGCGCTCCGGGAAGAGGGAGCGCAGGCAGGGCAGGTCGCCGTGATGCTCGCGGCAGCCGCCTTCTTTTCGCTCCTCGCCCTCCGTGGGGTCTTCGACCTGCCTGCCGGTATTGCCATGCTCGGGGTCTTCGCCCTTGCCATGGCAGTGCTGTGGCGGCAGGGCGTGGCCACGGAGGAGACGTTCGAGAGCCAGGGCATCCGCGACTACCTCCTCACCGGCGGAGGGCTTATTGCGGTCATCCTCGGGTCCCGGCTGCTGGTCGAGTCTGCAACCAGGGTCGCCGTCGCCTTCGGGATCAGCCCGTTCGTCATCGGCGTCAGCCTGGTCGCCGTAGGCACATCGCTCCCGGAACTCGCCACATCCCTCGTGGCTGCGGTGCGGGGTGCAGGCGGAATATCGGTCGGGAACGTCGTCGGCAGCAACACCTTCAACCTTCTCTTCGTGATGGGATGCGCCGCGATCGTCCTGCCGATCACGGTGGGCTCATACACCGACGTCCTCGTCATGCTGGGGTTTGTCGCCGCCATCCTGCCGTTCTTCTCTTCCCGGGCGCGGGTGCGGCGGGGGTGGGGGCTCGCGATGCTCCTCGCGTACGCCGGGTATATCGGCTTGCTCTTCGGGCTTATATGATCCCGAAGGAGTAGGCCATCACGGGAACCATGATCGCGCCCATGCAGTAGACCCGGCGGATGTTGACCAGAGAGGGAACATAGCCGACCGCCGTTGCGAGCAGAAGGACGAGACCTCCGAACGGGCCGCAGAGGAAGAGGGAGAGGAGGACGACGAAGGCGATTACGCCGTAGTTGAGCTTCGTAACGTTCACGCCCCCAAACCACCCCGCCGTCGGCGAGAGGAGGACCGTCAGGAGGTAGGCGCCGACCGCGGCTATCGCGCCCGCAAGGAGAATGGCGGTGGCCGGCGGCATCTCTTCGAGCGCCGATATCGCCGCCATCACCCCGCTCCGCGTCCGGGATATGGCGTAGAACGCCGCGAGCCCGAGGAAGGCGTTCACGGTGTTCGCGGCGCTGGTCGCAAGGATATACTCCCGGGGATTGGAGTCGTAGCCGATGACCGAGGTCAGGAGGGCGTTCGCCGTGGCGTTCGAGAGCCCCGGGAGCCAGCCGACGAGTGCGCCGGCGACGGAGCCGAGGAGGGAACTCCGCCGGACGGTACCCCGGGGAAGGTCGATACCCGAGAAGTGCTGTGCGGGCATGACCCCGTGCGACGCCTTGAGGAGGACCGCGATCCCGAAGAGCCCGGAGAGGAGGGGCATCAGCACCCCGGACTCGCCGCCCGCCGGCCAGGCGAGGAAGGAGTAGCCGAGGGCGAAGAGCCCGAGGATCCCCGAGACCGAAAAGACCCCGAGCGCCCAGCCCGGCGACTCGGAGACGACGATGAGGTAGCCCGCCACCGCGAGGATGACGAGGCCGATACCCCAGTCGATCGCCGGCTGGAGGGCGGGAAGGACCAGAACGAAAGCCAGCGCGAGCGGGAGGGAGAGGGCGACGCCGGCGGCGCTCCCGAGGGCGGATATCCGGACGGCCTCCTCACCCCGCCCTTCGAGACAGAGGGCGTGCGCGGGAAGAACCGCAAGCGATGTGTCGGCGTCGGGGATGCCGAGGAAGGTGCTCGGGACGTTATCGAGAAACGTGTGCGTAACGAGGGTGGAAAACATCGCGGAAGCGACGACTACCGGGTCGAACCAGGCAAGCAGGAGCGCCTGGAGCGAGAGGAGGACCCCTGCGACGGTGTTTGCGTGGATGCCGGGGACGAGGCCGCTCACGGCGCCGCAGCCGATACCGACGGCGGCCCCGAGCACGATACTGAAGAGCACGTTAACTACCGGTTGGAACAGCCGGGGATAAACCAACCGAATCGTGTCCCGCGATACAGTCATATTCCACCGGGACGAAGGTTGTAACGATGAAGATCGCCATCACCCGGCTCGAGAACAAGGCGGCGGGCGACCGCGCCCTCTGTGCGACGTATGGTCATGACTGTTACACGGTCTCGCCGCTCCGGGCAGAGTTGCGGCCTGAGCGGGTCGATACGTTCGTCGAGGCCGTCCACCGCGGCGAGTTCGACTGCCTCTTCTTCTCAAGCGCCCTCCCCGCCGCGATCGTCGGGCCGAAACTCGACCGGTGGCCCCGGGTGATCGCCATCGGGCCCAGGACCGCCGAGGTTCTCCGGCGGTCCGGGATCGAGGCGGAGGTCCTTCCCTCGTTCTACTCCCGGGACTTCGTCCCATACCTCGGGAACTGGCTCCGGGGACGGACGGTCGGGATCCCGCGGGCGGACGTCCCGAACCCAGGCCTCCTTGAGGCGATCGCCGCAGCAGGGGGGACGGTCCGGGAAGAGCGGGTGTACGCCCTCGTCCCCACGCAGATCGAACTCGCGCTTGACGCCGCCGACGCAGTCCTCTTCACGAGCGCCATGTCCTACCGGGAGGCCCGGTGGCGGCCCCGCGACGGCCTCCTCCTCGTCGCCATCGGGGATATTACCGCTGAGGCGATGCGGGCCGGCGGGCGCGCCCCGGCGGTCGTCGGGGACGGTTCGCTTGCAGGAACGCTTCAAGCGCTGAACCGCCACATGGAAGGCAGGTGAGACCGTTGACCGACCAGGAAGACTACTCCGTCCAGGAATCCGGGATCGTCGTCGTCGACAAGCCCCGGGGACCGAGCAGCCACCAGGTGACCGCCTGGGTCGGGGATCTCCTCGGGCGGCGGGTGGGCCACGCCGGGACGCTCGACCCGCAGGTCTCCGGGGTGCTCATCGTCATGTTCGGCGGCGCCGTCCGGCTCGCTCCCGTCCTCCTCTCGCACAACAAGGAGTATGTCTGCCTGATGCGCCTCCACGGCGACGCATCCCGGGATGATGTGGACCGGGTGGCGAAGGAGTTCACCGGCCGGATCTACCAGCGGCCGCCCAAAAAGAGTGCGGTGAAACGGAACCTCAGGATACGGAAGATCCAGGAGCTCGAGATCCTGGATATGGAGGGGCGGCTCGTCCTCTTCCGGGTCAGGTGCGACGCCGGGACCTACATCAGGACGCTCTGCGTCCACATGGGCTACGCGCTCGGTGTCTGCGCCCATATGGAGGAACTCCGGAGGATACGATCGGGATCGTTCGACGAGACCGTCGCCGTAACGCTCCACGAGCTCGCCGATGCCGCTGCAGCGGCCCGGGAAGGCGACCCCGAACCCCTGCGGGGGATGATCCTCCCACCGGAGGCCGCCGTCGCCGATCTGGCGAAGGTCGTCGTCCGCGACACCGCGGTCGACGCCGTCTGCCACGGCGCGGTGCTCGCCGGGGTGGGGGTCACGGAGAAGACGGGCGGATTTGCGAAAGGCGATACGATCGCGATCGTGACGCAACGCGGCGAGCTCGTGGGCCTCGGGAAGGCCCTCGTCGCTTCGTCGGCGCTGAAACCCGGGGAACCCGGGTTCGTCGTCGCACCCACCGCCGTCCTGATGCGGCCCGGCACCTACCCCCGCGGCTGGAAGGCGCACGCGGGGGCATAAGGAGGGGTTGGCGGCCCGTGCCGGGGATATTATTAATAGAATATGCCGCCAACTAATGATGCACATTCCGTGCTGAGGTAGTCTAGACCGGTAAGGCGCGGGCCTGGAAAGCCCGTGGGGCGTTGAGCCCCTCGGGAGTTCAAATCTCCCCCTCAGCGTTTTACAACAAAGTCGATTCTTTTGTGAGATCTTTCACGGAGGGCGCTTTGCAGCTTCCCGTCGCAACCCTCCGGGTTGTGCCGTATCGTTTCCACCCTCTAGCGTGAGGCCTCCCCGGTCCGCCCCCCTATGGTTAACATACAGAAAAGCTACCGTGAAGAACGATACCATGAAGATCCAGGTGAGCAGGAATGGTCCATACATCGTGACCGGGGGTGTCCCGCTCATGGTGATGGAGATCTCCAACGACGACGAGGGCTACTGCCGTTCATGGCGGAAGGTGCAGGAGTATCCTCTGCAGGAACAGTATGCCCTGTGCCGCTGCGGGCATTCGAAGAACAAGCCCTTTTGCGACGGGACGCATGCGAAGATCCGCTTCGACGGTACCGAGACTGCCGGCGATGAACCGTATCTCCAGAGCCCGGCCATCATCAGAGGATCTGAACTGGAACTGGCCGATTATGAAGGGCTCTGCGCGCACGCACGGTTTTGCTTGCGGGCCGGGGGGATCTGGGACCTCACGAGACGGTCTGACATCCCGGATGCCCGGGACACGGCAATAGACGAAGCGTGTAACTGCCCCTCCGGCCGGCTCGTTCTCCGTGACCGAAAGACAGGTGAGACGATCGAGCCCGTTCTTGAAAGATCCGTTGTCGTGATCGAAAATCCAGCCCGGGGTGAACACGGGCCGCTCTGGGTCCGTGGCGGGGTTCCTGTCGTGTCCGCCGATGGAAAGCCCTACACGGTCAGGAACCGGGTTACCCTCTGCGGATGCGGGAGATCACGGAATAAACCGTTCTGCGACGGGAGCCATGTTGAAAAGTGAGACCCCGAACGTGGCTATGGAACATCACTGAAAAGTGGACCGCCGGGATCCCCTCAGAACGATATCCCGGCCATCAGCAGGGAGAAGAGCACTAGATCGTAGACGGTATGCGTGATCGCCGATGTCGTGGTGTTCGAATACCTGCGGATACATGCAAAGATTATCCCCGCCAGAAAGACCGAGATGAGGCCGTCCCAGCTGTACTGGAACGCGTGGAGCGATGCGAAGAGGAGCGCCGGAAGGAGGATGCCGAACCGGGGCTGGAGCAGGCCGCGGATGCTCACCTCCTCGCCGAAACCCGCCGCGACGGACGCCATGACGATCCCGGGCAGGGTGAGCGTTCCTGCAAAAAGCAGGTTGACGGCATCGACGTCGGTGACCGGGAGGCCGAGCCGGCCCACAAACGCGGCGAGCGCCGGGTCGATGAAGTGGAACGCCACAACGAGCGCGAAAGCCGCGGCAACGGCGAGAACGATCTGCCTCCCCGTCGGCCGGACGAGCCCGAGCCGCTCCAGGGTCTCGCGGGGCGTCCGCCGGACGAACGCCCCGGCGATGAAGAACGAGCCGATGAGCGTCCAGAAGAGAGTGTAAGCGTTCAGGGTGACCGTATCCGCAAGGAGGTCCCCGGACTCGAGCAGGTAGTCGAGGAACTGCGGCGAGAGGTAGGGGGGGATCCCCGTCACCAGGAGCGGCACCGGGGGAATGAGGGTCATCGCAAGGATGACCACGAGCGCAACCGTATGGAGGAGCGAGTCCGGGTCGAACGGGAGGTACCGGGCGAGCCGTACCCTGAACCGGCGGGAGAACCCGATGAGGCTTGCAAGGGCGGCCGCAAGGACGCCGAGGAGGAGCAGGGCAACCTCTGCGACCAGGGCAGGGTCGGCCATCTCCGGGTCGAACTCCGCCGGCAGGATCGCTACGGCGCCGAACCCTGCCGTGGCTGCCGCAAGCCCGCCGACAAGGGCGAGGAGCCAGAGGACGGCGGCCCACCGGAACGCAGGATGCCGGTTGTTGGCGAGAGAGACGAGCATTGCAAGGACGACGAAGAGCGCCACGTCGAGCGCTGCGGTGAGGAACGCCCCCGCCTCCCCCCCGACGTCCCCGAAAGCCGCGGCCAGGACGATGAGGCCGAAGAAGGCGATCAGCAGTTCGGGGGCGTGACGACGGCAGAATTTCAGCGGCATGGTATCCCCGGTCCGGTGGTCGGCCATGCGGTACTCGTTGGCCCGGCGGCACGATGAACGTAACTCACCGCCACGCAAGCCTCCCGATGATCAGCAAGCCCAGAGCCCCCGTAGCCGCGAGAACCGCCGCCTGCAGCAGGAATATCGCCGGCAGCGGCCACCGGCCCGCGAGGACGGCTCCCGCGAACGGTCCGGCCGAGAGCCCGACGGAGAAGAAGGTATTGTACATGCCGTAGGCGGCGCCCTGCGAGCCCCGGCCCCGGTAGATGCCGGCGAGGATCGGCATCGTCGGCACCAGGGCGCAGCTCAGCGCGGCCCCCAGCGCGAAGACGGCGGCGGCAGCGAGCACGAGGGTCTCTGCCTGCATGGCGGCCACGATTGCAACCCCCGAGAGGAGAAGCCCGCCGCCGATGAGGTAGCGGCTGCCCCCGTAACGGTCGTAGACCCTCCCTGCGGCCGGCTGGGCAAGGATGGCCGCAACCGCCAGCACCGCAAAGACGAGGCCGATCGTCGCCGGGGACGCCGAGAAGGCTGCGTGCAGGTAGACCGGGAGATAGGGGTCCACGACGCCGTAGGTCCCGGAGACCGCGACGATCGCGGCCGCACAGGCGGCGAGCGGGAGGAGGGAGCCCCGGGGCAGCATCAGAGACCGGCGTGGGCTGCCTTCCCGCCTGCAGGTGCGCACCGGGACGGCGAGGACGAGCAGGCCGACGGAGGCCGCCAGCACCGCCGGGACGAGAAAGGTCGCCATGTAGCCCACGTACTCGAAGAGCAGCCCTCCGACGACCGGGCCGAGGACGGTACCGAGTCCGACCGCCGAGAGCGCGATGCCCATCTTCTCCCCGAGCCGGGAGGGGTCGCAGGTATCGGCGAGGAGAGCAAGCCCGGCGGACCAGGTGGCCGCGGCCGATATTCCCTGGACGGTCCGGGCGACGATCAGGTGCGCGACCGTCGTCGAGAATCCGAAGAGAGCCGTCGCGAGGGCCAGGAGGAGCATCCCGACCACGATGAGGGGGCGGCGTCCCACCCGGTCGGAGAGGAGACCCATCGGGATGGAGAAGAGGAAGAGCATGACGGCGTAGATCCCGAAGACGACCCCGATGACCGATTCGTCCACCCCGAGCCGTGGGGCGTACTGGGGAAAAACCGGGATGAGGAGGCCGTAGATCATCATGTCCATGAAGATGACGAGCACGACCAGCACCAGGATTGCATCCGGCGATGCGGCGATGCGGTCCCGGAGGGTATGGAGCCGGTACGGTTCCCTGGTTGTCATGACGGTTCATCTCCCCGCGGCAAGCCGCTCTCTCCGTAGGTTGGCGCCGCCGGCATATATCGATAACAGAAGAGCGATGTTGCCGGGCCGCCTCACCAGAATCCCCGGTAGTACGCGAGCTCGCGGGCATAGGGGCGGAACGCTTCAACGAGCGCCGCCGCTTCATCGTCGGACAGAGGGCCGCTCCGCCCGGCGGCGGCAAGCGCCTGCACCTCCGCGGGCGTCGAACAGCCCACGATCGCGACGGAGACGTCCTGCGCGAGGGCGTACCGGACGAGGGCCTCCGGGGTCACTCCTGCGTCGGGGACGAGGTAGTTCGACCCGCCGAGCACCTTCATCCCGATGACCGCGATCCCCTGCTCCCTCGCGGTGGGGAGCGTCGAGGAGAGGAAACCCCCGAGCGCCCCCTCTACCGGGTTCGTGGGCATCATCACGGCATCGACCGGCCAGTTCTCCACCGCATGCGAGAGTACGTCCGGGTCGTGATGCCCCGTCACTCCGATATGCCGGACGATGCCGGACTCCCGCGCCTCGACGAACGCCGCGAGAGCGCCGTCCGGCCCCTCGATCTCCCGGATGTCGGGGAAGGTCCGGACGTCGTGGATCTGCCAGAGGTCGAGGGTCTCGATACCCATCCTCCGGAGGGTCTCTAGAAGGTCCGTCTCGGCGTCTGCGTGGAGCCGGCTCGCCGACTTGCTTGCCTGGAAGACCGGCGCCCGGAGGTCGGGGCGACTCCGCCAGACCTCGCCGTAGTAGTCCTCGCTCCCCGCGTAGGCCTTCGCGGAATCGAAGTAGGCGATTCCCTGATTGAGTGCTTCGGTGATGACGGCTTTCGCCTCCACGTGCCGCCCGTATGTTCTGAGGATCCCCTCTCCCCCGAGCCCCACCCGGGTCACCTCCCGCCCGGTCTTCCCGAACCTGCGCCTGCCCGGTGCCGTCATGGACCACCCCATCCATCCCCGGCTATAAATACCTTCAGCACGGGGTCGGGGGAAACCGTTATGCGTCGCGGCCCCCACCGGGGCCTTGAGGTATGCATGTGCCGACGATTGTCTGGTTCAACGTTCCCGCCGGCGAGACCGACCGGGCGCGGACGTTCTACGAGAAGGTCTTTGCCTGGACGGCGAAGCCTTTTTCGGGGATGGAAGGGGCCTTTGAGATTGCGACGGGCGGGATGGGCGGCGAGATCCTGGCGCGGACCTACCCCGGGGAGCCGATAACGGTCTTCGTCGGCGTCCCCTCCGTCGAGGAGTATGCGGGCCGGGTTCGGGGGGCCGGAGGAAGGATCGTGGTTCCGAAGATGCCGGTGCCAGGAAGGGGCTACTTCGCCGTCTGCGAGGATACCGAGCAGAACCGGCTCGGCCTCTGGGAGGACGACCCTTCGGCGGGCTGATCGGGCATCGGCCGACCCCTGCCGGTGCGGCACCCCCTCCCCCGAACTCCCGGCGGCGCCCGGGATGAGGAGACTGTCCTGCTCCACCGGCGGCCCCGGCGGGATCCGGCGGTTTCAAATCGTGACGTATAACCCTTTATCAGGCCATAGGGCCCCCTTAAGACAGGTTATAGCCTGGCGAACCTTCAGGACCATTCCTATACCTGGATGAACGGGCATAACACTGCTGTGAAGGTTTTACACCCCAAATTTGAGTTTTCCGACCAGGGGTAAAGTTTATTTACGCCAAGAAGCATCGTCCACCACATGAAGAGCATGTTTGGTATCCTTGCCCTCATGGTGATCGCGAGCATCATGATTGCAGGATGTGTACAGCCAACGGGTAACGAGACGGTGACCCCCGGCACGACACCGGGACTCACCGAGACCCCGATGGGAACAGAAACACCAATGGAAACAGGGACCCCGATGGAAACGGGGACGCCCATGACGACTGAGACACCGATGGCGACGACGACGGCGATGGGAAATGAGACACCGATGACGACAACGGCGATGGGAAACGAGACACCGATGGCGACGACGGCGATGGGGAACGAGACACCGATGGAGACGGAAACGACCCTCGCCGGGAACGCGACGGAGACCCCGCCGGGAACGCCGGCAGCCCTCCTCACCGCTGACGAGAACATCGCCATCACCGACAGCGGGTACGCGCCGGCCGAGCTCACCGTCCCCGTGGGCACCACGGTGGCATGGATCAATGAAGCCTCGACGAGCCAGACGGTATCGGCGACCGGGGCAAACGGGTTCTTTGACTCCGGAATGCTTCAGCCGGGCGAATCGTACAGTTATACCTTCAACGGCGCGGGCAACTATACCTACCAGTCGTTGACGACCGGGATTGAAGGTGAAGTCATCGTCACCGCCTAACCCTTCTTTTTCCCCGATCGGCGGCCGTAAGGGGGCCCGCGAAACCCCCTTACGATCGCCGGTATGCCTCTCCTGCCCGCACCAGTGTTTCGGCGAACCCCTCCGGGAAGTAGGCATGGGTGTACTGCCCGACCGCGTTCTGCACGGCAAGCCCGTCCCGGCCGCCGTCGATCCCCCGGCCCCGGAGGAGATCCAGAACAAAGCGTGCGTCGGGAGCGCAGTCGAGGAGCGAATAGTGGAACTCGTGGCCCCGGAAGGCGGACCCCGGCGCAAGGACCGGTGTAGTGCCGACAACCCGGGCCTCCACGTAGCCGAGGCCCTGGATACGGCCCGTCATCTCCGTCGCCGCGGGGAGGACGCCCGCCATCGGGTAGTCACCCTCGGCGGTTGCGAGCCGCTCGGTGAGGTAGGCGAGTCCGCCGCACTCGCCGTAGACCGGCATGCCGTCGTCGACCGCCCGGCGCACGTCCTCCCGGCACCGGGAGGCCGCGAGCGCCTCCGCATGGAGCTCCGGGTAGCCTCCCCCGAAATAGAGGGCGTCCACGTCCGGAAGCCGGTCCGTCATCGGTGAGAAGAAGACCGGTTCCGCCCCGGCCCACGCGAGCCTATCAAGGTTGTCGGCATAGTAGAAGCAGAACGCCGCGTCAAGGGCGATGCCGATCCGGACCCCGGCCTCCGGCCGGGTGGGAGGCTCCACCGGCGCCGGGAGGGGCGGGGCCGACCGGGCGAGGTCGATGATGCCGGGCAGATCGCACGTCTCCTCCACCACCGCACCGAACCCTGCCATAGCCCCGGTTTCGGCCGCCATCGCGAGCCCGAGGTGCCGGCTCCCGACTGCAAGGTCTTTGCGCCGCGGGATTCCCCCGTAGACCGGGAGGCTTTTCGTCTCCTCGATCATGGCCAGGTGGCGGGGACTCCCGATCCGGTTGAAGATAGTCCCGGCGACCCGGACAGCCGGGTCGAACCCCGCGTAGCCCCGGACCATGGCATGCACGCTCCGCGACGCGCCCCCTGCGTCCACCACGAGAAGGACCGGGGCGTCGAGGATCTTTGCGACGTGCGCCGTGCTCGCGATATCGGTCCCTTCGAGCCCGTCGTAGAGCCCCATTACGCCCTCGACGACGGCGATGTCGGCCCCGGCAGAGGCCCGGACGAACGTCTCGCGCACCCCCGCCTCCCCCATCATGAACGGATCGAGGTTGCGCGACGTCCGGCCGCAGATGGCCGAATGGTGTGTGGGATCGATGAAGTCCGGGCCTACCTTGAAGGGCTGGACGATGAGTCCGCGGGCGGCGAGCGCCGCCATCAGGCCGCTAGCAAGCGTGGTCTTGCCGCAGCCGCTGTGGGTTCCTGCGAATACAACTCGTGGAATCGGGCGCATAACGTTCCTGTAATGTTGAATACCGCAGAAGATAAATATGACCTGAGACAACCACTTAAATCAGATTAATTTACCTTAAAACAATTTTGTTTGGCTGCATCGCCGTGTCGGCGGCAGTCTGCAGGTGATATCATGCACATCATGGAAGGATTCTTACCAAGCCCCTGGTGGGAGATCTGGTTCATCGTCTCCCTGCCCTTCATCGTTATCGGACTGTATCAACTCAACAAACTCGTGCAGGAGAAACGGGAAGCCCTGCCGCTCCTCGCCGTCGCAGGCGCCTTCGTCTTCGTCCTCTCCTCGCTCAAACTCCCCTCGTTCAACGGGAGTTGTTCCCACCCCACGGGGACCGGGCTTGGGGCCATCCTCTTCGGCCCCTGCATCGCCGCCGTCCTCGGCCTGATCGTCCTCGTCTTCCAGGCGGTCTTCCTCGCGCACGGCGGGCTCACCACCCTCGGGGCGAACGTCTTCTCGATGGGGATCGCGGGGCCGATCGTCGCCTACCTCGTCTATAAGGCCGGAATCCGGGCGGGCGCAAACACCTACGCCACCGTCTTTGTCGCCGCAGCCCTCGCCGACCTCGTCACCTACGTCGTCACCTCGATCCAGCTCGCGCTCGCCTTCCCGGGAACCGCCGGGTTCCTCGGGGCGTTCTCGGCATTCGCCGCGGTCTTCGCCGTCACCCAGGTGCCGCTCGCCATCATCGAAGGCGCGGTCATCATGCTCGTCTTCAAGTACATCGTCCAGCTCAAGCCCGAGATCCTCACCAGCCTGAACCTGCTTCCCGAGAGCACCGTCCAGAAACTCAGGGAGGCCGCGGCATGAAGTACGGCATGGAGATCGCGGTCGCCGCGCTCATCATCGTCTTTGCCGCCGTCTTCCTGGTCCAGGACGCTGCAATCCAGTCCACCCTCGGCGAGGGGGAGGAGGCCTGGGGCGGGGCGGACGGCGAGGCCGCCAGCCTCATCGAGTCCACCGGCTACGAGCCCTGGGCCGAGCCCATCTGGGAGCCTCCGAGCGGCGAGATCGAGTCGCTCCTCTTCGCCCTTCAGGCCGCCATCGGCGCCGTGGTCATCGGCTACGTCTTCGGCTACTGGCAGGGCAACAGGAAAACCGCCTGATTTTTTTGGTAATCCGGCAAACCAGGTGAGAGAATGTACGAGGTGCTCGATGACTTTGCCCAGACTAATGGCCTCCGGGAGACGAGCCCGGGGCTCAAACTCTTCGTCGGGCTCTCGAGTATCCTCCTCTGTGTCTCGTCGCCCGGTCCAGCCGCCCCCCTGCTGGTCGCGGCCACGATGAGCGCCGCCATCCTCGCCCTCGCGAAGATCCCGGCACGGTTCTACGCCCGGCTTCTCCTCGTCCCGGTCTCGTTTGCGGTGATGAGCATCGCCGTAGTCCTTTTCGTCACCGGGAGCGGAGCGGTGCTCCTCGAGGTCCCCGGCCTCCCCCTCGCAATCACGGCCGGCGGTGCGAACCTCGCCCTCCTCCTCCTCACCCGGGTCTTCGGGGGCATGTGCTCGCTCTACTTCATCGCGCTCACGACGCCGATGACCGAGATCTTCGATATCCTCCGGAGACTCCGGGTGCCCACCGTCTTCATCGACCTCGCCATGCTCACCTACCGGTTCATCTTCATCCTCATCGAAGAGGCCGGCCAGATCTACCGCTCACAGGTGATGCGACTCGGCTACGGCCGGTTCCGGGAGTCGGTGCGGTCATTTTCGATGCTTGCCGGAGCGCTCTTCATCCGGACCTGGGAGAGCGGCGAGGCCCTGGTCCTTGCGATGGACGCACGCTGCTACGACGGCAGACTCGGCTTCCCCGGCGAAGCCAGGCCGGTTTCCGCCCTCGCGCTCGCGGCAGCCCTGCTCTATCTGTCGGCCGTCTTCGGCGTCTCGCTTTCCACCGGAGGTCTGGTAATCGTATGACGGCACCGCTGCTTGAGGCCGACAACATCACCTACACCTACCCAAACAGCCCCGCCGCCCTCGCCGGGGTGAGCATCCGGATCGACGCCGGCTCAAAGACCGCCCTCGTCGGCCCGAACGGTGCCGGGAAATCGACGCTTCTTTTGATGCTCAACGGCATGCTCAGGCCTGCCGCGGGTACGGTTCGTTTCGGCGGCCGGCCGCTCGCCTACGACAACAGGAGTCTCCGGGACCTCCGCCGCCGGGTCGGGTTCGTCTTCCAGAACCCCGATGTCCAGATCATCGCCCCGACAGTCGAGCAGGACGTGGCCTTCGGGCCGGCGAACCTCGATCTCCCTCCCGATGCCGTCCGGCGGGCGGTCCAGGATGCACTCGGCTACGTCGGGCTCAGGGGCTACGAGAAACGGCCGCCCCACCACCTCTCCGGCGGCGAGAAGAAACGGGTCGCCATTGCCGGCATCCTCGCGATGGAGCCGGCGGTCCTCGTCTTCGACGAACCGACGAACACCCTCGACCCGGCAAGCTCGGAGGAGGTGATGGAGCTCCTCGACGAGCTCGCCTCCGGCGGCCGGACGGTGCTGATATCCACGCACGACGTCGAGCTCGCCTACCGCTGGGCCGACTCGGTCATCCTGATGGAGCAGGGACGGGTGCTCGCTCGAGGTCCGCCCGAAGAGGTCTTCTCCGACCACGGCCTCCTCGCGGCCGCCAGGCTGAAACCCCCCGCCCTGCTCGACCTCTACAACGAGCTCGGTCTGCGGGGCGTCATCGACCGTGGCGTCCCCCCAAAGAGCGTGCTCGAATTCACCGACCGGATCGAGCGGGAGATGCACGGTCACGCTCCGGCCCGGGACGGGGCCGGGACAATCTACCTCTGCAACGCCGACCTGACCGGCGGGGACGCGATCCGGCGGCTAGTCGAGCAGGGAACGGTCGAGCACGTCGGGGCGATGGGCACCCGCGCCAAGGAGTTCGCCAACCGGGAGCGGATCCTCCTCGACTACACCTACGGCGTCATCGACAAGTGTATCTTAAAAGCCCTCATCGGGGAGAACTCACTCATCATCACCACCGGGGGTATGGTCGAGCACGTTCATCGCCGTATCGGCGAGTACAGCGCCGAGAGCGGGCGGGCGCTCGCGGCAACCCCGGTGCGGGAGCAGGTGAGCCCCGGACCCGGCCGGGAGAGCGTCCCGGAGTGATGGGGGTCGCACTGCTCCCGGGCAGGCACGTAGTTCCTCCAAACTCTTTTTTCCCCGGGCCACCGATCCCTCCGGGAGAAGGTTAATCCGGTGATGGTACCCGAAGGTACTCTATGATGCTCGAAGAGGTGCTGCAGCAGATATCTGAGCAGGCGAAACGGAAGCGGATGAACCTGCCCGGCCACAAAACCAAGATCGTCTGTACCATCGGGCCTGCATCCCGCTCCCGGGAGGTGCTCATCCGGATGATTCTCGCAGGCATGAACGTCGCCCGGCTCAATCTCTCCCACGGATCGTTCGACGAGCACAGGGAGAACATCAGAACCATCCGGGCCGCGGCCGAGGAGGCCGGGCTCCCCGTCACGATCCTGATCGACCTCCCGGGACCGAAGATCCGGGTAGGCATCCTCGCAGAAGAGCCCATGACGCTCCGGAAGGGCGAGACCGTCACCCTTGTGTCCGCCCCGGCGTCGGACGACCCTTCCCGGATCCCCGTCGACTTCGAGCAGTTCCCGCAGCTGGTCTCGGAAGGGAGCATCATCTTCCTCAGCGACGGGTTCCTCCAGCTCCGGGTCGACGAGGTCGCGGACCGGGATGTACGGGCGACGGTGGTCGTCGGCGGCCCCCTCCTCTCGCGCAAGGGGATGAGCCTTGTGGGCGGCGGTGGAATCCTCGCGGTCAGCGCCGTGACCGACCGGGACCTCGAGTGCATCGAGTTCGGGCTCGGCGAGGGGCTCGACACCTTCAGCATATCCTTCATCGAGCGCGCGGAGGATATCCTGAAGGCCCGGGAGTATGCAGCCCGGTCCGGGAAGGCCATCCGGGTGATAGCGAAGATCGAGCGGCAGGAAGCGCTCGCAAACCTCGAAGAGATCCTCCGGGAGACCGATGGGGTCATGATTGCCCGGGGCGATCTCGGGGTTCAGATCCCCATCGAGGAGGTTCCCTCGGCGCAGAAGCGGATCGTCCAGAAGGCCAACATCCTCGGGCGGCCGGCGATTACCGCCACCCAGATGCTGATGTCGATGACCGACAACATCCGGCCCACCCGGGCGGAGGTGACCGATGTCGCGAACGCCATCCTCGACGGGACGGACGCCGTCATGCTCTCCGAGGAGACATCCATCGGGAAGTACCCGGTCGAGACAGTCGCGATGATGGCGAAGATCGCCCGCTCGACCGAGGAGAAACGCACAAGCGTCGGGGCAGGGTGCGGCCCGCTCGACTACTTCCGGCGTGGGAAGGGGCGGGAGAAGATCACCGTCAACGACGTCGTCTCCTTAAACGTCATCGAGGCGCTGGACGCGCTCGGCATCCGGTACGTGCTGACGCCCACCCGCTCCGGGAGCACCCCCCGGAACATCTCCCGGTTCAAACCCGAGGCCTGGATCCTCGCGTTCACCCGGAACCCGAGCACCTTCAAGTTCCTGGCGTTCTCCTACGGGGTCTGCCCGTTCCTGATCCGGAGCGAGAAGGAGTACTGGCACGGGGCGATCCTCGACTCGCTCCGGGACTCGGGGCTTATCGAGCCCGGCGAGCGCGTGGTGCTGACCGAAGGGGTATCCCCCGGGCGCGAAGGGACCGACTCGCTCATCATCCTGACCGTCGATTGAGAGAGGAGGGCCTCCGGAGATCCTCCGGAAGTCCTCTTTTCAGGTGTCCTGCCTTCGGGAGAATGCCCTCCGGAGATCCCTCCGGAAGTCCTTCTTTCAGACGTCCTTCCTTCGGGATCCCTCCGGCTGCCTGCGGCAGCCTCCGGGACACAAAACCTATCCCGGTGGAGGGCGAACACTCATCAATCATGGAAGCGGTCGGTCCGGGAGAACAGGATAGCGTGCTCAAAGAGAAGACCGCACGCCTCTCGGTCGCGTCGAACACGCTTCTCGTCGTGGCGAAACTTGCCGTCGGTTTCGCCATCGGATCGGTCGGTATCATATCCGAGGCGATCCACTCCGCCATCGACCTCGTTGCCGCGGTCATCGCCTACTTCTCAGTCAGGCAGTCGGCCCGGCCCCCCGACGAGTGCCACACCTTCGGGCACGGGAAGTACGAGAGCATATCGGGGCTTCTTGAGGCCGTCCTGATCCTCGCGGCAGCCGTCCTGATCATCAACGAAGCGGCGAGAAACCTCCTCGGCGGGGAAGGGACGCTGAACGTCGAGGGGCTCGGGCTCGGCATCGCCGTCATGCTGCTCTCGGCCGGGGTGAACCTCTACGTCTCCTCCCGGCTGATGGCGGTGGCGAAGAAGACCGAGTCGATCGCGCTCGAGAGCGATGCCTGGCACCTGCGCACAGACGTCTACACCTCCGCCGGGGTCGTGGCCGGGCTCGTCCTGATCCGGCTGACCGGTCTCGTGGTGCTCGACTCGCTCGTCGCGCTCGCGGTCGCCGCCGTCATCCTCCGGGCGGCATTCGACCTCATCCGGCGCTCGTTCGAGGATCTCGTCGACCGGAGTCTCCCCGCCGGCGAGGAGGCCCGGATCCGGGAGATCATCAGCGGGCACTGCACGGACGTCATCGATTTCCACCGGCTCCGGACCCGCAGGTCGGGGCCGAACAGGTTCGTTGACCTCCACCTGGTCGTCCCGCGGACCGCGACCCTCGAAGAGGCGTACGGCATCGTGAAACAGGTGGAGGACGATGTCCGGCGGGAGTTCCCCCGGACGAACGTCACGATCCGGGTCCAGCCCTGCACCGGCGAGGACTGCTCCAGCTGCGAGGTCTTCACCACCTGTCCGGAGTGCGACCGTCTCGCGCTCTGCGGGGGGTTAAAAGAGCGGGAGTGAGAGGGGCGGGGTTCTTACCGCCAGGAAAAGAGGCCCCGAACCTGCATCTCCTCGCTCGCAAGGGTTTTCAGCCGGTCCTGCTCCTGCTCGATCGTCCGGACCTGCTCCTGGAGCATCGTCCGGGTCTCGTTGTCGCAGGTGCAGTTCCCGATCAGGCGCCGGAGTTCCGTGGCCCGCTCCTGGTTCCGCTGTGCCTCTTCCTCGATCAGCCGGGCGGCTTGTACATCGCCTCCGAAGAGGAACCGTATGAAACCGTGCCGGGCCCGGATCTGCTCCTCGGCCTCGAAGGTCTTCTGGACCGAGTTGTTGACCTCCCGGGCGATGGCGGAGACGTTCTGCCCGATGCCGCCGGTCCGGTTCTCAGCGCCGAGCAGGGCGTGGACGGCGAGCCGGACCCGATCCCGGTCTGGGACATTCTCTTCCCACCCGGGGGTCGTATTCTCCGCGGCCCGCACCCGGTCCCCGGAAGTCTCGTTCTCCTCCGTCCTCACCCGTTGCCGGTCAGGGACATTTTCTTCGGCAGGGAGTGTCGCATTCTCCTCCACCCTTATCCGCTGCTCTCCCCCCGGTGTCGTGTTCGTCTCACCGATCCCGACCTGCTCTCCCCCCGGGCTGCCGTAGCTCCCGGAGGCGGCGGACGCGAACCCCGGGAGGAGGAGGAAGACGATCATGGCTGCTGCAATGATGCGTTTCATCGATTTTCACCTCTGGTGAAAGAGAGATCGGGATGAACCTTTATATATTAATTGAACCGGGCGGTTCAACGCCCTCAGAGCAGCAGCGCAAGAACGAGGCAGGCCACGACCGGGACGACGAGGTTGTCGTCCACGGGGCTCACCAGTTCGGCGAGGGCCGTGACCGCGGCCGTCGTGAGGGCGATCGCAGGCGGGACGAGAAGACAGAGAACGATCACCGTCACCGTGATTCCGGCGATCGTGCCTTCAAGAGACTTGTGGTTGTAGATCCGGGTCCTGCCGAACCGGACGCCGGCAAGGGTGGTGACGCTGTCGAGGAGCGCGAGCACCACGAGCCCCATGAAGGCGACCTCTTTTGCGAAGAAGACCAGACAGAAAAGGGCTCCGAGCGCGAAAAAGAGCGCTCCTTTGCCCGGGACGGCATCCCGCCGCTCAAGGCCCGCGATGATTCTCGAAACGACCGGAATGGTGTAGCCCCGGGAGATGGCATCGGAAAGGATGAACCCCACGAAGAGAGCAAGCATGAGGACGGAGAGGGCGAGATCGCGGTCGAAGAGTAGGACAAAACCCGCGATCCCGAGACCGAAGATGAGGTGGACGACCTGCCGGAGCGACTCGTTCATTACACCTGAGGTTGGTGCCGGACCGGTTAAACCCTCTGCAGGCGGGACCGGGGAAGAGCGGAGGCAAATCATGCCGATTAAGTATTCTTGGAGCCCACGCATCTCCCAGGAACTGACAGATGGAACCATTCACTCATACCGGAGAGAACGCCGCCGAGGCCAGGGATCTGGATGCCGTCGCACGGTTTTACGTCAAATGCGTGCTCTGGCTCGGAGCGCACGACCCGATCTATGTGGACGCTTACTTCGGTCCGGCGGCGGTGCGGGAAGAGGCGCTCACGGTCACGGTCCCGCCGGACCGTATCGCCGGGTACGCGGCCGATCTCCTCGCCACCCTGGACCGGATCGACCCCGACCGGCTGGAGGACGCCGGGCGCATGCGCCACGCTTACCTGCAGGGTATGATCCGGGCGCTCGAGGCCCGCGCCGAAGTTCTCGCGGGGAAGAGTCTCGCATTCGATGCCGGGGCGGAGGCGGTCTTCGGGGTCGCGGCGCCGGAGGACGACCCGGCCTGGTACGAGGGGTTGCACGCGGCACTCGATGCCGGCCTCCCGGGGAGCGGCGACCTTGCCGGGCGCTACCGGGCGTTCATGGACTCGTTCGTCATCCCGCCCGACCGGCTGGAGCGGGTCTTTGCGGCCGCATTTGCCGAAAGCCGCCGCCGGACCGCGGAGCACCTGCCGCTCCCGGCGGGGGAGCGTCTCGAGGTCGCGTACGTCACCGAGGAGCCGTGGGAGGCCTGCAACCGCTACCTCGGCGGCGGGGCGAGCCTCGTCCGGGTGAACGCAGACCTGCCGGTCACCGTCGACCGGCCCCTAACCTACGCCTGCCGCGAGGGCTACCCCGGCCACCACACGATGTGGACGGTTCGGGAGGCGGCCTTCGTCCGTGCCCGGGGCTGGATCGAGCACTCGGTCGTCCCGCTCGCGTCGCCGCTCGCGACGGTCGCCGAAGGCGCCGCACGGCTCGGGGAGGAGATGATCTTTCCCGATCCCGAGAGGGTGCGGTTCCTGGAGGAGGTCCTCTTCCCGCTGGCCGGGTTCGACCCGGAGGATGCCACTCTCCTCGATGCCGTCAGCACCTCGGCCACTGACCTGACCTTCTCGGGGAACACCCGGGTGGCCCGGGGGTTGATCGACGGTACACTCTCGCGTGAGGACGCGTGCGGGCTCCTCCGGGACGTCCTGCTCCTCGACCCGAGAACGGTAGAGACCCACCTCCGGTTCATTGAGGAACTCGGGGCCTACCCGGTGGCCCTGAGCGAGGGGTACCGGCTCGTCCGGGACTACGTCGGGAATGGAGCGGACCGGTGGGAACGCTTCGCCCGCATCCTCACCGAGCCGGTACTGCCCGGCGACCTCACCGTGAGCGGCAGTCGCGGATGAACGCCCGGGCCTCGTCGTCGGTGATCGCGTAGGCCGCCTGGGCATCGAGCGCGACCACCCGGAGGATCACCGCGACCTCGTCGAGGCGGCGCTTGTGGTCGCCGCGGACGTGCTTTCTCACCTCGCGCAGGGACTCAAGCGCGGTCCCGACGTTTGCAATCGTGCACAGAGCGCTCTCCCGGGTGCCGGTATCGACGACGGGGAGGGTGCGGGGCGGTCGGGTAACGGGAACGGGAACCATGCTCCCTATCCTCACGCTGCATGAACTTGAACCTGCTGGAATCTGCGCAGATAATGTATTTATCCGGAAACCCCAAACCTGAACAGAGGGTCTCCCGCCCGGAGATCGACCCATGAGCGCGGACAACACGACAGATATATCCGAACCGGAGGGCTGGAAGACCCTCCTCGCAAACCCCTACCTTGCCGGCCCCATAAAATTCGTCCTGCCGCTCGCCATCATCCCGGCCGTCTTTGGGCTGCTCTACCTGATCGAGCCCTACCAGCAGTTCCTCATGATCTCCGGGCTGCTTGCCGCCTACTTCGTCCCCCCGGCCGGGAAGGAGTCGATCATTCCCATCGCTATCGTAATGGGCTACCCCTGGTGGCTCGTCACGCTCGTGATCGTTCTCCTCGACGTGGCCGTCTCCCTCTTCGTCGTCTGGAACTTCGATCTGGCGCTGAAGATCCCCCTCGTCGGCAGACTGCTCAAGAGCGGGATGACGGTCGGCCGGAACTACACCGAGACCCAGCCCTGGCTCCGGCGGTTCTCGACGATCGGGCTCGTCCTCTTCGTCTTCTTCCCGCTCCAGGGAACCGGGGCGATGAACGGGGCGATCCTCGGCCGGCTGCTGGGGCTGGAGAAGGCCCGGGTCCTGGCCTGCGTCTGCGCCGGGTCGCTCGCCTCCAGCCTCATCATCGCCCTCGGGGCCGACGTGATTCTGGACGTCTACCGGCAGGATCCGGTTCTCGGGATCGGCATCCTGGTCGCGGTCGTCGTCGCCGTCCTGGCCGCCGTCGTGGGGTGGCGGTTGTATAAGGGGCGGCTCCGGGAACGGACGCCCCGGTGACGGCGCGCCGCTGTCCGCTTCAATTAAACGGGGGCAATTTCGCAGGCCTTAAATTCCCTACCTTCCTTTTTTCCTGTATCGAGGGATTTTGATGAGTTCTCAATTATACCCGTGGATCGTCGCCGCTCTGGCGGTCCTGGTCGCCGCCGGTGCCGGTTTTGCGGCGCTGAACCCGCCGGCGCCGCCGCCCGCCCCCGTGACCGACGGAGATGCTGCGGCACTCCTTATCCGCATGCAGTCCGGGATCACCGCGGCGATCGAGGGCCTGGACGACCGCCTGGCATACGCGGCGTTCGACCTCGGGAGTACAGGCTTCAACGACGCCGCCGCCCGCGCGGTCCTCGCGAACCTCTCCGGCACCGACCCGTCGATCGTCGACTGCACGGCCAGTGACGCGGGCGGCACGATCGTCGCCGCCGAGCCGGCTGCGTATCGCAATGTCGAGGGCGCGGACGTCCGGGGCCAGGCCCACGTCCGGCACGTCCTCGCGACGAAGCGGCCGATCATGAGCGAGGTGATCACGGTCGCGGAAGGGTTCCCGGCGGCGGTCATCACCGCGCCCGTCTTTACGAACGAGAGCGAGTTCGTTGGGTTCGCCTCCGTCGTCTTCCGCCCGGAGGCCCTGATCGCCGGCGTCGCCGGCCCGGCGGCGAACGGCACCCCCTACCAGGTGATGGTCGTCCAGACGGACGGCCGGGTGCTCTACGACACCGACCCGGCCCAGGTCGGGAAGATGACGTTTGAGGACACGCTCTATGCGGACTACCCGGACCTGCTCGATGTGGCCCGCCGGGTCGCCGACGAGCGTTACGGCACCGCGACCTACGGGTTTGCGGCCGACGGCGGGCAGGCGGTGCAGAAGGAGATCGCCTGGACGACGGCCGGGCTCCACGGGGTCGAGTGGCGCGTGGCGGTGATCAAGGAGGTTTGAGGGAGGGGCAGTCCGCCCCCCTCACGCACCCGCTCTTCCTTCCTCTCCCGGTCACCCCGGCACCGCATCCGCTTCCCGGAGGAGGAGTGAGAACGCTGCCCCATCCCCGGGATGGCCCGGCACCCGGTCTTCGACCCAGATCCGGCCGCCGTAGCGGTCGATGAGGATCTGCACCAGGTACAGCCCGAGCCCCTCGCCCACGCCCCGCTGCTTCTTCTCGTAGCGGTGGAAGATATCCTCTTTCTGGTCGTCCGGGACGCCCCGGCCGGTATCCGCGACCGTCACCCGGACGAACCCGTCCTCTTCTTCCGTCCGGACGGTTACGGCGACGCCGGGACCCCCGTGCTTTACGGCGTTGCCGATCAGGTTCGTGAAGACCTCGGAAAGAAGGTCGTCGGCAAGGACCCGCCGCGGTGCGCCCTCGTAGGAGATGGAGATGTCCCGGAAGTGGTCGATCTCCGCCCTGATGACCGCGTCGAGATCCGTCGGCCGGAGGAGAGGCGGCCCGGCGTGAATCCGCCGGATCTTCGAGACGGTCCCGAGGATCTCGATGCTCTTTGCTATGCTCCGCTTCAGGTTCGCCATGTAACAGGCCGCCTCCCCCTCCACGGAGTCGATGAGCAGTTCTGAATAGAGGTTCGAGACATTCTCGGTGTTCCCGATGTCGTGAGTCAGGATATCGAGATAGAGGTTCGCCTCCCGGTGGGCGGACTCGAGGTCCCGGTGTACCCGGGCGAGATCGGTTGCGTGGCGCCTGATCGCCTCTTCAGTCCGCCTGCGCTCGGTGACGTCGCGGACTATCCCGCCCCGGAAGAGCGGCCGACCGGCCGGGTCGAGCGTCACCGTGAAGTGGTCTTCGAGCCAGCGATACCGGCCGTCTTTCGCCCGGAACCGGTACACGAGGAGGCCCCTGCCCGAGGCGGCAGCGGAATTCAGTTCCGCTTTAACCAGCGGGCGGTCGTCGGGATGGATGCGGTCCATGACCTCTCCGATGTCCATCGCAGCCATCTCCTCCGGGGTGAAGCCGAGGATCTCCTCGATGACCGGGCTCATGTAGTCGTAGCGGTCCGCCTGCAGGTTGCGCCGGTAGGCCGCATCGAGCGAGTTTTCGAGAACCGCCCGGAACCGCTCCTCGCTCTCGCGCAGCGCCTCCTCCGCCCGCCTGCGCTCCGAGTCGTCGTAGACGTAACCCTGGGTCTCGAGCAGTCCGCCGTCCGGACCGAAGTGCCCGATCACGTTCTCCACGACATGGATACGGGTGCCGTCCCGGCGCCTCCTGGTCCGGCCCTCGTTCTCGACCTTTCCTCCCCTCCGGAGGCGCGCGATGAGCCGGTCACGGTCACGGGAGTCTTCGTAGAGATCCCGGATGTTGGTGTTCAGCGCGTCCTCTACGGAGGCAAACCCGAATATCCTGGCGAACGCCGGATTGCAGGCGAGTATCCGGCCGTCGGCGGCGGAGAGGTAATCTCCGGTGAGGTCGTCCTCAAAGAGCCGCCGGTAGCGTTCCTCGCTCTCCTGCAGGGCATCCTTTACCGACTGCAGCGTGACGTTCTCGCGCCGGAGCGCTGCGTTCTCGACCAGGAGTTCTGTCACGCGTTCATGGACCGACCGCTCTCCCGCTGCGAGGGGCCGCTGCCCCCCCGCTCCGGTGCGGGACGAACTCTCTGGTTCTCCTGAATGTACCGCCATCCGAACTCCCGGGGCTGGTTGTTGGTAGTAAACCTGAGTTTGCCTGAATCGTATTAATGCTACCTCCCGGAAGGCGGGAATGCAGGTCGGAGCCGGCCTCATGCAGACGCCCGCACGAACCCGGGAGGGGAAGCCGTAATCACAACGGGTATCTTATGTTCGTACAGCCAATGTACTGTACGTTACAGCCCGCAACACGCCGCAGAGGAAAACTATGAAGGTTGAGGAGGTCAACGGCAACATCTTCTACAACGGCGACTGCATCGTGGGGGCAAGAGCGCATATCCCCGACGATTCGGTGGACCTGATCGTCACCGATCCCCCGTACGGCATCAACGGCGACCGGTTGCACCACCACTACAACCGGGACGAGAGGTTCGTCGTCGGGGGCTACGTCGAGGTTCCCGCATCCGATTACGGGGATTTCAGCCTGAGGTGGATCCGGGAGGCGGAACGAATCCTCAGGCCGGGCGGGTCGATCTACATCGTCTCGGGCTACACGAACCTCTACCACATACTCCACGCGCTGCGCGAGACGCGTCTTCGCGAGGTCAACCATATCATCTGGCGCTACAACTTCGGCGTCTACACCAGCCGGAAGTATGTCTCCTCCCACTACCACATCCTCTTCTACGAAAAACCGGGCGGCGAGAGGACGTTCAACCTGGAGTCGCGCTACGGGGCCGGGGAGAGGGGGCCGGACAGCGGGTCGCTGAACTACCGGGACCGTGAAGACGTCTGGTGCATCAACCGCGAGTACAAACCGGGGCAGGCGAAGAACAAGAACGAACTACCGGCGGAGTTGCTTACAAAGATGATCCAGTACAGCAGCAACGAGGGCGACCTCGTCTGCGATATGTTCCTCGGCGGTTTTTCGACCGCAAAGGTGGCCGTCGGCCTCAACCGCCGGGCGACCGGGTTTGAGGTCTCGGAGCAGGTCTTCGACCTGAGGATCGAAGAGTTGCGTGACATCGGGAAGGGATGCCTGCTCTCAGCGCTCCGGAACCCGCGGACCGGGGAGCCGGAGAACCGGGGCAGGCCCTGGACGGACGCCGATCGCGAGACCCTGCTCGCCCGGTTCACCGGGCTCATCGAGTCCGGCGAGACCAAGAAGAGGGCGATCGAGACGCTGGGGAGAGAACTCGGCCGGGGCCGGTGGGCAATCGAGAAGATGCTGAAGAAACAGGGAGTCCGGACCGGCGGCAGGCGGGGCGACGGCACCTGAACCCGGCACGGGGGTACCGGAGGGCACCGCCGCAGGGTACGGACAACGCTAACGTGTTTCAAAACACATTATTGTTGATACCGCGATTCACGCCGGATGGTAGAGACCTATGGCAACACCCACCGCACGACCGTTCCTCAAGTGGGCAGGCGGAAAGGCGCAACTGCTCGATGCGTTCACCCTGAGAGTCCCCCGGGAACTCGCCGAGGGAAACCTCCCGGTCTTTGTCGAACCGTTCATGGGCGGCGGAGCGGTCTATTTTCACTTCAACAGCATCTTTGAGTTCAGGGAGTGCCACATCTTCGATATCAACGCGGAACTGGTCCTCGCCTACAGCGTTGTCAAAAACGACGTCTCCGGCCTCATCGAGTACCTTCGCGACGTCTCGGACGAGTTCCTCGCAAAGGACGACGCCGGGCGCAGGGAGTACTACTACGCCGTGCGGGATGCGTTCAACCGCGAGCGGGAGGGTATCGATTTCGAGCGGTACGGCGAGGAATGGGTGGAGCGGGCAGGCCGGTTCATCTTCCTCAACAGGACGTGCTTCAACGGCCTCTATCGGGTAAACTCCCTGGGCGGGTTTAACGTCCCGTTCGGCAGGTACCGTAACCCGCGGATCCTGCACGAAGACGTGCTCAGGGCCGATTCCGTTGCGCTTCGGGACACGACCATCCACCTCGGCGATTTCACGCAGGCGGAGCCCTGCATATCACGGGACTCCTTCGTCTACCTCGACCCGCCCTACCGGCCCCTGAACCGGACGTCGTCGTTCACGCAGTACTCCAAGAACAGGTTTTCCGACGAGGAGCAGAGGCGCCTTGCGGCATTCTACGCACGGTGCGACGAAAAAGGCGCGAGACTCATGCTGAGCAACTCGGACCCGAAGAACATCGACCCGGACGACGGGTTCTTCGACGACCTCTATGCCGGATACCGCATAGACCGGGTTCCGGCGAGGAGAGCAATCAACTGCGACGGGACGAAGCGTGGAGAGATCCACGAGATCATCGTCACGAACTACAGCCCCAAAGAATAATAGCGCCCCGGTCCGGGGTTTCCGGTTCCCGGAGCCGTCCAAAAACTATGAAATCCCCCGGGAGAGATGCGAGACCCGTGGCATTCCGGGAGACCGTCCGGAGACACCTCCCGCTCCGGAAACCCCACATCGGCAGGCCCCGCCGCGATCCCCGGCACCCCTTCAACGGGGTCCTGTACGTCCTCTCCACCGGGTGTACCTGGAGAGCGATGTGCCGGCGAAGTACGGGCCGAAATCGACGGTGCACCGCTACCACCTCGAACTCTGCGAGCGTGGGGAGGACCGGGCGATCTTTCTCGACCTGCTCCGGTCGGGCTACGAGTTCCGGAAGGGGGAGGATACCCGGTGCGCCGTGGGAGAACTCCGGTCTCCCGTACCGTAGGTGTTAAAACTCCCCCGCCACCACCACGAAGAGACCACCCCGGGGCACCGGGGGCTCCGCCGCCGTCCCGACGGCGATCCGCTCGTCCGGGTAGCCGAGGTCTTCGCAGACGGCAAGCCGGATCAGGGGCGGGAGGGCGGCCGCGAGCGCCCCAACGTCGAAGGCCGGGTCGGCGATGAGGAAGACGACCCGGCCCGCGAGGACCTCCTCCCCGGCTTCGGCGACGGCCCGGGCATGGTCCTTCCCGTGGGCCGAGACGACCGCCGCCTTCGTCAGCGGGACCTTCAGGCGGGCGAAGGCGACCTGGAGGGAGGATATCCCCGGGACAACATCGCCCGGGAGGTAGCCCAGGCCCGCAAGCATCGGGTCCCCCGTCGAGAGGACGACCGCGTGGGCCGGGAGGGACCGGAGGCTCCGGTAGTCCGTGATCTCGTGCACCTCGCACCCCGGCGGGATGACGTCCCGTGCAAGCGCGATCGCCCGGGCCGAGCCATAGACGAGCGATGCGCCCGCGATGACGCTCGCCGCCTCCGCGGTCAGCATCCCCGGGCCGCACCCCACTCCAACGACCTTCATGGCGACTCCCCGATGATTCGGCCGTCGCGGTCGACTATCACGACCCTGACGCGGGGACAGCGCGCCCGGAACGCCGCAAGCTCCCGGCGGGCCGTCTCCTCCCAGACCGGAGTCGCCGAGAGTTCCTCCACCGTCGCGCACCCGGTTCCCTCGAGGACGTCCGGGTTCATGAATTTCAGGATCAGCCCCGGGAGCCCACAAATAATCGCGTCACCGTCGGCCGCCCGGAGCGCCTCGTGGAGTTTATTTCCCACGAGGATCGCCTCGCGCTCCGGAAAGAGGAGCCGGGAGTAGCGCAGGCCGAGCCGACCTGTCGTCAGCACGACCGCATCGGCGCGGGCGACCCGGTCGAGCACCCCCTCCGTCATGTGATCGTCCCAGGGCTCCACGAACCCGGTCGTCCCGAGGACCGATATGCCGCCCTGCACCCCGATCTTCGGGTTCAGCGTCTTCTGCGCCACCTCCGCACCCCGGGGGACCGTGAGGATAACCGTCGTCCCGGATAGATCCGCCTCCTCCACCGCCTCGTCGATCGAGCGCCGGATGCAGTCGAGCGCCGGGGCGCTGATCGCCGGCGTCCCCCGCAGGTGGCGGGGAGTGTCGCGGGCGAAACTCCCGACACCCTCGCCGGGGACGAACTGGATCCCTCCCGAGAGGGAAGGGACTGCCATCGCGACGAACTCGAGCCCCGCAGTCACGTCGGAGGGGTAGTCACCGGCGTCCTTCAGGCACGACGCCCGCCCGCGGTAGGCGTCCACCGGGAGCCTGACCGCAATCCCGCAGGGAAGGGTGACGCCCACCTCCTCCACGGTATCGAGGGCGAGCGAGAGGACCGCCGCCTTGCAGGCCGCGGCTGCCGTCGTCCCGGTCGTGAACCCCCGGCGGAGGACCGATCCCGACGCCGTCAGGACCGCAAGGCCCCGCCGGACGTCGCCGAGGAGGTCGGGGGAGCGGCAGGCCTCCACCCACGCCTCGGGGTACTCGAAGTCAGTAACCGGGTCCCGCATGGCCTGCACGCTCGGCGAGGATCGTGATGATCTCGTTTATCGCCGCCACCGCAACCGGTGTTCCGCCCCGGGTGCCGGCATTGGATACCGACGGCACGTCGAGGGCACGGAGCGCCTCCTTCGACTCCGCCGCGTTCACGAACCCCACCGGGGTTCCGACGACCAGCGCCGGCCGAACGGAGGCCCGGACCATATCGCAGACGACGAGGAGCGCCGAGGGGGCGTTCCCGATCACCACGATTGCGCCCTCCAGCCGGTCGCGCAGAGCAAGGAACCCCGCGGACGTCCGGGTGATCCCGCGCTCGCGGGCGATATCCGCTCCGTAGTCGAGGGCGCAGAGGATCTCGCTTGCATGCCCGCGTTTCAGGATGCCCGCCTGCACCATCCGGATATCGACGACGATCGGCGCCTGACGGGCAAGCGCAGCAACCCCGGCCTCGACCGGGTCGCCGGCAAACCGCATCAGGTCGGCCATCGCGAAGTCGCCGACCGCGACCGAGCACCGCTGCCGGATCCGGTCCTCGGGGGTGGTGTTTCCCACCCTCTCCCGGGCCAGGTTCCGGCTCGTGCTCGCTATCGCGTAGGCCTCCGGCGTGACCGCCGCAAGGTCAGTATACGTATTTCCGGTGGTATCCCCGGGGCGTGATGATTCCTCTCGCATCAGTTTCATCCCTCCAGATCCTCGTCTCTTCTCCGCCGACAAAGACGACCGAATGCATGTCCACGAAGGCGAAGTGGTCTCTAAACTCCCCAAGCGTCGTGATCAACCGCTCCTCCCCCTCCCGGTAGGCGTTCCTGACAACCCCGACCGGGGTTCTATCCGGGAGGTGGCGGCGGGCAATCCCGACCGCCGCATCCAGGTTGTGCGGCCTCCCCCGGGACCGGGGGTTGTAGAGGACGACCGGCACCCGCATCCGGAACGCAAGGTCGAGCCTCCGCTCGATCTCCTCCCAGGGCGTCAGGAGGTCCGAGAGGCTCATCGTGACGTAGTCGCCCGAGAGCGGCGAGCCGAGGAGCGCCGCCGCCGAGACCGCGGCCGTGATGCCGGGGATGACCTCGACCTCGACCGTCGAGCCCGACCGTTCGGCCACCTCGATGACGATGCTCGCCATCCCGTAGACCCCGGCGTCGCCGCCGCTCACCATCGCAACGATGCGATCCTGTGCAAGGGCGAGCGCGCGTGAAGCCCGGTCGACCTCCCCGCCCATGCTGCTCCGGACGACCTCTTTTCCGGCCAGCATCGGCCCGACAAGGTCGAGGTAGAACCCGTTGCCGATGACGCAGTCGGCCTCGCCGAGGGCTTTCAACGCCCGGGGCGTCATATGCAGCAGGTCGCCGGGACCGGTGCCGACGATGTACAGTCTTCCTCCGCTATCGTGCGATTGCAACGGTAACACTCCCATATGTCTGCTTGGCAAGAACCAGTTCTTTTCGCTTCGAGGCAGCGAGAGCCGAGGGTTCCGCGACCCCGGCAAGCCCGATCAGGGAGGCCCGCGAGGGTGACGGGGCCTCCTGTGCATTCAATGTTTCGTCGTCTAAGAAGACAAGGTTGCCGCCGAGGTCCTCGACGGCGGAAAAGAGCCCCGCCTCCCCGCGCTTCTGTGAAGTCGTCGCGTAGACGAGGACCTCGCCCTCGGCAACCCCGGCTCTCTCCAGCGCCTGCCGGACGGCTTTTTCCACCTCGGCCGCCCCGACGCCCTTCCGGCACCCGACGCCGACGACGTACTCCCCCTTCCGGACGAGGAGGGAGACACCCGGTCCCGCGAGGACGATCCCGGGTCCGGTGACGGCGTAGAGGGGCACGTCGGCGTCCAGCACCGCGGCGTTCACCGCCCGGGTGGAGCCGCGGTTCACGATATCGCACCCCGTACGGGCGGCTATCCCCTCGACCGACTCCCGGTCCCGGGTCTCGGTCGCGGTCGTGATCACCGGTTCGATTCCAAGAACTGCGAGTTCCCGGGCAAGGTCGTTTGCGCCGTGGTGCC
Source organism: Methanoculleus sp. (assembly GCA_018433835.1). Taxonomy (GTDB): domain Archaea; phylum Halobacteriota; class Methanomicrobia; order Methanomicrobiales; family Methanoculleaceae; genus Methanoculleus. The sequence continues at coordinate 75,640 of JAHDQM010000047.1, forward strand.
CGCCGACGACCGGGACGGCGTAGCGCAGGTCCGGGCCGACAACCACCACCGCCGGATCCCGCCACTTGTCGGCGAGGAGGGGGGCGATCCCCCGGACGGCGATCCCGGCCGACATCAGGGCAACGATCCGGCTGTAGCGGCTAAATGCCGCCCGGAAGGCATCCGGGCCGTAGGGGATGACCTCGGCGCCGAGCGCGTCCGCAATCCGGCGGGCGTCGGGGAGAAACCGCTCGAGCGCGATCACGACTGTCCCGGTCATGAGTAGAGGACCGACCTCCCGAACCCGGACGTTGCCCCCTCGACCACCTTCCCGATGACGATCAGCGCCGTCCGCTCGATCCCGGCAGCCCGGGCCTTTGCCGCGATGTCGGCCACCGTCCCTAAGACGACCTTCTGGTCGGGCCAGGAGGCGTGGTAGACGACCGCCGCCGGGGTTTCGGGCGGGCACTCGACCCGGGCGAGGACCTCTTCCATCCGCTCGGTCCCGAGGAAGACTACCATCGTCTGCCCGAGCCGTGAGAACTCGGGGATCAGGTCCGATTCAAGCGTCGCTCCCGCCGGACGGGTGACGATCAGGCTCTCGGAGACGTCGCGGAGCGTGAACTGTGTCTTGAGCGCCGCCGCGGCCGCAAAAAGCGAAGAGACCCCGGGGACGATCTCGGCCTCGATCCCGCGCCGGGAGAGTTCGGCCATCTGCTCGACGATTGCCCCATACAGCGCCGGATCGCCGGAGTGGAGCCGGACGACGAGTTTGTCGGCGCGGACGTGCTCCTCGATCGCGTTGACGATCTCCCCGAGTGCCATCCCCCAGCTGTCGAGTTTCAGCCCTGCGCCGGACTCCGCAACAAGCGCCGGGTTCACGAGCGACCCTGCGTAGATGAGAACGTCCGCCCGCCGGAGGAGGTCCATCCCCCGGACGGTGATGAGGTCGGGCGCCCCGGGCCCCGCACCCACGATGTAGACCTTATGCATGCGGCCGCCTCGCAAAGAGAATCGAGAAGTAGTCGCTCTCCTCGGGGAGGTCGTCGCCCCGGTAGACCCGCTGTTCGGGAAGGAACATCCGCTCCACGAGGACGAACTCCGAGTAGCCCTCCTCCGAGAGGGAGGCCGCGAGCGCCGCCGGCCGACGGACCTTCATGAATATCCGGGACTCCGGTCCATTCCCGTCCGAGACGAAGAACCCCCCGGCCACCGGGACGTTCGCGACAGAGGCGAACGCGGTGATGGAGCTGATCCCGGGCTCGGTCGCAAACGAGACCTTGGGGTAGCGCTCCGCAATCACCTCACAGAGCCGGGAGAAGGTCGAGTAGAAGTTCGGGTCCCCGATGATCCCGAAGACCGCTAAATCGTCTTGTGCGTGCGGCGCGATCCTGTCGGCGTTCTCCTCCAGGCACTCCCGGATGTAGGCTTCATCGTTCGTCATCGGGAAATTGAGAACGACGGCGTCGGGACGGTACGGCCGCACCAGGTCGCAGGCGAGGTTTCCGGGAACGAAGACCGCCGCCGCTTCACGGAGGAGCCGGACCGCCCGCAGGGTCAGGAGTTCCGGGTCGCCTGGCCCGAGCCCCACTCCTACGAGCATCCGGCACCCCCGACGATGATGTAGACGGGGTTTATGGGTTTGAACATCACCCCGCCGGCGATCCCGGCCGACCGGGAGACCTGGAGATGGACGGCCTCAACGAAGATCTCGAGGCGCTGCATACTCGCTATCGCCTCATGAAGCGTCCCGACCATAACCGCGTTCACGACGATCCTCCCCCGCACCGCATCGGCGAGGAGATCGAGAACCTCCGGCAGGCGACCGGATCCCCCGACAAAGGCGGCGTCGAGCGGCCCCAGATCAGGGAGGATCTCCACCGCGTCGCCCTCGAAGAATTCGACGTTGCCGGCACCGGCAGCGGCCGCTTTCTGCCGGGCACAGGCGACTGCCTCCGATCGCCGGTCGATCGCGTAGACCCGTTCCGCCGTCTTCGATATGGCGACGGCAACCTTCCCGGTCCCGCACCCGACGTCGACCACCCGGTCGCCCGGGCGGATGCCGAGTTTCGCAAGCGAGACGGCCATGACTTCATCCTGCGTGGGCCCACCTTTCAGCCCCATAGCATCCCCATTAACCAGATAAATTTGTGCTAACTCCTATTAAATGACGCAGTGAACCGTCTCGCCGCCCCGGCCCGGCGGCACGGGATGACGGGCCACCAATCCGGCGCCCGGACGGAGATATTTGTGCAGCAACTGAAGCGAGGAGCATAAAGGTTTTTGCGAGACCGACGACAACATGGTGAGTACAATGCTCAGGATAAACCGAGACAAGTGTGGATACTGCGGCACCTGCGTTGCAGTCTGTCCCGAGGACGCGCTCGAGCTGATCGACGCCTACCTAAGCCTTGAGCGGGAGTGCATCGCCTGCGGGATCTGCGCGCGTGCGTGCCCGCTCGGAGCACTGGAGGTCGTCCATGAAGAGTAACTACGACATTCTCGTCATCGGGGGCGGCCCGGCCGGCGCTCTCGCGGCGAAGACGGCGGCAGAAGCCGGGAACTCGGTCTGCCTCATCGAGAAGCGTCCCGCCATCGGCACGCCGGTTCGGTGCGCGGAGGGGATCGGCAAAGAACTCCTGAAGGAGTATATCAGGCCCGACCCCCGCTGGATATCCGCAGAGATCGAACGTGCACGGCTCTTCGCCCCGAACGGTACCATTATCAGCCTCGAGCAGGACCGGGCGGGAAACGAGGTCGGCTACGTCCTCGACCGGAAGGTCTTTGACCGGGAGCTCGTCTGGCAGGCGGCCGAGGCCGGGGCGGACGTGATCGTCAAGACCCGGGCGACCGCGCCGATCATGGAGAACGGGGCGGTCCGGGGCGCGAAGGTGCTCTCGGTCGGCACGCCGGCCGATATCCGTGCCGAGGTGGTCATCGCCGCCGACGGCACGGAGGCGCAGTTCGCCCGCCGGGCCGGGCTCGACACCGTCGTCCCCCTCCGGGAGATGATGAGCTGCGCACAATACCTGATGACCGACATCGATATCGACGCAGGCTCGACGGACTTCTACCTGGGCAACGAGATCGCGCCCGAGGGTTACCTCTGGATCTTCCCGAAAGGCGATCGGACGGCAAACGTCGGGATCGGCATCTCCGGCCGCAAAAGCCGCGACGGATCCAGGGCAAAGGACCACCTGGACCGGTTCGTCGCGAAGAACTTCCCCGACGGGAAGACTATCGAGGCGATCGCGGGCGGCGTCCCGATCTGCCAGCCGCTCGCCTGCACGGTCGCCGACGGCCTTATGGTCGCCGGTGATGCGGCAAGGGTCGTCGATCCCCTCACCGGCGGCGGGATCGGCAACGCCATGTTCACCGGGCGGCTCGCCGCCCGGGTAGCTTCCGAATGCATATCGGCAGGCAACTGCTCGAAGGAGGCGCTGATGGCCTACGACACGGAATGGCGCGCATCCCGGATGGGCACGATCCTTGAGCGGAACTACAAGGTCAAGGAGTACTTCATCACGCTCGACGATGCGAAACTCAACACCCTCGCGGACTCGATCGCCAGCATCAGCCTCAAAGAATTCTCGGTCTCGGTTCTCATCAAGGAACTGATCAAGCGGAACCCGAAGATGCTCCTCGAGCTCAAAGCGCTCAAAGATACTCTAGTCTGACCGTATCAGCTGTTTGTTGAGGGTCTTGAGCGTCTCCCCTTCCGCCTCCTTTTTTGTAAAGACCGTAATGACATCACCCGGCCGGATACGGACGGTGCCGCTCGGGATGATGAGGTCGCCCCCGGCACGCCGGATGGCAATGAAGACGAAGTCGCGGACATCGAGGTCCCGGATCTCGTGATCGACGATCGGCGCGCCCTCCTCGGCGACGATCTCGAAGATGGTGCCGCCGGGGATCGAGGCGACCTGCTGGAGGTTCGGGCTCTTCGCCCAGTAATAGAGCCGGGTCGCCACCAGTTCGTCGGGGTTCTCGCTGATCCTCACCCCGACCTCGTTAAAGAGGTCGGAATGCTCCTTCTGGTTGACGATCGAGACGACGTTGCCGACCTCGAAGCGTTTCGCGAGCCAGCAGGTCATCAGGTTCACGGCGTCGTCGCTCGTGGTTGCGACCAGGGCGTCTGCCCGGTCGATCCCCGCGTCCTGCAGCACCGATTTGTCGGTCGCGTTCCCGGTGATGGCGAGAACGTCGTAGTGCTCCAGGATATCGCTCGCACGTTCCTCGTCCTGGTCGATCACTACCACGGAGTCACCGGCGTTCACGGCGATCGCAGTCAGGTTCCGGCCGATTCCGCCCAGGCCGACGATGATCGTGTACATCCATCTGGATTCAATCGTCAGGATTGAAATACCTTGCGAAGAAACCAGAGGATGTGATCTGCGGGGTGGACGAAGCAGGGAAGGGCTCGGTAATCGGCCCGATGGTAGTCGCCGCCGTCGGGTGCCGGGCGACCGAGGACCTTGCGGCCCTCCCCATCCGGGACTCGAAGGTCCTCCGGCCGAAACAGCGCGAGAGGCTCTACGATATCCTTTTGCGCGACTTCTCGATAGCGATCGTCACCATCGATGCCGCCGGGATCGACGAAGCCCGGAGCAGGGTGAACATGAACGGGTGCGTGGCCGAGCTCCACGCCGAGGCGCTCATGGGGCTCCGGCCGGAGTATGCCTACGTGGACGCCTGCGACGTGAACGCGGAGCGCTACGGCCGGACGGTCGCCACCCACCTCGACTTCCCCTGCGAGATCGTCGCAGAGCATCGGGCGGACGCCCGGCACAAGATCGTCGGCGCGGCGAGCATCGTCGCGAAGGTCACCCGGGACCGGGCGATCCGGGAGCTCGAGCAGCAGTACGGGAAGATCGGGAGCGGCTACCCCTCCGACCCGACGACCATCGAGTTTCTCCGGGGCTACATCCGGAACTACGGGAACCCGCCGCCCTGCGCCCGCCGGACCTGGAAGACGGTGACGAACCTCTACCAGACGACGATGCGGGACTTTTCATAACCCGGAAGATTTTATGCTTCCCGCGCGCCAACCGTGAGTGATGAGCTGGCTCCAGATACTCCTTCTTCTCGTCGCGGCATACCTCCTGATTGCCTACTATATCCGCGAACGGGGGCTGTTTCGCGATCACGTCATGTTCTTCGGCCCCATCCTCGCCATCAAGACCGAACGGGTCGGTTTCTTCGATTGGTTCCGGAAGTTCAAGACGCCGCTCCGGGCCTACGCGACGCTCGGGGTCGTCATGGTCGTCGTGGTCTCGGCCTTCATGACGCTCGCCCTGGTCCTCGCGGTCCCCCAGTATCTGGTGCACACCCCGGAGCCGACCGGGATTTATGACCCCCGGAATATCCTCGCGATACCCGGTGTCAACCAGGCGATCCCGATCACCGCGGCCGTCATCATCGGCCTTCTGCTCACGATCGTCATCCACGAGTTCGGCCACGCGATCCTCGCCCGGGTCGAGGATATGCGGGTGCGGAGCATGGGCCTTCTCATCGCCGTCGTCCCGATAGGGGCGTTCGTCGAGCCCGACGAGGAAGACGTGGACGCGGCGAAGGGAATGCCGAAGATTCGGATGCTCGGTGCCGGGATCACGAACAATATCGTCGCCGGCCTCGCCTGCTTTGCGGCGATGTTCCTCCTCGTCGGGATGGCGACGCCGTTGTCCGTCCCGCTCGTCCAGGGAGTCTACCAGGACTACCCGGCGGCCGACGCGGGGCTCCCCGGCTACTCGGTCATTACAGGCATCAACGGCATCCCGGTGACGAGCCAGGAGGAGGTCTCGGCGATCATGGAGGGGACGCGGCCGGGGGAGACGGTCACAGTAACGGGCGCAAAAGACGGGGTCGAGAGCACCTACACCCTCACCCTGGCCGAATGGCCTGAAGTGCTCAACGGCGACCGGGACTCCGGGTTCATGGGAGTCTACTACTACAACGCCCCCGCGGTGAAGGAGCATATAGGAAACATCGCTGATCTCGGGCCGCTCGCGCCGCTCTACCTGACGATAGCCCCGATCGACGCCTTCATCCAGGGCAACACCCAGCAGCTCGAGATCCTGCTCGTCGACACCCCCGAGCAGGTGGCCTGGGAAGAGCCGTTCCCCTTTTTCTGGGGCACGGTCCACCTCTTCTTCTGGACCGCGTGGTTCAACCTGCTGGTCGGGATGTTCAACGCCATCCCGATCGTCCCGCTCGACGGCGGCTACATGATGAAGGAAGGGGTGGAACGATTCTTCGAGCGGCGGGGCTGGTCCCGGTACGCACAGCGGGTCGTCGCCTCGATCAGCGGCTTTGTGACGGTGATGCTGATCCTCCTCATCACGATGCCGATGATCGTCGCGGCGATTCGGTTCGTGCTGACGATGGGGTAGGACCCCATTTTCGTGCGCTCGCCGATCGATGGCCCCGGGTGCTAACGCGGCCGCAACCGATCCGCTGACGGCCACGGGTCGGGGGCGGCATTACGAGATCTCGTAAAAGTTACTCAGGTGGGAACACAGGGAGCGCAGGAACCGGTACCCTGATAAGATCTCGTCCGGCTCGGAATAGTTCCGCAACTGCATCTTATCCTCTTCGTTCGCAAGCAGGTAACAGATCTCAGAGTAGACCCTTTCCCGCACCAATCTAAGGCAGGTCTGGCGATAGCGTTCGATGTAGGAAGCGCCCTTAAACTCCGGGAATACCTCAAAGTGCGGCTCATTGTTCCTCACGCTCCTTCGAGACCCCTCGCAATCCTCAAGCAGCAGCATATACCCTAACCAGGGAGAAGGGGATGTTCTGAACGTTCCCTCGCGGTAGGCGGTCCAGAGATCGTATGCGCTCCCCAAAACCTCCTCGGTCCGGTTATTGATGTTGTTCCCGAACGAAGGTCCCTTCTGGGATTTCAGTTCAAGGACGGCAACAAGTTCCCTCTTCCCGTCAGGATAGTGTTTGATAACGATAAGATCCCACTGCTTTTCAGCACGGAAGTATCCCGGAAGGTCGAGAGATCTCTTCCGCGTGCAGATATCACCCTCAGGCACCCCGATATCCACCAGCAGATCCAGGATGAGCGAGAAGAACCGGTCCATGTGCTTTCCGCCCGTCGCCTCCGAACGAAAGCCCTGGTCTCTTACACCCCGGTTGTTCTGATCTTCTGCCTGCGATGCTCTCTTATCCCAGAAATACCGCACCGCACAAGAAAAATAGTCCTCCCGGGAAATTTCCCGGAGTATCCTGTCACTCACCATGAACCTGCCTCTATCAGAACAATCGGGACTGTTTTGCCTGATGAATAAACCGTTCAACCTCCATGAGGAAATATTTTTCTTCTACCTCGATGCTGATGCTGTTTCGGCCCCATCGTGCAGCAGCGAGACCGGTAGTCCCCGTACCACCGAAGGGGTCGAGGACAGTATCGCCCACGAAAGAGAACATCCGCACAAGTCTCTCAGCCAGTTCCAGGGGGTAGGGCGCAGGGTGCTCCCGGGTCGATGCTCCCTTAAGGTCCCAGACCTGGCGGAACCATGCCTTCTGATTCTCCTCTGAGATGACCGAGAGCAGCCGTGCCTCAAGTGTGGGCTTCCGGTAGCCGCCGGATTTCCTCTGGAAGAGGATATACTCTATATCGTTTTTGACGATCCCGTTGGGCTCATAGGGTTTGCCCAGGAACGATCCCGGCGAGTCTGCCTCAAAGCAGGCATTGGCTATCTTGTACCAGATGACCGGGGCCAGATTGTCGAACCCGATCTTCCGGCAGTGTTCCTGAATGCTGGCGTGGAGAGGCATGACGAGATGACGCCCGACCTCCCGTCGGGGTAAACAGACGTCGCCGACAACGATGACCAGACGGCCTCCAGGGACGAGAACCCGGTAAATGTGTCTCCAGACCCGGTCGAGTTCTTCTAAGAAGGCCTCATAGTCCTCAATCTGTCCGAGTTGTTCGTCTTTCTCAGGGTATCTCTTCAGGGTCCAGTAGGGAGGCGATGTCACGACCAGATGAACGCTCTCATCAGGGAGAAACTCAAGGTTGCGGCTATCTGCATTTATAAAACGGTGGTATGTCGGCAGATTGCCGGATATGGCTTCAATCTCTTTCATCAGCGAGGGATTCTTGGCTATCATCGGGATAGCACACTGACCTCCTGTCTCCGCCAGTTCGAGGATCTCAGCAGGCACATGGTTCTCCAGCGGCTGATCCTGCCCGGTTTTATTGATAAAGAACGATCTCTCGGCAACGATGGGGAGCGTTCCCGGCGGATGAAATGGTCTGGAGCTCATGCTTCTGCTTCTATGATTAATATCCCTTATCAAATAATTGTACCGGAGTCTTCTTCTCGCGGGTTTCACCCCGGGTTCTTCGTGTGGGCTGGCACCCAAGTGGGGAAGCCCTTTGGCCGTCTCCCCGGCAGAGGGGTTCCGCCCGGTCGTCGCAACGATGGCGAGGCGGGTGCCGCCCGTGAACTACCCCGCGCTCACCGGTGCGGAGATCTCCGGGGATCGTTTCCCTCCGCATTGAGAGCGGGTTCACAGGTTCGATGACGTACTCCATACTTACGCTGCCATATCAGCGCGCTTCTAGTATCAAGATGCGCCGTGTGGAGCGTGAAAGTGAACCCACGTTAATAGATCCTCCGGGTCTCCCGAATCTCCTTCTTGTCGCGGAAGTGGAACAGAGAGGTGTTCTCATTAATCTGCCTCGCTTTAGCGTATTCCTCCATCAAAGAGGCATACCTTACCGGGGAACGGACCTATTCACAACAGGGTAGTATCTTCAATTTCCGATACGCTTCAAAAAAAGAGCCAGGGTAGTATCCCCGGCGTTCAGGCGTCAATCTGTTCGAGTTCCCGGCCGGGAGGGCGACTGTCCGAAGGTGCGAAACCTCACAGTTCCTCCTTGTCTCCCTTCCCGATCAGGTCCCGCGACTTCTTCTGCATCTCGACGTCGATATCGGTCTCGATGCTCTTTACCGCCTCCTCCGCGGTCCGGACCACGTCCCGGCCCGGGATCTCCCCGAGGATATCCTCCGGCGGCAGTTCGGCGCCTTCCGGAACCTCAGGAGCCTCGGCCGTAGCACCGAGGTACTCGGCGGCCTGCTTGACGACGCTCGAGAGCTCGAACGGGAATATGATCTTCGTCGCCTGGCCTTCGGCCATCTGCTTTAAGGCGTCGAGCGAGAGGACCGTGATTGCCCGCTTATCAAGCGGCCGGGCGCCGACCGAGAGGATGCGCAGCCCCTGCGCCTCGCCCTGCGCCTGCAGGATCCTCGATAGCCGTTCGCCCTCGGCCCGCAGGATCTTGCTCTGCCGCTCGCCCTCGGCCTCCAGGATGATGCTCTGCCGGCTCCCCTCGGCCCGCAGGATCGCCGCACGCTTCTCACCGTCGGCACGGAGGATCGCGGCACGCCGCTCACGCTCGGCCGCGGTCTGCTCGGTCATCGCCTGCTTGACCGCACCCACCGGGTCGACCTCCTTGATCTCCACCCGCTCGACCTTCACGCCCCAGGCGTCGGTCTCCCGGTCCAGGATATCCCGGAGGCGGGCGTTGATGACGTCCCGGTTGTAGAGCACCTCGTCGAGCTCCATATCACCGATGATCCCGCGCAGGCTCGTCTGCGCCAGCGCCACCGTCGCCGACCGGTAGTTCATCACCTCGAAGTAGGCCTTCTCCGGGTCGGTCACCCGGACGTAGACGATCGCGTCCACGTTCGTCGGGGAGTTGTCCTTCGTGATCACCTCCTGCTGCGGGACGTCCATCACCTCTGTGCGGAGGTCGAGTTTCTTGACCACCGTGATCAGCGGGACCACCCACCTGAAGCCGGGATTCATCCTCCCGATGTACTGCCCGAGACGTATCTGGAGCCCCTGTTCGTACGGCTGGACAATCACCACGCCACGGGCGAAGATGATGATGATGACGATAATGAGAAAGACAGTAATTAACCCCGTCCACGGGATCTGTCCGGTTAAAAGCATCTTACACAACCTCCTTCACGACGACGTGCACCCCTTCGGAGCGGACGACGATAACCCTTCTCCCGGCCGGGATGCTCCCGGACTCGGCACGCGCACTCCATTCCGTGCTCCCTAGCCGCACCTTCCCTGCGAGCGTCTCCGGATCGACCGGAGCGACCACCATCCCCTCGAGGCCGACAAGCGAGTCCCGGGAGATGGTCGTCGGCGGTCCCCTCCCCGGCGTGAGACGGCCGTAGAGCCAGACGGTGACCGAGGCCGCTCCGATTGCCGCCAGAACCCCGACGACGAGGGCAATGGGCGAACTGAGGATATCGACGCCGAGGAGGAGGAGGACACCGAGGATGATCAGGACCGTCGCGGGGACGGCGATGAAGAACCCGGGCTCGTAGACCTCGACCAGGAGCAGCACCGCCCCGAGCACGATCAGCACCCAGCCGAGAGCGATCCCCTCTGCAAGCATAGAGATTGAGTCGGCTTTTGGCTATAAAAGCATGCTGAGTGGACGCCGCTTCACCCGAGGTCCATCACCGGCGTGATCCGGGGCGGCACGGTCCGTTCGACCGTGAGCAGGACGCCGCCGGGCGGGGTGATGCAGATGTGGAACGCTTCACCGGCCGCTTGCGCCCGGGAAGGGTAGACGAGCAGGTCGAACTGTTCCCCGGGTTCGAGGAGGGTGTCGTCGTCCGCCTGCAGGAAAGGAATGGTGTGCCCCGTCCGGACGATCGTCCAGTTCCCGGGCTGCACCGGCACCTCCACGGTCCTCGCGAGGCGTTCGGTTCGGTCCCGGGTGGCGATCTCGACCGTGGCCCGGCTCATATCGACGCTCCCCATATCGCCGACAAAAAGGCGGACGCTGCAGGAAACCGACCCCATTCTTGAGGGATCGGGCCGGTCGCACCACAGATCGACGCCGTCGACACTCCCGCTCGCGAGCGCGTAGCCGTAGACATCGCCGAAGACGGTCAGACATCCCCCGGTCTCCTCGAGGGCAGAGTAGACGAGGCCTGCCGGAGGGCCGGGGGGAACGGCCGGTGCGTGGACCGCAAGCACGGCAAGCAGGACCGTCACGACCCCGAGGATCGCCCACTCGAGCACCGTGAGACCGCCGTCCGCCGAATCCATACGGTATCCTCGCCTGCAGGGGTAATATATCCCTACGCTCCGCCCCGGAGCCTGTTTGCACGGGCAAAGACCGCCGGAGCGCCGAACGAGACCCAGGCACCGGCAACGGCGGCCCGGAGGTACTGGAGGAGGTAGGCGGCGGGAACGGCGTCCGGCGGGACAAGGAGCCCGAGCCCGAACCAGATCGCCCCGGTCACGGCGATCCCGAAGATGTAGCGGAGCAGGCGGACAGACCCAATCTCAGCGGCGCACATGCTGCCACGGTGGCGCTCTGCCGCCGCACCGGCCGCAAACCCGAAGAAGAGCCCCGATGCCGTGACGGTGTCCCGGAGGAAAAGCGGGTGGATGGGCTCCCCTGACCGCTCGAGCGCCCCCGCCGCCCAGGACGCGGGAACCTGCCAGTCCCCGAGTGCCGCGAGGGCGGCAAAGGAAGGCAGCGCCAGGGCGAGGGAACCCGCGAACGCGACGAGCACCTGCCCCGAGAGCGGGAGGGCGGCGACCCGGCGGCCCACCGGCTTCTCGAGAGCGAGGAACCCGAGAAGGACGACGACGCCGACCGCCCAGCCCGCGACGACATCGGTCGGGAAGTGGACCCCGAGAACGACCCTTGATCCGCCGATGAGGAGAGCCATCACGGCCGCGAAAGCCCAGAACCACCCGCGCCGGGTGTCGACGGCGAGCAGCCCCCAGAGCGCCACCGACCCTTGAGCGTGCGCCGACGGCAGCCCGAACGACGGGTAATTCCCGAGCGCCCTGACCTCCGGGCTGACCCAGTAGGGACGGGGGAGGTGGAACGCGACTTTGAGGGCCTCGTTGATCCCGCCCGATATTCCCATGAGGAGACCGAGACGGAGACCGAGGCGCGGGTCCCAGCACCAGTAAAGGATCGGGATGACAAGCAGGTAGAATTCCGGCTGCCCGAGGAACGAGAAGAACCGCATCGGGACCTCGAGCCACGCCGCCTGTGTCTGGAGCGCCTGGATGAATACGATCTGGATATCGGTCATACCCTCCACCCGATCTCAACGTTCGCGAGCAGCCGGGGCATCGCCTCCGCGATTCCGCTGATGATGAACTGGACGGCGATCGCAAGGACGATGATCGCCATCAGTTTCGGGACGACGGCGATATTCTCCAGGTCCGCGGCCCGGTAGGACTCGGTGCGCTGACCGAGCATCCCGGTCGCCACGGTGACGAGCAGGATACCCACGGCGATCCGGAACGCCGGGACGGTGATGTTGAAGATCGAGAAGATCAACTGCCCGGTGAGGGCAAAGAAGACGAGGACGACCGACGAGATCCGGATCACCGTGCGGATGATTTCCCTGCGCTCCCTCCAGGTCATCTCCTCGGTGAGCGCCGTACAGACCGCAGTCGTGGAGGCCGGGTTCATCACCACGACCAGGGTGAACCCGACAGCCCCGGCGGCCTCCGCCATCAGGTCCATACCGGATCACCGCACCCTGGTATCATGAACCCTCGTGGGAGGAGGACGCATAGGTATTTTACGGTTTTCCGGCCGTGCCAGCTTCGGGAACGTGGACCGCGGGAAACGCGTCGAGGAGCTCTCGCGTCAGTTCGGCTCCGACCGACGGCTGGACGGACTCGAGCCAGAGGAAGAACCCTGCCATGTGGGGAGTCCGCCGGCTCTCGAACTTGAACCCGCCTGCCTTGCTCGGCACCATCTTGAGGTACTCCTTCCTGTTGCGTGTCCGCAGGTAGATGATCGGCCGGTACTCCGGGATGTTCACGGCGAGGATGACCTTCGAGAACTGCTTCTGGATCGTATCCGGGTCATAGGTCTTCCCCTTGATGCGGATGGGATACCGGGCATCAAGCATCCGGAGGGCGGAGGGGTAGAGTCCGCCGAAGAGGACTTTTTTCACGATCGGCGGGATTTCGTCCGGGGTGCCGAGTTCCCCGATACCTTTCTTCGAGGTGACGGCGGCGATGATGCTCTGCATCCGCTCGTCGTGCAGTTTCTTGTAGTCGAACGGCCGCCGCGGGGGGATGTCGGCTATCGAGACCAGTTTCTTGTGCCGGATCTGGCGGGCAGGGCTCCGCTTCAGGTCCTGCGGGCGGATCAGGGCCTTCAAGTCCTCGCAGGTAGGGGTGGTGAGGAGGGCGTTGTCGGGTTCCTTGAGGAGGCGGCGAACGACGGCAGTCCGGGATATGTCGACCGAGGAGATGAGGAGGAACGGCACGGTCGGCTGCCCGTAGAGATAGCCGAAGAGCTGTTTCTTGTAGCGAATCTCCGCCTCGAACTCTTTTAAGTCGGCAGGAGAGGTGATGATCTCCCCGAACGTCAGTGCCCCGGTGTGGTCGACGAGCATCATGTCGACTTCCGCGAGGTCCTGGCCGTTTCCCCGGACCTTGATATCCCCGATGTTCGAGTAGAAGAGCCCGTTCTGGCCGAGCTGCGCGCGCCGGACCCTCGTCGGCCCGTCGGCACCCCGGGCCACGACGGAGAGGATGAGGTCGGTCTTAAGCGAGAGGTCGAGGATCATCTCGTAGACGATCGCCTCAAACCACCGCCCTTCGGCTGTGCGCATCTCGGGAATATCCTCGGAGAAGAGTTTTTTTCGATCTGCGGGGCGCAGGTGGCGCAGCGCTCTCATGATGACCGCCCGCGTCGGCTGGAGCGAGCTGAAGTTTTTGTCGAGCCACGTAATCATCTGTAACATTCGTTCCACGCAACTTGGGTATTGCTATCGTATTGGGGACCGGATGGGGGTCGGAGCACTCCCTGACAGGGAAGTCTATCATCCTATAAGTGCTCATAGAGTTTCCGGTCTCCTGCACTATGAAATTACGCATGCCCTCATCACCACAAGAGGCATCGCCGCGGTCACCCTCGCGGCGGACCCCGGGGTGGGGAGAGACTGCGTTCTATCTGCGGGGCAGGAAAAAAGTAGGGTGCCGGTGCCGCGCAGCGCCCTCGATCAGACCGTCTTGATAGCCTCTTCGAGCGGCATTGCCGGTGCAACGTGGGCAACCCCGTACGAGCTGAACGGCGCGGTGATCTTTAAGATGGAGCGCTCGTCCGGCGCTTCAAAGACGGCAACCGACATGTGCCTCCCCAGGAGGAGGTAGCGGTTATGGATCTTCACATCGGAGGGGAACTGGAAGTGTTTCCAGAGTTCCAGAACCTGATGGGCGTGCTCCGGTTCGAACTGGTACCACAGGACAAACAGCATCGTCTTCACCGGTTCTCCCATATCGCCACAGGTATAAAAACCCTGCACCGGGGGGGTGCGACCCCCCCGTCACTCGTAGCGGAGCGCCTCGATAGGGTTTAATTGCGCCGCCTTCCACGCAGGGTAGAACCCGGCGACGACGCTGGTTGCCGTCCCGAACGCCATCGCAAAGGCGACGTAGCCGATCACCACGGAAACGGGGATCCCGGCCCCTCCCGACATGGCGAAGTCGGTGAAAAACTCCGCTACCGAGGCGCTGACGTAGTAGCCGACCGCTATGCTGACAAGCCCGCCGACCAGGCTGCCTGCGATCCCGAGGATCAGGCTCTCGTAGAGGAACATGAAGAGCACCTCCCTCCTTCGCGCCCCGATGCTCCGCATCAGCCCGATCTCCCCCGTCCGTTCCGTGACCGATATGATCATGACATTCAGGATGCTCACGCTCGCGACGAGAAGCGATACGGCACCTATGCCGAGAAGGAAGATGTTGATGGCGTCGGAGGTCTCGTAGTAGATCTCCAGGATCTCGCGCGAGTCCAGGACGTCCACGACCCCTTTTCTGCGGTTGATCTGCTGGTCGATGGCGGCCTTCACCCCCTCGATCTCCGAGAGATCGCCGACCTTCACGACGACCCGGCTGTAGTCCTGGTCCCCGTGCCGCTCCGTGTACCAGTCCCCCGTGACGATGAGGGCATAGTCGGGGTTGATATCGATGCCCATTCCCCGTTCCGCCGCGATCCCCACAACACGGACGCTCTCGCCCCCAACCTCGATGCGACTCCCGGGGTGCAGGTCGAGTTCATCGGCAAGGAGCGAGCCCACCATCACCCCCGACGACCTTCCCTGCGGATAGATCCCGGCTTCTTCCTCCAGCAGGAAGGGGATGTCGGCCGCCGGCATGGCATATATCGTCACGTAGCCGCTCGTATCCCGAACCTGCAGCCGATCCGATGCGAGGATCATGGGGATGACGCGGTGCTGCCCGGCGGCCTTCTCTATCAGCCCCAGGTTTCTCTCGGAGATGCGCGCGGCAAGGGTGTTTCTGGGGTCGAACGGGT
This sequence comes from Methanoculleus sp., assembly GCA_018433835.1. Classification (GTDB taxonomy): domain Archaea; phylum Halobacteriota; class Methanomicrobia; order Methanomicrobiales; family Methanoculleaceae; genus Methanoculleus. Next base: position 90,968 of record JAHDQM010000047.1, read on the forward strand.
CGCCACTCGATGCCGCGAGATGCGGGGTGACGAGCACGGTGTCGCTCACGTCGGAGACCAGCCCCCCCATGAGCACCGAGAGGCTGCTTCCCACGATGCCGAGGGAGGCGATCGCGATCACACCGATGATGATACCGACCGCTGCGAGGAGCGAGCGGACTTTGTGCCGCTTGAGGTTGCGCACCGCGAGATCAAGGAAGATCATGCCCCGTCACACCTCTCCTTCATTTCTGCCGCATCGCATCGACCGGGGCCAGTTGCGAGGCAATCCATGCCGGGTAGAACCCGGCGGCGATGCTTGTTCCGATGCCGAACGCCATCCCGAAGACGATGAACCCGACCGCGCTCTGGTCGAAGACCGTGAAGTTCTCGCCGAAGGTCGTCCCGGCCGTGAAGACCTCGACCGCGGCGAGGCTGATCAGGTAGCCGGAGACGGCGCTCGCGATGCCGCCGATGATGCTTCCGATGAGCCCGAGGATCGTCGCCTCGTAGAGGAACATCCGGAGAACCTCCCGCCGCAGCGCCCCGAGGCTGCGCATGACGCCGATCTCCCGGATGCGCTCGGTCACCGAGATGTACATGACGTTGAGGATGTTGACGGCGGCGACGATGAGGGATATCCCTCCGATCCCGACAAGAAACGCCGTGATCTGCTGGTAGATCTCCTCGTACTGCCGAAGCATGTCGCGCGAATCGAATACGTCCACAATATCCTCGCGTCGGTTGATCCGGTTCTCGATCGCATCCTTCACCGCGTCGATCTGCTCCACATCGCCGACCCGGACGATGACCATCGGGTAGGCGTCGTTGGTCCCGAAGTGGCTCTCGTACCAGTCGTCGGGGACGACGATCGCGTAGTCGGGGTTGATGTCGGCGGCAAACCCGCGCTCCTCGAGCACGCCGGCCACCCGGATGCTCTCATTTCCGATCGTGAGCGACGAGCCCGGGGCTATGTCGTACTCCGCGGCAAGGTAGGTCCCGACGAGCGCGCCCGGCTGGTTCTGCCGGGGGTACTGACCCTCCGCGAGTTCGAGCAGGATGGGGATATCGTCCGATGCAAGCCCGACGATCTGGGTATACCCGCTCTCGCCGCGGCCGAACTCAACCTCGTCGGCTCCCTGGAGCACCCGGATCGTGCGGTGCGGGTTTACCGCCCGCCGGATCTCCTCGACCTCGCGGGCGGGGATGGCGGCGTCCACCGCTGTCCGCGGGTCTCCGGCGAAGGTCCCGCCGATCGCGGTGTGCGGCGTGATCACGACGGTGTCGCCGACGTCGGTGATGATGTTCGCGACAAGGAGGTTGATGCTGTTGCCCATGATGCCGAGGGATGCAATCGCGACGACGCCGATGACGATCCCGATGATCGAGAGCGCCGAGCGTATCCAGTGCCTCCGGAGATTCCTGACCGCGAACGAGAAGAACACTACGCCAGCCTCCCGTCGACGATCTGAACCGTGCGGCGGGCGTATGCAGCGACGTTGGGGTCGTGGGTGACCATGACGATCGTCTTCCCTTCGCGGTTCTCTTCGGCGAGAAGGTCCATGATGGCGGTCCCGGTCTTCGAGTCCAGGTTCCCGGTCGGCTCGTCGCAGAGGAGGAGGTCGGGGTCGTTGACGAGCGCCCGGGCGATCGCGACCCGCTGCTGCTCGCCGCCCGAGAGTTCGCCCGGCCTGTGTGAGAAGAGGGCGTCGTCGAGGTGCATCATCCGCAGGACCTCGATCGCCCGCCGCCGGCTCTCCTCCCTGCCGGTGGTGAGGACGAGGGGAAACTCGACGTTCTCGACCGCCGAGAGGAGCGGAATGAGGTTGAACTGCTGGAAAACGAACCCGATGCGGTCCCGCCGGAGCCGGGTAAGGTCGTCGTCGCCCATCCTCGAGATCTCCTGCCCGGAGAGGTAGATCTTCCCCGTGGTCGGGACATCGAGACAGCCCATCATGTTCAGGAGCGTCGACTTCCCGGAGCCCGAGGGGCCCATCACGGCGATGAACTCGCCCGCGTCAACGGTGAGGGAGACGTGGTCGAGCGCCACGACGTCGCCGGCCGGGAGGGGATAGATCTTGGTGACGTCCTCGAACCGGAGGATGGGTTCGCCGTTCATCGCCGCCGTCTCCTGACGTACCAGAGAACCGCCAGTGCGGCGGCGATGACCAGCACTCCAACGACGACGGCCGGGACCGGCACTCCGGCATCGGGGGTCTCCTCTCCGGTGCGGTTCTCAAGCGAGATCGGCCGTGCGGCGGTGTAGAGATTGCCGTCGTCGTCCCGGTACTCGACGACGAGCGGGATCTCGGTCGTGCCGGCGTCGGCCTTAAACGTCACCTCGAACGAGGAGATGTCGTCGGGGTCGAGGGTCCCGACGACGTAGACCCGGAACGGGTCGGTGGGCGTCGCGGGCGCGCCGGGGGTGATGAGCACCGACCGCGCGGGCTCAAGGCCCGCGTTCATGACGTCGCCCGTCGCCCGGTAGATGCCCCCCTCCATCGCGACCTCGACGTTGGTGATGACGGGATCCGCCTGCCGTTTGTCCTCGCCGAACGCGACCGGCAGCACGAGGTCGGCGGTGTGGGTGTTGATCCCGTTGCGCCAGACCACCTGGAAGGTGACGTTCGTCTCGGCGGCCGGGGTCAGGTTGAAGGCGACGGTCCCGGAGCCGTCGGGTGCGAGGCCGCCGATGAAGGCGCTCGAGGGGGTAACGGTGAAATTCGTCCCCTTCGGGACGACCTGGACGGCGGAGGCGGCGTTCGGCCGCGGGTTGCCGACCAGAACGGTGAGGTCGGCCGTCCGGCCCGCGGCGAAGGCATCCGGTTTTTCAAGCACCGACGCGCTGAGCGGCGTGCCGTCGACCCGAACCGGGACCGGGTGGCTGAGGGTCCCGTTCTCCCGGAGGTCGAGGGAGAAACGAGGGTAATAGGTTCCGTTGGGAGCATCCGCACGAACGGCGAAGGTGAACGTCCGGTTGAGGCCCGCACCGATATCCCCGACCGAAGGGTAGGGTTCGCCCGTCGGGACGACGCCGTCCTCGTAGAGGCGGGCCCCGCCGAGCTGGACGGTCGAGGGGCCGGTATTCTGCACGGCAACCGTGATGGTCCCCTCATCACCCGGCATCAGGACCGCCGGGTCGACCGCAACGGACGTCACCGCCACGTCTCCCGCGGCTCCCGCGGCCGGGGAGACGAGGAGACATACCAGGATGAACAGGGCCGAAACTGGCCCGGGCCGATCGGTTCCCACACGGGAGCATGGAGAGAGCCTCTACTTCAACGTTACCCCCGCACCGCCCGGGGGTCGGCATAAAACCTTTGACGGCAGAGGGCGATACCTCTGGAGACAACCGTTCCCCCGCCGGGGATCCGAGGAGAGCATGGGACAGAACAAGATCGTTATCATCGGCCACAGGCAGCCCGACACCGACAGCATCTGCAGCGTCATCGGCTACGCCGAGCTCCTGAACCACGCCGAGCCGGGGAAGTACGTTCCCGCCCGGTGCGGGGAGGTGAGCCCGGAGACGAGGTTTGCGCTCGAGACGTTCAACGCCGAGGCGCCGGTCTACGTAGCGAGCGTCGAACCCACCGTATCGGATATACCGCTCGATACCCGGAGCGTCCGGCAGGACGTCCCGACGGTCGACGTCGCCGCCCTGATGGACACCTACGACATGCGGAACATGCCGATCACGGACGTGAACGAGACCCTGGTCGGCCTCGTCAGCGAGTACGGCCTCGCCCGGGCCTACGTCCGGAAGAACCCCCGGGAGCAACTCTCGCTCGTACCGATGCCGCTCGATACCCTCGCCCGCATCCTCGATGCCCGGGTAGTCGTGCCAGCGTGCGAGACGCTCGGGGACGGCCGGGTCTACACCGTCATCGACGCCCTGCACGTCACCCTCTCCCGGATGACGCCCGACGATATCGCGATCGTCGGGGACAACGAACCGGCCCAGCTCGCCCTGGTATCGGCGGGGGTCGCCGCGCTCATCATCGCCGAAGGGGCGCCGGTGGGCGAGCGCGTGATCGACGCCGCCCGGACGAGAGGGGCCTCGGTGCTCGCGACGACGCTCGACGCCTTCAGTGTCGGCAAGATGATCAGCCTCTCTCTCCCCGCGAGCATGATCATGGAGATCGACGTCCCCACGGTCCGTATGGAGGACTCCCTCGAGTATGCGAAAGGGGTCGTCTCGAACTCCAAGTTCAGGACGGCCTGCGTCGTCGGGGAAGAGCGGCAGCACATCGGGCTCATATCCCGGACAACGCTGATGCAGGACGTCCAGAAGTCGGTGATCCTCCTCGACCACAACGAGTACTCACAGGCCGTGGACGGGATCGAGCAGGCGGACATCCTCGAGATCATCGACCACCATCGCCTCGGGGCGATCTCCACCCTCAAGCCGGTGAGGTTCCTCAACGACCCGGTGGGGTCGACCTCGACGATTGTCGCCAACAAATTCATCGAGGCCTGCGTGGAGCCCACGCCGTCGACCGCCGGGCTCCTCCTCGCGGGGATCCTCTCGGACACGATGGTGATGAAACTCTCGACGACCACGCCCGCGGATATCCGGGCGGCGGACTACCTCGCGGAGATCGCCGGGGTCGACCCGACCGAGTTCGGGCCGGAACTGATCCAAAAAGGCATGGATCTCGATGCCCTCCCGAAGGAAGAACTCCTCACCCGGGACATGAAGCGCTACAACCTCTTCGGGCGGAGCATCATGGTCTCGCAGGTGATGACATCGTCGTTTGTGTTCGCAGAGACCCATGCAGGCGAAATCCGGGCCGAACTCGACCACCTGCGGGCGACGATGGGAGTCGACTGCTTCTTCGCCCTCTTCACGAACGTCTTTGCAAACGCGAGCGACCTCTTCGCCGCCGGGGACGAGGCCTGCATCACCAAACTGGAACTGCGGGACCAGCCCGTCCGGCTCGAGGGCGTCATGTCCCGGAAAAAGGATTTTATCCCGAAGTTCGGACAGATGTTCCGGCAGCTCTAGAGCCGCCGGGACGGTTCATTCTTTCTTCTTGAGCATCCCCGCAGCGTAGCGGGCGAGCCCGTAGACGCCGTCCGTCGAGGGGTGGACCTCGACGATATCGTCGAAGTCGTCGACGGTGACGCCCCGCTTCATCAGGTAACCGAGGTAGGAGAGGAGGGTCGATGCTCCGGGAACACCGGCAGCGGCCCCGATGAGCCGGCCGCTCCCGGGATCGACCCGGACCTGCGCAAGTCCCGCCCAGCCCCCCGCAACGTCCCAGAACGAGCCGGGGCCTGCGGGGGCGGGCGCCGAGAGGGTGACGCCCCCGTCGGCGCCGACCGTGGCGAAAGCGTAGTCGTAGCGGAGGCTCATCGCCTGGGGGATGCCCGCATAATCCATGACGGTGTCGTGGCCGAGGATGTTCTCGGCCGCCACCACGCCCTCCCTCCGGGCTGCGGGGGTGAGGTAGGGCGGGCCGATGACGTCGCCGGCTGCGTAGACGCCCTCTGCACTCGTGCGCATCCGCAAATCAACGATGACTGCCCCGTCCGGGCCCTTCCTGAGGCCCTGGAGCGACTCCGACCGGGGAACGAGCCCGGTGGCAAGCAGGACGGCATCGGCCTCGAGCTCCTCGCCGTCGGCGAGCAGGACCGAACGGACCCTCCCCGCGCCCTCGATGCTTGCGACGGCGGTCTGTTCGCGGATGCCGACCCCGGCAAGGTCGCGCAGCGCGGCGGAGCGCATCTTCGCATCGAGGCCCCCAAGAAGCCCGTGCCGGGCGACAATCTCGACTTCGGAGCCGAACGCCTGGAATATGTGGGCGAACTCTGCCGCGACCACCCCGCCGCCGATGATGACCATGCGGCGGGGAAGATCGGGCATCGCGGGGAGCGTCTGGTAGGTGTAGACGCCGGAAAGATCGAGGCCGGGGATGTCGGGAATTGCCGGGCGCGACCCGGTGGCCGCGAGGACCGCGTCGGCCCGGGCCTCCTCGTCGTCGATGAAGACCCGGTTGTTCTCCAGGCGGCCAACGGCTCCGTAAACGACCTCGACCCCTGCCTGCCGGGTCTCGGCGTCCAGGACCGAGGAGAGCTTCTCCTGAACCTCGCAGATCCGTCTCCGGATCGCCGGGTAGGAGACGGCCGGGACCGAGTCGAGGATACCGAGGTCTTTCTGGGTCCGGGCGTACTCGACGAGCCGGGCGACGTCGTTTAAGGCGCAGATTGTCATACACCGCTCGTGGAGGCACTGTCCGCCGATTCTGCGCTGCTCGACGAGCAGGACCTCCGCGCCGGCCTGCGCAAGGTGCATCGCCCCGAGCCTTCCCGCGGGGCCGCCGCCGATGACGACGATCATGGTTACCTACAGCAGTTCGACGCCCTCGTCCATCGGCATTGAGAGAACCTCGCCGGTGAACCCGTTGACCTCGACTATCTTGCTCCCGCCCCGCACCTGCCAGACCGGCACGTAGACGGTCTCGAGGTCGACCCTGATGTTGTTCCGGTCGGGTTTGAGGGTCTTCTCCTCGTAGAAGATTGCGTCGCCCTTCTCGTAGCGGAACCGCACCCGCTGGGTGAGCCGGTCGACAACATCCCGGACGAGCTGCTCCTCCACGTCCTCCCGCACGAGCCGGGCGGACACGATCTCGGAGCCGAACGGGACCGGTCCCCGCTCGATGGTGTCGGGATCGATCTCCATCTTCAGGCCGTTGATGGCGTTGATGGCCCCGGCCCCTTCGGCGTCGAAGGAGATCAGCCGGTCTTTCACCTCGCGCTCGCCGGTGCTCGCGTAACGGTAGTTCCAGTACGGAATGAACCGGCACTTCGCCGACCCGTGCAGCCCGGCGATGCCGCAGGCACGCTTCTCGGCGACCTGCACCGGGAGATGGGGCAACTCCGGCCCCTCTTCCGGCTCTTCCTCCACCGGTGCAGGGACGGCCTCCACCGGTTCGCGCCGGACCGCCGGGGCCGGGCGGCCGAAGTCCAGGATCAGGCTCTGCCCGAGCACCTCCGCAAGCGCCGCCCGGCCCGCGTACCGGACGAACTCATCCGGCCCCCACCGGATGCAGTCCTCCGTCCGCACCCCCTGATCGAGGGTGAAGAGCATTTTCCTGCAGACCAGATCTTCGTCGCCGGTGCGCAGGTGATAGGTCATCGAATCGAAATCTTCAATCGTCTCCGGGTCGTTCGAGCAGAGCACCAGCAGGGCATCTTCGCTCCCGACTGCGGAGAGATCCAGCGGCTCGCCGACCTCCTCGACGTCGTAGCAGGCCGCTTCGAGGATCCGCTTCAGCACGTTCCGGGCTTTTTCCCGAGTCCCACTCTCCATTCACCGTACAATACCACAGGTAGGTAGAACAAGTTTTCCCTCTGCAGGTCGGACGGGCCGCAGGACAGGGGCCGGGAGTCCGCCGGGATCGGGACGGCAACACGGAGGCGCCTCTTCGAAGGCAACACTTTTTCCCCTGCCGTGCAAGAGATCTGATAATGCACGTTCCCCTGAAGTTCACCAATCACCGTATCGAGGAGTACGCGCTAAGGGTGACCTACCGCCCGGAGGAGGACGCGGGGAAGATCATCTACAACCTCTCGCTCATCGAGAGCCATGACCTCGAATTCGCACTCTCCATCATGAAAGAGGCCCACAAAGCGGGCATCACCATCAGCGACAGGATCCTGGTCACCGGGCCGGGAGAGCAGGTCGGCGATTACATCGTGCCGGACGGCAAGCATGCCGTCTGCACGATGTGCAGCATCACCCTCGACGCTCTCCTCCTCCGGCGCGGCATCCCGATCAACCCGATCGGTGGCGGGATCGTCGAGGTCGAAGGAAGAGTTCCGCGGCGATTCACGAGCATGATCCTCTACCGCGACACCACGCTCGACCCCCTCGAGGTCCTGATCTCCCAGGAGGCCACGTCGATTCTCGACGTCATGCACCACAGGAACGGCAATATCCTCGCAAACATCCGGGAGTGCCACATGGAGGCCGAACCGCTCATGAATACGGTGCTCGACGAACTGATGGCCATGGGATTCTCCGGCATCCTTGATATCGGTGCCCCGAACGTCCCCCTGCTCGGGGTTCCGGTAAGCCCGCAGTACGTGGGCGTGGCGATGGTCGGGGGCACCAACGCAATGGCGGCCGTCAAGGAGGCAGGAAGACCGATGGTGACCCGTGCGCTCAAAGGGCTGATCGATATCCGCGAGATGGGTTACCTGGAGGATTATTGAACCGTAGCCCTTGCCCATTCGGTGACGGTGGTAATATGCCGCCGCACAAAATGGACAAGCCCCGCAGACTCCGAGTAGAGGGCCGATGGCTGCCCGTCGATCCCTTCCATCCAGAGCAGCGCCCGGGCGTCGTCCACCAGAAAGACACCGGATCTCTCGTACGGCAGCAGCTTATTATCCGTCAGGAAACGGGTCTCCTGCAAAGCGGCGAGGGGAAGGATATGGAGCCGGAACCGGGAAGGCTGCTCGCCCTCCCAGCGCTCGGCGACGATGTCGACCGGCACGGAGTCGGGGACGGGATCGAGCAGCGGGAGCATGCCTCTCCGGAGAAGGTCCCATGTCGCCAGCACCTCCACGCTCCGTTCCGCGCTCCGGAACATGTCGGCAAGGCGGGCCCTGATGTTCTCCTCCCCGTAGATGGTCCAGAACAGTTCCTGGTCGCCCCGGCTTTCCGGCCCCTTCTCCCGGTAGAGGGCGTCGAGGGCCGTCCGGGCGCTCTCCGCGTCGCTCTCGATCCGACGCATCAGGTTCTCGACGCCCTGGTCGGGAGGGACCGCGTCAAACCGTTTGGGCGTCGTGTGGGAGACACAGACCAGCTCTTTCTGGACGAGCCGGTCGAGGACCGGGTAGACGGACGCGCGCGGCACGCCGGAGATCTCGTGGACCTCTGTTGCAGTCGCACCCGCTGTCCTGAGGAGGCCGATATACACGAGGGCTTCGTACTTCGTGAGACCCAGCGATTTCAGAGATTCGAGGAGGGCGTTTGGAACATCCCGAGGAGCCTTCATTCCATCATGTATATATACTCCCCAGGGATAAATGTTGTTGCAAACATAACAACAAGGTGAAGAGATGCGTTGGCAATATGTAACGGTACTGATGCTCCTGCTGGCACTCCTGGCTGCGCCGGGGGCGGCGCAAGGCACCAAGTACCTCTATGGAAGTCCAGATCTGTCGGCAACGATTTCCGGCACCAATGAGTTCGCACCGGGTGCCGAGACCAATCTCGCGATTATCGTATCCAATAGCGGTCTGAATACCCACAAGATCTACGATTCAACGCTCGTCACCCCCGACGACGCGCCGAACACCGCGAAACTGGTAACCGTAGCGCTCAAGAGTAGCGACGCGTCGTTCACCATCAAGACGGACCCCCAGTTCTTAAGCGACATTGTGGGCGGCGGCGCCGCGACCGCCACGTTCGAGGTGAAGGTGGCGGACTCCGCGGAGCCGGGCACCTACGTGCTGCCGCTCGAGGTGACCTACACTTACCTTGCGGATGCGGAAGAGTACGGGAGCGATCTCCTCCGCTACAACTACCAGAAGAAGACCGAAACCCTGCCGCTCACCGTGCGGGTCACGCCCGACCTCCAGGTTGAGGTTCTTGACGTGCGGTCCGAGTCGCTGAACGTCGGCACGGAGGGTTACGTTTACCTGACCCTGAAGAACATCGGGCACGACACGGCGAACAATGCCATTGCGAAGGTCACGAGAAACGGCGCGAGCCCGCTCATCCCCACCGACGGCAGCGCCTACGTCGGGACGTTCGAGCCGGGTGAGACGGTGGACATGAAGTTCAAGGTCTCGGTCGCCGACAGCGCCGAGCCCCTATCCTACCCGCTGGATGTCGTGGTCACCTACGAGGACTACGAGGGATCGACAGCGACCTCCAAGGCGGTGACGATCGGCCTCCCGGTCGGCGGCAAGATCGACTTTGAGGTCGTCTCGCCGATGTCGATACTCTACCTGGGTAGTAACAGTGTCCTTGAGGTTGTGTACAAGAATACCGGAGCAGCGACGGTCTACAACGCCCAGGCCCGGATCAGCGCCGTCGACCCCTTCACCAGCAGCGACGACACCGCCTTCCTCGGCGACCTTGCCCCCGGCGAGACCGCGACGGCGCGGTTCGACGTGAACATCGACAGCGACGGTACCGAGAAAGAGTACGGGATCGACTCAGAGATCCGCTACCGCGACGACCTCGACAACAGCAAGATATCAGATACCATGAAGGTGCGGGTCGCGCTCGAACAGAGACAGGGTACCATCTTCACGAACCCGATCTTCCTCGTCGCCATTGCGGCCGTCATCATCGGCGCAGGGTATTATATATTCGTGTACCGTAAGAAACAAAAATGAACGGGTACTGGGACGGACCTAAACCGGAGCCGCAGGTAAGGACGATCGAGGAGATGCGGGAAGTTCTCGCGGATCCCGGCTGCACCTCCGATCAGCCCCTCTATTTTATGTACCGGGATCTCGCCAGGAGTGAGAGCGACCGGGAGTGGCTCCGGCAGCACCACGTCCGTTACGATATCACCGTCATTCCTGCCCGGATCCTCTGCGGGGAGTACGTCAAGACGAAGGGGCACTATCACATCGAGAACCCGGCAGGAGAACTCTACCCGGAGATCTACGAGGTGCTCGAGGGGACGGGCCACTACCTCCTCCAGACCCGCGATGCCGACGACGTGGTGATGATCGAGGGCACCGCAGGCGACAAGATCCTGATCCCGCCAGGATACGGCCACGTGACCATCAACCCCGCACGGGAAGATCTCGTGATGGCAAACCTCGTCTCGTCGGAGTTCGCGAGCAACTACGGCCCCTACGCGGAACTGCGGGGCGCAGCCTACTACGAGATGGAGGGCGGGGCGCTGGTGAAGAACCCGCGCTACCCCGACGCTCCGCCGGTGCGCTACTGCGACCCGGTGGAGGTCCCGGACCTCGGGATCGAGAAAGAGGTCGGGCTTTACGACCTGATCGGGCGGCCCCGGTCGGTTGCGTTCTTAAACCACCCCGAGCAGTTCATGGAGATCTTCGCCGACGTGACCGGCGGGTGTCTGGTGAGGCGGTAGGGGGGTAAGGGGACGCTCCATCTTCTGGGACTTGGAACACTCAGGGCATCTCAGATTCAACTCATTTTGCGACTTCGCCCAGACCATGCACGGCTTTCCATTGGATATCGCCACGCACTGCCCCCGCCCCGAGGTGTGGGGTGCGACGGGCCGTAGGGCCGGAGCATGAGCACCGAAGGTGCGGAGGAGGAGGCCGGAGGCCGGGCGGGGTGGGGATTACACGTCTCTTTTGGGATAGAGACAGGGGAGGGGGGAGCATCCCCCCCTCCCCGTCAGCCCCTCCCCCAGACGCGATATCCCCACGGTCCAGTGTACGGGCAATTTTACTATTTTACAGTTTCATTTCTCTCCGACGATAGATGCACCTGAACTCCATCAGCTGCACCTCAATAGGACATTTAGGAGCGATTTGCGACGGAAAATTTAGTTCCGAACTCGAGAAGCCCCTGGCTTCGAAGTCGCGTAGTTCCGAGCACCAAAATAGCGAAGTATTGGTCAGGCTCCCTTCCGAACCTCATCAAGCACCTGGCACGTCCGGCAGACCTTCCCGCACAACTCGCCGCACCGCTCGCAGACCCGGAGCCCCTCCTCCTGCGGCTTCTCCGGGTTCCGGAGGGTCTCACCCAGGTTGACGAGCGAGTACTTCGTCGCCGGGTGGCGGTAGGTGTAGGCGTCGAGGATCCCCCGGACGTCCCCCCGCAGGGCGTCGGCCGCATAGGGGCAGCCCGCAAGGTCGAACCCCTCGACGTGGAGGAAGGCATACAGCGCCACCTCGCGCTCCGGGATGTACATGAACGGCTTGATCCGTGGGACCATTCCTTCCACCTCCCGCATGGGGCGGGTGAGCCGCTCCGCATCCCCCCGAAGGACGTTCATCAGGACCGACTGGGCCTCGTCGTCCAGGTTGAACCCGTAGGCGAACTTCGTGACGCCCTCTTCGCGGGCGATCCGGTTCATCAACGCCCGCCGCAGCACGCCGCAGTAGGAGCAGGAGAGCCCTGTGCCCTTTCGGCCTACGATCTCGTCGAGCGTGACCCCGTACTCCTCGGCAAACGAGGCCGTCACCCAGGGGACGACGCCTATTCTTTCGGCAATCTTTTGGGCCTGGCCCGGGTCGCGGTAGCCCCTGATCCCTTCGTCCACGGTGATCGCCATCAGCCGGACATCCCGGCGCTCGCCGAGGAGCCGGTGGAGGAAGAAGAGGACGGCGCTTGAGTCCTTGCCCCCCGAGAGCGCCACCGCCACCGTATCCCCCGACTCGATCCAGCGGTGCTCCCGGATTGCCCGCTTTGCCTTCGCCTCGAAATCCCGGTTGAAGTGCTGCTCGCAGAGGTGCAGCCCCGAGTATCGCTGGAAGATGACCGCGTCGCGGCGGCACTTGCTGCACTGCATGCTTTCTCGATCATCCTTTTATCACCGTGCCACATAAATTGTGTAGAAGATGCCCGTTCCTGCAGAATACGTGCGATCTCTGCACGCCTACGAACTCCGGATCCTGCTCGCCCTCGAACGTCTCATGCGCCGGTACCGGTGGGTGCCGCTCGAGGTGCTCAAGTCGGCCACCAAATTCTCGGAGTCCGAGCTCTCCTACCGCCTGGGCAGGCTGATGGCCATGGATATGGTCAGGTACGAGAAAGTCCCCTACGAGGGTTACGCCCTCGTCTTCAACGGCTACGACAGCCTGGCTCTCCACACCCTCACCCGCCGGGGCACCGTTCAGGCGCTCGGGACGCTGATCGGCGTCGGGAAGGAGTCGGAGGTCTACGAGGCGATGGGGCTCGGGGTCGTGGTGCTGAAGTTCCACCGGGTCGGGCAGCGGTCGTTCCAGTCCGCCCGCGTAAAGCGGGGCTACATGCCGGAGGGCGGGCACTGCCCCTGGATATTCGCCTCGAGCAACTCGGCGAAGATGGAGTACGACGCCTTGAAGACCCTCCACCCCGCCGTCTCGGTCCCGCTTCCTATCGACCAGAACCGGCACGTCGTGGCGATGTCGTTTGTGCCGGGTGTCAACCTCTCGCGGGCGGCCCTTGAGGAGCCGGAGCCGATCCTTGATCGGATCCTCGATAACGTCCGGGAAGCCTACCGCCTCGGCATCATCCACGGCGACTTAAGCGAGTTCAACGTCATGGTCGACGAGGGGCAGTGCTGGCTGATCGACTGGCCCCAGTGGGTGGAGACCGCCCACCCCAACGCCGGCGAGATCCTCGCACGGGATATCGAAAACATCCTCCAGTACTTCAAACGAAAATACGCTCTCGTATACCCCTTCGACGAAGCACTGGCACGGGTGGTCGGGTGAAGGTCTTCGGGATCGACATCATCAAGGGCTCGGTCCGTTCCCGTACCCGGCGGCCCGTCTACGCACTCTGCCGGGTGGAAGACGGCGAGGTCCAGGGGGTCGAGGAGGTCACCGGGTTCCGGCTCCAGCGCCTCCTCGCTGCCGAGCAGCCCGACATTCTCGCGGTGGACAGCCTCCAGGAGGTCGCGGCCGACCAGCACGAACTTTACGCATTCCTGCAGACGCTCCCGCCCTCGACGAAACTCGTCCAGGTGACCGGCGGCGAGAAGAAAGAGAGTCTCGGAAAAGTTGCCGCCCGCTACAACATCAGTTTCAACAAGTTCGACCCCTACGCCGAGGCCCGGACCACCGCCCGGGTGGCCTCCCTCGGGGCGGGCGTCGAGGTGATCGCGTTCGAGAACACCACCGACATCGTGGTGAGCAGGCACCGCTCGCCCGGCCGGGGCGGGTGGAGCCAGAACCGCTACGCGAGAAAGATCCACGGCGCCGTGTTGCAGAAAGCCCGGGAGATCGAGGACCGGCTCAGGGGCGCCGGTCTCGACTACGAGAAGAAGGAGACGAAAGCCTTCGGCGGGTATTCAAGGGTCGCCTTCCGGGTCATCGCCCCCCGGGACATGGTCCCGGTCCACTCCTCCCGGGGCGCCGACGTCCAGGTCCGGGTGACCGGCAGGCAACTCGACCGGATACGGTTCGAACCGCTCTCCAGCCGCCCCCGCTACCTGATCGTCGGGCTCGACCCGGGGACCACCACCGGCATCGCCGCCGTGGACCTCGACGGGAACCTGGTCCTTCTCTCGAGTTCCCGGCAGATGACGATGTCCGACATCGTCGAGGAACTCTACCGCGCCGGAAAACCGCTCATCATTGCCTCCGACGTCCAGCAGATGCCCTACTCGGTCGAGAAGATCCGCCGGGCGTTCAACGCCATCCCCTACACCCCGAAGCAGTCGCTCTCGGTGGAGGCGAAGTACGACCTGACCGCGCCGTTCTCCTACACGAACGACCACGAGCGCGACGCTCTCTCGGCGGCGCTGGACGCCTACCGGAGCCTCCAGAACAAGTTCAGGAACATCGCCAAAAGAGTGGGGCCGGGATTCAATCTCGACGAGGTGCGGGCACGGGTGCTCCGGGGCCAGCCGCTCGATACGGTCCTTGCGGATCTGCAGGGAGTTCCGGCGGCGAAGAAGGAGGCGGAACCGGCAGTGGAGGCCGAGCCGGAGCGCCCGGTCGAGGACGAGCGGGTGATGGCGCTCGACGGGATGGTCAAGAGGCTCCGCAGTTACGTGCAGGAACTGCAGGACGACCTCCGGGAACGCGACCGGGAGATGGAACGGCTGCGGCAGGGCCTGCGCCGGGCGCGCTCCGCAACCGAGCGGAGGGTCCGCCGGGACGCGGAACTGGCGACGAAAGACGCGACCATCGAGAGCCTGCGCGAGCAGCTCCGGGGCGAGCGGCGGCGGTCCCGGCGGCTGAAGAAGCGCCTGGAGCGGATGCAGGCCGTCGCGAAGATCGAGGTCTCCGAAGACTACACCCCGCTCAAGGTGCTCGACTCCCTCACCCGGGAAGGGATGCGGGGCCTCCAGGAGGGGATCGGTATCGCCGAAGGCGACGTCCTCTACGTCCCCCGGGCCCACGGCTGGGGCCGGGGCGTGGTGAAGGACCTCGCGGCGACGGGGGTCCGGGCGCTGGTCGTCGGCGGGGAACCACCCGACCCGCATCTGGTCCGGGTCGCCCGCGAGGCCGATCTCCCCCTCCTCCCCGCAGACACCGTCATGCCGGATATCAGGGGCAGGACCGGGGCGGCAAAGACCGGGGCGGTCGAGGAGGCAATCGCCGAATGGGAGGAGGAGCAGAAAGAGTTCCGGCGCGAGCAGGAGGCCGAGCGGGTCGAGTACATCTTCAAGGAGTACCGGAGCGAGCGGGAGAAGGAGGTGCGCCGCGGTGGATGAACGTGGCCTGCACCGGCTTATCGGGACGATCATCGACCCGGAGCGGCTCGAGGACGACTGCGCCGTCATTCCCTGCGGCGACCGTCTCATGGTCGCGAGCACCGATATGCTCCACGAGACGACCGATTTTCCGGCCGGGATGACCGACTGGCAGGCGGGCTGGATGGCGGTGGCGGTCACGCTCTCCGACATCGCGAGCATGGGCGCGGCGCCGGGGCAGGTGCTCCTCGCGGTCGGCCTCGACCGGCCGGAACGCCTCCGCGGGATCATGGAGGGCGCATGGGACTGCTGCACGGCGTTCGGCGCCGAACTCGTGGGAGGAGACCTCGACGCCCACCGGGAACTGACGATCGTGAGCACGGGACTTGGAGCCGTCGAGCCGGAGCACCTCATCAGACGGCGGGGGGCGCGGCCGGGCGACGTCGTCGCGGTCACAGGATCGCTCGGCGAGGCCCAGGCCGCCCTGAACGGCTACGACCGGTATTTGAGGAAACTTCTCGAGCCGCAGCCCCGCGTGAGGGAGGGCGAGATCCTCGGCCGTGCCGGGGTCTCGGCGATGATGGACATCTCCGACGGCCTTGCCCTCTCCCTCCACGACCTTCTGGCGGTGAACGACTGCGGCTTTTCCGTCGATACCGCCCGCCTCCCGCTCCCGGCCGGCGTGCCGGAGGACGAGGGGCGGGAACTCGCGCTCTACGGCGGGGGCGACTTCGAACTTCTCTTCTGCGCTCCCCCCACCATCCTCCCGGTCCCGGGAGTCGAGGCGCACGTCATCGGGGAGGTCATAGTGGAGCGGGCGGTCCTGGCGGACGAAAAACCGCTCGAACGCCGGGGCTACCTGCACGAGTGGTGAATCCTTCGCGCACAGAAACTAAAAGGTGACGTTATCACAGATAGTAGTAAACACTATGTGTAAAGTGTTGTTACTAAAAGGAAAACCAAGCAGCACTTTCACCCCGCTTACGGCATAGGCATATGATATCCGAAGTGTAGTGCTCAAGTTAATCGCTCTGATGGAATTTGATATGACCCCCTTGGCACATATAGATCTTAACGATGAGGAGAAACTCATATTGTACTCGCTGGGCGCTCTCGATAATACTCCACTAAGAAGTAAAGTTAAGATCCAGAAATTGCTATTTCTCGTATCTAACGTGTTCAAAGGCTTTCAGGGATTGCTAAAATTTGAACCCCACCTCCTAGGACCATACAGTGAAACGGTAAACGATGTTCTGGAATCCCTGATAAAATTGGAGTTAGTGGAACAGAAAGGGGCGCGATACCAACTATCGCAAGGTGGATTACGCATATTCAATGCACTCGATCCGAAACCCGATCTGGTTCGCGTGATTGAAGATTTTAAAGCGTTTCTGCACGACCTATCGGATGAAGAAGTGCTTACCTTCATATACGTCTCTTATCCAGACTATATAAGCGAGTCAATCAAATGGGATGAATTAAAGCCGCAGAGACAAAAACTCGCAATAAGTCTCTTAAAAAAGAATAAAGTGAGCTTCTCTAAAGCTGCAGAGATTGCAGGCCAGGATCCTATCGAATTTGATGAAAAACTGCGCAATCAAGGGATTCGGTGGCGCTCTTGAAGACCACAAAGATACTAGACAATACTGTAATATCTGCAGCTATTAATGAGATCAAGGCAATCAATTTGCTATCAATCTGTAGTGCGAGCTATGCATTGGTTACCAGCTTGGAAGTGTTCCACGAAGCTTGTGGAGGGAACCTACATCAGGTAAAAAAAGATGGCCAAATAGAGATACAAGATAAAACAAAGGATCAAAAATTCATACAGATTGTCTCATATTTGCGTGACAGGTATCCGTACCTGCACGAGGGGGAATTGTCCGCCTTCACCCTTGCACTTCTGGATTATGCTTGTTCTGGAGAGAGCTACTTTTTAGTCACAGACGATAGGGCAATGCGGAGGCGAATTGATGAGATTATAACATCCCCACAGATAACCAGCGTGTGCCAGATGCGGATCCAGAATTTTAACCATACAGGTACAATAGGCCTCATTAAACGATTGTATCAGAAAAGATGCCTTTCGAATGAGGAAATCGACGAGGTAATCGCTAATTTGCGAGAAAGCACCTTTTATATAACAGAAGAACTCTTAAAAGAGTTAAAGAGACGTTAATATGAAAATACGTGTCGGCGTGAGAGGTGCTGATGAAGAACTATTATTAAAACATCGCGAGATAAATCTGGCAGGAAAGAGCGTAGAGACTCCAACCAAATCTCTAAATAAAGCACTTTCTGCAGAAGGGTTCAATGAGATTTTTAAAAATATAGACCTTACGAAGATCCATAATATTAAAAAAGACGCTTCAGAGGAACAAAAACTTAACAAAGATATCTTAAGCAATTGCTCTAACGAGTCCATAAATTTTGTTTTCGCATCGTATGGTGATGAGAAGGTTCCAACCAGTGAAGACATGGAGGTAATTGTAGATGTGCAATATGCCTATAGCGATGCTGCTATTGTCCCACTATGTCCAAAAATAATTAGAACAAATACAGGCGAAGAACTTTTCAGCGAATTCACCCGTTTTGTTCAGGAATATCTCCGCATTGTCGAGACTTTGAATAACAAATCAGTCTTAGGCCTTATTCCCGCAAAACTTCCAAGACAGTATGTACCAAGGATTCTCGATCTCTATCATAATTACGACATAACCTCTTTCGTGCTAGATTCAGGTGGATCTGCGTTATATAGCAACCTATCGTGGCTAAAATCCCTACAGAGAAAATTATATGACTTAGATATTTTAGACGAAGGATTTTTGTACAACATTAATTCTGGGGAGGGAAAGTTCTTGAAAAACGCCAATACAGTTCTTGCAAAGGACTTCGTAGCGATTACAATGGGTATTGACGTCATCGGCACGAATCATATACCACCCCCAATATCGACAGAAGGATGGATAAAAATAAAGCAGAGCAGAAGTCAAGGTCCTAGACTCTTCGATCCCTTAACATACGGTTACACACGGGATCCGAACATCTCACTTCCCGATGCAAAGCAAATCAATATTGTAAGAAAGTACAATGAAACGCAGCAGGTTAAGCAAGTATTACATGAATACAATACTGTTATCGGGTATATCCAAGGAAAAGAGCAGATTGCAACGAACGATGTCATCAGCAAGGGAGCTGAAATTAGAAAATTTGTATTGTCATCAGATAGGCAAAAGAGTTTATTCGATCGTTAGTTTCCTATTCCTTCCATTCGGAGGTTCCACTAGGCGTACTTTAGGTTAAAATTTCACATTGCTCGCGTCCCCATCCGCCGCCACTCCCCGAAGAGATACGCGAGGGCAATGACCGCAAAGACGAATACCGCAGCCTCGGTCACCAGAATCCCCTGCGTCTGGGCAAGGTAGACGGCGGCGGCGTCCACGGCGGCGTGCCAGATGATAGCAAGAGCGAGGAGCGCCTTTCTGCCGTAGACGACGGCGGCGAGCACCATCAGCGACCATGCGATGTGCAGGACGATCGTCATCATCCGCTCGGCGAGCCCGGGCAGGATTTCGAGCGCCGTGAGGGCCCGGAGGGCCTCGACCTGCGCCTGGATGGCAGGGTCGTCGGGCAGGAAGAGCATCGACCCGTCGCTCGTGACGGCGATATAGGAGAGCATGCTCGTAAGGACGAGGAGCGCGACGATCATGCTCTCGACGCCGCCCCACCCGGCGCCGAACTGGAGGCCGTTCTCCCGGGTGAGGGGGATTTCCTGCCGCCGGAAGATGTAGCGGTAGACGAGGTAGCGGCCGATCTCTTCAAAAAGCCCGGCGAGGAGGCCGAGATAGACGGCGAGGACCGCGACGGCCGCGGTCGTCCCGAACGGCAGGACGGCGAGGTAGAGCGGGGTTTGCGTCACGAGGACGAGCGGAGCGTGGACGATCTGCACGACGATGAAGGAGAGGGCGCCGAGCACGAAGACCCGCCATGAGACGCCGAATTTTTTGACGATCCAGTAGCCGAGCGCGAGCGGAACGATGATCTCGAGCAGGGCGACGACGGCGAACGTGGCGACAACCAGCGGGTCCATAGGGGAGAGTATTTGACTAATTATTTAACAATTGTCGCTGTACAGTGAGGAAAGGATCCCGATAGCCATGAAAACAGAGCAACCGGGAGCGGCCACGGAAGGCGGGAGCATTTCGGGGGATCGGTTCTCGAACAACTTCGACTTCCTGCGGTTCGCGGCGGCGGCGGTGATCGTCGTCACGCACGCCTACGCGCTCAGGCTCGGCTACGTCGGGATGGGGATGTACGATCCGGTCATACTCATAGGGCAGGCAGCGCTTGCCGCCCTCCTCGTCACCAGCGGCTACCTGATCGCGGCGAGCTGGGAGTCGACCGCATCGCCGCTCCGGTTCGCCTGGAAACGGTTTCTCCGGGTCGTTCCGGCCCTCGTCCTCGCGATCCTGGTCACGCTCTTCGTCATCGGCCCGCTGATGACGTCCCTTCCCCTGGTGGAGTACTTCGGGGCCCTCTTCTCTCCTGCAGGGCTCGCCACCGTTCCGTTCTTCGAGAACGGATCGGCGATAGGCCTCTTCCAGGATAACCCGTGGACCTACGTCAACGGCCCGCTCTGGACGATACCCCTCGAAGTCGCCATGTACGGGGTCGTCGCGGCCCTCGGGATCTCCGGGCTCCTGCACCGGTGGGGCGCCATCACCGCCCTCGCCGCCGTAAACGTCCTCCTGTGGGTCGCCTGGTTCGACGACCCCAGGATGTCGAAGATCCGGTTCACCCTCTACTTCCTCATCGGGGCTATCCTCTACCTCCACCGGGAGCGCGTCGCCTACCGGCCGGTCGTCGCCGGGGCGCTGCTCCTGCTGCTCGGGCTCTCGACCATGACACCCTATCTGACCGTCGCCGGGATGATCGCCATCCCCTACCTCACCATCTACGCTGCGCACCTCCCGGTTCCGCTCCTGAACACCTTCGGGAGACCGGGGGACTTCTCCTACGGCATCTACATCTACCATTACCCGGTCCAGCAGATGCTGATCCAGGCCACGGGGAACGAGCTCTTCCTCCCGGCGCTCTGCGGGCTTTCGTTCCTGGCAACGTTTGCTCTTGCGTTCCTCTCCTGGCACGCCGTCGAGCGGCGGGCTCTCGCAGCAAAGAGCCTCGGCACCGCCGACCTGCGGCGGGTGCTCGGGATTCCGTCCCTGCCCACACCCCTCACCGCATGGTGGGTCGCCCGGAAGTGACGGATGCGAGAACCTCTTCGAGGATCTCGGCCGCGTCCCGGACGTACCGGGGGCAGAGGGTCCGGGTGAGATTCTGCTCCCGGGCCCGGGCGAGCCCTTCGTCGGTCGAGAGGTCGCACCCGAGGAGTTCGGTGCAGGAGACGGTGCCGTTTTTATGAGCAAACCGGGCGATGAACTCCCGGGTGAGGGCGTAGGTCAGATCCTTCGCCTCTTTTTCGTCGGGGCCGGTGCTCCCGAAGGAGAGCCCGATGACGAGGACCGCACCTGATGCGGCTCCGCAGGCGCCCCCGGTATGTCCCACCCCGCCGCCGAACCCCGTGGCCGCACGGAGGATGACCTCTTCGGGCACCCCGGTATCGTCGGCGAATACCGAGCTGACCGCCTGTGCACAGTTGCAGCCCAGCATGAAGCGGGAGACCGCTTCTTCCGCTCTCTTCTCCACGTGATTCACCTGCCGGATTGATTGTGCGCCCGGAGCCTTCAAGTTTGCGCGGCGGGACCCGGTGCCGGAATAATTTAAGAGCCCGGCCGAGAAAGTAGACGTATTCCGGGAATACTCTCCCGGTGAGGGGACAACAATGAAAAGAACAGCACTGATCGTCGCCCTGATCGTCGCCCTGGTTCCGGCGGCGGCCGGGGCGGAGGCCTCTTACTACGGCGTATCGACGGGGAGCATCGTAAACGACGTTGCGATCGCCGCAGACGGGAGGTATATGGTCGCGGGGACGGGAAGCGGGAGCATCGTATGTCTGCAGCGGGACGGCACCGTCCCCTGGAACGTGAGCGCCCCAAATGCGGTAACTGCGGTTGCCGTCGCGGACGCCGGGAACTACGTCGCCGCCGGGACCGATGGCGGCGACGTGCTCCTCTTCGACGAGAACGGCGGCCGATACTGGACGAAGAGCGTCGCAGGAGCCGTCCGCGACCTCGCTTTATCAGGGAATGGACAGTACCTCGCGGTGGGGGGCGACCGTATCACCCTCTTTGACTACCGGGGCGATGAGGAGTGGGATATCACTGTCCAACCGGGTGCCCGCTCCGGCGGCACACCTCTGTACGTCACGTCCGTCGCATTCACCAACGACGGCAACTATATCGTCGCCGGGAGCAGTAACGGCGACATTCTTTTCATGAACCGGCAGGGGAACCTCATCTGGGAGGGGCTTGCCCGCAACGTCGTCACCGCTGTCGACGTATCCCGTGACGGGTCGGTCGTCGCCGCCGGGGGCCGGGACCGCGCCCTCCAGGTTTACGGCCGGGCAGGGGGCCTCCCCTGGGCGCTCCCCACCGGGGCGCCGATCCTCGCGCTCGCCCTCTCCGGTGACGGACGGTTCGTGGTCGTCGGCAAGGAAGGCGGCGACGTGGATTGCTACCGGCCGAACGACGACCTGCTCTGGAAGAACCGAACGGGAAGCGACGTCCTCACCGTGGACATATCCCGGCGGGGCGGGACCGTCGCGGCCGGGACCGCCAATGGGAGCGTGTACCTCTGGAACAACAACGGAGACGCGCTCTGGTCGTTCGACGCCGGTGCAGCCGTAAACGGGGTCGCCCTCTCGGACGGCGGCGACTACCTTGCCGCGGGTGCGGGAGAACGGGCCTTCATTTTCAGGACGGCCGATGCGCCGGTGCCGGCGGCGACGGATGATACCACGCACGCGACGACCCCGACACAGGCCGGAGGGGCGGGTGCGCTCGTCGGGCTCCTCGCCGTTGCGGTTGCGGGCCGTATTATGCGCCGGTGACCCCGGAGAACGGGGAATTCCCTGTTCTCCTCCAGACATTTAAATAGCCGGGCGGAGCGCTGTCCCCGGGGGGCTCGCGCGCTGTGATCAGCACAAGGATACGGCCTTATGGACCTTTTCCGGCCGAAGGGGCTGCGCCCGCGCAAAACCCCGGCGACCGCAGGTCGTCCAGAGTCATGCAACATTCATGAAAAAATGATTGAGAGAACAGTCGATGGACCCGGCGGGATTTGAACCCGCGGCCTCTCTGTCCCAACCGAAGGGGCTCCGCCCCTTTCGAAACCCCCGGTGACCTGCGGTCGCCTATGGACAAATGAATTTCATGAAAATAATAATAAAGAACGGATGGACCCG
>JAHDQM010000061.1 GCA_018433835.1 Methanoculleus sp.
GAAAAATGTTTCTATAGTATGACAGTTCGCAGATCCACTGCTTGCCCGGAACTGAATCGCAAAGTTTAAGATTTGTTCGGCCAGAACCGAACGACGACAGCGGGCTTTATAAGATTCCCCCTCGAATTCGGGTTTAGTTCCGGGTGCAGGAACGCCCGGGCGCACCTTGAGGGATACTTATGAAACAATGGTTATTCATGCTGGCAGCACTCTTCCTGCTTGCGGCTCTGCCTGCTGCCGTCAGCGCTACACCACCCGCGCACAACTATGACTGCTCAGATACGACGCCGACAGCCTACGACGCACGGGAGGATCAGGCTGCGATGTACTACTCCAGCTCATCATCCACGAACGCAGTAGCATCGACAGCGTACAATCAGTTCAGGTCGGATGCTATATTCTTCTTCAACGGCCATGGCCTCTACTACGACGACTCGCATAAAGGCGGTGGAATAAAGTTCTCCTCGGAATCCTGGATACTTGCCGACACCGACGGCCACTACCCGGGGAACTACCAGGACTACATAACTGATTACGGGACCGACATCAGGGACGTCCTGCTTGCGGTCTATCTTGCATGCCATTCGTCCCACTACAATCCTTACAACGGGGATCTTCTCCAGCAGACCATGAACAAAGGCGCAGACATCTGCCTGGGGTTCGACGGCGAAGTCGAGGTCGAAAACGGAAAGTGCTGGTCCGGGAGTTTCTGGGACCGGTTGCGAAATGGGGAGACCGTTGCAAGCGCCGCAAGCAACGCAAAAGACGACTGCTACCTGCACTGGCCGATCGGCTACTGGGGAGTGGACACCTACGAGATCTCCGGCAGCTACAACAGTTATCTCACTCCCGCTCGCTACGGAGTCTATTAATGAGGTGATTCGATCATGAAACGGATATACATTGTTGCAATGCTATGCCTCGTCGTCGCGGTCTCGGTCGTGTCGGCGGCCAGCGCCGGCGCTCCGATCAGGGTGGATACCGCGAAAGGAAACGCACAGGACTTCCTTAACGCACCCGACGCAACCGTCCAGTACCAGAAGACCGAACGCCTGAATCTGGGAGATTACTATGTCTTTGGTACCGGAGACGGACAGGTTTACGTCAACGCCCGGACCGGGGTGATCGAACGTGCCACATTCGACTCCGCACGGAAGGATTGCCGCGATGTCCGGCTGGATCGGGCCGCATCCGAAGCGGCGGCAAGGGCCTACGCAGGAGAGAAGTACGGCGGTTTTGCGGAGAAGAACATGCGGCTTATCGAGTCGAACCTGGTCTCTCACGGCGATGCGGGCAGCGAGTATTCGTACATCTGGAGAGAAGAGATCAGTGGTGTCCTCACGCCGAACACGGTCGTCGTGAACCTTAACCCGAGCACCGGCGAGATCGTCTCGTACATCGGGATCCAGCGGGAGATCGAATGCCCGCTTGAGCCGAAACTTTCCCGGGACGAGGCGCTGAAGATCGCAGCCGGGCAGTTCCCGGGAATCCGGGTGACCGATGCAACGGCCGGCCTCTCCGTTGAGTACACCCGACCGGACGCACAGACGCTGACATGGGTGATCACGATGAGAGGGGAGCCGGAGGACCACGTTCTCCAGGGAGGGCTCGTCGTCATCGACGCACAGACCGGAGAAGTGCTGATGGTGAGCCCATACCTCTAAATCATCTCTTTTCCTAACGTGATACAATGCACTCGAAGACGTGGGTATGGCTCGGTATTAGCGTCGTTCTCGTTCTGGCTGCGGCCAACCTCGCCACACTTGCGGCCTTCCCCCCGGGACAGCAGCATGTGCAGGAACCACTCAAGCGGGTGGACTGGATACTGCCGTTCGGGCCGGGGTTCGAGTATCCCGGTCCCTACGAGAGCCCGGCCGTCACCTACGACGCCGATAACGAGACCTGGCATCTCGAGAACGCCACCGCCTGGAACCGGACCATCTTCCTTGGTGACCGCTACAGCCTCGACCCGGCGCATCCGGAGGATATCCGCTACACCCCCGATATCGCAATCAAGGGCGACAAGATCAGCCTCGACTTCTTCGTCCGGAACCTCGCGGGCGAAGACTGCGCCCATGCCGACCTTACCGTGACGATGGAAACCGCGAGCCTGAACGCCACCACCGGATCCCCGGAGGGGAACATCCTCCCCGGCGCCGCGACCACGCTGCCCGTCGACGACCTCGCCGCCGGGGAGTGGCGCGAAGTGCGGGTGACGGCGGACCTCCCGAGACCCGGGCCGGAGGAGGTCCTCTCCCTGACGATCGGTCTTGCCGCCCCGTATACCCTCACGACCCCGAACGGCACGCCGATCA
>JAHDQM010000009.1 GCA_018433835.1 Methanoculleus sp.
CAGGATAAAAAGGCTGATTTGAGGATGCGACGGACGGCACGTCCGGAGCTTGAGAAAACCCGGAGGGTTTTCGAGTTGCGACGGGCCGAAGGGTGCGAGATGCGACGGACGGCACGTCCGGAGCTTGAGAAAACCCGGAGGCCTTCCAATGATGCCTTCCGGACATGGGCGCCGGCAGGCCCCCCGTTCCGGATGCCCGGACAGCAAACCTCCCGGGTGAACGGATCCACCGGCCCCATTCGACACGTATAAGAGCACCCCGAGCGCAATACGTAGTAAACCTCACGACAATCGTACAGACCGCGCATCTTCGCGTGGAATGCTTTCAGAAGACACGTGGCCCCGCCATGTGTTTCTGGAAGAGTAAAAGGTATGAGGCCAGTACAATCATGACTTCCAGAATGCATACCCCCCACACCACCTGTCCCAGCTGCCATGAAGAGGTCTTCCTGGACGAACTCGTGGGCGGGCGCTGCCCCCTCTGCGGGTATTCCCTCGATGAAGACGACGGAACGTGCAGCGAATACGAGGAGACCATAGAGCGCTCCGACCTTGGGTGGATGATCTTCCAATTTTATGTCTTCAAACGGTTCTGCAGCGAGGGAGCAAACCCGCTCCAGGTCATGCAGGTCCTCTCCCGGTACGAGGAGCTCACCCAGTGCAACCCCGCCGACGCGGAGAAGATGCAGTTCACTCTGGAAGTTCCGATGAGCCGCTGGGAACGGCTGCTCCCGAAGAGATGTTCAAAATGCGGGAGGATATTCCTCCTGGGCGGAAAAGCAGCGATATCAGGGGACCTGTCGTCCCCCGAACACCGGAAAACGTATACCTGCCCGTCCTGCTGATCAGTAGGTCCGGGCAACCAGGGCGGACGTGCCGTTCCCGCCGCAGGCGATGCACGGGCCGTCCGAGACGGTGATCAGGTCTGAGCGGATGTCGGATCCGATGATGCTCGCATCCACCGCCGCCTCAATCTTTTCCGCACACTCCTGCGAGCCGCACCAGTGGACGACCGCAACCCCGTTCTTCACCGCTGCTGCCGTCTCTTCCAGGGTCGCCGCCACGGTGATCCGGCCGGCCATCGCCTGCCGTGCCGTCTGAGAGAGTTCCTCCCCGAACTGGGCAAGGATGGAGCAGACTCCTTCAACGACGCCACGCCTATCAAGCGTGATCTTCCTGCCGCTCCGGGTGACGGCGACGACCGTGTTCGCGTCGATATCCCGCGGCCCGACCTCGATCCGCAGCGGGACGCCGCGCATCTCCCAGTGATAGTACTTCGCGCCAGGGCGCATGTCCCGCGCATCAAGTTTCACGGCGAACCCGGCTTTCCGGAACTCCTCCTCAAGCGCCGAGGCCGCAAAGAGCACCTCGTCGCGCCGCTTCCCGACGATGATCGGCACGATGACGACCTCTATGGGCGCAACCTCAGGCGGCAGCACGAGCCCCCTGTCGTCGCCGTGAACGCTTATCACAGCCGCAATCGACCGCTCGGATATGCCGTAGCAGGTCTGGTAGGCGTACTGCCGCTCCCCGTTCGCGTCCTCGTAGGTGATATCGTAGGTGCGCGAGAAGTGGTCGCCGAGCATGTGCACCGTTCCTATCTGGAGCGTTTTGCCGTCGGGCATGACGGTATCGACCGCGATGGTGTAGTCGGCGCCCGGGAACTTGTCCCAGCTCGGGCGGCGGGATACGATCACCGGCACCCGGAGGCTGTCGTAGAACTCCCGGTAGAGGCCGAGCGCGACCTCGACCTGCTCCGCCGCATCCTCCCGCGTCGCGTGCACGGTATGCGCCTCCTTAAACGACGTGATCTCCCGGAGACGGATGAGCGGGCGGGTATGCTTCGTCTCGTAGCGGAACGTATTGACGATCTGGTAGAGTTTCAGGGGCAGATCCGTGTGGGAGCGGATCCAGAGGGAGTACATCGGGTAGATGGCGGTCTCGCTCGTGGGTCGGAGGGCGAGCGGCACGTCGAGCTCGTTCCTGCCGCCGTGGGTGACCCAGTAGACCTCGTCCTCGAAGCCCTTGATGTGCGTGGCCTCCTTCATGAACTCGGTCTCGGGGATGAGGAGCGGAAACATCGTCTCCGCGTGGTCGCGGTCCATCAGGTCCCGGAGTATCCCGTATGCACGTTTCCTGACGGCGAACCCGTGAGGATACCAGACGTACAGCCCCTTGACCGGGTAGCGGACGTCCATGATCTCGGCTCGCCAGAGAATCTCGTTGTACCACTGGGAAAAATCGTCTTTCCGGGGAAGTACACCTGTATCTTCTTCCATCCGTCTCGTACCTCAAAAACTATCGATCTGCCTGCTTTAAGCAATCATACTTAGGATTGCCGGCGTAATAAATGCCTCTACGGCCGCGGCAACCGCGAGAAGCGGGACGACTACCCGGAGAAAGAGACGGGCCTGGGGCAGGGCTCCGGCAGCGGCATCGCCGCTCCCGTGCCATTCGTCGATGAGCTCCCGCCCGAGGAGGAGCCCGAGGCCCCCCGCGATGAGGAAGGCGGGGACCTCGAAGATGCCGTGCGGCACGAGCGCCGCGGCAATATAAAGCATGCCCTGCTCGTGCCGCACGAGTTCCGTCACCGCACCGATCAAAAGGCCGTTGACCGAGAGGATCAGCACCGTGACCACGCCGAGGGAGGCCCCCCCGAGGAAGAGGAGGAGACAGGTGGAGAGATTATTCAGGAACAATTTGATCGCAAGGACCACCGGGGAGTCGGAGAGGAGCCCGGCTACGACCTGCTCGGAAAAGAGAGCCATGACCTCCGCGCCGACCGCCGGGTCGCGGGCCACGGCAGCGACGCCGAGGCCGACCGAGACGGCAAAGAAGACAGCCGCAAGGCCCGTGGCCCGGGCGAGCGAGCCTTCAGACATAGAGCACCATCCGCACCAGGTCGCGTATCCCCGGCGCCATGCCGACGACGATCATGGCAAGAAGGATCAGGTGCCAGAGATCGGAACTTCCCTCCCGCCGGTACATCTCGAGGACGTAGATAGCGGGGATGATCACCGCGATCTTGAGGAGAAACATAGAGAACGCGGTCCCGGTCGCCTCGATCAGGCTCGAACCCACGACGTGCTGCTCCACGTAGTGGACGGGATGGATATCGATCCCGTAACTCGTAGCGCTCGCATCCAGCATGTGGCCGAAGATGAGGAGCTTGTAGAGGATATTCGAGGCGTAGTCCCACTTCAGGCCGTAGACCAGGAACGCCCAGAGGGCGAGCGACGACACGAGTGCGAGGCCGGGGATGGCAACAAGCACATCGAGCGCGATCGTCGTCTCGGTGAGGCCGAACCAGACGAGCGCTGAAGCGGCCACAAGACAGGCGGCGATCCCCGTCCCCGCGTAGACACGGCTGTAGCGGGCGACGAGCCCGGCGTTCTCCGCGAGTTTCCCGGCAAAGAGGGCGATCCCCGCGACCGTAAAGATCGTAAAGAAGATCAGGGGCGTGATCAGGAGAAACCGGAAGTCGGAGGTGATCATCCCGGTATCCTCGACGACCCGGAGAAGCCCACCAAGGACGACGAAGGGCATGGTCGCAAGCACCAGTTCGTCGTCGATAGCAAACTTATACCGCCGGAGGCCCCGGTAAACGAGGTAGACCGCTGCGATGAGGATCAGGGCGTAGGTCAGCGTATCGACGAGCGTGTACGCCTCGCCATAACGAATGGGATCTATGTAATATTTGTAGAGGAACTCCCTAATCATTACCTGATCTAAATGAGCGCAGACCGCATAAACCTACTCAGAACCAAGGTCTTCGACAAGTCCAAATGGATGCAGCTCCCCCGTGACGTCGTCATCGGCCACGACGTCGTCGAGCAGATCCCGGCTGTCTGCGAAGACCTTGCCCTCGGCGACTCTGTGCTCATCGTATCGGGAGGCCGGACACGGGATGTCGCCGGGAAGAGGGTCGAGGCGCTTCTTGCCGGCTCCTACGACGTTGAAACGTTTGCCGCCGGCGGCGGGGACCCTCTCGACACCATCAAGAAGGCCGAGGCGGCGGCGGCAGAGGCCGGGTTCGTCATCGGTGTCGGCGGCGGCCGGGTCATCGATACGGCCAAGATCGCCTCCTACAACACCGACCGCCACTTCATCAGCGTCCCCACCGCCGCATCGCACGACGGCATCGCCTCGTCGAGGGCCTCGGTCCCGACCGCCGAGGGGAACGTCTCGCTTGCCGCCGAGCCGCCCATCGCCGTCGTCGCCGATACCGCTATCATCGCATCGGCGCCCCACCGGCTGCTGGCGTCCGGGTGTGCGGACATCATCGCAAACTACACCGCAATCCTCGACTGGGAACTCTCCCACCGCCTCCGGGGCGAACCGCTCTCGGATTACGCGCTGACGCTCTCCCGGATGACCGCCGAGATCCTCTTTAAGAACGCCGACCTCATCAAACCGCACTCCGAGGAGAGCGCCTGGCTCGTGACGAAAGCGCTGGTCTCTTCAGGCGTCGCGATGAGCATCGCGGGGTCGTCCCGGCCCGGCAGCGGCGGCGAGCACAAGTTCTCCCACGCGCTGGAGCGGCTTGCACCGGGGAAGGGCCTTCACGGGGAGAAGTGCGGCATCGGGGCCATCATCACGATGTACCTCCACGGCGGCGACTGGGAGGGGATCCGCAGCTCCTTAAAAAAGATCGGCGCACCGACCACCCCCGCCGAGATCGGGGTCGACGACGAGACGGCCGTAGAGGCGCTGCTCGCCGCCCGGACGATCCGGCCGGAACGGTTCACCATACTGGATATGGGGCTGACACCTGAATCGGCGCGGGACCTCGTGAAGATGCTTTACCGGGAGTGAGACGAAATGGCGAAGGAGAAGACAAAGGTGACGCTGATCGGGGCCGGACTCGCAAAGCCGGGGCTTGATTTCGTCTACGAAGGCACCACGTGCCCGGAATGCGAGGGCTGCAAGGTGCGCAAGGTCTGCCATAACCTGCAGCCCGGGAAGAAGTACCGGGTCGTTGCGGCCCGCTCAAACACCCGGCACGACTGCCCGATCCACCACGAGGCGGCGGTCGCGGTCGACGTGGTGGAGGCCCCCATCGTCGCGCTCATCAGCGCCGACATGGCAATCGCGAACTCGAAGATCAGCTACGAGTTCTCCTGCCCGAGGAGCGAGTGCCGGAGTTACCGGCTCTGCCGTCCCGACGGCATCATCGAGGGGGAGAAGTACATCGTCGGGGAGGTCCTCGGCAACGCCCCCGACGTCTGCGAACGGGGCCGCCCCCTGAAACTGGTGGAACTTAGGCCGGTCTGAGGCCGCTGCGGTGAACTTATAGATCGATTCCCACAGGGTTTGTGCGACCTCCACCTGACGCTACTCGAATTCTGCTTAACCGCACATGCCCACACACGGATTTCAAGGGGTATCGCCGTGAGGGGGGTGGGGACAGCGGTGGGGGGGGGGGCGGCGCCGCCCCCCCCCCC
>JAHDQM010000044.1 GCA_018433835.1 Methanoculleus sp.
AAGCTTAAGCACTGCCGATGCGAGTGGCAGCAGATGAAGCGGTCGAGCGAGGAAAAAATCCCGGTACAGTGGACCGTGGTGACTATCGCCAAAGGCGGCACGACGCTCCGCAGGAGCGGAGTTCGAGCACCGAAGGTGCGAGGAGGGGTTGCAGGGGAGGGGGGCGAGCCCCCCTCCCCTGTCCCCACCCCCCAGACGCGATATCCCCTCGAAATCCGTGCTGGGTGTAACCGAAGGATGTAACCGAAGGACTGTCATGTACGGGTTTCCTCCCCAACCATCGCTGCCCTGACAGCCGCACGTGAAGACCCGCAGCCACTCACACCCCGGTCCAACGAGACCAAACCCCGCCCCCAACAAGGTTTAAAAACCCCGGATGCTACTGTCCCACCGGTGCATGAAGTCATGGACGCCGAAGAATACCGTTCAATTATATCGAATGCCATCGACCGGGAGATCGAGGCATACACCTTCTACCGCATGGTCAGGGAGAAGGTCGCGGACGAGAACTTAAAAAGCCTCTTCAACGAACTTGCCGGGGAGGAGAGCAAACACCGAAAAACTCTCGAGGCCCTTCTCATGAAAGAACCCGGGAAACTCGGCTTTAACACACAGCGGGACTACAAGGTCGCCGAAACCCTGGAGACCCCCCCGCTCTCGGCCGACTTAAAACCCCTCGACGGCCTCGTCATCGCGATCAGGAAGGAGCTCGACGCAATGCAGATGTATACCCAGCTCGCGAGCCTGAGCGACGATCCGGGGCAGAAAGAGTTGTTCCAGAGCCTCGCCTCGATGGAGCGGGGCCACAAGGCACGCCTCGAGGACATCTACACCAACATGGCGTTTCCGGAAGCCTGGTAAGCCGGGGTCCGGCAGAACTGCCGCTCTTTTTTCGGCCGGAGGGAGGGAGATTTTTGGGCAAAATGAGTATTCGTTCCCCCCGGCATCACTCCACGGCACAGTATGCGCCTTTGAAGAACCAGTTCCGGTAGACGATCGGGGTGACGATGGTGGTCAACAGGCTCATCAGAACGATCACCACGAAGACACTCTGGCCGATGAGCCCCGACTCCAGCCCGATCAGGGCGACGATCATCGCCACCTCGCCCCGCGGCGCCATCCCGAACCCGACGATGAGGGAATCCTCCCGGCACATCCCCATCACCCGGGCAGGGAGAGCGCACCCGATGACCTTGGTGGCGATGGCGACCAGGGTCAGCACCAGGAGGAAAAGGAACATGTCGGATGTGAGTGCGCGGACGTCTGCGAGGATCCCGAGGGATACAAAGAAGATCGAGGCGAAGACGATCTGGAAGTACTCGGCGCCCTCATGGACGCCCTTACTCTGCCGGAGCTCGACGCCGGCGAAGGCGACTCCGGCAAGGAACGCACCGATGATACCTGATAAGCCCACCAGGTCAGCGAGCATCGCATACAGGAACGCCACCATCATGGCGAAGATGAAGACGAACTCAGGATACTTCCGCGCCAGAGGAGTTGCATCCATTCGCTCGATTACCTTTCGGATGCCGAAGTACCCGACGGCACCGGCGACGACGATGAATCCACCGGCTCTGGCAAGCATCAGAACGGTCGACGTCACCGAGATATACCCGCTCACCACCAGATCGGTGGAGACGGCAAGCACCAGGAGGGAGAGGACGTCGTCGATGACCGCAGCGCCGATGATTGCTCTTGCCGCCCCGGTCTGGAGCACGCCAATCTCCTTGAGAACGTTTGCGGTGATGGCGATACTCGTCGCCGTCAGCGCCGTGCCGATGAAGACTGCGCTCGCGAAGTCGAACCCGAAGAAGACAGCGGTGGCGTAGCCGCCTATCCACGGGAGGATCACGCCGATGAGCCCAATGACGCCGTAACGCAGATCGAGGATATCCCTGATGTTAAACTCGAAACCGATGACGAAGAGGAGGATGATAGCCCCAAGATGCGCCAGGGTCGCGACGAAGTCTGTGTAGGTGATCAGGCCGAGCACGCTCGGTCCGACCAGAACCCCCACGAGAATGGCCCCGATCGTCGCCGACTGGTTAATCCTGGATGCCAGGAGGTAGCCGGCGAGCGCGAGGAAGAGGAGGAGGCTCATCTGAAACTCGATAGATAGGGCGGCGCTTTCCATTGTTGTCTATGATCTGGGAAGGGAGGCCTTAAGAAATGTATGCACCATGCGGGAGTTGCAGGGTGACTACAGGAGGCTTTTTGTGCTCCACATCGTGATCACCGGTAGATGGATCCGATCGTCGCCATCGTCCTGATCCTCGGTCTTGCCAAGGTCTTCGGGGAACTCCTGGAACGTGGGGGCTATCCTCCCATGATCGGTGAAATCGCCGCCGGAATCCTGGTGGGGCCGGCGGTGCTCGGACTGGTGACGATGAACGAGACGCTCGAACTCTTCTCCACCATCGGTGTGATCGCGCTCCTCTTCATCTCCGGCGTGGAGATGAACGCCAGGGCTTTTGCCGCAGCCCGGAACGCGGCGGCATTGACTGCGGTGACGGGGATCGTCGTTCCTTTCGTGCTCGGCATCGTCGGCGGCGCACTGCTCGGCCTCTCCGCCGTGGAGCAGCTCTTCCTTGCCACCGTCCTCTCCATCACTTCCATCGGCGTCTCGGTGAGGACCCTGATCGATCTCAAAATGCTCAACTCGATGGTGGGAAACACCATCGTCGGCGCTGCGGTGGTCGACGACGTCATCGGGGTCATCCTCCTCGGCATCCTCTCCTCCATCGCCCTCTCCGGGCAGCTGGAACTTGCCCCGCTCACAGCGACGCTGGTGCTCGCCGTCCTCTTCACCGTCTTCGCCCTCACGGCAGGGAGGCGCCTCTTTCTCTGGGCTTTCCGGACGTCCCACCGGATGCTCACCCACGAGATGCCGTACGTGGCGGCTATCGTCATCGCTCTCGGAACCGCTGCAGTCGCAGATGCGGTGGGGCTCCACTACGCCATCGGGGCGTTCGTTGCCGGATTGGTTCTCGGGCCCCAGATCCGAAACGACCGGAGCGTCTTTGACGGTCTCGCCGACTTTGCCTTCGGGTTCTTCGTCACTTTCTTCTTCGCCTCCATCGGGCTCCTCTTCCATCCCGATCCTGCGGTGTTTGTTTCAGTGCTGGTGCCGGCACTTATCCTTCTGGCGATAACGGGCAAGACCGCCGGTGGCTACATCGGATCGCGTCCCTACATGGGAGACAGACTCCAGGCACTCATGGTCGGATTCGGGCTCTCCCCCCGGGGCGAGATCGCCCTGGTCGTCGCCCAGGTCTCGCTTTCCACCGGGATCATCACGCGGGGGCTCTACTCGGGCGTGACGGTGATGGTGATAGCGACGATTCTTGCGGTGCCGCTCCTGATGAAGTGGGGGTTTGCCGCCCGGAAGAAGAGGGAGGAAGCGGTTAAAGGTGGCCGCCCTGCCGCAGAGTCGCAATGATATCGGCGAGCTCCACACACCCGATCGCTTTCCCGGCACCATCCACCACCACGAGGTAGGGGTGCTGGTCGCGGGCCATGCGGGCGAGCGCATCCCCTACGGTCGCGTCAGGTGAGATATTTATACTTGTCCTGGTCACCAGGTCGCCAGCGACCTGCTCGCTCCCCAGGAGCATGCAGAGGACCCCCGACGGCATCCCCGACATCTTTCTGCCCGGGCGCACGCCCAGATGAGGCATGAGGCAGCCCAGCATATCGGTGAGCATGATCACGCCCACGAACGTCCCGTCCTCTTCAAGCACGATCAGGTCGTGCCGCCCCCGCTCGGAGAACTTCTCCATCACCTCAAAGAGGGGCGTTGCCGGGGTCACGTGCTCGTATTCACGGTGCATTATCCTGACTATGGGGATATCGATAGGCTCCATACCGTTCTATGGAGGGGGTGGTCGGGAGGAGCAATAAACATGCGGTCCCGGCTCCTCTCTCCAGCCGGAAAGAGAAGTGTACTCCCAAACGCAAAAATAACCCGCCTTAAGGACCCGTTATGGGTACACTACCTTCAAGACCTTCCACTGCAAACCTCCACCACAGATGAAACAGCAGGTACAGGTGACCATCCCCAACGATCCGGCTTTCCTCGGGATTGCTCGGTCGGCGGTCTCCCGGACGGCATGCCTTGCCGGGTTTCCCGCCGGCACGATCAGGGAGATCGCCCTCGGCGCCGAAGAGGCAGTGCTCTGGATCATCGACCACGCCTTCCCGCCGAACACAGAGGGCGAGATCACGCTCACCTGCTCGAACACCGCCGATCGGTTTGAGGTACGGATCGTCGAACATGGGATCCCCTTCGACCCGGAGATAGCTCCCCCGGCACTGCCCCGGTGCCGGGCGGTCATGGATCAGATCGCCTTTACAAACAGGGGCTGGGCCGGGAAGGAGACCCTGCTGGCGAAGGACTGCAGGGAGCCCACGCACTCCTCCCGCCCTCCGGTGCCGCCCGCTTCCTCCGGATCCGCACTGATCCGCCCGACCCTGCTCGACGAGGCGGTGGAGATCTCACGGTGCGCTTACTTCGGCTACGGCTACTCCTACGGCTACGAGAAGGTCTACCGTCCGGACGTGCTCAAAGCCCTGATCCGATCGGCGGACCTTATCTCGTTCGTCGCGGTCGACGGGGATACCGTGCTCGGCCATGCCGGGCTCCTCTTCTACGACGACCCCGGTGTAGCCGAGATCGCGCTCGGGTTCGTTAACCCGCCCTACCGGAGCCGGCGGGTCTTCTCAGACCTGATGGCAACCGTCGTTGCGGAGGCCGAACGCCGGCACCTGACAGCACTCTCCGGGCAGGCGGTCTGTACCCATCTTTACTCGCAGCGGTCGGCCCGGACCTTCGGGATGGGCGAGTGCGCCCTTCTCCTCTCCCGTTACACCCCGCTCCGGTTCACCGGGATAGCCGATGAGAACCGGGTCAGGGAGAGCATCCTTGCAGTCTTCCGCTACCTCTCATCGCCGGAGCACCCGGTTCTCTACCCGCCGGAGCAGCATGCCGGTATAGTGCGAGAGATCTACGATCACCTCGGCGTGTACCCGCCCTTCGGTATCGGCGACACATCAGCCGACCTGCCGGAGAAGAGCGAATGCTCTATCACCATCGAAGAGGTCTACCGGACGGCTCAGATCCATATCCGGTCCATCGGCACGGATCTCATCCCCCGGCTCAGGCGCGAACTCGGCCGCCTCCGTGCCGGACGCCTCGAGACCGTCTACATCCACCTCCCGCTCACCGCTCCGGCAACCGCTGCCGTAGTGGACGCGATCGAGAACCTCGGCTTCTTCTTTGCCGGACTGCACCTCACCTCCACCGGCGAGGATCTCCTCACCCTCCAGTACCTGAACAACCAGATCCTGGACTACGACACGGTCATGGTGGCATCATCCAACGCCGGCCGGCTGAAGGAGTATATCAGAGAGCGGGATCCCTGGCAGGAGTGAAGGGTACCTTCCCTGGTCCCCGCCATCTAATGGTGCGTCTGAAAAGAGTCTGGATCGCATTCGCAGGGGATTCGAACATAACGTGGTATACCCCCGGGCAATATCAGAACGTTAAGTTCAGTACCCCCGGTATACCACGCAGATTAGTAGACAGATTCAATATTTCCGATAGACTTTTCTCCGGTTTCCGACCTCGACCAGAGTGATTATCATTGTATTGCCCTCGATGGTGAGGATCGCTCGATACTGCCCAACACGAAAAGAGTACAGGGGGCTGCGTGAGTGCCCCTTCATCTTTTTAACGTAAGATTTGGGGTGCGGTTCATCTGCCAGAGCACAGAGTTCATCCTTAATTCGTTTGCGATCAGGTTCCAGGATTTTATTGAGATCCCGCTCGGCACCCGCTGTGATGAGCAGTCGCCATATCATAGGCCCTGTTCCCGGACATACTCCTCGAAGGGACGAACTCTGCCGGCCCGGATGTCTTCAAAGGCTTCTTCAATTTTCTTCATGGACTCTTCGGAAAGCGGTTCCGGATCATACGCCATGTCCAGGAGACGGTTCAGCGTCTCGTCGTAGGTTTCTCGTGGGTGGAGTTTCACATCATCCAGGCGAGACTTGGTCTCGGGTTGGAGTTGGATCGTTGTTACCATAGTTCACTATAGAGGAGTATGGGATATAAAGGTTACCTTCCTTCCCTCCGGATGATACTCCCCCGACGCAGAGGCTTGCCATCCATATCGTACTCAGTCTGCTCCTGTGTCACTCTCCAGATTTTCCCTTAGGACACACACACCCCATGATCCGAATCCGAGGTGTCTGTCGGCAGCAGGCTCTAACTGCGTGATGAACAGTGCTTAAAAAAACTATGCCGTGGGTAGTGAACATGAAGTTTTCATACCCCCGGGCGGATTCGAACCGCCGTCGCCGGATCCAAAGTCCTGCATGATTGACCACTACACTACGGGGGTGCCTTGAGATGTTGACCGCTACACTACGGGGCCGAGATAAACCCGAACCGCCGGTACCTCCGGTATCGGCTCCTATATTCTATGTACCGCGGGATTATATCGGTTTGGTCGCGGGCAGACGGGAGCCGGGGAGAGGCGGCGGACCGCCGGCCGGCACTCACGTCCGCTCGAAGTCGTCCTCGAACCGGACGATGTCGTCCTCGCCGGTGTATTCCCCGATCTGGACCTCGATCAGTTCGAGCGGCAGGAGGCCGGGGTTCGCGAGCCGGTGGACCGTTCCCGCCGGGACGAAGGTGGATTCGCCGTTCCGGAGGAGGGAGGTCTCGTTGCCGATCGTCACCTCGGCGCACCCGGTGACGACCACCCAGTGCTCGGAGCGGTGGTGGTGCATCTGGAGGGAGAGGCGGCGGTTGGGGGGGACGGTGACCCGCTTGATCTTATACGACTGCCCCTCCTCGAGGTTCGTGTAGGAGCCCCAGGGGCGGTGGACCTGCGTGTGGAAGAGGGCACGGGAGTCTCCCTTCTCGCGGAGGGCCTTTGCGATCTCACCCACCCGCTGGGCCTCGTCCCGGGCGGCGATCAGGATCGCGTCCTTCGTCTCGACGATGGCAAGGTCGTGAACCCCGACGGTGGCGATCAGGCGGTCCGCAAT
Source organism: Methanoculleus sp. (assembly GCA_018433835.1). Lineage (GTDB taxonomy): Archaea > Halobacteriota > Methanomicrobia > Methanomicrobiales > Methanoculleaceae > Methanoculleus. The sequence continues at coordinate 7,054 of JAHDQM010000044.1, forward strand.
GATCAGGTTCTCGGAGGAGTCGATCCCGATATGCTCGCCCCTGACCGCGTTGCCGCTCCCGCTCTTCGGGAGGGCGGAGTAAAGTGCGTCGAAGTTCCCCACGTCGCTCCAGTCGGATTCAAGCGGCACGACCGCCGCCCGCCGGGTCTTCTCCATGATCCCGTAGTCTATGGAGAGGGCGGGGGTTGAACCGTATGCCTCCTCGAGGGGGTGCTCGAACGCCCGGGCCACCTCCGGTGCGCACGTTTCGCACTCGGCGAGGAAAAGGCCGGCATCAAAACAGAACATGCCGGAATTCCAGAGGTAGCCGTCGGCGACATACCTTCCGGCGGTCTCGAGATCGGGCTTCTCCACGAAGGCGTCCACGAGGGAACCGTCTCCGAGAGGGTCGCCGGGGCGGATATAGCCGTAGCCGGTGTGGGGCAGGGTCGGCCGCACCCCGAAGACTACCAGGTAGTCCTTGCTAAGCCGCTCCGCCCGGCGGAAAGCCTCCTGGAACGGCCCGGTCGCGGAGATCAGGTGGTCCGAGGGGAGAACCGCGACCGTATCGGGCCCGTCCTCCCGCATGACCTCGCGGACGCCGTAGTAGATCGCCGGCAGCGTGTTCCTGCCCACCGGCTCCACGAGAACCCGGCAATCGCACCCGATGGCGGCGAGCTGGTCCCGGACCAGGAACCGGTGATCGGTATTCGTGACGATCGCGATCTCCTGCGGGGAAGAGAAGAGGAGCGACCTCTTCACGGTCTTCTGGAAGAGAGACTCGTCGTCGATCAGCGGGATGAACTGTTTTGGGTAGTGTTCCCTTGAGAGCGGGAAGAGACGGGTGCCGCTCCCGCCTGCAAGTATGAGCGTCTTCATGGGATCGACTCCGTGCCGGAGGGCACTCGATTGTATAACTCTATTGCGGTAAGGAGGATAAAAACGTAAGGTTTTCCGGGTGGTTGGGGCGAGCCCGGCGATCTCGCGGTGTTGACAGGCCGGAGCCGGGGCGGCCGGGCAGGGGTGCATGCGTGGCCGGAACGTAGAGCGACCCATATTGCACCCGGAGGTGTATTGACCCTCGTCGCCGGGAATCCGGCGACGTGGAGGCCTGCAGGGCTGCTTCATCCTATTCTCGAAAAAATGAGCATTCTCTCTCAAGCCCGGGTCATCGTCGAATTGCCGGGGTAGAGTGACCTGGCCTGCGGATCGAGGTCTTCTGCCACCGCAAGGACCTGCTCGGCCTCCTGGTAATTCCCAAGCCTGCCGAGCACCATGCCGTAGGTAACCCAGGCGAAGATGCACGACCGGTCGATCGCGAGCGCCTGCCTGCATGCAAGCACCGCCTCCTGGTGGCGGTCGAGCCGGGTGAGGATCACTGCCCGGTTGTTCCAGGCGTAGACGTCATCGTTGTCGGAGAGTATCGCCGCACTGAACGCGGCCAGGGCTTCCTCGTAACGGCCCTGCCTCTCAAGCGCCACACCCATGTTGTTCAGGGCTGCAGGGTCGTGCGGATCCTCCACGATGATGTCGCTGTACGCCCGTGACGCATCTCTGTCATCACCCTTGCGGGGCATCTCCGGTGTAACCAATCGGGGCATACGTCTTGCACCTCGCACTCCTTTACTGCGGGGTGACGATATATAGGTTCCTGCACCAACGACGTCCGTGAGCGGGGGGGCCTGGAGAGCCGGGTCCCGGACCCGGGGAGCGGCTACCGGCCGCCGTCACGGAACCACGCCACAGTCTCGCGGAGCCCCGCATCAAGCGTGCAGCCGGGAGAGAACCCGAAGGCATCGTGGGACCGGGATATGTCGGCGAGCGAGTCACGCACGTCCCCCGGCCGCGGCGGCTCATAAACCGGCCGGCGGTGTATGCCGGTGATCGCCGAGAGACTCCCGGCAAGTTGATTGAGGCTTATCCTGCCGCCCCCGGCGATATTGAAGATTCCGGAGGCCTCGCTCTCCATTGCCAGGATGTTCGCCCGGACGACATCCGCAACGAAGACGAAGTCCCGGGTCTGTTCCCCGTCGCCGTAGATTATCGGCGGCTTTCCGTCGAGCATCCGGGCGATGAACTTCGGGATCACCGCCGCGCACTCGGAGTTCGGGTCCCTTGCCGGGGCCGAAGACGTTGAAGTAGCGAAGAAAAACCGCCCGTATGCCGTAGAGATCGGCAAAAACCTTCCCGTAGTGCTCGCCCGCGAGTTTCGAGACAACATAGGGGGAGAGTGGTCTCGGCGTCATCGCTCGCGTTTGGGGAAAACCGGGTCGTCGCCGTAGATCGCCGAGGTGGAAGCCGCCACGACCGCCGGAACGCCGCACTCCTTTGCGGCCCAGAGGACGTTTAAGGTCCCGGTCACGTTCACCTCGTTTGGCTCCCGCGGGGGTTTGCGACAGATCGGGGGACCGAGGCGACGGCCGCCTGGTGGAAGACGCCGTCCGCCCCGGCACAGGCGTCGACGAGCAGGGCGAGGTCGGTGACGCTCCCCTCGACGAACGTCACCCGGGGTTGAGCAGCGAGGTGCTCGATATTCTCCCGCCGCCCGGAGGATAGGTCGTCGACGACCACGACTTCGTGACCGTCGCGTGCCAGCCGCTCTGCAAGGTTGGACCCGATAAATCCCGCTCCGCCCGTGACAATGTAACGCATTACGGATACGGTAGGCACTCCAGCGATTTGAGCGTTGCCGAAGGAGAAGATCGGTGGGAAGAAAGATATGCCTGCACAGGACAAGCGGTCAACGCCGTAACGTCGGGGCATAGGGCACCCTGGATGGTGACGAGGTCTCACGCGAAGCCGCGAAGTTGGATTTCGTGACTTCCACGGGATCAGTATCCCTTTCGCACCTCAGCAAGACCCATTCACTATTCCGAGACCCCACGCCGGGCTAAACCCATATAGCAGCATGTAGTTTATCCGCATCGCCCAATCGGCCCGATCATCCCCCCCCGTTCCCGTTCGAGAGCGGGAAATACTGCTGATAAACGCGTTTGCGCTCGTCGATGTCGGTATGCAGGTAAATTTCGGTCGTCTTGATGGAGGAGTGCCCCAGGTTCTCCTGCACGACACGGAGGTTCTTCGACCGGCGGTAGAGCTCGCTCGCGTAGGAATGCCGGATTTTGTGCGGCGTAATCCCGGCGGGGGCATATTGCTTGAAGAGATGCTGGACGGTCCGCGGGGAGATATGGTTGCCCTGCTGGCCCGGAAAGAGCGGCCCTTCGATTATATTGCCGATGAACCGGTTAATCTCTTCAAGAGTCTCTTCGTCGATAAAAACGGTCCGGATTTTGTCGCCTTTTCCTTTCACCCGTATCGTCTGCTCCTCGAAATCGATATCTTCGACGGTTATCGCACAGAGTTCCGAAACGCGGACTCCGGTGGCGTAGATCAGGCGAACAATCAACCGATCCCGCTCGTTTTCGATCGTGTTGATCAGGCGGATCACCTGGCTGTGTTTGAGGTATTTCAGTTCCTGATTCTTGATCCGGGGCCGTTCCACCCCGAGCATCGGGTCGGCGACCACGGCCCCCTGCACGTAGAGATACTTGTAAAACGAGGAGAGCGTCGATATCATCCGGTGGAGAGTCTTGGGCTTATAATCCTGCTTCTCTGATAGATAGGAGAAGAAATCGGTGACAAGGGCCGCAGAGACGTTGACGTCCGCATCCAGAAGAGCGTTCTCGAATGCGGCCTCATCGAACGAGGTCGCGCCCGAATCCGAATGCTGCCGGAGCCAGGCGTACCGGGCGAAACGCCGAACGGTTTGCAAGTATTTTTCGATGGTCCGGGGCGAGTAGTTCCGCATCCGGAGGTAACTGCTGAAGCGATCCAGCCATTCCGAGAAAGAGGCGTTTTCCATCGTATAATAACTGGAATAACAGAGCATATCAAGATTGCGGTAAATGCCTATTCCCCGCAATGGATCGCATCCCGGGGAAACCCCATCCGAACCCGATCAGGGCCGCCGGTCGTGATCACATGCATCTGCATCAAAAGACCCGCTGCAGAAGAGAGGGGGGCTCCCCGGCCCCAACGAGCCCACCGGCCGCCCGGATACGTGCAGCAAGAGTGCGAATCTCCAAACGGAAACAGGAGACCGATCCCACCAGAACCTCGTCGTGGCGACAGCCCGGCCCGCCCCCAGGCACACACCCCAAACGCAAATGTCGCCGGAAATGTGCCCGGAAAGCGCAGAAAGGCCGGTTTGACCCCAGACTCCAAAAAAGAGGATATTGCGGTGATGCAGGGAGTGTCGGAGTTAGGAGGTATGGGGCTGCCATCCCGGGTGGACGGGGGAACAGACCCTGTCGAATACATCCTCTTCCGGGTATATGAACCCCTTACCGCACGGGGAGAAAGTGAACGATCCGGGAGCACCACCGGTGGCCACGCGACCCGCAGATACCGCCCACCTATAAAGGACCCACACAGACGGTCGTAGACGGCCGATCTTCCCTGTAGCTGGATTAGACTGCACGCGAGCCCACGATCCCGGCTTAAAAGCGCGATATGTTGATCCCGAAACTCGAACGGCCGTTCAGCAGAGCGTCGTGGCCGCAGGCAGGTACCGGCGCCCCGGCCCTGTAGAAACACTTCGCACAACCCCGAACCGATGCAGGTGCGCCGGATCCCGCAGAAAAACCCGTAAGAGACCACACTGCCCCCCATCGACAACAGGGCAGCATCGCGGAGAAACTGCCAGCCGACCCCCATATGCCGCAACCCCACCCCAATAGGCCGGCACTTGTGCCCCGTTTCGGAAAATCCGTCGTAATATGACCATTAGCCGGCACCGTGCTGCCTCGCACCCCGGGCGAAGTCCGGCGCCTGCCCCCGGCCCGCACCACCAGGCAAAGGCAGCCCCCGATACCCGATGCCCACCATGCAGGCTCCGATTGGGATAGGAACGGATCTAAAAACCCGGATCCTCATCCTGACCGCGAGAACAAAGAGGCAGGCATAAACCATATGCTGCTATACAGACAATGGGGCAAGAGGAGGACGCAAGTCCTGCAGAGCCTGAGCACAACCGGACCCCGCAACGCACCCGACTCGCACCTTCTGTGCTCCTGCTCCTGCTCGAAACCCATCGGGTTTCTCAAACTCCGGATGTTCCATCCGTCGCAACTCGAAGACCCACGGCCTTCTCAAACTCCGGATGTTCCATCCGTCGCACTGCGGAGCTTCGTTCTCCCAATCACCATCCCGGCCGCCCGGGACAACCGTCGTTCAACCAGCCCTATTGAAATAGCAAAACCAACAAGAGGATAGATGAAATGGAAGAGCCTGACAGCATCAAAGACCCAAACAAGTACCAGAAATTCAAGAAGGTGGATGGCGCCGCCTACCAGCGTGTCAACCAGTTCCTGCGCAAGCACACCCACATCACCGCCCGCGAGTGGGCGATCGCACGCCTCTGCGCAGATTTCAAGACCACCAGCGGCTCGGAGATGACGTTCATCGGTGAGAACCTCCCCGAACTCTGCCCGTTCATGGTCGACTCCTACACCCCGCAGGCAGTCAACCAGGCGAGGAGCTCGTTCAAGAAGAAGGTAAAGAAAGCGGGAGCCACGTTCTTTTATGGCGCCATGTGCGGCTTTTTTACCGCAGAAGAACTCGACGAGATCCTCTTTGAGGCAAGCGAGGTCGCCCGGTTCCTGCTGGAGGTCGAAGGGACGAGCCTGAATCTCGACGACGAGATCGATGTCGAGGACCGGATCACCGAGGTGATGCGGGGCGTGGCCGAGGCGGCGTCGGTCATCCTGAAGTCCAGGCCAGCCCAGGAAGAGGAGAGTCCGAGAGAGGAGGGCGGGGACGCATGAAGATCATACAGATTGTCGGTCGCTCGAACGCCGGGAAGACCACATTCATCAAGAGCCTGATCGGGGCGCTTTCCGGCCACGGGACCGTCGGAGCGGTCAAGCACCTGGGGCACCACGGCTTTTCGCTCGAGCCTGGAAAAGACACCACCCTGTATCATGAATCATATGCTGCTATATCCGGCGGCGTCGATGAAGAGAAGTCGGTCCTCGTCAGGCGCGAGAACGACCTCGACTCCACCCTGGAGATCCTCTGCAATGCCGGGGTCGAATACGCCATACTCGAGGGGTTCAAGTCCCGGCCGTTCCCGAGGATAGTGATAGGCGATCTCCCAAGCGAGAACGTCGTGCTCCGGAACCCCACCGTCGACGAGGTGATCGCCGCACTTCCACGGTTCGAGGACTACTATACCGTCGAGGGTCTGGTCAGGGAGCTGAAGCGCGAGTGCGGTGTCTCGCACGCCGGGGCCGTCCTCACGTTCAACGGGCTCGTCAGGGAATGGACCGGCACCGAGCGAACCGAATACCTGGAATTCGACGAGACCGTCGATGCCGTGACTGAGAGTATCCTGCAGGAGGAGGTGGAAGCGGTCCCCGGGATCATCGGCGCACGATTCCACCACAGAAAAGGGCGGCTCTATGCCGGAGAAGATATAACCTATCTTGCTATACTTGCAGAGCATAGGCAGGAAGCGTTCGCCGCCGCCAGCAACGCAATAGATCGGCTCAAGCGGGAACTACACGACGTGGAGAAGTGACATAGATGCGAAACGGAAAACGGATGTTTGGAACGAACGGCGTACGGGGCGTGATCGGCGAGATGATGACACCTGCCCTCGTCCTCAAGATCGGCGCCGCGCTCGGATCGATGAGGAAGGGCACCATCGCGGTCGGCAGGGACACGCGGACGTCCGGCGAAGCCCTGACCCATGCCCTCAAGGCCGGGCTCCTGATGACCGGGTGCGACGTGGTAGACGTGGGCATCCTCCCCACGCCGGCGCTGCAGTATATCGTAAAGACCAACCGGTTTGCCGGCGGCGCGATGATCACCGCATCCCACAACCCGCCCGAGTACAACGGCGTGAAGATCATCGAGGCCGACGGCACCGAGATGTCCGACGACGAGATCATCGGGCTCGAAGACCGGTTCTTTGCAGGGGAGTGCGACACCGTCCCCTGGGACGGCGTCGGCAGGGAGGCCGCCGCACCCGACCGGCTGGAGGAGTACATCGAGGCCGTCGTGGGGTACTTCCCGGCGGGTATCGGGGAGGGCATGACCGTCGTCGTCGACCCCGGTTCCGGCCCCGCGGCGCTCACGACCCCGAGCATCCTCTCAAGGATGGGCTGCCGGGTCCATACCATCAACGCCCGGCTCGACGGCACCTTCCCGGGCCGGATGCCCGAGCCAACCCCCGAAGGGCTGCAGCCCCTTTCGGAAATGGTCATCGCCACGGGCGCGGACTTCGGGGTGGCACACGATGGCGATGCCGACCGGGCGGTCTTCGTCGATACCAAAGGACGCTATATAGAAGAGAACTATGAGTTCGCTCTGGTCGAGGACTACGTCTGCGGCAGGAACAGCGGCGGGCTCGTCGTCACCCCGGTCGCCACATCCCGGCTGATCAGGGATATCGCAGAGAAACACAGCTGCACCGTCGACTATACCCCCGTAGGGAGCATCTATGTCGCAAGGAGAATGATCGAACTGATGGGCGAAGGAAAGAAAGTCTCCTTCGGGGGTGAAGGAAACGGCGGCCTGATCTACCCCGACCACCAGTTCTGCCGGGACGGGGGCATGACCGCCGCCATGATGGTGGCGGTTCTCGCAAGCCATAACGGCAGAAAGCTCTCCGATATTCTCGACGAACTTCCCGCATACCACCTGGTCAAGGAGAAGCTCCGCACCGGGGACCCTGCCGCGCTGGTCCGCGCCGTCGAAGAGGCGTTTTCGGGAGAAACCATAGAGAAGATCGACGGTATCAAGATCGTCAGGGACGACGCCTGGGCCCTTGTGCGGGCATCGGGAACGGAACCGATGATCAGGATCATGATCGAGGCAAAAGACCCGGGCGTCGCGGATGCCATGTACCGGGAGATTATGCAGGTTGTGACCGGCTGAAGGGTGCGACGGGCCGAAGGGCCGGAGCTTGAGAAGACCGAAGGCCTTCGAGTCGGAGCAGGAGCACCGTAGTGCGGGTGGTCAGGCAGGCATGATCGCATCATCTCCTCACAGCGGGATCGATCCTTCATGAGGCATTCGATTCGGAGTCCGCCGGGGACTCCTGTCGTTCACCATATCCCTAATATTTCCGGGGATCTCTCTAAATTCTACTGAAAAACATTCTTGTGGGAGGGGGGCAATCTATATATCCGATAATGGATATGCATGATGCAGTACCCACGGGAGAGCGCTGATCAAAATGAATGGAAAACTGCAGATGAAACAGAAGATAAACTCCGCTATCTCGTCTGGCGATCTGCGTGAGCTTGAAAAGGTAGTTTCGGACATATCGGAGACCCAGACGCGGAAGGAGAAGAAATCGCTCTACGAGCAGATGAATGCCGCCCTGGTTGAAGCGGCGTTCGACGAAGGCCAGCCCGAACTCTTAAGCCAGCTCGTCGAACCGACCAAGGAAGAGATATTCACCCTCGCCAGGCGTGTTGCGGCACTCTACAGTGAGAACAAGGATGAAGCATGGTTCTACGCAATATTCACCCTGGTCGATCAGCTTGATCGTAAGAGCCATCAGTCCGACATCCTTGCCGGGATCTCCCGCGATCTGGTCCAGGCAGGGGTCAATACCGGGGACATCCACTATATCGAGAAAGGGGGAGAGGCCTTCGATAAGATCAGCATCCGTAAATACCGCTCGGCAATCCTCTCCGAGATCATCCCGCTCTTCATACGGTACGGCCAGAAATACCAGAACGTCGACATCATGCAGTATGCTCTCCAGATGCTCCCCGAGATCGGCGACATATCGCGACAGTCACAACTCCATGCCGACGTGGCCCGGGCGATCTCCGGCTCCGGCATCGAGTCGGGTGATATCAACCTCGTGATAAGCGGGCTTTCGAGTGCTACCGAGATCAACCAGAAGATCCGGCGCACCAACTCAATCTCCGACATCGTGGACGCTGCCTGGAAATCCTCACTTAAGAAAGAGATCTCCGACGTCGAGCAGATCATAGACTCCCTCCCCGACATCCCCGAAGAGCGGCTCACCGAAGTCCTCGCGATCCTGACCGAGCAGCTCCTCGACCGCCAGCGTGACAGGAAACAGGTATACGCCAAACTGCTCAGGATCGATGACGAAAAACCGTGGGCAGGCCAGACCCTCGTCCTCGAACTCCTGAAAAAGGCAGAGCGGAGCGGGGAACGCTGGTTCCTCGAGAAGGCGTTCGAGTTCAATGCCCGGGCCGTGGGAGAGACCCAGCTCCCCATCGAGGAGATCGTCCTCTCCGGGATTGCAGTCGTCGAGAAGAGCGGAAACCCGACCATCCTCCTCGACATCACACCGCTGATCGACGAGTCCTGCGACGCAGCGAAGGCGGCCCAGCTCTACCGGCAGATCACTGACGCACTCTCCCGGATGGGCGACTTCTACCACGCAATCGAGGTCATGAAGAAGGCCAGCACCAGTACGCAGAGGATCAACGCCCAGTTTTTCGATACCAGTGTCCGCCTGATCAAGGAGGGTGTCCGGCGCGACGAGATCGGACTCGTCCGTGAGAACATCCTCGCCACACTGGATACCGATATTGCCGACTCGCTGGTACACCAGGCGGTGACCGACTTCTGCAAGGAGTACGACTTTGACGAAGTTGTCAGGCACATACCAGCCATCAAGGAACTTGCGGGGTCGCACCACGCACCGGACCCGTTGCTCCTCGAGTGCAACACCATCCTGATCGACCGGGGGTTCGTCCGCCAGAAAGACCCGTCGGCTCTCGTGGACCTGGTGAGCCAGATCGGAGAGCAGTCCCTGCGCGAACAGGCAATCTCGACCATTGCCGTCGAGATGGCACGGATCGGCGTCGCCCGGAAAGACCGGGACCTCCTCCGGCATGCGACCGGGCTCACCTGCGAGATCATGGACCAGCAGGCACGGGCCGAGGCGATGGGCGGCATCGTGGATCAGGCGGCCGTGCTCGCCGTCGAGGACGGCGACCTCGACCTGCTCCACGGGATGCGGGTTCTCTCCACGTCCCTGCTGGAGCGAGACTACTGTCTCTTTGCAATGGGCAAGGTTATCCACGGCCTGATCATGTACGGGATCGAGCAGCTCTCGCTCCGGGCGCTGGATGAGGCGGCCCAGATCCTCTCCCAGATCCGCGACCCGTCCCTGCAGCGGCAGCTGGCCGACCCCCTCATCGAGGGCTACGTCCGGGTCGGGAGCCTGCAGGCGGCAGACCAGCTCTCACGGGGGAAAGCCCTGATCTTCGAAGGCATGATGGAACCGTTCGAGGTCGCGCTTGCCCTCCTCCAGGCCAGCACCCCGCGCGAGGAGATCTCGATCAAGATAGCAAGCTACGTCGACATCATGCTCGAGTACACGCAGGTCTATAGAAGTCCGATCTTTGCGGTCCCCATGACACTCTTCTCCCTGGAGATCGAGGGGGATTACGAGCGGACCGCCATGATCCAGAGGATTCTCACCTTCTTCACCAACTACACGAAAGAGTTCGACTCGGCCGATCCCTATGAGGTGACGGCGTACCTGCTCGAGGGGATCGAGGGAGGAGCGGCGGCACAACCGGTCCTCGAGTTGATGTACCGCCTCTTCGAGCACACCAGCGACGTCTATGCGCGCTATTCAGGGATGTACCGGATCGTGAGCGCCTACTCGGCCCTCGAAAACGTTGACCGGGCCGAGACGATCATCCGGAGGCTCCATGAGACCATCGGCACCATCTCCGATCCGTCCGTCCGTGCAATCATGCTCTCCGACCTCGCCGGACTCATGGCCGGGATCGACCACAGCGCAGCCAGAGGCTACCTTGCCGAGGCGCAGGGGACGCTCGATTCCGTGGGGCAGGAACGGGAGGCATTCGTCAGGAAGAACCTGATCTACGCCGCAAGAAGCCTCAGCACCGTAAACAAGCAGGAGAAGGACGTCGACTGGGCGATTGAGCAGGTCGGCAAAATCGAAGATCCGGTCGAGTATGTGGACGCTCTCGCGGCGGTCTTCGACATGGTCAGTGAGCCTGCGCAGAGGAAGGAGATCCTCTCGGCCATGTGCCATACCGTCGTGAGCATCCCTTCCCCCTACATCCGGCTCTCAATGCTCTTTGACGTGGCGCAGTTCGCCGAAACCTACGGGGATGAAGAGGAGATTGACGAACTGCTGGACGGCATGGAGCGCACCACCGGCTACGTTCAGATCCCGTTCATCACCGCCATGACACAGCAGCGGATGGCCCAGATGCTCTTCTCGTTCTACCGGGCGAGCGGAAAGCCGGCCGCTCGAGAGCGCGCTGCCGATATCGTCTCCACCATCGACGACGACAGGATCCGGTACAGCCTCGCGGTCCAGCTCGAGCAGGCCATGCCCCAGTCATGGAAGAACACGGTCTACGGCAGGATCCTGGACTGCCGGGACAAGATCCGGAGCGGCGATTACACCACAAAGGATATGGTCACGCTTGATAGGGCGATACGGGCGGCACCCGACCGGGCGAAGCGGGCGACCTACTACACCGAACTCTACCTCATCGCCAGGAACGCAGGACAGCACGAAGTTGCGGACAGGATGCTGCTCTGCGCGCTCGAAGAAGCACGAATCATCAGGCCGCTCTCGCGGCGGGCTTTTGTGCTCGGCGATATGGCGTGCCGGATATACGCAGAGCGCTACGAAGACCGCTCACGGGAGGTCCTCGACATGGCCGTGAGCGAGGCCCTCAACATCCGCGACTCGATGATCCGGGACGAGGTATACGACGAGCTGGATATGTCCATGCGGATCATCCAGGAGCACTGGCTGTGAAGACGATCGAGATCAGGATAGCCGGGAGGGTGCAGGGCGTCGGGTTTCGTGCATGCATCAAAAGGATCGCCACCAACCTCGGCGTCGGCGGCGAGGCGATGAACCTCCCTGACGGAAAGGTGCTCATCACCGCAACCGCCGAACCCGTCATCCTCGACAAGTTCGTCTCCATGCTCTACGGGTGCCCCCGGGTCGTCATCAGGGACCTTGTCCAGCGGGAGATTCCCCCTGCCGCCTACCCCGAGTTCACCATCCAGCGGGGCAGCTACCAGTACAGCACGTGAAATTCAGCATTCGCAAGGAGCGCATCCCTCAGGATGCGCACCTGCGCATCGATACGGGACTGGTCGATTGAGCCGTGGAGCGCCGCGACAAGCCGGGCCGAGAGGTTTGCGTCAAGGTAGCATCTCTTTTCACCGCATTCGTAATCGCCGTCTGCGATTTCTTCACGGGCAAACCGGATGACGGCACGATCCACCATCACCGCTTTCTGCGGTTCGATGAGATCGTGGACGAAACTCCCGGCCCCCTCGTGAAGCATGCCGAAGTCGGGGTCGAGGTGGGCACCGACCAGTGCGACGCAACAGTTGCCGTAAAGCATCGCGTATCCGAGCGAGAACATGGCGTTGACGGGATCGAGGTACGGACGGCTCGTCCTGCGCCGGAACCCGAGTTCCGGCGGGAGTGCGCGGGAGAGGATCTCGTAGTACATGTCGGCGGTCAGGCGGGAGAGCCTCCGCAGTTCCTCCATGGTGACCGAAGCCGCGAGTTCCTCCCTGGCCTGGTAGAGGAAATCAAGTTCCCCGGCGTAGAAGATGTCCTGCCCGGCGCGGTCGTAGAGTTCCTCGAGGAGGAGGAGCCTCGACTGGAGGCCGGCCGTCGCGAGCGGCTGCGCGAACCGGTGAGGGGCGGCCCGTTCCTGGGCGAGGCGCACCGCCTCGTCCGGCCGGTAGCCGTAGGGGTAGAGGTATCCGACGGGCGTGCCGTCGATATCAAAGAAGGTGATGGCAGCACCGGCTTTGAGGAGGTTTGTCACCGCCGAGGTGTGCAGGGTGTGGCCGCCGACGACCAGGAGGTGCTTCACCTTCTCAAGGGAATAACGCCGGGTAGCGTTCCCGTGCGCGATGACCAGTTCCTGTGTCGTCGCCTTGATATGCCCCCCATAGCCGAAGACGGGAAGCCAGGGTTCCGTCGCTGTCATCCAATCACTCTGGAAAGGAGTATTGGGCGGTTTTTGGTGATTAATGCATCGAATCGCCGGGATACAAAGAGAACGCAATGTCATCGGCAGGCAGGCGGTTCGGCCGGTCGAGCACCTCCACAGTCGCCATTCCCGCAAACACGACCTGTCCTGACGAAGCGCGGACGTTCGTAGACTTTGTTCCGGACACGTTCCATGAAAGGCGGACAGGATGGCCCACCCCGATAAAACAGGAACCGGAGACTGCCACAGCATACCATGCCACGTATTGACAAACCTTTTTTGGCACCGGCCGCTCATATAAGAGGTAGAGTAGCCCGGCGGCGTGGCTCCGGCAGGTCATCGGACGGCCGCCGGGAGTAACGCAACCGGATAACGGATGCCGGGCAGTATGCGGCCGGAGACGGAGGATGCCCTTTCCGGCCGGCGAAATACCGATGGGATACTATGTTCTGGAACAGAGCGATGGAGACGATCCGGCCGGATGAACTCGCGGATCTTCAACTGAAGCGGCTGAAATGGTCGCTGCATCAGGCACAGAAGGTAGGGCTATACCAGAGAAAGCTGAAGGAAGCGGGCGTCTCGCCGGACGATATCAGGACGCTCGACGACGTTGAAAAACTCCCCTTCACCTACAAAAAGGAGCTCCAGGCCGGATACCCGTTCGGCCTTTTCGCGACCCCCTTAAAAGAGATCGTCCGGATTCATACCACCTCCGGCACGACGGGGAAGCCGACCGTCGTCGGCTACACCCGAAAAGACCTGGAGAACTGGTCGGAGCTGATCGCGCGAAACATGACGATGATCGGTCTAGGCGAGGACGATGTCTTTCAGAACGCGGTCAACTACGGCCTCTTCACCGGAGGGCTCGGGTTCCACTACGGTGCCGAGAGGATCGGGATGACCGTGATCCCGAGCGCAACGGGTAACACCCGCCGCCAGATCGAGATGATCGAGGACTTCGGGGTTACCGCAATCCACTGCACCCCAAGCTACGCCCTCCACATCGCCGAGGTGGCCGAGTCGATGGGAAAGACGCTGGATTCTCTCAAGACCGGGATCTTCGGTGCCGAACCCTGGTCGGAGAGCATGCGCACGGAACTCGAACGGCGTCTCGGCGTGAAGGCATACGACAGTTACGGGCTCTCGGAGATGTACGGCCCCGGGGTGGCGTTCGAATGCCCGGAGAGGGACGGGCTCCACATCTGGCATGACTGCTACCTTGTGGAGATCATCGACCCGGAGACGGGGGAGAAGCTCGCCCCCGGCGAGCGGGGCGAACTCGTCATCACGCCGCTCGTCAAGGAGGCCCTGCCGCTCGTCCGCTACCGCACCGGCGACGTGACCCGGCTGATGGATGGCGAATGCGCCTGCGGGCGCGGGCCAAAGATCGAGCGGATCACGGGCCGCAGCGACGATATGCTGGTCATCCGGGGGATCAACGTATTCCCGTCGCAGATCGAGCACGTGCTGCGCGCCCTTCCGGAGGTCGGGGAGCAGTTCATCGTATATATTGATCGCGTCAAACACCTTGATGAGATGACCATCGAAGTGGAGATGAGCAGGGCGGGGTTCTCCGGAGAACTGCAGGACCTTGCCCGTATGCAGAAGAAAATTACCGGTGAGCTCCATAACACACTCGGCCTTAGGACCGCGGTGAAACTGGTGGAACCGGAGTCGCTGCCCCGGTTCGAGGGGAAGGCGAAACGCGTCATCGACCGGCGGGGGGCGATCTGATGGCGCCCTGGAACCCGCGCATTGAGGAGATGCCGCCCGATGAGTTGCGGCGGCTCCAGTTCAAGCTCGTAAAATCCCTGATATACCGGCTCTACAGCTTTAACGACTTCTACCGGCGCCGGATGAAGGAGCAGGAGGTTCACCCCGACGACATCAGGACGCTTGAGGACGTCGCGAAACTTCCGTTCATGTACAAGGGAGACCTGCGGGACGGCTACCCGGACAGGATCTTCTCCGCCGAACAGAACGAACTGGTCAGGTACCACGTCTCCTCCGGAACGACGGGGAAACCGACGGTCGTGGGGTATACGGAGCGCGATATCGAGAACTGGAGCGAGTCTCTGGCACGGGGGTTCTCCTCCTGCGGCCTCGGCCGGGGGGACGTGATCCAGGTGAGTTACGGCTACGGCCTCTTCACCGGCGGCCTCGGCGCCCACTACGGTGCCGAGCGTGTCGGCGCGACCGTCCTCCCTACGAGCGTCGGAAACACCGAGCGACAGATTGAACTCATGCAGGATCTCCACGTCACCGCCATTGCCTGCACCCCCTCCTACCTCCTCCACATGGGGGAGGTGGCGGAGAAGATGGGCGTCTCGATCAAGAACGATACCGACCTTCGCATCGGCTTCCTCGGCGCCGAACCCTGGTCGGAGCAGATGCGAACCCGAATCCAGGACTGGCTCGGCATCCGCGCCTACGACATCTATGGGACGAGCGAGCTCTCCGGCCCGATGTTCACCGAATGCGCCGAACAGCAGGGGATCCACATCTGGGGGGACCTCGCACTCGTGGAGATCGTGGACCCCGCGACCGGCGAGGTGCTCCAGGCCGGAGAACAGGGCGAACTGACCATCACCATGTTGCAGAAGGAAGCCCTTCCCATGGTCCGGTACCGTATCGGGGACCTCACCGCCGTCGAGGAAGGGGGCTGCGCCTGCGGCCGGACCCACCCGCGCATAGGAAGGATCCGGGGCAGGGTGGACGATATGTTGATCATCCGGGGCATCAACGTCTTCCCGTCGCAGGTGGAGCATGCGCTGCTCGAGATCCCGGAGGTCGGCAGGCACTTCCAGATCGTCGTCGACCGCAAAGGCGCGCTCGATTCAATGCTCGTGCGGGTAGAGGTGAGCGAGGAGGCGTTTTCCGACAAGATCACCGAACTCATGGTGATCAAGAGGGCGGTGGAGCACCGCCTGCGGGGTTCGCTGAACGTGGGCGTGGATGTGGAACTGGTCGAACCGGGCTCCCTGCCGCGGTTTGAAGGCAAGTCTAAGAAGGTTGTTGACAGGAGGTCACTGTAATGGAGAAGTCGTATATCGTCAAACAGATCTCGATCTTTTCGGAGAACCGCCCGGGGCGCCTCGCGGCGATCGCCGGTGCGTTGCGGGATGCGGGAATCAACATATTCGCGTTCAGTATCGCCGAGGCGGACGGGTTCGGGGTAGTCCGCGCGCTCGTCGACCGGCCTGACGACGCTCACCGGACGCTGACCGATCTCGGGTTCCGCGTCTCGTTCACCGATGTCATCGGCGTGAAGATGCGCGACGAGCCCGGCGGCCTCTCGGATATCGCGTCGATCCTCGGGGATGCCGGGATCAACATCGAGTATGCCTACGCCTACTCAGGCAGGGACGGGGCGGTCCTGATCCTGCGCGTGGACCAGGTCGAGGACGCCATCCGGCAGATCCTCGGCCGCGGCGGAGAACTCCTCGAGGCGTCTCTCTCCCGGTAGACCGGGGCACCTCCTTCACAGGGTGATCGGCGGCAACATCCGGGCCGCCACCTGGCGGAGGATCCGGTGCAGGAGGATCATCTATCGGCAAGGGCACCGACCAGCCCTACCTCGCCCCCACCGGACTCTTCACCTCTCCGCGACTCGATCAGTATGAGAGGAGCCCCGTCAAGTGGCGGCAGCGGGCGATCGCCGCGGAGAAAGACCACAGGAAGATGGCAGTGTCGTAAACAGAGCAACGCCCGCATTTTTTTCCCGGCACTTCACACATTTTTGCAACCGAAGATTTGATATCATCACTCACGACATCAGGAACGCCGACAACGTCGCCCTCATGTATGCCAGCCTTCTCATCGAGACGCTTTCCGGGGAAGGGTAGGCTTATGCGAGAAAACTCAAGAACGGAATCGATAAAAGCACTGAGATCTTAAGGGGTGTCGCCACCATCAGAAAGATCCATGAAGATCTAATTCCGCTCAAACCGGTGAGGCTGGATCAGGTCGTTCGATCGAGGCTCGAGGCCGAACCCGATACGGAGGATCGGGTTTCCGGCCCTCCAGAAGAACGTGTGTCGTACGTTCGAGTATGGGCGGCGCCCGCCCGGGGGTCGGGGTCAGGGTCAGTGTCGCGTCTCCCACTTCAGAAGCTCCGAGACCTCCGAGAGCGTCCGCCCGCGCCGGATCTCCTCGCGGAGCCGCTCCTCGGTCTTCCTGACCTCCATAGCCCGGCGTGCGACCTCGTAGGCCCGTTCCCTCGGGACCACCACGGCACCGCTCTCGTCGGCGACGATCCAGTCTCCCGGCCGCACCTCCTGTCCGCAACAGACGATCTCGGTGTTGATCTCTCCAAGACCCTTGGGGTCTCCGGCGTTCGGAGCGGTCGCCGTGGCGAAGACCGGAAACTCCATCTCCCGGATATCGTCCACATCCCGGGCCGCCCCGTCGATCAAGACGCCCGCAATCCCCCGGTTCCTAGCGGAATGCGTGGCAAGTTCCCCCCAGGGCGCGATATCGCTTCTCCCGTCGTTGCTGATGACGAGGACGTCGCCCGGCCCGGCGACGTCGATCGCCTCGACGGGTTTTGCCCAGTCTCCGGCAACGGTACGAACCGTCACCGCCGGGCCGACCGCTTTCGCCCGGCCGCAGAGGGAGACGATGCCCGCCATCGCGCCCTTCCTGTGCATGGCGTCGGTGACGTTCGGTGCGGAGACCGCCTCAAAGAGACGGCGGATGACGGCATCCGGGCTCTCCTCTTCCCGCGGCCGGACTTCCGGCCGGTCGATCGCGTCCCGGACCCGCCGGGCCGCCCCGGTCACGTCGGCAGCCTTGATGATGTTTCCGCCGACGATGACGATCGAAGCCCCTGCGGCGACCGCTTCGGACGCGGTCTCTGCATCAAGCCCACCTGCGACGGCAATCGGGATACCCACCTCCCCGGCGAGGCGGCGGAGGAGGTCGAGCGACGACCTGCCGATCATCTGCTGGTCGATGCCTACGTGGGCGTTGATGTAGTCGACGCCGAGCGCCGCCAATTCCCGCGACCGGGAGACGGGGTCGCCGACGTTGATCAGGTCGGCCATGATCCGGACGCCGTACTTGCGGCCCGAGCGAACCGCCTCGGCGATCACGGCATCGTCTGCATCGGCAAGGATGCAGACGATGCCGGCGCCGGATTTCGCCGCCATCTCCACCTCGACGGCGCCGGTATCGGCAATTTTCATATCCGCCACGATCTCGTGCCCGGGGAAGCGTTCCCTGAGCGTCCGCACGGCCTGCATCCCCTCGCTCTTGATCAAGGGCGTCCCGGCCTCAATCCAGTCCGCACCGCCACGGACCGCCTCATCTGCGATCTCAACCGCACGATCGAGCTCAAGGAGATCGAGCGCCACCTGGAGAGTAGGCGTTGCCATACTGTACTGTATGGTAAGGATTATATTTATGGGGTGCCGGGCCGGGGAAACCTATATGCCGTGGGATGCTTGAGGTAACCGGCGCCCACGCCAGTCCCATTCATGCACCGGAGAAGGGCGGGATAGGAACGGTCGTGTCGGCGGTACGGATGTGATGACGGATGGTCGAAATTGGTTATAAACTCGCGAGCGAAGAGCACGGGCCGCTTGACCTGGTCTGCAACGCCCGCCAGGCGGAGGATGCCGGCTTTGCGTTTGCCATGATATCGGATCATTGCCACCCCTGGACGGCCCGGCAGGGGCAGAGCCCGTTTGTCTGGAGCGTGATCGGCGGCATCTCGCAGGCGACGGCGGACCTGCGGCTGGTGACGGGCGTCACCTGCCCGACGATACGGATCCACCCCGGCATCATCGCCCAGGCCGCCGCAACCGCCGCCGCGATGATGCCGGAGCGGTTTATCCTGGGCCTCGGGTCGGGCGAAAACCTCAACGAGCACGTCTTCGGCGACCCCTGGCCCCCTGCGCCGATCCGGATAGAGATGCTCGAGGAGGCGGTGGAGGTGATCAGGATCCTCTGGAAGGGGGGCATGCAGGACCACTACGGTTCTTTCTACACCCTGGAGAATGCGCAGGTCTTCTCGCTCCCGGAAGAGCTCCCGCCGATATACATCGCGTCCGAAGGCCCGATCAGCGCTTCCCTGGCCGCGCGGGTCGGGGATGGGTTCATCAACCCGGGCAGCAACGCCGAGGAGAATCTCATCATCTTCCGGAACTCCGGGGGCGGCGATAAACCGGCAATATATCGAGACAGCGGTCTGCTGGGCAGAGAGCGAGGAGATCGGGCAGACGACCGCCTACGAGCAATGGCCCACCGCAGCAAACAAAGGGGAACTCAACAGGGTCCTTCCCACACCGACACATTACGAGCAGGCGGCGAAGATGGCGACGCCGGAGGATGTGGCGGAGCACGTCGTTTGCGGGCCCGATCCGGAGGTACATATCAAGAAGATCGAGGAGAGTATCGGGAAGGGGTTCGATCACGTCTGCATCCACCAGATCGGGCAGCAGCAGCGGGAGTTCATGGAGTTTTACCGGAAGGAGGTTCTGCCGCATTTCACGGGGTGAGGGCGTTACAGGAGGGTCTGGGGAGGTGCAAATCCGGGCGAGCAACGGAGGGGGGAAGAAGCCAATATTTGCAGGTCGTGAGAAATTATACCTCCAAACGATGCAAAACCCGATACAGTGGACCGTGGGAGTATCGCCACGGGGGGTGGGGACAGGGGAGGGGGGGCGTGCCCCCCTCCCCTGCAACCCCTCGCACCTAACGGTGCTCCTGCTCCTGCTCGAAGCCTGGCAGCTTCTCAAGCTCCGGACATTGTCCGTCGCACCCTTCGGCCAGTCGCACTCCCCCAAACGCGATACCACTGGAGATCCGTGGACGGGATATACTACAGGAAGGAGCGTAAGCACCAATCTGTGCGAGTGTAAGAAGACCGGGCGTGTTAGAGGCTCAAAGGGCTATATCGTGCGAGCAAAAGCGCATTTGAGTTCCGATAGACGCGATGCCAAAAATAGCATATTAGACGTTACAAGTACCTCGGGTAAACGCAGTAACGGGGCGGCCTGAAAACAGATACAAAAAAGTTACAAGTCGGCCGAATCCTCGAGATCCGTCCGCACCCGACAGATGCTCTCGACCGGAGCGACGAAGATCCTGCCGTCGCCCGGTTTGCCGGTCCGGCCGTTCGCCCGGATGGTGCCGATGATTTTATCGACGTCGGCATCCTCGACGACCATCTCGATCTTCACCTTCGGGATGAGGTCGACCGGCATGGCTCTTCCCCGGAACTGCAGGGCAATGCCCTTCTGTTCCCCTCGACCCTTCACCTCGGTGACGGTCATTCCGACGACCCCCTCGACTTCAAGGGCTTTTTTTACGAGTTCAAACTTTTCCGGCCTGATCACTGCAATTACCAACTTCATAGACGCATCCCTAGACCTGAATGGACTCACCGTGCTGGGAGAGGTCCAGCCCGACATACTCTTCGTCTTCGCTCACCCGGAGACCCATCAGCGCATCGACACATCTTGCTATGATATACGTCCCCACAAACGAGAAGACCATGACGGTTACGGCGCCGAACGCCTGCAGAAGAAACTGCTCTCCGACTCCAGCGATGAGGCCGCTCACACCACCTATGGAAGCGATCGCAAAAATACCAATCGAAAGCGTTCCCCAGAAACCTCCCACGCCGTGGATTGCCCAGGCGTCCAGGCTCTCATCCAGGCCCTTCCTGATCCGGAAGAGCAGGGCATAGTAACAGAGCACGCCGGACACCATGCCGATCACGATCGCCGCCAGGGGCCCGACAAATCCTGCCGCCGGGGTGATCGCTCCGAGTCCGGCAATGGCACCGCTGATCATGCCGAGCGAGCTCGGTTTGCCCCGTACCCATGACGCTCCCATCCATGCCAGCGCCCCGGACGCGGCGGAGATGTTGGTCACGACAAAGGCATTGACCGCAAGCCCGTTGGCCGCCAGCGCGCTGCCGGCGTTGAACCCGAACCACCCGAACCACAGGAGCGCTCCTCCGAGCAGGGTCATCGGGATGTTGTGGGGATCCATGCTGTACTGCCCGAACCCGACGCGCTTGCCGATGACGAGTGCAAGTGCGAGCGCCGAGAAACCCACTGAGATATGGACGACGATGCCGCCCGCAAAGTCAACGATGCCCGGCTGTGCGGCCCAGCCCCCGCCCCATACCCGGTGGGCGAGCGGATCGTACACCAGCGTCGTCCAGAGCAGGCCAAAGACGATGAACGAACTCAGCTTCACCCGGTCGGCGACCGCCGACGTGACGATGGCAAGGATAACCGCAGCGAAGACCAGCTGGAAGACCATGAAGAGCAGGTCAGGGATGCCGTCGCCGGTTGTTCCGACACCCTCCAGCCCGATGAACATGAACGACCCGATGATCCCGGATATATCGGGCCCGAAGACAGGGCTGTACCCGAAGAAAACCCATTGAAGCGCAACAATCGAGAATACAACGAACGAGAGGGCAACCATCGATATCAGGTTCTTTCGCCGAACCAGTCCGCTGTAGAAGAACCCCACTCCCGGCGTCATCAACATAACCAATGCCGTACAGATCGGAATAAACGCTGTATCGCCACTATCAAGTGCCATGCTCCTTCCTCCAGATGACAGATGGCATCCGCTACCGGCTTTGCTGTGCCTCTTTTTGGACAGCGAACTCTTCACAAATCGGGACGAGACAAACGGCCTTGTCTCTTCACCCGGCTGGTGATCGCACAAGATGTCTCTGCTGGACCTCGAACGGACGGTTCTACCATGCGACAGTATACGGGACGCTATACCCCCATCTTTTAGAAGGAAGTTGCCTTCCACATGATTTAAGCATCTCCAATACTCAGACTCGCTCGTCGATGGTGAAAAAGACATAAGGGGGCCGGCAGCTCCAAAAGGCAGGGGTAAAGGCCCCTGTCCGCACCAGGCGTGCCGCCAGGAAGAGTGCGGGCGACCCACCTGCGGCGCCGGCTCGCATCAGATCAGGAGCGGAGTTTGTTGGGAGGTACGGAGGAGAGGATTATTGATCGACCGGATCGAGCTCATCGGTCCGCACCTTGCACATGGTCTCGATGGGCATCACGAAGACCCGACCATCCCCGAATTTTCCGGTCCGTCCGTTCTCCCGGATGATCCGGATGACCTCATCCACCTCTGCACTCCTGACCACCATTTCGATCTTCATCTTGGGAATGAGATCGACCGGCACCGTCTTGCCCCTGAACTGGAGCGGGATCCCCTTCTGTGCCCCACGCCCCCGCACTTCGCTGATGGTCATACCATAGATGCCGCTTGCCTCAAGGGCCGTCTTTACCGAATCAAACTTCTCAGGCCTGATAATTGCCGTAACCATCTTCATGCCAATCACCTCACATCAGGGTTGATTCTCCATGCTGGGCGATATCCAGCCCGACATACTCTTCTTCCTCGCTCACCCGGAGCCCCAGTACCGCGTCGACGACTTTGGCGAGGACGAAGGTCACGACGAAGGCATATAGAACGACGATAGACGCATCAGCCAGCTGGATGACGAACTGACCGGGGTTTCCATAGAGCAGGCCGTCGACACCGCCGACTGCCGCAACCGCAAAGACGCCGGTCGCCAGAGCGCCCCAGAAACCACCGACGCCGTGGATTGCCCAGGCATCCAGGCTCTCATCCAGGCCCTTCCGCATCCGGAAGAGCAGGGCCCCGTAGCAGATGATGCCCGCGACCGCACCGATCGCAATTGAAGCCATGGGTTCGACGAACCCGGCCGCCGGAGTAATGGCGACAAGTCCGGCGATGGCACCGCTGATCATACCAAGCGAACTCGGTTTGCCGCGGGTCCAGGAGGCGAAGAGCCAGGCGAGAGCCCCTGCGGCCGCGGCGATTATGGTGACTACGAAGGCGTTGGCTGCCAGGCCGTTGGCTGCCAGCGCGCTGCCGGCGTTGAACCCGAACCACCCGAACCACAGGAGCGCTCCTCCGAGCAGGGTCATCGGGATGTTGTGGGGCTCCATGCTGTACTGCCCGAATCCGACGCGCTTGCCGATGACGAGCGCGAGTGCGAGCGCCGAGAATCCGGAACTGATATGGACGACCGTGCCGCCGGCAAAGTCGAGCGCACCCAGCTGTGCGGCCCAGCCCCCGCCCCACGCCCAGTGGGCGAGCGGATCGTACACCAGCGTCGTCCAGAGCAGGCCGAAGATGATGAACGAGCTCAGCTTCACCCGTTCGGCAACCGCCGACGTGACGATGGCCAGAGTCAGCCCGGCAAAGACCAGCTGGAAGACCATGAAGAGCAGGTCAGGGATGCCGTCGCCGTCCATGCAGACGCCGTTCAGGAAGACGTACTCGAGGTTTCCTATCAGCCCGCCGATATCAGACCCGAAGGCCAGGCTGTAGCCGAAGATCACCCACTGGAGGGTGACGACGGCAAATGCAATGAACGCCAGCGCGATCATGGAGATGGAGTTCTTGCGCCGCACGAGCCCGCCGTAGAAGAGCCCTACTCCAGGAGTCATCAACATGACCATGGCCGTGCAGATGAGAACAAACGCCGTAGAGCCGGTGTCAATCATGCCCCGGCCTCCGGGTCACCCATAGGCAATTTCCGCAGGTAACCGTCACCATACATCGGAAGGAAGTTGCCTTCCAATGGTTATAAATATTTTTAATTTGCGCCCCAGCTTTGCCGAATGCGCCAGACGGAGAGATGCGCCCCACAAAGAGTGTTGTCCAGGGGCACCCCGGAAGAACGCGGCCCTGCACCACACCACAATCATAGAATTACCACATAATTTCCGGAATCAGACCACGTACCATGCAGCCCTGCTCGCGGCGCACGAAGCAGAGCAATCAGAGCGAAATAGAAAGATCTAAATATGGTGGAAGGAAACTTCCTTCTACCATATGAGACAGAGGTGAATATGGTGAATCTGAGACACATACACGTTATGCTGATCGTCGTCCTCCTGGCGATGCTCGTCACGCCGGCCCTTGCTCAGGACCCGAACGGCGCCGAAACCCTCGAGGGCGATCCTAATGCACCCGTCAACTTTGCATGGACCCTGATCTGTGGATTCCTGGTCATGTTCATGCAGGCAGGGTTTGCAATGGTCGAGTCGGGGCTGACCCGGGCGAAAAACACCGCCAACATCATGATGAAGAATCTTGCGGACTTCTCGTTCGGCGCCCTCTCCTACTGGGCGGTCGGGTTCGCTCTGATGTTCGGCACCGCCTCCGGGATCACCGGACTGCTTTTCGGCACGGACGGGTTCTTCCTCCTCGGGGACGCCTACGACGTAAGCACCATCGAACTCTGGTTCTTCCAGATGGTCTTCGCGGCAACGGCGGCCACCATCGTCTCGGGTGCGGTGGCGGAACGGGTGAAGTTCTCCACCTACCTGATAGCGAGCGTCGCCATCACCGCGCTCATCTACCCCATCTACGGGCACTGGCTGTGGGGCGGCGGCTGGCTGAACGCCGCGGACTTCATGGTCAACCTCGGCGGCGGCTACGGTGCGCTCGACTTCGCCGGTTCCGGGGTCGTCCACGCCATCGGCGGTTTCATCGGCCTGGCTGGCGCCCTGCTCCTCGGTCCCCGGATCGGGAAGTTCAGGAAAGACGGCACACCCGTAGCCATCCCGGGGCACGCCCTGACGTTCGCCGTACTCGGCGTCTTCATCCTCTGGTTCGGCTGGTTCGGGTTCAACCCTGGAAGCACCCTTGCCGCCACCGAGCTGCGGATCTCGGTCATCGCTGCCAACACCGTACTGGCTTCGGCCGCGGGCGCGGTCACCACGCTGTTCATCACCTGGTGGCGGTTCGGAAAGCCCGACGTCAGCATGACCGGGAACGGGGTGCTCGGCGGCCTCGTCGCCATAACCGCATCCTGCGCGTGGGTGAGCCCGTGGGCATCCGTCGTCATCGGCATCATCGCCGGCATCGTCATCTACGTCGGTGTCTGGCTCCTCGACTGGGTGCTCCACATCGACGATCCGGTGGGCGCGGTCTCTGTGCATGGGTTCAACGGCGCCTGGGGGCTGCTCGCGCTCGGCATCTTCGCAGATGGCACCTACGGCGTGTATACTACCGAAGGTCCGCTCGTGACCGGGCTGCTCTACGGCAACGCCGGATTCCTGGCCGTGCAGGCCATCAGCATGGTGGTCAACTTCGCCTGGGCATTCGGGTTAGGGCTTATACTCTTCGCCGCCCTCAAGTACACGGTCGGCATCCGGGTACCTCCGGCGGAAGAGATGCAGGGGCTCGACATCGGAGAACATGGTGTGAGCACCTATCCGAACTTCGTGATCGCGGAGCCGGTTCTGGACGGTGAGAAAGCATGAAGAAGATCGAAGCAATCATTCGGACTATGAAGTTCGAGAGCGTCAAACACGCCCTCGAAAGCGCGGGATTCGATTCCATGACCGTCACCGAGGTGAAGGGTCGCGGAAGACAGAAGGGGATCGTCCAGCAATGGAGGGGCGCCGAGTACGTCGTCGACCTGATTCCCAAGACAAAGATCGAGGTAGTGGTGCCAGATGCAGATGTTGAGAAGGTCATCGACATCATCGCCACCAGTGCAGCGACCGGCCAGATAGGCGACGGAAAGATCTTCATCGCACCGCTCGAAGATGCGATCAGAGTCAGGACACGGGAGCGTGGTGATACGGCACTTTGACCAATGCACTCTACACCCACATCCCCCATGTGATTGTATCCGGGGCCCTCCCCTCAAGCGAGTCAGAGGGGAAGTATGTGCCCGATGCCCGGACAACAACCCCTTTTTACACGTCCTCCCTTTTTTCAGGGCGTCACACCGTGCCCCGGGACTATCCGAGACACGAACACACCACCCTTATGGCGTGATCAGGGTATGGATTGATGCATCTGAAGATCAAGATCTACCCGGGTGATACGATGAGTACGCATCGGAGTCCGGCAGACGTCCGCCGGGTCTGTGCCCGCCTGCGGCCGGCAAGGACCCGGGCGGAACTTGCAGATATCCTCTACCGGGAGGTCTCCGGCTACTCGCTCTTCGACCTCCAGGCGATGCGGGGAAGGGTGGAGCAGGACCTCCGGTCCGTCCCCGCCGGGTACCGGCGGCGCCTCTATCCCCGGGTGATGGAGCAGATCTTTGAGACGCACCATACCCTCGTCTCCGCCGCCCGCCGGGGCGGTCAGAGTATACCGGACGAGCCGCTCCCGGAGGAATTCCAGGAATTCTCTCGAATGGTCGAGAGGACGTGCCTTGCACTGGGCGAGGAGCAGCAGCACCTCGAACTCCTCTACTTCCTCCTTGCCGCCTTCAACATCTTCGTCCTCGACCGCCCCGCCCACCCGGCGGGCACGCCGTTTCCCGGCGGGCTCGAAGTCGAGGTCAGGGACGGGGAGTACCTCTGCCCCGTCCGGGAGAAAGCCGACGATGTCGATAACGCCCTCTGCCCCTACTGCCCGGCAAAGCAGAGCGACGACTAGGGAACATGTCGGAACCCCGGGGAGCGTGGGGCGAGACAGAGAAAGGCCCGGGCGTTAAAAATAAAAAAGGGCTCTTTTGAAACCCCGTTCTGATCTTCATCCTTACCCTGATGAGGCTGGTGCCGGACCAGGCTTGTCCCTGGGACGACTTTTTTCTCGGGCATGTCCTCATGCAGTGGACCATGGTGGCCTGCGCACCTTCGGTGCTCGAACTCCCGCCGTCCCGCCGGTCGTTTATCGCCATTGGGGGTGGGGCTGACGGGGAGTGCGATGCTCCGAAGGAGCGGAGCACGAGCACCGATAGGTGCGAGGGGGGACCCCCTCCCCTGTCTCCACCTCGCTACGAGCCACACATCTCATCAGCCCCACCCCACCCGCGCTTCGCGCTCCTCCCCCGCCCCAGGGGCGGGGGCAGTCATGGCGATATGCGATGGACGGAACGTCCGGAGCAGGAGCACCGCTAGGTGCGATACCCAGTGGAAAGCCGTGCCCCGGCGCACCTACCCCCGATTGCGGCCATCTGGAGCAAGCAAGTGGGGTTTCAACAAAGCCAAAAAAGATACTTTTGCGGTGTGTCCGCCTATTCTTCCTCGTAGCGCTCGAAGAACGTGACCTCGTCGGGGAGTTTCTTCTTCGCGATCAGGATCTCCTCGGGGTATCCCGCGGGCACGAGGGATACAAGCCTGTATTCCTCAGGGACGTTGAGAAGTTTCCGGACATCCTCGGCATAATCCTTCTTCTCTCCCGCAACCCAGCAGGACCCGACCCCCCATGCCTGGAGCGCGAGAAGGAGCTGCATCGTCGCTGCACAGCAGTCTTCGAGGTAATACTTCGCATCCCTCTTCCCGAAGACGGCGAAACAGATGGGCGCATCGGCGATGAACCTGGCGTTCTCAGCCAGGTCCGCGATCGCCCGCAGCGTATCGCGGTTCTGGACGGTCCCAAAGAGCCAGGGCTGCTCGTTTCTCGCAGTAGGGGCAAGGCGCGCGCAGTCGAGGGCGTCTTTGACGATCTTATCCTCGACAGGGCTATCCTTGTACTTCCGCACGCTGTGCCTGCTCCTTATTACGGTGACACCGAGATTAACCGTTCCACCAATCGGACTCATGCAACGATGATGGGCACTCCAGGCCTAAATACCTTGGGGAAACGGAGGGGGAAGTGCCCCCGACAGGGACGCGGGCCTAAAAGAGGCCCTGTATTATCTGTAGCATGTTCGAGAAGCCGTCGACGATGACCACGGCCGGATCGATCCCGAGGACCGGGAAGATGAATATGAAGTAGGCGACGGTCCCGAGCGTGCTCCCGACGTTCGCGAGAGCTGCAACCAGCACCACCCTAAAAAGCGGGATCTTGCGCATCTCCGAGATGGTCTCCGCCTCGACGATCTGCCGCAACTCACCGGCGGCGGGCTTGCGGATCTTCGCCTCGACGATTGCCGCAAACCATCCCGCTGCAAGCAGCGGGTTGAGGGACGTCATCCAGGAGACTGCAAACGCCGTGGCGGCCGAGAAGGGATGCCCGCCGGCGAGCAGCGTGAGTGCGGCGCTTAAGGTGCCGTTGATCAGGACCCAGTAGAGGAGGGTGGCCAGCAGGACGTCGAACCCCAAACCCGAGAAGGCTATCGCGGCGATCAGGAGGAGGAAGAGGACGGTGACGGCCGTCCCGAGGATTTTGCCCCACGGCAGACCCTTCACCCCGGCGGTCAGGGCCGGGAGCGGCGGCAGCGTCTCCGGTGCGTCGAGGTAGCGCTGCACCCCCCGGATGTGTCCGGCACCGACGACGGCGAGCACCCGCTCGTACCGGCTCCCGAGCATCAGGATCTGGTGAGCAAGATAGGCGTCCCGCTCATCGATCAGGGCCTGGGCACCCTGGGGAGAGAACTTCCGGAACTCCTCCATCGCGGCACTCACCACGTCCTGGTTCGTGAACTCGTCAACGTCGATCTCCTGGCTCTCGACACCCACGAGCGAGTAGATCAGGGCCCCGATGAGCTTGATCTTCTCCCAGATCCCCATCATGCCCCAGAACCGGGCAAGCGTGATCCGAATATCCCGGTCGATGAGCGCCACGGGCTTCTGGTGCGCTTCAGCTTCCTCGATGGCGACCAGCATCTCGGCACCGGGTTTCACGCCGGTTTCGGCGCCGATCCGTTGCTGGATGAAGGTGAGCATCCACTGGACGAGGAGCTGACCAAAGTTCCCGGCCTTCAGGATCTCCGCAACCGAGGGCTCGGGTGCCTCCTCTCTGAGCGATATGAACCGGCCCCGGTCAAGTTCGACGCCGACGATGCCGGGCTGGAACTCCTCGATCGCGGACCGGACTTCCTCAACGCTTTTCTGCGAGACATGGGCCGTCCCGACGAGACGAATCTCAGTCATGGAGCACCTTCACGCCCTCGCTGTCGATCACGACGCGTTTTCCCGGCGGCATCGTCGCTCTTCGGTAAACAGCGCGGATACCGGCCTCTTCCGTCGCCTCGGCAGCCTGACGCCTGCAGAGGTCGGCTGCCGCACCGTGCACGCCGCGAGGGGAGAGGGGCGTGCCGAGGCCGGGGCATTCCGAGACCAGCAGATCGTCGTCCACCAGCATAAACGGGTAGGTGCGGCAGATCCAGGGACGATGAGCATAAACAGAGCACCGCCCATCCCTGAGAAAGACACAGGCGTCTGCCGTGCGCCTGATGCACCAGGCAAGGGTGTACTCCCCGCCGTCCCCGGCGCTGATAAAATCGGGATAGGGTTCGGCGACCTCGTCCCAGGCCATCCCGGTAGCCGCCATGATTGTCCGGACCTCGGCAGGGCTCACGATCACGAGGTTCGAGTCTTCCGCGACCCGCCGGCAACAGGCACCGCACTCCCGGCAACGGAACCCGAAAGACCCGACCCGGCTCGCAACGTCGTCTATTCCGAGCATATCCTGTCAAAATTCTCAAAGAGAAGCCGCCCGTTGACGGTATGGCTGACCTCCGGGTGCCACTGGATGCCGTAGAGGCGCTCATCCGGAGACGCCATCGCCTCCACACCGCAGATAGCCGACTCTGCAAGCCGGATAAACCCTTCCGGGACCACCGAGACCTCGTCCGCATGCGACGCCCATACCTGCATCCGGTCCGGGTAGCCCTCAAGGAGGCTACTCCGTTCAAGGATCTCAACCTCGACCGCACCGAACCCCCCGCTTGCACCCCGGCGGATCGCGCCTCCGCGGGCCGTCGCCATGATGTGCAACCCAAGACAGATGCCGAGAACGGGAAGATCGAGGTCAAGGTACGCGGGAGCGACCCCGGCGCGATCGAGGGTCGGGCCGCCGCCGAGGATGATGCCCCGGCAGCCCCGGGCGACCTCGGCCGGCGGCGTAACATTCGAGATCATCGTGGCCTCAAGATCCATGTCACGGAGCGCCCGGAGGATCAGGTGGTTGAACTGTCCGTAATTGTTGACCACATAAAGTGGAAGCATTGCTTATAGGTTGATGTAAAAGGGTATAGTCCTTCCCTCAAGCATACTTCCTGACGAAATCAAAGACTTTCCGGGTGATCTCCTCGGGCTCGTGACCCATCAAGTAAGCGAGCGTCAGGGCACCGCCGGCGCCCATCCCTTCCTTGACCTCGCCGATGCAGTAGCGAGCGAGCCCGACGTGCCCGATACCGGCGAAGTTCGGGTCGACGAAGTACGCAGTGGTGCCGACGGCGGCGACCGTCCGGACGAACCCGGCCGAGGGATCGTCCCTGACGTAAACCGTCGTCGCAAGGCGCGGGACCCGTTTTCCGAGCGCTTTTAAGGTAGCCGCCACGGCAAGCATCTGGGTCCCTCCGGCGAAAAGAATGTCGCCGGCATAGGTGCTCGCGATCCCTGCCGCCACCGGCATCATGGGGTCGCCCGCGGCGCGGAGGATCTCAAGGGGCTCTTTTGCGTCCGTCTCGTCTATCCGGGCGAGCACTTCCCTGCAGACGGCATCTTTCAGGCCGAGGGGGTTCTCGGCAAACGCGCTGCTGACAGAGGCATCGTAGCCGAGCGCCCGCAGAACGCAGAGGGCGGTGGTCGTCCCGCCGGGAACGCACTCCCCGAGCATCAGGAAGTCGCTGTACTGCGAGAGAAGCCGGCCGACCGTCTCGCCCCGCTCAAAGAGTAGCGCCGCCTGCGGCACCGCGTCCTCCTTCCGGGGATCGCCGCCGGGGCTCCCGTAGACGTCCAGGCAGGGCACGGTGGGAGTATGGGCGAGCCCCGCGTTGATAAGGACGGGAGATAGATCGGTCAGTTCCACCATCGCCCGGGTGATGGTCGCCGGCGTCGGGCACCCGGTGGGTGTGTTCGGCCGGGCCGGCACACTCGTGATCGCGCCGGTCGTGACGAGCTCCGCGTCCAGGACAGGGGTGAGCAGGGTCTTTTCGGGGGTCGGCCCGGCACCCGATATGCCGGGGACGGTGGAGAGCACGGTGTTGCCGAGGACGAGCGCCATCATCGGACGCTCGGGTCTGATCAGTGGGTCTTGTGAGAGGAACGGGTGAGACATCTGGTACAGGGTAGGTGCTGCGGGATAGAAGAGATTGCTGTCGGGGCGTGGCGGGAGGGAGACGGAGCCAGGTGTGGTTGGGGAGGGGGACGCGCATACGTCTCCGAGGTCGTGGCAGGGTTTTCCCCGGCAATCCCGGTACAGTGGACCGTGGTGGAATCGCCATAGGGGGGAGGGGACAGGGGGGGGTCCGTCGCCGCTCGCACCTTCCGGGCTCAAACTCCGCTCCTCGCACCTCCAGTGCTCACGTTCGCTACGCTCA
>JAHDQM010000050.1 GCA_018433835.1 Methanoculleus sp.
CGTGTGCTCTTCCGATCTGGGGGGAATACTCCCCCCTCCCCGTCAGCCCCTCCCCCAATCGCGATATCCACTGGAAAGCCGTGTCCGGGGCGCGATCACCTTCAGTAAACCTGGCCCCTCTCTCAACCCCACCGCTACACCGGCACACCAAAAAAGCACCGCCCACATCGGGGACAAAAAAAACAGGCGGCCCGCTCGAAGAACTTCGGTCTTCTCGAGCTCCGGCCCTTCGGCCCGTCGCACTCACACCTTCGGTGCTCAGGCTCCGGCCCTTCGGCCCGTCGCACTCAGCAGATCCGCTCGATAAAGTTCTCGAGGATCTTCAGACCGACCGCACCGCTCTTCTCGGGGTGGAACTGGACCCCGTAGGTGAGATTGCTGTTGACGGCGGAGGCGAAGGGGCGGATGTAGGTGGTGCTCGCGAGGGTATGGTCCGGTGCGGCCGCCGCGTAGTAGGAGTGGACGAAGTAGACGTACTCCTCCTCGCGGAGCCCGTAAAAGAGCGGGGTTTCTGGGTCGGTGCGGATGGTGTTCCACCCCATGTGGGGGACCTTCTCCCCGGCGGCCGGGACGAACCGTTTCACGTCTCCCGGCACGAGGCCGAGCCCGCGGTGGACGCCGTGCTCTTCGCTGCTGTCCATGAGCATCTGCATCCCGAGGCAGATCCCGAGGAGCGGCGTATCGCCGGCGGCGGCAAGGACGGTGCCCTGCAGACCGCCGAGCATCTCCATCCCGTCCCGGAACGCCCCCACACCGGGGAGGACGATGCCGTCGGCCGACGCGATCGCCTCCGGGTCCGCCGTGATCGTCGCCGCCGCTCCCGCCCGCTCAAGGCCCCGGAGGACGCTCCGCAGGTTGCCCAGGCCGTAATCAATTATAACTATCTTCTTCTTCATCCGCATCTCCTCGTTTCCGCCACAGCCCGCGCTCGATCCAGTCGCGGGAGAGCCCCTGCTTCTCCTGCCACCGGGCGAGTCTGTCATGCCACATCTCCAGGAGTTCTGGGTGGGACTCCCCGATGATTTCAAACGTCGCAAGGTCGCTTGAGGGGCACATGAAGCACCCGATGCGGTCGAGCCCCCGCTCGTGGAGGCGGTTGTAGGGTGCCTTCTCGCGGAAGATGTAGAGCCAGACGTGCATCGCCGTCCACTGCTGGATGGGGGCCGCCGAGAGTTGTTGCGGGACATGTGGGTTCCGCCAGACCCGCCTGCTCTGCATCCGCCGCACCGACTCGTACTTCCGCTGCCCGATGAACGAGAGGCACTCCCCCCAGTGTTCGCCGATCAGGCGGCCGACGGGGTGGAGTTTGCAGACCCTGCAGCACCAGCGGCTGTCCACGGCCGGCGGGCCGTTCTCATCGAACGTCTTCCAGAACGTCTCTTCGTCGCAGACCCGGATGACATCGAGCCCGTAGCGTTCCGCCACCTCGTCCACGTTCTCGCAGGTCTCCGGGAACTCGAGCCCCGTGTCGGCAAAGAGGAGCGGCACCGGGCCGAGCGCTTTTAAGACGACGAGCAGGGTCGCGAGGCTGTCCTTTCCGCCGGAGTAGGAGACCGTGGGCCGCTCGGAGTTCTGTTCCGCGACCTCCCGGACGAACCGGATGCTCGCGGCCTCGTAGTCCGCGAGGACCGGTTCGTTTGCCGCGACGGCATCCTCCCACGTCGCCTCGCCGGGGACGCAGACCGAGGGCACGTTCTTCCGCGTCCGGACGACGAGCCCCCGCTTCATCGTCGCGGCGGTGGCGGCGTCGACCTTAGCCCTGCCGACGCCGATGCACTCGCCGGCTCTCGTCAGGATGAAGACCTCGTCGCCTTCGGCGACGGCAGGGTCGATCGAGACGAGGCCCGGTGCGAGGACGCTTGCCCCCCCGTCTCGGATGGACGGGATCGCGCCGTCGTCGACGACGACGCAGCGTTTCGTCGGCCGCAGGTAAGCCGCGGCGGCAGGGCGCGGGAGGGGCTCCCAGCGCCGCTCCTCCGGGAAGTAGCGGATCGCGCCCACGACCGCGCCGCCGAGGACGATCTCGTCCATCCGGTCCTCGGCGGGAACCTTGTTGAGGAGCGCGATATGGCCTTCCGGTATCAACGGCGCTCCGAAATGCTCGCTGAATATGCGATTGACCCGCTCGACGTCGTCGGGAGACGCAGGGCGTGCGTCTCCCGGCGGCGTCACGGCTACCGGGCGGGTCGGGGCGCCGCAGGCGCAGACCCCGGAGAGCACGGGAGCGTGGCAGGAGTCGCACCAGCGGAGCAGGATCTTTCCGAGGTAGAGGCGAGGCATTCTCATATCCGTTGGAGAGAAACGGATAAAAGTCTTGGTGTATTCCAACCTTCCCCGCGGTATTCCGCTTGAAACGGGAATTCTGCAGGGGAGAGGTCGCCCCAGTCCCGCTGCGGCATCTCGCAGCCGGTATCGGCGGATGAGGCCGCGGGTGTGTATCCTCCCCGGAACACGATTCTCCGGGTGCATTGGGGGGTGGGATGCGTACCATTAAATATATCCTCTGTCTCATAGTATTGTCATGTTCAATCATGTAGAATTGTGGCCGCGGCTTCGGCATCGGCGTGTCGACGATTCTACGCTGATGAAAGGAGAACTACCATCTGTGCCGGGTGATTCCGTGACCCCTCGTCTGCCGGCCGCAAATACCGCAGGTGCAGCACGCCCTCTGGAGACGGCCGCTTCCGGCGAGCACCGGACGGGTGCATGGGGTGAAAGATATGCATGAGAGCAGGGGTGCAAAAATGGCGTCGTTGCGCGTTGCGGGAAAATCGCTGCGAAAGACTGAGGTCCTGGGTTTGCTCATCTTCACCCTCATGGCGGTCGTCATGCTTGCGGTCGGTGCCGCGCTCTTCTGCGACTGGCTCGCCGAGCCGGGATCGGCACCTGCGGGGACACCGGCCGAGTTCGGGCCGATAACGGGAGGCCTCGCGGTTGCCGGCGCGATCCCGGTCGTGGCCCTCGTGATAGGCGTCGAAGTGATCGGGGGACTCTCGCTGATCGCGCTTTATATGCTCTCCGGCGCCAGGCGCGGGACGTAAGGCCCTTGGCCCCCGGCATTTCCCGCGATCGAGCGCCCCTTCGATCTCTTCATGACCGAAGAGCGATAAAAACACATAATTTCTCCTGAATCCTGGAAAAAATGGCAGGGCGAAGATAAAATTTATATCCTGACCGGGCGATATCAGATCTATCCCTCCTCGGGAAGGAGGTGTGTCACTCATGGCAAAGGAGAACAAACCTCAGGGTAAGAAACAGGACAAGAAGGCGGAGAAGGTTCAGGACAAGGCCAGGAAGAACTAGGCCCCCAACCTTCACACATCCTCTTTTTTGGGCCGGATATCCGGTTCGACACACTGTTCTCCCCGTTACCGCGGATCCCTGCCGACCGTTGCCTTCACAGCCTCCGTGCCGCCCCGGCCACCAGGGCGATGACGGGCACGATCTCCAGCCTTCCCGTCCACATAACGGCGATGAAGAGCCACTTCGCCGCAGGACTCATGCCGGGGTTCACGAACCCGGTGCTGATCCCGACGTTGGCCGCGGCGGAGACTACCTCGAAGATGACGTCGGCGGAGTCGAACCCGTCCTGCGGCGCAAGATGGAGCAGGAGAAGGGTGGCGACCGCGACCATCAGGACGAAGAGCACGACGACGAGCATGCTCTTCGAGACCTCGTACTCCGGAAGGTGCTCGAGGATCGGCCGCCCGTCGTGCCGGAGCGGGGTGATCGTCCGCCAGCCGGTATGAAGCCTCCGGAACCACCAGCGAAGCACCTCAAGGCCGAGGATGATCCGGCCGAGTTTGATGCCGCCGGCGGTGCTCCCCGCCGATCCGCCGATCAGCATCAGCGCGGCAAGGATCATCACCGTCGTGCCGTACCAGCTCCCGGGGTCCGCGTTCTGGAACCCGGTGCAGGTGATGCCGCTCACCGTCATGAAGATGCCCTCACGGAGGGCCTCGGCGGGCGCGAGGGACGAGATGGACACGAGGTCGAAGGTGACGGCAGTACACCCGGCAACGATGAGCGCGAAGAGGAGGATCGCCTGCCGATCCGCGAAGAGCCCGAACGTCCTTCTGTAGTAGAGGAGGAAGTAGAGTTTGAACGGCAGGGCTCCGGCGATCATGATCGGGACGACGAGCATCTCGAGGAACGGACTCTCGTAGTAGAGGATACCTGCCGTATGCACCGAAAATCCGCCGGTCGATATCGCCGTCATGACGATGTTCGCGGTATCCCAGATGGGTATGCCCGAGAAGAGGACGAGTCCGATGCCGAGGGCCGTGAGCACCAGATAGATCCGCCACATCTCAAAGCCGGTGGCCACGACGCTCGGCATGAACGTCTCGGACCGCCCTTCCGAGCGGTAGAGCCTGAACCGGGTCAGGCCCGACCTGCCCGAGAGAGCGATGGTGAACGCGACGATCCCGAGCCCGCCCACCCACTGGGTCAGCGACCGCCAGAAGAGGATCGTCCTCGGCGTGGTATCGACTGAAGGGAGGAGGGAGAGGCCCGTGCCCGTCCAGCCCGACATCGCCTCGAACACGCTGTCGGTGTAGGAGAGCCCGAGACCGAACGTATACGGCAGCGCACCTATCAGGGCGGCGGCGAGCCAGACCAGGGCGACCGCAGAGAACGCGACGGAGAGGCGGGCTTCCCCCTCCGCCTTCGGGATACCGGCAAGCCAGACCCCGATGATACCGAACCCCGCCGGCGCCGAGGCCATCGGGAGGAGGAGATCGGCTTCGCCGTACCAGAGACCGACCAGGAACGGGGTGCACGATACCAGCGCGATGAAGAGAAATATGAGCCCCAGCTCCGGAGCGATGATCGCAAACTGGCTGTTTGCCGCCGGCAGTATCCCTTTGCCGGAACGCGCCGGGAAAAAATGGTTTTTGCGATGGTGCATTATCGCGCCCGATGCGGGTCTCCAGCCGCACCGCGGAGATGCTTCTATCCGCTATATGTACGTTTTGATTCCGCTGCGGTCGTGCCGTGCGCCGGGACCGGCGGACCCTCCCTGAGAAGGGCGAATCGCAGTTCCGGGAGATCACGCAGCAGAGTTTCGATATGATCTACACCTGCTACCACGAGGGCGGGATCGCCTATATCTCCCCGGCGGTGCTGAGGATCCTCGGCGACCATGTCCGCCATCCCCTGCAGGAGATCCTTGCCCGGGCGGATCTGATGGAGGACGAGGAGAGACGGCAGAGAAGATCAGGGAGCAGGTCCGGCGGATAAACGGATATATCAGGAACCTCGACCGGGGCTGGGTGGAGTCCGGCAAGATCCGCGAGTATCTTGGGCGCAACGACCTGCTCTGACCGTTCGGCCTTAAGCCCATCCCAGGAATGCCCGGGTACCGCCTGCCGGGTGAGGAACGGTACTACCGGGGCGAAGCTGAAAGGTTCTGCCGTAGCGAGATCCCCCCCGGCGCACAAAAAGGGCGGGCAGGCTGCCCGGACGGGCCGGCAGACAGACAATTATATACCTCCCGTGACGTTATCCCCGTGGAGAACCCTGCACGAGGATCTCCCTGCCGATGGTGATCCTGCCGGGCAGGGCTGGCCGTATGCAGACCACTGAACCGGACATGGAGGTGCGACCCGAGATACCGCAGATACTGGATGCCATGGATGATGCCGCCATTCTCGCCGATGGGGACCTGAGAGTCCGCACCATCACTTCTTCCATGGAGCGCCTCGCCGGGATCTCCGCTGATGACGCCCGCGATGCGGATGCGGCCCGCATCGTCGCCGACCAAATCCTCCCGAAAGAGGTGACGGATCGGGACCCGAGGGAGCGGATCCTCTCGCTGCTGCAGAACCACACCGAGTCCGACGGAATCACGGTCAGGATCACCTCGGCCGCCGAAGAGAGATGGTACGCCTTCTCCTCCCGGCAGGTGTTGGCGACCGGGGACTGGCTCGTCCGGTTCCGCGACGTCACCCGCCGGGAGGCCGCCGAAGGGGAAGTGCGGCGGAAATCGGGCGATCTGGCTTTCCTCTCCCGGGCGGCGACGGAGCTTGCCGGGATACCGGACGAGGCCGACATCTTCTCCGCAATCGGCACCTACCTCCATGAACTCGCGCCCGGTTCCATCGTCATCGTGAGTGCCGCCGATATCCGGGCGGACACCCTGAGCCCGCGGGCGTTTTTCGGCATCGAGCCGTTCCTGCCGGATATCATCGAGATCTTCGGGGAGGACCTCACCGGGATCTCGCTCGACCTCCCCTCGCATATCCGGACAATCATGATCCGCGGCGAGATCGAGGAGGTGAAAGGAGGGCTGCAGGAAATCGCCCTCGGGCAGATCTCGCAGGAGATCTGCCGTAAATTCGAGGCTATTGCCTGCCTCGGGGCCATGTACTGCATCCCGTTCACCTGGAAAGGCGAAATCTTCGGGACGGCGGTGATCCTCACCCGGTGGGAGGGCGGAGAGGTCAATTTCCGGGCTATCGAGGTCTTCCGGAGCCTTGCTTCGATTGCTCTCCAGCGGCACCGGGCGGAGGCCGAACTGCGTGGGAGCGAAAAGACGTTCCGGGCTCTCATCGAGAAGGGCTCCGAATTCATCCTCATTGTCGACGAACAGCTGAAGATCCGGTTTGCGAGCCCGCCTATCGAGCGGATAGACGGTTTTCCGCCCGATATGCTGATCGGGAGGCGTGCGTTCGATATGATCCAGCCCGAGGATCTGCCGCGGGTGGAGGAAGTGGTATCGACCCTGGCAGAGAGGCCGGGAGGGAGTGTGCAGTTCGAGGTCCGCTTCACGGGCCCGCGCGGCACGCACGTGATCGAGGCAATCGTGACCAACCTCTTAGATGACCCCCATATCAGGGGCTTTGTCGTAAACGCATGGGATATCACGGACCGTAAGCGGACCGAAGAGGCCCTGCGGCGGGCAGAACGGGAAAAAGCCCTTATTCTGGACTCGACTGCCGAGATGTTCGCCTACTACGACACGGATCTAAAGGTCCTCTGGGTCAACCGCGCCGCCGCCGCATTCATCGGCAGGGAACCGGAGGACCTGGTCGGGCATCGATGCTACGAGATATGGCACAACCGTACAAGCGTCTGCGACATATGCCCGATTGTTCTCGCCCGGGAGACCAAACAGCCCCAGGAGACCGAGATCACCGCGCCCGACGGGAGCGTCTTCTTCCTTCGGGGGTATCCCGTCACCGACGAGAGTGGGGAGATTATCGGTCTCATCGAGTTCGCGCAGGATATCACCGACCGCAAGCGGGCCGAAGAAGAACGGGCTCGGCTCTACAACGAGCTTGAGAGCGCACACCGCGAAGCGAACCTGTACCTGGACATCCTCACGCACGACATCAGGAACGCCAACTGCGTCGCCACCCTGTATACCGACCTGCTGATGCAGATCCTCGATAGGGAGCCCAAAGAGTATGTTCGGAAGATGAAGGGGAGCATCGATAAAAGCACGGAGATTCTGGCGAATGTTGCAATGATCCGCAAAATTCATCAGGAACATGCGCCGTTGAAACCCATCGACCTTCACGGCGTGATCGTCAGCGAACGGAAGAACTTCCCCGAAGCCGAGATCAGGTACGGGGGGGTCTCTCGCATGGTCTGGGCGGACG
Source organism: Methanoculleus sp. (assembly GCA_018433835.1). Lineage (GTDB taxonomy): Archaea > Halobacteriota > Methanomicrobia > Methanomicrobiales > Methanoculleaceae > Methanoculleus. The sequence goes on from JAHDQM010000050.1 coordinate 7,605, forward strand.
ATCTCCTTGCCGAAGTCTTCCACAATCTCATCGGAAATGCCGTCAAGTTCGGCGGCCCCGACGTCGTTATTGCCATCTCGGTCGAGACGCTCGACGGCAGCGTCGTCGTCGCCGTGGCCGACACCGGCCCCGGCATTCCCGATGAACTAAAGGAGGCGATCTTCCATCGGTTCGAACGAGGGCGGACCCGGGCACGGGGGGAGGGGCTCGGCCTCTACATCTGCCGCACGCTCCTGGAGCGTTACGGCGGGCGCATCTGGGTCGAGGATCGGGTGGCCGGCACCACGGAAGCGGGCGCTGCGTTCCGGTTCACGCTCAAGGAGGTCGTGGAATGATCAGCGAGTCCCCGCCGGAAGCGGTCGATCGGAGACGGGAACGGAGAGCAATGCAACTCGTGTGACGGGGTAACAATGACTTCCGTGCAGCAGATCGAAGAACAGTGTCTTCTCATCGCCCTTGATGGAGAAGCCGACGGCATCCTCGTGTTTGATGAGGATCGGACGGTGGTCTGGCTCAACAGGACGCTCTCCGTTCTTCTGGACGTGACCCCGGAGGAGGAGAGAGGAGCGAGCGTTTCAGACTTCATACGCAGGCTCATGGCGCCGCTGTCGCCGGATACGGCATCCCTGCAGGAGATCGCCGTAGACCTGCAGAACGATAGGAGCATCCACCGGTTGCCGATACGGGTCCGGGAGCGCACCGGGGACCTTCGCTGGTTCTCTCTCGTCTATGACCGGCATGCGACGTGTGCAGGGACCGGGTACAGGATCCTCCGTTTCCACGACAGCACCGGTGAGACGACTGCCCGGTTCTTCCGGGCCTGCCTCGACCACTCCCCGGTCGTCGTTTTTGTCCAGGACAGGGATCTGCGCTACATCTGGTCGTACAACCGGGAGTCCGGACTCTCCGATACGGAGGTGGTCGGCAGGACCGATGCCGATCTCTTCGGGCCCGAGGACGCCGGCAGGCTGGTCTCGCTCAAACGCCGGGTGCTGGAGACCGGGGAGGTGTTGCGCCAGGAGGTGACGATCACCCCCGGCGGCACACGGCACGTCCTGGATATGACACTGGAGCCGCTCCGGGATGCCGACGGAAGGATCGTCGGCATCTCAGGCACGGCGGTTGACGCCTCCGGCAGGGTGCGGGCAGAAGAGGAGTGCCGGCCGGGCACGGATACGCTGAACCTCATACTGCGCAACGCCCGCGATATCGTTTATCGGATCGAGCTTGCACCTGTTCGCCGCTTCTCCTACATCAGCCCGGCCGTTACGCGGATCGCCGGCTATACCCCTGAAGAGGTCTATGCGGATCCGGACATCGCGTTGCGTTTTATCTATCCCGACGATCTACCGCTCCTGGAAGCGGTTTTTCGAGGAGAGTTCGCTCCGGACAGGCCGCTCATACTCAGATGGCTCCGAAAGGACGGGACGGTAATCTGGGTGGAATCGCAGAACGTCCCCATCCGCGACGAGGAGGAGCTGCTCATTGCCATCGAAGGCATCGCCCGGGACGTCACGGAGCGAAAACAGATCGAAGAGGCACTGCGCGAGAGCGAAGAGCGGTTCCGGCGGATATTCGAGGAGGCAGGGATCGGGATCCTGATCGCCGACCCGAACGGCGTTATCATCAGGAGCAACGCAACCCTCCACCGGATGCTGGGCTACGGCGCGGAGGAGCTTGCCGGCCGGAGCATCGCCGATATCACGCATCCGGAGGATCTTCCCCCGACCCTGGCACTCTACGAATTGATGGCTGAAGGGAGGGAACGCGGCGTCCAGCTCGAGAAGCGGTATATCAGGAAGGACGGCCGGGTCATCTGGGGGCGTATAACCATCACGTTCATCCGCGATCCCGTCGGGAAACCGTTGCGTGCCATCAGCATGGTGGAGGATATCTCCAAGCGTAAACAGATCGAAGAGGCCCTGCAGGAGAGCGAAGAGCGGTTCCGGAGCATTTTTAATGAGTCTCCCATCGGGATCGAGTACTACGACGCGGCAGGAAACCTCATCGACGTCAACCCCGCCGCCCTCCGGATATTCGGCGTCCTCGACCGGGACGACCTCGTGGGCTTCAATCTGTTTCTGGACCCCAACATCCCTGAACAGGAGCTGGCCCGGCTCAAGAGCGGCGAGACCGTCCACTACACGTCGGAGTTCGATTTCGAACTGGTGAAACGGCAGAACCTCTACGCCACGTCGCGTTCCGGGACCCGGTACCTGGACACGCTCATCACGAAGATACGACAGGCGGACGAGGCGTCCCCGGGCGGCTACGTCGTGCTCGTCCAGGATATCACTGCCCAGGTGAAGGAGGATATCCTGCGGCGGCAGACCTACGAGCAGATCCAGCAGAACATCGAACAGTTCGCGATCCTCGGGGATCATGTCCGCCAGCCCCTGCAGGTGATCCTTGGCATGGTGGAACTCTCCGAGGGCGGGAAGGAGATGGATATCATTCACGACCAGGTCGACCGGATCAACGCCATCATACGGCAGCTGGACCTCGGGTGGATGGAGTCGAGAAAGATCCGCGACTTCCTCCAGCGGCACGAGCCGGCGTGAGTCGACGAAAAAGGGAATGGTAACGCGATTCCGTGCGAAGACGCGAAGGAGAGCGCGGGGCACACCTGAGTCTACACCCCGGTTGACGTTACCTGATGCGGGGGAAGGGATTCGAACCCTTGAACTCCTTCAAGACTGGACCCTAAACCTATCACATACACTTGGCGCTGTTTACACCTTTAACCGCGCCGGGAGAACGGTTGCCAATGAGTGTGATAGAGAAACTGAAGAACCTCGATCCGGTCAATAAAACGTACATCGAAAAGTACATTCGCCACCTCAAGCTCAAGCAGCTGAAGCAGAAGACCATCGATACGAAGGTCTGGCGGATCTACACCTTCCTATCCTGGAGCACGTTCAGCGACGCACAGGAGGCAGGCCCGGAGCGGCTGGAGGACTACTTCATCGAGCGAAGAGCGACCGTCAGCCCCTTCACCCTGCAGGGCGACATCCTCGAACTGAAACTCTTCTTCCGCTGGCTTGTCCCCGACAGAGAGAAGGACCTCTTCCGCAACATCCGGATGAGGCGTCCGCGCAAGCATCTCCCCGTCGACCAGCTGATCACCCGCGAGGATATCGTCCGGCTCGTCGATGTCTGCGACAAGCCGCGCGACCGGGCGCTGATCATGCTCATGTGGGACTCCGGTGCCCGGATCGGGGAACTCCTGAACCTCAACATCGGCCACGTCCAGTTCGACCGTTACGGCGCGGTGGTGATCGTGACCGGCAAGACCGGGATGCGGCGGCTCCGCCTGATCAGCTCCGTGCCGGATCTGCAGGCCTGGGTCAATACGCACCCGCTCCGCGCGGACGCAAACGCCCCGCTCTTCGTGACCTCCCGGAGGTATGGGCACGAGCCCCGGCGCATGAGTGTCCGGACGGTCGAGAACAAGTTGAAGTACGTCGCCCGGAAACTCGGGATGACGAAACCGATTCACCCGCATGCCATCCGCCATGCCCGGCTCACGGACCTGACCCGGAGCAACGGTAAGAAGCAGGGGCTCTCCGAGATGGAGCTCCGGCTCGTGGCCGGCTGGGAGAAGAACAGCGCGATGCCGGAGGTGTATGTCCATCTATCCGGCGCGGATGTCGAGCGGAAGCTGCTGGAGAACGCCGGGCTCGTCGATGACGCGTCCGACCGGATGGATACCGCACTCGAACCCCGCCAGTGCCCGCGGTGCAAGGCCCTGAACGCCCATGACGCCTTCTACTGTGCGACGTGTTCGATGGCGCTCGTCGAGGAGGCGGCAAGGAAGGTGGACGAGTCGACGGAGGAGGCGAAGAAGAGCGGGGAGTATCTGGAGTATATGGAGTTGGTTCGGCAGTTGAAGGAGGATTTGGGATTGTCACAGTAACACAACTTTCTCTAAATTTCTTCAATCTTTCATAGCGTTTCTCTGGCTGTATCGACCTCTTCCAGATACCCAACACTGTCAATAGAGGATGAGCTGGGTGGCGACGGTGCCGAGGAGTGCGACGCCGGGCACGGCCACCCAACATGCGGCCCGTCATCGTGACGATGGAGGCGACGTCTCCTTCTGAAGTAACTATCCTTTCACTAGAATTTCATTGACAACACAATGAAGATAATCGTCGTCAGAACCTTGGAATATTTGGAATTAGAGTCTAAAATCCGCAGTTTTGCGGCACAACTATTCCAAAGATGTTCGCCAAAGTAGTTACGTGAATGGTGGATCGGCCAATAAAGCGAGCGGAAATTATTAGAAACCAGCATCAACTGCCTAAATGTGCATCGAATTCAGAATACCGCCTTTAAAGGGAAGATCAGATCGGCACATTTTTATAAACAGATCTAGGATCTATTTAATTAACCCCTGTAGGATTTGCCATGGAAAAGGAAGACGAATTTAGTGATTCGCCTGATGACGAACTTGAAACAGTTAGGATTAGGTATTTTTACGAGTTTCAAGACCCTTTTCTAGTTCTCTGCTCCGAGGAGACAACACTTCATAATAATTCAGATGCGGATATAAAGAGCATTTTTTATGATATTGGTGAATTCAGAACCCGGCTTCACATTTACGATTCAGATGGTAAACTTTTAGAATTTTATCGTTCAGCAGACGAGGTAGAAGGTTCTGACGATGCAGAGATGGAACACCAAATCGACATCGAGTTTCCCTACGATAAGCCATTAAGGCCAGGCGAGTACAGAACAATCAAACTAGAGTATATCCGCGAAATTAAAAACTATAACATAGAGCGACGTGGGTATTACGTGTTCCTCTTCAGCTTAGAAGATGCTCCAAGAACCTATATTTCAATTAGGACTGCAAAGGATTTCAGTTGCGAACGGAAGATTCGGATACTGTCATCAGATGGTGAGGAGTTTGAGACTAAGCACTTAAGGGAAAAAGAAGAGGTGACCGAAGAACAGTTTGAAAATTCAATAAATATCGCGGTAAAGAGTCCAATTGAACAATGCCAACTTATCTTTGCCTTTAATTACGACATCGATAGAAGTCTAAAACATTGGCTAAATTTAGGTGGAGGGCTCGGAGCTACAACAATTGGTATTATTGCTTGGCTGTTTGTCACACAACCCGGAGAGTGCCTCCAGACAGTCATTCCATTTGCAGGCATCGTGAATGCGTTCCTTCTAATAATCAAGGGATGGTTGTTCCAGAACAAAATGGAAAAAGTGGACAAAGGGTTATGCCTTTTCGATGATATTTGCATCTCGTACGACACCCTTTACATATGCCTAATTGCAATTCTGATTATCGAGATAGTTCTCGCGGCATTACTCGCATATACTTTCAGAGTGGATACATCCGTCCAAATCGCAGTAATCTTGAGCACACGGTTCACCTCAATTCATTAATCGGAAGGTATAAGATCATATAGTAAACATAGTCCAATGTTGAACAAGGGGTGTCGAGATGGCTAGAGAAGAGGGAAGGACTTCGAAATCAACGAAGACAGCCCACTCGAGGGCAAAACATCACGAAAGCATTACCGTGAGAGGGAATCATCGTGAGGGCGTGGCCATGAACCCAAGAACCGCCGGACTCCTGAGGCGAAGAATGGAACGGCGTCGTGGGAGAGTAACTGAGGGTGTGGGCATAACAGTTAGAACCCCAATAACAGAACGACACCGAGGACAGGGCCTTGAGGGAGTGGTTGTTGCCACCAAGCCATCGAAATTTGGCTTCATATCTCTTGAAGATTGGAACAGCATTGAGGAAGGCAATATCAAAAGTTTAGAAGACGTTAGAAAATCCGTTAAGAAAATCAGGGTGACAGATTAACCGTTAAACCGATCTGTTCTCATATATTTTTGGATCTCCACTTACACTGAGCGCGGTTCTCACTTAAAACCGTTCTTCACCCACCTCTTTTTGCGTGCGGGAACCTGCTCGGAGGCCAACCGACCAACCTCGCTCTCCCCAGCACCGATCACCATGATCCACCCGCACAGGAGCAGCCATGAGAGAGATCACCCAGGAAGTACTCGACCACATCCCGGACCCGATAGCGAAACTCGTCTGGGAGAAGTGGATCGCCGATGGTAAAGCCAGATTGATAACGCCAAACAACGAGGGAACAAAATGCAAAGCACAGACAGGATAGACGGCAGCCCACATGATGAAGCGTGCGCCAACATCGATTCACACGGGACTGCCAACAACTCTTCTCCGTCCGAAGTGATAAGATCAGCTACCGACGAGCGAAACGCGGGTATCGTCCCGCTCTACCTGGTCCAGCAGGTCGTGGCCGCCGAGGTTGCCCGATACGGTCGGGCCGTGCGGGAGATCCACGTCGTCCGGACCGGCTGCCACTACTACACCATCACGACCGTAACCGCACAGGAGGCGACCGGCCATGACTGAGCCCGGCACCCTCTCCCACGGCACCGGCGGAGCGCTCCACATCTCCGTCGATGCTGAGAAGTACCGGATCGAGCCTGAGGACCTCAGGAACCTGCTCTTCTACGGCAGGGTGATCCCGATCTGCGAGGACCGCTCGCGGACGACCCCGGGCGGGATCCTGGTCAGCGAGGTTTCCATCGAGGGGCACGCGGCGATGAACGCTTCGGGCAAGGCGGTGATGCTCCACACCCGCGTCGGCTCCTACATCATCCCGCTCATCAGTTTCCAGCGGGTCGCCCGCGGGGAGGCCATCTCCGCTCCCCTCTTCCCCCTGGTGCCGGGGGTGACCGCATGATGGACGAGATCAGAAGCGCGGTGAACGTCCTCGCCACCACCGGCAGTGTGGTCGAGGTCCGGGCGCTCGCCGACGGCGTCACGCACTCGGGCTACTTCGACGACCACGAGGCGCTCGCCCGGGCCGTCGAGGCCCTCGACGCCGATCCCTCGGTCGCCGGGATCTACGTGACTCTCAACACGGTGAACCCCGCCCTCCTCGCCCGGCGGGCGAACCGGATCAAGATGCGGCTCTCCCGCAAAGACGCCACCACGGCCGACGCCGACATCGTCCGCCGGCGCTGGTTCCCGGTCGATATCGACCCGGTCCGGCCGAGCGGGGTCTCGTCCACGGATGCCGAGCACGACGCGGCGCTCGCCGCTGCGGAGCGGATCGCGGCCTACCTCGCGGAGCAGGGGTTCCCTTCGCCCGTCCGGGCCGACTCCGGGAACGGCGCCCACCTCCTCTACCGGGTGGACCTCGAGAATGACGATGTGGCCACCGCGCTCGTGAAGGGAGCACTCGCGACCCTCGACGCCCTCTTCTCGAACGAGGCCGTCACCGTCGATACTGCGAACCACAACGCCGCCCGGATCTGGAAACTCTACGGGACCCTCTCCCGGAAGGGCGACAACACCCCGGAGCGGCCGCACCGGCGAGCGAAGGTCCTCGCCGTGCCGGACGATGTCCGCATGGTGCCCCGGGAGTACCTGCAGCACCTCGCGGCGCTCCTCCCGCGGGAAGAGCCCCCTGAACGGAAGAGGACGAACGGCAACGGCCCCGGCATCGACCTCGCCGCCTGGCTCCTCGACCACGGCATCGCGGTCCGGAGCACCAGGCCCTACCAGGGCGGGACCCTCTACGTCCTCGACGAGTGCCCGTTCTCCTCGGCGCATAAGGATGGGGCGTTCGCCATCCAGTTTGCGAACGGCGCCGTCTTCGCCGGCTGCCACCACGCCAGTTGCGGCGGGGGCGCCCAGCGCTGGCCGGAACTCAGGGAGATGTACGAGCCGAAGCGGACCCGGGCCCCGGTGAAGAAGGTCGAGGAGATACCGCCCCCTCCTCCGGTCCTCATCGAGGATGAGCACCAGGCCCGCGCCGTCGAGATCCTCAAAAGCGGCGACCCGCTCGCCTTTCTCCTCGACACCTTCAACAAGAGCCACGTCGGCGACCGGACTGTCGCAGAGTGCCTGATCATGTCCGTCGCCTCGCAGTCGGTCGCGAACACAAAGGGGCTGCACGTCGCGATCTCTGGCAACTCCGGGAAGGGGAAGAGCCATGCCTGCACGACGATGCTCAACCTCATCCCGGAGTCCCACCGGATGACCGGCACCGTCTCCAACAAGGCGCTCTACTACGCCGACGACCTCCGGCCGGGGACGGTGATCCTCTTCGACGACACATCGCTCTCCGACGACCTGCAGGAGGTCCTCAAGTCGGCCACCTCGTCCTTCCACGAACCGATCGAACACCGGACCGTCACGGCCGACCGGCAGCTCCGGGTCTGTTCGATCCCGGAGCGGTGCGTCTGGTGGCTCGCCAAGGTCGAGAACCCCGGCGACGACCAGGTGATGAACCGGATGCTGACGGTCTGGATCGACGACTCGGCCGAGCAGGACAGAAGGGTGCTCGAGCACCTCAAGGAGACGGAGGCCGGCGCCTGCCGGAGAGGCGACGACCCGGACGTCCTCACCTGCCGGGCGCTCTGGTCGGTCCTGAAGCAGCAGCGGATCTTCGTCCGGATCCCCTTCGCCCGGCGGATAGGGTTCTCGAACGTCGCGAACCGCCGGAACCCCGCGATGCTCTTTGACCTGATCAAGTGCCATGCGGCGCTCCGGTTCCTGCAGCGGGAGGGGAAGGAGACGGGCGACGAGGTCCGGATCGAGGCGGCCCGGCAGGACTTCGATGCTGCGGCACGCCTCTACGCCGCGATCAACCAGGAGGGCGGCGGGCAGGACTCGAAGATGACCCGGAACGAAGCGGCGGCGCTCGCCACGATCGCCCGGATGGGGTGGGAGACGTTCACGGTCCGGATGCTGCAGCAGGCGACCGGATTATCTTATCACCAGGTCCGGCGGATCCTGCAGGGCTACACCACGAGGGGCACGGTCTACTGCGGGCTGCTGGAGAAGTGCCCGGCGCTCGCCGTGGTGGACGCGACGGTCATCGACGAGAGCACCGGGACGACCGTCCGCCGGCACGAGTCCCACTTCCAGTTCGACGCCGAGCGCTACCGGGAGTGGACGGCACAGCTCGCGGTCTGGCTGGAGGACGAGGACGAAGGAGGGGAGGACGACTCCCCACCATCTTCTGGCGGGAGTTGCGACACCCGCAACCCGTGCTGCAAAGGGGAGCGCAAACATAGTTGCAAAGAGATCGAGGAGGGGGAGTCTCCGCAGGGTGGCAAGATCTCCCGGAACGGCGACGATACTGCAAAGATTGATGCCGGCGGTCCGGGGTCGTTTGCAGCAAAATCCGGATCACACAGTTCACCTGATCCCGTTCCACTGGAAGGGTATCTTGATCCCGTGCAGAAACAGGAGGTGCCGTGTGGTTCCAGACCTGCTGCAAATGAAAAGATCGAACGCGCTAATTTATCGTCGAATTGTAAAAATTACGGCATATCGAAGATTCCGCACACCAAAAGTGTTTGCGCTCCTATTTGCGCACCCCTTTGCAACACGGGTGCAACTGCTGCAAACGGCGTCCGGCCGCTCTCCGGGGTGCTTGACCCCAGGACGTTTGCCCGGGTGAAGGTCGAGCTCGGGCGGTGCGACGTATGCGGTGTTGCAAAAGCGGTCTACCGCTCGCGAGAGGCGCAGGCGAAGATCTGCGAGGGGTGCTACTCGCGGCTCGTGCGGGAGGGGAACGCGAGGGTGGGGGTGAGATGAACGACTTCCCCAACGGGGAAGGAGTTCGAGAAAACGTGGAGCGTTTTCGAGTGGCGACGGGCCGAAGGGCCGGAACATGAGCACCGTCAGGTGCGAACGGAGCAGGAGCACCGAAGGTGCGGGTCCGGAGTTCGAGCACCGCGAGGCTGCGGGATCTTGTAGCGTTTCAATCCTCGACGAGAGAATCCCCGAGCGTCAGATATCAGACACCCCGAAAACAGAGGATGTCCGATATGTCCGATAAATGTCTGATAAATGTCCGTTATCTTGCAGGGTATACTCCCGACATATCAGGCTTCCCGGAACGTGGCCGGGCTGCCGGAGCCGGAGTTCGCCGTCAGTGATGGGTTCCAGACGATCATCCGCCGGACTCTGGCCCCCAGTCTGGCTCCGCAGCCAGAGTCACAGCCAGAGTCGCTGGAGACGAGAGTCCTCCGGCTTATCAAGGACGAACCGAAGTCCAAAGCGGAACTCTCGCGGGGGCTCGGACAGAAAGAGATCTCGGGTTGGCCCAACAAGATTGTCCGCAAACTCCTGGCAGACCGGATGATCGTGTCATCCCTGAAAAACCACAAAGCCGGCACCAGAAGTACCGCCTCACCGGACAAGGCCGGGCTGCACTCGCGAAAGGTTCCGGAGGAGATACGTAATGAGCACCTTCGGCGAGCGTGGGATGTTCACACAGATGCTGGTCGTCATCTCTTTCCGGAAGACATCACCGTGGCTCTTGGCGGCCCGGTCGGGAAAGGCCTTCTGATGAGTAAGGGGTCGGGCCGAAGCACGTTCTCCTACCGTCCCGGCCGCCACCCGATGGCGGGTGGATGTTCGGAGCTCCTGAGATCTGTTCGAAGCCGAGCTCCGAACATTTGCCGGGGAGCTCCGAACATTTGCCAGAAAGCTTCGAACATTTGATCGCAAGCTCCGAACATTTGGATACACTACGCGAGATCGCAAGATCGGTTGGATCTGTGCGGGAAACGTCGAGGAAGGTGGTTGAGGCAACAATTCTCCGCCTCTGCGAGGGGAGATACCTGGCCCTTGATGATCTGGCCGACCTGCACTCGCACCCTTCGGCCCGTCGTTAATCGCGCCTTCATCCCTGCGTTCAGAAAGGGTTATCTTTTATTACCTGTAATACGCACACATACAGACTTGTTTCCCCGGTTATAGCGGAAGCTTCAGGGTCGAGGTGATAGGATGCGGAAGCAGAAGTTGATCAATGCGTTGCTATACGCGGTGGAGCACGACGGCCGCATCGGCCGGACGAAGCTCCTGAAGTTCATCTTCTTCGTGGACCTCATCTACTACAACCAGCGAGGAACAACACTCTGCGGGACGACCTACATCCGCATGCCGAAAGGACCTGCCGAGGCTGCGGCGTTCCAGTTGACGTCCGAGTCGAACGCATATTTCGACGTGAAGGCGCCAACAGCAAATGCGCATACGGGAAGGAGAGCGCCGGGCGGTTCTTTCCGGAGAAACCCCTACGAGTCATACGAATACAGGCCCAAGAGCAAGGCAGATCTCACGATCTTTACGCCTTACGAGCGAGTCCTCCTCTGGTCGGTGCTCCAGTGGATGAAGTTCAAAAAAACGGATCTCATCAGTGACATTTCCCACTACTTCCGCCTCTGGAAGGAGTTTTCAGACGGAGAAGATATCCCTCTCGAGTACTTCCAGTTGAACCGCCGCGAGAGAATGTATCTGGAACAGTCTGGCCTGCACGCCGACGGCTTCGAGCGCACGTTCTGTACAGGCCTCCTACCTCTCTCCACGGAGGTTAGCAATGCGCTCCACCCCCTGAATGCGGAGCGGATTGCCACCGTCGAGGAGGTCCTGGACAGCTTCATCGCGGCGTATCCCCTGCCCGCCCTGGAGATCTTTTACGACGCATACCTGGCGTGGGACGACGCCTACCGTTCGATGCTCCGTCACAACCCTTCGCATGCCCCCGCACTTGCGACCGAAGGCTGCGATGCCCTCTGTTTCGTCTCGCACGTCGTCGCGAAACATATGATCCCGATTGTGTATCGGGAGGAGCAGTTGCAGGAGTTCTGCGACACCGCGGAACGGCGCTTCAACGCCGAGCGGGACGCGATCACCCGCGATAATCCGCCCTCGCCCCCCCCGGATTCCGACGGCGAGGTCCTGGCTCTTGTCGATATGGCAATGCGCATCTCTCGCGATCTCGCGTGCAGCGAGTCTCCGGCAGGGAGGAGGTAACCTGCCCTATTTCCTCGACAGCAACGTCCTCATCGGGTACTATTTTCACGCCGCCGACACCTGGGGCACCGAGGCCGCGGATGTCTTTGAGGACCCGGAGCCGAACCATTCCAGCACAGGGGTCTGGGCCGAGTGTTTCGGGGACGGGACGGGCGGGCGGTGCCGCACCATCCAGCAGAATCTCGTTCGCGAGTTCCGGCGGGCGGTTGCGCACCTGAAGCGGGATGGTTCGGCAGATACCCTCCTCGCCGAGGCCGAGGCCGGGGAGTGGAAGATCGTCCCGCTTCTCCGGCATGTTGCCGAACTCTGTCGCGAGCAGCCGGCAGCGGCCCACAAGAAACTCCTCGCGGTGAAAGAGTGGTATGAGGAACTCTGCCAGCAGCGGCGCTCTGTCCTCGACGACCGGGAGACGCTGGCGCTTCACGCGCGAACGGAACCCTACCGCGAGATCTGGAACCGGTTCAGTGCGGTCATCGAGGACTACGACGACTGCGAGGTGCTCCTCGACGCCCACGATGTCGCCGCAACGATCGACGGCATGGTACTCTATACCGGGGATTACCGTCACATCGTCGCCAACCGGGAGCTCATTCTTTCGGAGACCCGCCTCCACGATGTCCGGTATCTGGGGGACCGGACGGGCGGGCGGCCGCCGGCGGCGTGAATGAACCTCTCGATCCGGTTTCAGGCCTATCTTCGCTATTTTACGAAAGCCTGTAATGTCCTGGAGTGACTCGCATGCACATCGACCGGTTCAGCCGGATTTGCATACGCTTATGGTTCCGTCAGCGCCATAGTCACCTATGGCGCACTGGACGATAACCCTGAAACGTGAGGGAGCCGCGATCGTCGTCCGGGGCGAGGGCGACGATCCCCACGCTCCCGACAGGATCGACTACGAGGTTCGCGGCAGCCCTGGCCCGGTCTACCGGGCGTTGCTGGACCGGGTCGCGCTCGGCCCGTGGTCGTTTCAGGCCGGCTGGATGAAGGATGAGCGCGACCTCTACTGGATCGCCGACTGCGCCTATACGGAGGCGCTGCTGCACCCCGGCTGGTCGGTGGAGACCGATCTTTCCCCGTTGCCGGAGCTAGAGGAGCTCCCGGAGGATGCGATCCCGTGAGGGGGGAAGCCGGGGCAGCCGACCCCTGGCTGACAGCAGATTCCATATCCCGCTCCGGCGGGATGCAGGAATAAATGAAAAGACTTTTCGCGGGCTCATTTCCATATTCCATTGATCGTCATGCCCGCCCCGCCTGAAATAGTCGATCTGGTCAAGCGGTTCGACCAGTACTATACGAAATACACGTCACCGTCCTACAACGAATCCCAGGCCCGAAAAGAGTTCATCGATCCCTTCTTTGAGGCCCTCGGCTGGGACGTGAACAACCGGTCAGGGCTTGATGAGCGCTACAAGGATGTCATCCACGAGGATACCGTCAGGGTGGAGGCGTCCACCAAAGCGCCGGACTACTCGTTTAGGATCGGCGGCATGCGCAAGTTCTTCGTCGAGGCGAAGAAGCCCGCCGTGAACCTCAAGGAGAACCCGGAGCCCGCTTACCAGGTGCGCCGGTATGCCTGGAGCGCGAAGCTGCCGGTCAGCCTGCTCACGGACTTCGAGGAGTTCATCATCTATGACTGCACGGCGAAGCCCTCGCCGGCGGATAAGGCATCGGCAAAAAGGATCGGCTACTACCGGTATACCGATTATATCGAGAAATGGGACGAGATCGCGGCGATCTTCTCCAAGCACGGCATCCTGACCGGCGGGTATGATGACTACGTCGAGAGCCTGAAACTGAAGAAGGGCGGGAAGGGCACCGCCGGCATCGATGATGCGTTCCTCGCGGAGATCGAGGGGTGGCGGGATATCCTCGCAAAGAACATCGCGCTCCGGAACAGGGATCTCTCGGTCCGGGAACTGAACGCGGCGGTCCAGAAGACGATCGACCGGATCATCTTCCTGCGGATCTGCGAGGACCGCGGGATCGAGGAGTACGGGCAACTGAAGCGGATCGCCGCCGGGAAGGATATCTACGAGCAGTTGAAGGGGCTCTTCCGGTATGCCGACGACCGGTACAACTCCGGGCTGTTCCACTTCTCCACGGAGACCGGCCGGGAGGACCCGGACAACCTGACGCTCTCCCTCTCGATCGACGACAAGGTGCTCAAGCAGATCATCGGCCACCTCTACTACCCGGACTCGCCGTATGAGTTCTCGGTCTTTCCGGCGGACATCCTCGGCCAGGTCTACGAGCAGTTCCTGGGGAAGGTCATCCGCCTGACGGCCGGGCACCAGGCGAGGGTCGAGGAGAAGGAGGCGGTGAGGAGGGCGGGCGGGGTTTTCTATACACCGACCTACATCGTGAAATACATCGTGCAGCAGACCGTTGGGGCCCTTGTCGAGGGGAAGGACCCGAAGGCGGTCGCCGGCCTCCACGTCCTCGACCCGGCCTGCGGTTCGGGGTCGTTCCTCCTCGGCGCCTACCAGTACCTTCTCGACTGGCATCTCGCGTGGTACATGGACAACCTCGTCCCGTTGCTAAAGGACGGGGCGAAGATGACCGACCCGGCGGTGCTGGCGTTCCTGCCGGCAAAGTCTGCGCCGGTCAAACGTGGTCGGGGCAGGAAGAAGCGGGGGAATGGCGACGAGTATTTCCTCCCGGTCTACCAGATGACCGATACCGACTGGCGGCTGACGACGGAGGAGAAGAAGCGGATCCTCCTCAACAACATCTACGGCGTGGACATCGACCCGCAGGCGGTGGAGGTAACGAAACTCTCGCTGCTCCTGAAGGTGCTGGAGGGCGAGAAGTCCGAGCGGATCGGAAAGCAGCTCACGATCACGGGCGAGCGGGTGCTCCCCTCGCTCCACAACAATATCAAGTGCGGGAACTCACTGATCGGTCCTGACATCTACAACGACGTGCAGGTGACCCTCGACGACGAGGAGACGATCTTCCGGATCAACGCCTTCGACTGGAACCGGGCGTTCCCGACCGTCATGCAGGCGGGCGGGTTCGACGCGGTGATTGGGAATCCGCCTTGGGGTGCACTGTTTAGTTTGCCTGAACAAAATTATCTGAGAGCGAAATTTTCGTCTGCTAATGGCAGAAATATTGACTCTTACGCAGTTTTTATAGAGTTTGGGCTTAAAATGCTGACTAACAAAGGTCAATTAAGTTATATCACCCCAGACACTTTTTTGCGGAAAGACGATCATCTCGTTCTCCGTAACCTTGTTCTCAATAATTATTCGATCTTTGAAATGATTGAAACTGGGCCTGTATTTTCTAGAGTAAGGGATACTTGGGCTCTTGTGTTCAGAGTAGCAAACGAAAAACCAACTGAAAAGACAGCTATTGCTCATAGAAATATTAGTAGATTTGTTGTATCAGCGGAAGAAAGACTGGATAGATTTGGTAAGGGAGACTGGGATCATTCGTCACATGTGCATCAATCTCTATGGAAAAACCGACCTAGTCAAATATTTGGGTACTTGTCATCAGTTGACGACCAAAAAATAATCCGAAAAATTGAAAAATGGGCTTCTTTGGGAGATTTATCTGAAATCTTCAGCATCTCCCGCGGGGAGGAAGGGAGTAAATTTGCGTTGCGGGAAAACGAAGGGGGCAATTTCTTTATGGTTATCCCAAATGATGTTGGGAGGTATAATACCAGCACAGGAATTCAAATATCGAGGGATCTCCTCACCCCAACAAAAGTGGAAAGATATTATTCACACCCAAAAATATGGATTATTCGGATTCAGAAAATGCGTTGGCGGCAACGACTTGTTTGTGCCTTCGATGAGAGACCAAACTCAGCGGGTATGAAAACCCTTCAAGTAATTGTATCAAATACTGATCAAAGGAATGACTTGGTCTTCCTTTTAGGTTTATTAAACTCAAAACTAATGAATTACTATTGTACAAATTTTTTAGCCGACGATATGAATAAAGCATATTTACAAAAACTCCCCATCCGCACCATCAACCCCTCCAACCCCGCCGACGTCGCCCGCCACGACCGTATGGTCGCCCTGGTCGAGAAGATGCTCGACCTGAACAAGCGCCTCGCGGCGGCGAAGGCCCCGCACGAGAGGGAGGTGCTCGCCGGGATGATCGACGCGACTGACCGGGAGATCGATCGGCTGGTGTATGAGTTGTACGGGCTGACGGAGGATGAGATCGCGGTTGTGGAGGGGGTTGAGTGATGCCAACCTTTGCAGCCCCCCGCAAGGGATGACTCTATGATTCAAGAGCTACTCCTGGCGGAGACATTCATTGAGCAAAGGAACCCCCTTGGGCTAGTCACCCTCACAATTGCCTTTTATGGAATAATCTTCTGGAAATTTGAGTTCCTTCGACATCCGCGGCGCAGATACCTTTTTGCTTTTCCGGGGGCGATCGCCCTCATTCTTTTTCCCCTCAGTTTTCAGGAAGTTATTCCGATCTCCGTTGCGTTAGCAGGCCTCTTTCTATCCAGCGCAATGGCCTTCGTCCTGTACGAGAAGGACGTAAAAGTCCTCTGGCCATGCACAGTGATCCTAAAACGTAGCTACTCAGATTTAAACGCCTTTCAGGATGAAAAAGCGAAAAAGCAACTCGAACAATCAAAATGGCTCTTTATCACCTCACTAGAGAAACTGCATCTCAAACTGATCGAAGCAGAACTCATCGCCATCCACGGCGGCCCCAGGAAGGCATATGAATTCCTCGTGGCAATCGATGAAATGCCCCTGTTTGAAAAGGAAAGGCATCTGTTGAGACTCAGGCGTGCCAAATATGCAATGCAACTGAATAACCCCAAACAGGTGAGGTTGCTCATCGAGAAGACATCTCCATTCGACGACGATACGGCTCTCGAAAAAGCATATCAGTGGAGTTGGTATCTGGAGAAACAAGGGAGGTTACGGGAAGCCTCCGAATCACTTCACGAGGCGCTGCTTAACCATCCCAACCCCGGTGACAAACTGATTCTCTGCAAAATTTATAACAACCTGGGAAGGTTGCGCAAATTTGAGGAAAGTGTTTCAAGTTCGCTCAAATACTATGAAACAGCAGCAAAAATAGCGTCCGAGATGAACTACAAAGGGATGCTCCATGTTTCTTATCAGAATGTTACTCACAGTTATGGGCTTTTAGAGCAGTTCGACGTCGCTGAGTCGTGGTTACAAAAATATAGGGAATACGTCGATCGGGACGACCCGCAAGATCTTCTCGAGTGGTTCAACGTCCTCCTCGAATACCACCGGCAGCGGAGGGATATCAATGCCGTTATACGGACTATGCGGGAGCACAGAGAGCAGTTCACCAAAATGCTTACCGAAAACGAGCTTCTTTTCTTTGATATCAGCGAACTGCGGATCCTCGTCAACTCAAACATTCACTATATGGATCAACTCTTCCTAGCGCAAAACCGATACGAGCAGTATTTGCAAATGGAGTTGCATGGGCGGTACCACGCTTTGAAAGAGATTCACATGGCTACTCAAAGGGCATGCGACTCCGGCCTCCGGGCATTGTTTGGAAACTTCCATCTGCAGGTGACGCGGGATCTGACCAACATGCAAAACGAGATCCACGAGCACTACGTTTTGCTCCCTGAGTACTGCGTCGATGAAAGTTGCTACTGGATAAAAGAACTGGCAACATTGGAGAAATTGGGTTGCAATGGTGGAAATTTTGACAGGTTGATACAGACGTTAAACGATGTCAAGAAGAGATACCTTGAGTTTGAGAACAGGATTGACGCACTCTCGATAAACCTCGATATCTGTGACGAAGCGATCTATCGCAAGGACCACGGGGTCGTAAAAGAATATCTGCAAAAAACTCTTGAAGAACTGAAAACCTTCCAGGGGCATCCGATCGAGGATGACTGCTTCGTTCGTATCGCTTACTATGCCTATAAACTGAAGGATCAGCAAACTGCAAAGCAATATCTTGAAAAATTCAACGAAAAGGGAATAAGCATCTATCACTATGCAGATTGGATTCAGGCGTATTATCACCATCTTACGGAACAATTGACGGATACATGATGGGAGGCACGGTCCAAAAACGGAAAACGCTGGGGAGGCGACGGCAAAATGCTCTAAATGGTTAGATCTTCTTCTTTTTGTATAGCGCAAAACAATCCGGACAAAGATCTGAATGCTCGCCTTTCCGAGGGTGATGCATTTTAAACACGCGTTTCGGGTTTGCATAGTAGAGCTGTTCGTCCCCTGTCAACTCAACTGAGATCATCCTCCTTTCATCAGCAGTCTCAGGGTAGTAGGCAATCTCAAGAAAATCATGCCAAACGAACCAATCTCCCATATACGCTCCGCAATGCACACAGGTGTTTCCATGCGCTTTGACATTCATCGTCTTCTTAAAGACCTCCTTAAAGAATGGATACTCCCGCTCGATTGCATTGGGTAAATTCTCAAGAGTGCAGGGCTCAATGGAATCCCATATGAACCCGCTGGATTCATTAATGGTCCATACAACAGGAGTTGCTTTTTTGCAGGCGTAGCAACCCGTATTCCATCGCCATACTTCTATCGTAATTTGCCCGGGAGCTCTGACGATCTGATATTGACGTTTCCCACAGTATGAACAAGACTCCTGGTACTTCCAGGATTCCATCTCGTGGATCTCACGCCATTTCTGTTCCTCCTCTTCGGAGAGGCAACCTAGAGACTCGACATCCACCATACTAAAATCCAATGGATAGATTCGAAATAAGAGTTTATCGATTTGATAATTTTGACTTGGAACGGGTTTCATATCTTTTGTTTAACTCACCCACAACACCTTCGGTACCTTCTCCGACTTACACCGTAGCACGATCTCACCCGCCGCCCCCCGCCAGACTGCACCAGGATCTGGTTGACCAGCCTCGCGACGTCGAGTTTCGGGAGCAGTTTGAAGGAGGTTATGCAACTGATCTTCTGCTTGCTCTCCGCCTCAGTAAAACTCGTGGCCGGAGACAAGCGACTCACTCGACTCCTTCGCGAACTCTGCGGTCCCCGGAGTAACAGCCGCTCGTTTACCGAGTGAGTCCGAATGATGGTGCAAGGCGAGGCACACACGCTTCGCCTGCTTCATAGGCGCCCGCGAGATCCCACTACTTGATGACCAGAGCGAACTTGCATCCGGTGAAAAATGCCGCTGATCTGGACCCTCAGCCGGCAGACCACACTCCCTCCGGTCAGCGAGGGTCGCGCCTCCGGCGCTGCACTCCGCGCCCCCTCGCCGCCCTCCGCTCGTGGCGTCTGCCTGATCTTCTCTTCCTGTCCGGGACCTCAGACGACCATGACCGGCTCGGAACTCGCCGGTCATCGTCTGCTAGAAAGTGCTCGTCACGCCGTGCTCCGCACCGCGCTCCTCGCACGGAGGGGTGGCGCAAGGCCACCCCTCAAACGGGCCCCCACCGCCCGGCCTTCGGCCTCCTCCCGCCCCCTCGGGGGGCGGGCAGTCCGTGGTGATAGGGCCCGGCCGGAGGGATAGGCAAGTATCCCTCCGGCCTGTGTATGGGATCTATGGTCCCCTCCATTACAGAGCAAACTTGGAGATAGCCGTCACGCCGCGAGGCCACGCCGAGCGGGGCGAGGGCAGCCGGAACACCGGGCATCAAATGAAAAGAGGACGATGCTCCGAAGCGCACCCGATCAAGGGCGCTCGCCCGCCTGGTGGGACCCGGCCGCCCCTTACTCTTCCTCGACCGGCTCAAGGAGAAGAACCTTTACCTTCTTTCCAACCCACTCGGCCGGCAGGTAGACGTGAGCGCTGTTTCCGTGCTTTGTCACCTTTTTATCGGCCATCCCATACGCATTGATCCGGATCTCGAAAACTTCGCTACTCATTACTATCACATACGATGCCCATACGGATAAATTCTATTGTATGTGTTATGTATGTGAAATACACATACATTTAAATGCTCAGCCGTCCTATACTATAATAGTGAGTGGATAGGCGCTCACTGGAGGAATCGAGAGATGACATTCAAGAAAATCGGCAGGCTGGCCCTCTACGACGGCCGGCTCCGGGTGGAGATCGACACGGTCGGATCGTTCCACTTCGAGAACAACTGCCTGGTCGGCGAGGACGGCCGGCAGCACGGCTACGCGATGCCGAGCGCGACGGGAAAAGCGGTGAACCTGCACCTGACTGAAGGAGCGCTCTGCACGGTGATCAAGTCACAGCTCCTGCAGGTCGTCAAGGGGAGTATCGGAAAAGCGGCAGTGTTCGAGGTGGCGTAAATGTCCTGGTCAGACGCAACAGCCACCACGAGCCCCTGCACAGAAATGATCGGCGGGCAGCCCCTTAACCCTTCCGGGCGCCCCCTCTCTTTTACCGACGCGATCCCCTACCGCGACCTGCTGAAGATGGCGGAGTACGACGAGCAGGCTGCAGAACTCGACGGGTTCCGGGACCGGCTCTCACGGCTCGCGGCCGAGGAGTGCCGGCAGAAGGCCGAGCGGATCCGGGAGCACTACCGGAGCCTGGTCGCGGAGTATGGCCTCGCGTTCTGCGTGCAGCAGGCCGCGGAAGAGGACGGGCGCTACGGCAACGGGAGGTTCTTCTGATGCCGTCCTTTACCCTCCCCGTTTTTGGGCACGGCGACGATGAGCAGGACGAGCAGGGCGCCCCGGACCTCGCCGTCCTTGTGTCGCCCTACGAGACCGGCCCGCGGGCCGTGCTGGTCCCCCGCAGGAGGGGAGACGAATGATAACGACCACCTGCGACAGGTGCGGCGCCGTCGTCGGGGAAGAGCACTGCCGGACGCACCGGGAGCGGGAGACCTTCTGGGGAGCACCCTGCTCCTACACGGTGATCGCTGCCTACGTCTGCCCGGCGTGCGGCTACGAGTGGGAGGCCTAAGCATGGTATCGGTGTATGAGGTGGTCCGGGACCGGATCCTCTCCTCCCTCGAGGCCGGCACCGTCCCCTGGCGGCAGACCTGGCAGAGCCTCTCCCCGATGAACATCGCCACCCGCAAACCCTACCGTGGAATCAACCGCCTCCTCCTCTCCGGCCACACCTGGTGGGGCACCTACAACCAGATCCGGCGGGCGGGCGGCCACGTCCGGCGTGGGGAGAAGGCGAGCGGGATGGTGGTCTTCTGGTCCTCCTACGACACGGAGAAGATCACAAATGAGAACGGCGAGCAGGTGACGGTGGCGCTCCAGCGCGAGCGGCCGCTGGTCCGGTACTACAAGGTCTTCAACCTCTCGCAGTGCGAGGGCATCGAGGTCGAGCAGGCGGGCGAGGTCCGGCCGGTCGCCACCTGCGAGGACCTCATCGCCCGCAACCGGCCCCGGGTCGGCCCGGGCGAGCCGGCCTACTACCCGGCCGGCGACCGGATCGCCATGCCGGCACCGGACCGGTTCGCCTCTCCGGAGGCCTACTACGCGGCCTTCTTCCACGAGTTGACCCACTGGACCGGGCACGCCTCCCGCCTCGCCCGGCCGGGGATCACCGAGCCGATCCGGTTCGGGTCCGAGCGGTATAGCCGGGAGGAGTTGACGGCGGAGCTGGGCGCCGCGTTCCTCTGCGCCATGACCGGCACCGACGTGCCGGTGGTCGAGAACCAGGCGGCCTACATCGCCGGGTGGCTCCGGCACATCCGCGACGGGTCGGCGGCCGACGTGATCCGGGCGGCCGCGGATGCGCAGCGGGCGGCGGACTTCCTCACCGGGGGTGGTGAGGAGGGATCTTCTTTTTTGAGGGCGGGAGTGGCCGGGCGGGATTCTTTGCTCCCGGTGGGCGCTGCAGGACGTCGCCCGGGTTCTTCGCGGCGTGTAGGAACGCTGGCGCCGTCACTTGCTCGGCACGGCCTCGCAGCGTGACGGCTGCTCCGGGACCGCCGCTCGCATCACCGGCTCCGCCGGGCATGCTCGCTGGCTAAAGACTTATTATTTCCCAAGCAGACGATCCAGTGTGGCCGATTTCTTTATAAGTTACAATAAAGCTGACGAATCTTGGGCTGAGTGGGTTGCGTGGGCCTTAGAAGAAAATAATTATTCGGTAATAATTCAGGCATGGGACTTTCGGCCTGGAAATACCTTTGTTGTGTGCATGGACAATGCATTAAAAGAAGCAAATGTTTTAATCTCAATTTTATCCCCTTATTATCTTGAATCCAAGTATTGTCGGGCAGAATGGACTTCAACGTTTTGTGGAGATCCTACTGGTGAACGAAGAGAAATAATTCCAGTAAGGGTTTGCAAAACCGCTGTAGATGGCCTCCTTCAGTCGAGAATATATATTGATCTAGTTGACCTCGACGAAAAACAAGCAAAGAAGAGGTTATTGCAAGGGGTCTCACAGGAGAGGGCAAAGCCATCACAACCCCCTTGTTTCCCGGGAACTGAAGCAAAATTAAAAAGACCGAGGTTCCCTGGTGCACTTCCTGGGATCTGGAATGTTCCTTTCCTTCAAAATAATAATTTTACAGGTAGAGTTAATGTTTTTCAGGCTATTGAAACATCATTAGATTCGCAGACGCGCTCGTCGCGCATTCACGCGCTACATGGCTTAAGTGGGACTGGTAAAACACAAGTACTCGTAGAGTATGCCTATCGATTCGCTGCTAAGTATGATCTAGTGTGGTGGATAAGGTCAGAATCTCCTGAAACGCTTCTTTTAGATTACTTCGGTCTCGCTGAACAGTTAGGTTTGAATACCTTTGATGTAGAAGAGCCTGAAAGGAAAAAAAACGTCATTCGGAGTTGGCTTGAAACAAATGATAACTGGCTATTAATATTTGATAATGCAAAAAGACCTGAACATATAACTAATTTTATTCCAAGATCCCCAACCGGGGATGTTCTTGTATCTTCAACATATCCCTATTGGAGGGGATTATGTAGCGACACATCGATTACCGAATTTAGTCCTGATGAATCTCTGGATTTCATTTATAAAAGAACTAATCAAGATTGCAACGCTGCGTCTGAAACTTTGGCAGAATCACTTGGGCATCTACCCTTGGCCCTTGCGCAGGCGTGTGCCTACATCGAAACGAAGGGACTTCGGGTTTCTGAGTATAACAGCCGTTATCAAAGATATCACACGAAATTACTTGAGAGGAATATTCCGCGAGACTATCCCTTTAGTTTGGTGAAAACTTTAGAGATGTCCTATCAAGAAGTCGAAGAACAATCAAAAGATGCATCTGATTTATTGTTACTCTGCTGTTTCTTTGGGCCAAGTGATATACCGTTGCGTATGTTAACTGAGAGTTCAGAAAGGATGCACGAATCACTAAAGTCAGTGTTAAACGACGAACTGCTCCTTGATGAGGCAATAGAAACCTTACTGTGTTATTCCCTTATCGAATGCAAGGAAGGCTATATTTCCATCCATCAGCTAGTGCAGGAGGTCATCAGAGATCGCCTAGATGAAGATGCAAGACGACAGTGGGCTGAGGCTGCTGTGCAGATCTTGAACACTGCTTTTCCCAGAAGGTACAATAATCCGCAAAACTGGCAGGAAAGTTTTCTTCTGCTTCCGCACGCTCTTTCAGCAGCAGGTCATGCTGAAGATCTGAACGTTGCACTGATGGAACTCGGTCCGCTATTAAGTTGCGCGGGATTCTATTTACAAGCGAGAGCTGAATTCAACGAATCACGGGAGGCTTACGAACGGGCACTCAGAATAGACGAGAAGACCTACGGGCCAGACCATCCAAACGTTGCACAGGATGTCAACAACATCGGAACTGTCCTGCGTGATCTCGGGGACCTGTCGGGGGCGAAGGAGTACTTTGAGCGGGCACTCAGAATCAGTGAGGAGGCCTGTAGACCAAAAGATTATCCAAACATTGCTGTTAGCGTCAACAATATTGGAGCTGTCCTGCATGCTCTCGGGGATCTGAAGAGGGCGAAGGAGTACTTTGAGCGGGCACTCATAATCAACGAGCAGATTTATGGATCGGATCACCCAGAGATTGCTACTGGTCTCAACAACATCGGAACTGTCCTGCGTGATCTCGGGGACCTGCCAGGGGCGAAGGAGCACTTTGAGCAGGCACTCAGAATCGGTGAGAGGACCTACGGGCCAGACCATCCTAATGTGGCAAAGAACGTCGGCAACCTTGGGCGTGCCCTGCAGGCTCTCGGTGATCTGAAGGGGGCGAAAGGGAACCTAGAACGGGCACTCAGAATCAGTGAGAGGACCTATGGGTATGACCATCCGGAGGTGGCAAAGAATGTCAACAACCTCGGGCTTGTCCTGCATGATCTCGGTGATCTGAAGGGGGCGAAGGAGCACTTTGAGCGGGCACTCAGAATCAATGAGAGGACCTATGGGTATGACCATCCGGAGGTGGCAAAGAATGTCAACAACCTCGGGCGTGTCCTGCATGATCTCGGTGATCTGAAGGGGGCGAAGGAGCACTTTGAGCGGGCACTCAGAATCAATGAGAGGACCTATGGGTATGACCATCCGGAGGTGGCAAAGAATGTCAACAACCTCGGGCGTGTCCTGCACGATCTCGGCGATCTGAAAGGGGCGAAAGAGCACTTTGAGCGGGCACTCAAAGTCGACGAAGAAAACTACGGGTATGACCATCCTGAAGTTGCCACCGACCTTATCAACCTGGGGTCTATTCTGCGTGATCTCGGGGACCTGCCGGGGGCGAAGGAGCACTTTGGGCGGGCACTCAGGATCAATGAGAGGACCTACGGACCTGACCATCCAGATGTGGCAAAGAGTGTCAGCAGCCTTGGATTTGTTCTGTATGATCTCGGCGACCTGCCGGGGGCGAGGGAACACTTTGAGCGGGCACTCAGAATAGATGAGAAGGTCTACGGAACAGAACATCCAGAAGTTGGACGGGCCTTCAACAACCTTGGTGGTGTCTTGCAGGCGCTCGGCGATCTGCTTGGGGCGAAAGCGTATTTTGAGCGGGCAC
>JAHDQM010000048.1 GCA_018433835.1 Methanoculleus sp.
ATGACTTCTCGAACTCCTGCCCTCAAAAGGCCAGTCGTAATTCGAAGCACGATGACTTCTCGAACTCCTGCCCTCAAAAGGCCAGTCGTAATTCGAAGCACGATGACTTCTCGAACTCCTGCCCTCAAAAGGCCAGTCGTATTCCGAAACATCGCTCACCTTTGGCACGGATTTCCACCGGATATCGCCATGCGGGGGAGGGGCTGACGGGGAGTGCGATGTTCCGACAGGAACGGAGCACGAGAAGCCGTGAGGCTTCGAAGGGGGAGCATCCCCCCTCGAAACTCTTCGAGTTTCTCATGCTCGCTCCGCTCGCACTCCCCTTTGTCCCCACCCCCCAGACGCGATACCCCCACGGTCCACTACATTGGGATTTTTTCCCCGCTTCGGTTACTTTGTTTGATGTAACTTGCACCTTCGGTTCTCAAACACCCCCTTAAAGAACATCGCTCCCCAAACTTCATCCCCTCGCCAAGTGCATCGCAACACCGACTTCTCCGACACCCCCTGCGCGCCTCCCGGTGACCGGGGCGGGCGGCTCAGGGGCAGGAATGCCGGAAGACGCGACAAAATGAGATAAAAAAAGCAGAATTTGTGCTACAAATAGACAGCCTCATAATACGTGGGCGAGTGAGAACCACTCGCTCCACCAACTCCAGCTGATCGGCAGGAATGTTTGCGATCGCGGATATGAGGACGTGCAAATAAAAGGGGTTATGGAGGAGTTTTACCGGGCCGGAATGATGAGCGAACGCTCGCCGGCGGGCATGAACTCGCGGATCGCACCCTTCGCGAACTCGCGGCGGGGCTCGGCGAAGTCGAACCTCAGGCTCGGGTCGGCGAAGCAGACCTTCACAAGCGGGCTGTAGCAGAACGCGTCGCCACGGCCGTAGTGGGAACCGCCGACAATCGCGGCGTACTCGCCCTGGTGACCGACGTTCATCGCGTAGTTCGGGTAGTTCGGGCCACGAAGTTCTCCCATCAGACCACGGTCGGAGACCATGGAGAGCGAGTTTGCGGATCCGCACTGGTCCTGGAGGTCGTAGCCGAAGAAGCCGAGACGCGACCATCCGTCCTTGTGCAGGAGCATGGAGAGGTACCAGCCGTTTAAGCCGGCGTTCGAGTTTCCGGTCGTGATAGAGGTCGTGAGACCGGACGCGGCGGCGATGACACCGGCACGCTGGGACCCGCCGAAGTGGTCCTCCATCATGGTCGGGAACTGCTCGTACTGCTCCATGGCGTTGAGGGTGACCTCGGTGGCGAGATCGTTGACGATCTCCTGGGTCGGCCTGACCTTGTCGTTCGGGCTCGGGTTCTTCCAGTCGACCTTGTACTTGTCCTTGGCGTAGTCCATACCGTAGTAGGTGAACTCGTCGAGGATGTTGTCGGTGTAGGCCGCGGTCGCGTACTGCGTGAATCCGACACCGCCGGACATGTAGGAGCCGAGCCAGATCTGGTCGTAGAGCATGGTTCCGGCACCGACGACCTCAAGGGCAGCCTTCGCGGGGTCGTTGGGGTACTTCCGGTTCGCCTGGACGATATCCGAGAAGAGACCGAACTTGATACCGCCGGGCTCGTTCGGGCCACGGGCACGCCGTGCGGGCAGGATCGATCCCATCTGGACGACGCCTGCGTGCTTCGCGGCATAGGAGAGGTCGGCGACGGCCGCTTCACCGGCGCACATGCGGTAGGCGGCAATGAAGGACATACCGATCTGCATTGCAGACCACCGGGAGGTCGTTCCACCGTCGCAGGTCCTCGAGACCGCGGTCGGGATGTGGATGGCCTGGTACATGCTCTTGCCGACTTCCGCCTTGAGTTCCTCGGCCTGCTTTGCGGGGAAGAGCTTCTCGATGTTCAGGAGGAACTGGGGCTCGATGTCGTCTGCGAGCTCCTGGTCGCCGGTGAAGACCTTGACGTAACAGTCGTCGACGAGGCCGGGGTGGGTCTCGACCATGTGCTCCTGGACGACGGCGCCGCCGGGCATCGCGTGGTTTAAGATGTGGAGGTACTCGTTGATGGTCTCGGGGGTGACTTCCTTACCGAGGCGCTTCTGCAGGGTCTGGTGGGCGAGGTCCATCCCGACGATGACGGTCCTCCTGATGTCGTCCCACATCTGCTGCATCGCAGAGTTGTTGACGAAGTGCAGGTCGTCACCCTCGACGAAGACGCCGGTGCCGGAGACCTCGTAGGTCATCAGCTGGCGCTGGCCCATCGGGATGCCGCCGAGGTGGCAGCGCTCGGGGTCGTACATGGCGATGCCGCGGTCCATCTCGACGGCACGGCTCGCCTTCATGAACTCCATCTTACGGGGAGACTGGCGGACGCCGTTGAACTTGTAGAACTCGGCGGTCTCGGACTCGACGTCCTGTCCCTGGAACTTCTCCTTGAGGGATTTCAGGAACAGCTTCTGGGATCTCTCAATCTTTGCCATTGTAATCACTCCTCTTTCGGCATGAAGCCGTATTTCGTGCGCAGCGAGTGGATGCGCTGGACGTACTCGACGTACTCGGTGTCGTCGCGGTATGCGGTTCCTACGAGCGAGTGGTAGATCGTCGTGTGGGCCTTGAGCCACTTCTGGTCCATGGGCTTGCCGACGGCAACCGCACGGTCGAGAGGCTCGCCGATCTGGTTCTTGACGTACTTGACGATGCCGTCCTCCCCGAGGACGTTCCTCTGGAGCATGTCGAACATCATGCCGTCTTCAGCGAGACGGAGCGAGTGGCCGTGCACTGTCGCACCACGGATGCCGACGAGAGCGGGGTCGAACATCTCGGTCTCGATGAGATCCTTCGCGTACTTCTCGAGGTCACGCTCACGGCACTCGACGATCTGACGGCCGGAGAGCGTGCCGGGGTCGATGCCGCGGAAGCGGTACATTTCGGTGTAGGTCCGCTGGTAGGGCTGCGAGGGGGCGTTGAACATCGAGTCCGCGAACTGGATGTAGCGGACGCGGTCGCCGGCCTGTGCACCCTCGGTGGGCTTGACGAGCTTGCGCATGGGGCAGTCGGGCTCCTGCTGCTCGGCGAGCGACGGGTGAGCGCTCGGGTATGCCGATCCGGGAGCACGGTGGCCGAGGATCAGCACGATGTCCTCATCCGTTACGGAACGAACCTTCTCAAGCTTCTGGCCTGGGTTCATCTGTTTGCGCCGGTTCTCGGCGACAATCGATGTCCCGGGACCGTACTGGGGCTTGTATGCCATTTTTCATTCACCTCAAAGTGATTGATATCTTATCCTTTTCCTGTCTTGAATGAGTTTCAGCCATATTTCCGGAATTCTCGCTGCCTCTCGTCACTGTTCCGTCCGGATAATCACCGGACTCTCCCCGTTCCGGGGGTCCGCGAGACCGATGAGCGTTGTATCGGCGTCGGGCCCATACTTTGCATAGTCCACGAGCGTCGGGGCGGTCTTCATGAACCTGCCCTCCTGGAGCCGGTAGGGAAACTTCACAAAGAAGCCGTCGCAGAGCGACCGGATCTCCTCGATGACGGAAGCGTCCTCGACCTCCAGGATAACCTCGCCCACCTGGAGCGAGAGCGCAATCTCGGCATCGCCGACGTGGATCGCCCTGCGATCGGAGTGGGGGTTCGGGCTTCCCCGTGCCGGGCCGTACGGGACAATCTTCGGCAGGCCGGGCCCGTGGATCATCATCCGGCGGATGCCGGTGATGCCGGCAAGCATATTGAGCAGGCGTTCGGCGGTCCGGGGCTTGAGCATCCGTATGGGCACAATCCTGACCTGCGGAAATGCGGCGTTCGTCATTCGAATCTCTGCTCGCTCAGGCTCCGTTTGCGATCTGGTTGATCGGCTTGTTGAAGACGTCGATCTTACCGTACGTTTCGGCGAAGAGCTTGGAGGTGCTCTCGGGCGAGAACATCTGGGTTCCGGCGTCGAGTGCTGCCGCAGCGACCACGCACGGGATAGCCACGCCGTCTGCGTGTCGGGTCACGACGTGGTTGCCGTTGAAGATACCGGGACCGCCACCGCCGTAGATCGAGTGGCTGAAGAACGAGAACCCGACGGCGGTACCCATGACACGGCCGTAGTCGGTGCTCGGGAGACCGGTCTCGTGCTCAAGCAGGTCGTTGAAGTACAGGAGCGTCGCGGAGACCGCCTGGGCGAACCGTCCGGCACCGCAGTTGACGATGGTGGCTGCCATGGTTCCTGCGCCGGCGTAGGCGTTCCAGAGCATGGGGTCCTTCGTGTCGTAGAACTGGAAGTACCCGCCCTTCTTGCCGGGGACGATGACCTTGTCCTCGATGGCGCGCTCGACCAGGCTCTGGACGACCGTACCGACGGTTCCGGTCTCGCCGTTTGCCTTGACGAGGTCGTAGACCATGTTGTTTGCGTTCAGGCCCTGGTAGGCGTAGGCGAGCAGCTGGGCGCGCTCGAACGGTCCGACGGCGGATCCCATCTCGAAGATACCGGCGGTCTCGAGCGTGGACGAGAGTGCTGCGCCCTGCAGGGCGTTCCTGCCGGTCATCATGACGGTGTGGTTCACCGGGATGTTCCGGAGAGCGTAACCGATACCCTCGTTGTTCTGGGGAATGGTCAGGATCGACGAAACAAGCGCGCCTTCCATATCCTGGGTGTGCGGGTAGCCGCCCCAGCAGGCCGCCTTGACGGTGGATGCGTTGAAGGCGTCGATGTCGAACTGGTCGACGATAGAGAAGGTAGTCGCGGCTGCGACCGAGGTGATCGCGGCATCGTAGGTGGCCGCGTTGACCAGGCGCTTCGTCGGGACCTGGACGAGCAGAAGCTTTCCACCGTTGAATTCCATGATCTCGGTGTCGTCACCCTCCTCGACCTGGATCATCTCCTTGATCCTGGCGACGATTGCGTCCTTGTTCTCCATGATGGGGAGATCGAGTTCTCTTCCCTTGATCTTGCCCTTTCCAAGCTTGCCGACCCTGAGCGCATCCTGGATGCCGCCAAGGTTTA
Organism: Methanoculleus sp.; assembly: GCA_018433835.1. Lineage (GTDB taxonomy): Archaea > Halobacteriota > Methanomicrobia > Methanomicrobiales > Methanoculleaceae > Methanoculleus. The sequence goes on from JAHDQM010000048.1 coordinate 4,945, forward strand.
CGCTGATCGTTCTCTTGGTCAGGTCGATGAGCCTACCTGTGGCCGGGTTAACCAGCGGGCTGATTCTGTCGAGGGTAACGCCGCTCTTGAGCAGCTTCCCGTCATCAGAATAGAGATCGATTGTTTCCGTGTATTTAGCCATAGTATTTCATCCTTTTACCCTTGTTCAATACGTTCCGTTCATGCAAGAGACCACGGGGCAAACACCAGCTCCGGATCTCTGAAGGCCGCTACTGCACGTCCCAAAAGGGACTATAAGAGTAGAAGGAGAGCTATTAATAAAATTTGCGAAATAAGACTGACTTTTTTACAAAAAGTAATATTTATACTGATTATATTCGCAATCGGATATTTTAAAATCGAGATTGAACGGGTCTAATAGTTGAACGCGATCATTAAAAAGGATTTCTCCTGGCCGCCTTTCACCGATGACGGTCCGGGAGCCCCGGGAGAAGAGTACATATTAAATAATAAATGAGATAATACTAATAGCAATAATTAAAATTATTCTCCCCGAGGATGGTCAACTGTACCCGACTTCATAGGTTGTATCTTAAAATATATAATGCTACCCGGACGAGGGAGGATTTCTCTGGATCCGAACAGTCGGACCTTTGTTTTCCAAATTTACACGACAGCGTCCAGGAGTAACTACGATGCAGTCATATAGGACCCCCACAAGCCCGGGTATACCGGGCCCGGGAAGGAGGATGCCGGCATCGACCCCGGCCCCGGCGCATCCAGAAAGATAGGGATACAGGACAAACCGGTTCCCTGTCCCCCCTCAACCTGCGCCCCCATAGCCCCTCGGCCGGGACCACAGATCCAATACCCCGCAACCCGCTCAATGTTGCAACAATTTTACAACGGATCCCGGTTACGCCCGCATGGTAACTAAAACCACCTGCCAAACCGCCATCCGTAAAGTCTGTCATCTTCAATAACTTACAAATTCGGAATAGTTAAATACAAAACATTACAAGTTATGACAAAGCGATCCGCCCGGCGCTCCGCCCGGAAGTTTCGTGAGTGGGGTCCCTGCATTTTGCCCGGTTTTTTCCGGTGCATCCCGGCCAGCGGGCCCTCGCCGTGCAGGAAGGTCCGCCATGCCGGGTACCGGATGCCCCGGAGATCCCCCGCAACGCAGGGGGGGCCGTTATCGGGCCGTACCGGGAGCACCGTACTCTACGGGGCCGACTCGCCGGAGTTTCGGGAGACCGATCCTACCAACCACATTGAGGCAAAACCATGGCGAACAGGATTACATTGAACATGATCACCCAGCGCTCCATCGAAGAAGGCGTTGCGATGGAGAAGGGCAAAACGACCCCGGAATACTTTGAGGCCTGCTCGATCATCGAGATGCACGACGACGACGTCAAAGCGCTCGGCCTGGTCCCGAACCAGCTGGTACGGGTGACGAGCGAGTGCGGAAGCGTGGTCGTCAAGGCCGTCAAGGGGCGCCAGTCGCTCTATCCCGGCCTTGCGTTCATCCCGCAGGGCGTCTGGGCAAACCAGGTGGTTCCCCCACGGACCCAGGCGACCGGGGAGCCCCAGTACAGCGGCTTTCCCGCGACGGTCGAGCCAGTCAACGGTGAACGGCGCAAGAGTGCGCTCGAGCTCGTCCAGGGAGCCGTCGGCCTGTGGAGAGGTGATCAATAATGCCAAAGAAAGTTGAGAACGTCGGATGCCCATACTGCGGCGTCTGCTGCGACGACCTTGTCGTGACCGTATCGGACGACGGAAAGAAGATCCTCGAGGTGGAGAATGCCTGCGCCATCGGCAACCAGATCTTCCACCACGCGACAGGCGGCGAGAGGATCCGGCTCCCCCGCCTCCGCCAGCCGGACGGCTCCTACAAGGACATCTCCTACGATGAGGCAGTCGATTACGCGGCGAAAGTGCTCCACAACGCGAAGAAACCCCTGATTTACGGGTTCGGATCGACCAACTGCGAGGGCATGGCCGCCGCGGCCAAGGTCGCCGAGAAGGCGGGAGCCGTGCTCGACAACTGCGCGTCCATCTGCCACGGGAGCTCGTTTTTAGCCATATTCGACAACGGCTACCCGAGCTGCACCCTCGGTGAGACGAAGAACCGGGCGGACGTCATCGTCTACTGGGGCGCAAACCCGGCCCACGCCCACCCGCGGCACATGTCCCGCTACTCGATCTTCCCCCGCGGTTTCTTCACCGGCAAAGGCCACAAGAGCCGCAAGATCATCGTCATCGACCCCCGGCACACCGATACCGCCCAGGTGGCGGACATCTACCTGCAGGTGAAGCAGGGATACGACTACGATCTCTTCAACGCGTTCCGCACCGCCGCCCGGGGCCACGAGATCCCCAAAGAAGTCGCCGGAATCAAGCGGGAGCAGATCCTCGAGGTTGTCGAGATCATGAAGAAGGCCCGGTTCGGTACTATCTTCTACGGCATGGGACTCTGCCACTCCGACGGGCGGAACCACAACGTGGACATCGCCATCAGCCTGACCCGCGACTTGAACGACTTCACCAAGTGGACGATCATGGCGATGAGGGGCCACTACAACATCACCGGGCCGGGCGCGGTCTGGTCGTGGCAGTACGGCTACCCCTACTGTCTGGACCTGACAAAGAAGGATATCGCCTACATGAACCCCGGCGAGACGAGCTCCGTCGATCTTGCCATGCGCGACGAGGTGGACGCCTTCTTCAATGTGGGAACCGATGCGGGCGCCCACTTCCCGATCGAGGCGGTCAAGCACCTCAAAAAGCACCCCTGGATCACCGTCGACCCGAACATCTGCATGGCCAGCGAGATCTCCGACCTCCATATCCCGGTGGGAATCGTTGGGGTCGAGGTCCCGGGCATCGTCTATCGGATGGATAACGTCCCGATCCAGTACCGCAAGGTCATCGACCCGCCCGAGGGTGTCATCAGCGACGAGGAGCTCTTCGAGCGTATCCACAAGAGGCTCTGCGAACTGGAGGCCGAGGAGGCCGCGAAGGGGCAAGTAAAGGCCGTGCCGGAAGGCATACGTGCGGAGAGTGAACCATGAGCGAACTCTTAATCAGGAACGGGTTCGTCTTCGACCCCCTGCAGGGGATCAAGGGCGACCGCATGGATATCGGGGTCAAGGACGGCAAGATCGTCGAGACGAGCGCCCTCGCGAGCCCGAAGACGATCGACGCCGCCGGCATGACCGTGATGGCGGGCGGTGTCGACATCCACTCCCACGTGGTCGGGCCGAAGGTGAACGTCGGCCGGCTCTTCCGCCCGGAGGACAAGCTCTTCAAGAGCCCCCTCAAGCGTTGCAGCCGCATGGAGATGGGCTTCTCCGTCCCCTCCACGTTCAAGACCGGCTACGACTACGCGCGGATGGGTTACGTCTTCGTCAACGAGGCGGCGATGCCCCCGCTCCACTCCCCGCACGTCCACGAAGAAATACGGGATACCCCGATCATCGACAACGCCGCGATGCCGGTCTTCGGGAACAACTGGTTCACCCTTGAATACCTCAAGAACAACGAGATCGAGAACAACGCCGCGTACACCGCCTGGCTTCTCCGGGCAACCCGCGGGTTCGGCATCAAGGTCGTCAACCCCGGCGGCTCCGAGGCCTGGGGATGGGGGCTGAACTGCGTAAACATCCACGACCCGGTTCCCTACTTCGACATCACTCCGGCAGAGATCGTGAAGGGGCTCATCGAGACGAACGAGCACCTCGGCCTGCCCCACTCGGTGCACCTGCACGCGAACAACCTCGGGAACCCCGGCAACTACGTCGACACGCTCGAATCGCTCAAACTCGCCGAGGGCTACGCACCGAAGAACGACTTCGGTCGTGAGCAGGTGTTGCACCTCACGCACCTCCAGTTCCACTCGTATGGCGGCGACTCCTGGGGGAACTTCGAGTCCAGATCGAAAGATGTCATGGACTACGTGAACACCCACGACAACATCACCGTCGACATGGGCCAGGTGACGCTCGACGAGACCACCACGATGACTGCCGACGGGCCGTTCGAGCACCACCTTTGCTCCCTCAACCACCTGAAGTGGGCGAACGTAGACGTGGAACTCGAGACCGCCGCGGGCGTCGTGCCCTACATCTACAGCCCGAAGATCAAGGTCTGCACCATCCAGTGGGCCGTCGGTCTCGAGATCGCCCTCTACGCCAAAGACCCGATGCGGACGTTCGTCACCACCGACCACCCGAACGCCGGGCCGTTCACCCGCTACCCGCAGGTCATCGCCTGGCTGATGAGCAGGGCGGCGCGTGACGCGACCATGAAGACGTTCAAGTGGCTTGATAAGACGATCGACGCCACTTCCATCGACAGCATCGACCGCGAGCTCGGCCTCTACGAGATCGCGCAGATGACCCGTGCAGGGCCGGCAAAGGCGCTCGGCGTCACCAACACCTACGGCGGGCTCGCTCCCGGAATGGATGCCGATATCGCCGTCTACGCCCTCAACCCCGAGGACATGCCCTCGGATCCGGCAGCGATCGAGAAGGCCTTCGCCCGGTGCGCCCTGCTCGTCAAAGACGGCATCGTGACCGTGCAGAACGGCGAAGTCGTCGCGGAGCCCGCAAAACGGACCGTCTGGGTCGACGTGAAGGTCCCGGAGAACGCACAGGTGCAGAGAGACATCTACGAGCACTTCCTCAGGCACTACAGCGTGAAACTCGACAACTACTCGCTCTTTGAGGAACACCTCCATAACCCGCGGGTGATCGAGGTCGACGCGACAGAATGAGGTGATGAGAAGCATGAAGACAGTAACCCTCACCCTGACCAACCCCTCCGAACTCCTTCTTGAGGGGCAGAACATCACGCCGGATAATTTCGCAGGCAAGAAGGCAGCCGAGATCGCCGCCCTCGATGTCTGGGAAGGCAAACAGAAGAGCCCGCTCGGGAAGTACTTCACCGTTGAGGGCGACGGCGGAGCAACAGCGGCCGAGACGAAGATCGTCCTCCGTGGGGACTGCACCCGCGTCAAAAGGATCGGCCAGCAGATGACCGCAGGCGAGATCGTCATCGACGGCAACGCCGACATGTACATCGGCGGCTGGATGAAGGGCGGGAAGATCCACGTGAAAGGAAACGTCGACTCGTTCTGCGGCATCGGGATGGAAGGCGGCGAGCTGATCGTCGATGGAAACGCGGGAAGCCACCTGGGCTCATCCCCCCGCGGCGAGTGGCGCGGCATGAAAGGCGGTTTGATCCGGGTCGCCGGGGACGTCGGCAACGATACCGCCACGTTCATCAACGGCGGGACGATCGTCATCGGCGGCGATGCGGACATCCACGTCTCCACCCACGGCGAAGGCGGCATCGTCGTCGTCAAGGGCAACGCCAAGGGCCGCGTCGGCGGCCAGATGGTAAAAGGCGACATCTACGTCTACGGGACGATCGAGAACCCGCTGCCGGGATTTTCGATGGTCGGCGAGGTGGAGCAGGAGGTCGACGGTGAGACGGCCCGCTTCGCCCACTATATCGGGGACCTTGGCGAGCGCCACCCGACCTCCAAAGGCAAGACGGTGTATGCGAACATCTACACCAGAATCTAACTTTTTTCACCGCGCGAGAGTGACGGGCTCGTCGGGAGCAGGCGACGGGGTAGGCGCAACACCATGGTGAGGAGACGCCTCGCATCGAAACCGCTTGCAGAAGTCCGGGAGATGATGCGGTCCACCTTTCCGCGTCCGAACCGGAAGATCCGGATTCCGGTTGCCGGGGCAGCCGGACGGGTGACGGCGGGGCCCGTTTACTCGTCCCTGACGGTCCCGGCAACGGACATCGCTGCAAGAGACGGCTTTGCCGTCGTGAGCAGCGAAACCCCTGGCGCAGATGACAGGGGCCCTGTCCCGCTCCCAAACCCCCGCCGGGTGAACACCGGGAACGCGATCCCTCCCGGCTACGATGCGGTCGTCATGATCGAGGACGTCACCGGGAGAGACGGTGCCTGGAGCACCGGGAAGGCCGTGCTGCCCGGAGAATGGATACATCCCGCCGGCACCGAGATCCGGCAGGGGGAGCTGATCCTTCCCGCCGGACACCCGATACGCCCCTGCGATATCGGGGCGCTCCTCACGTACGGGATTACCGATCTCGATGTGCGCGACGTGACAGTCGGCCTCATCCCGACGGGGAGCGAACTGGTTCCGGCGGGCGGGCGCCCGGGCCCGGGAGAGGTGATCGAGAGCAACACCGCTGTCGCCGCGGTACTGCTCGGCGAAGCCGGCGTCACCTGCACCCGCTACGGAATCGTCCACGACGATCCCGAACAACTTCGGCAGGCAATCCGGAGGGGCATCAGGGAGAACGACCTGCTCCTGGTCTCCGCCGGGTCATCGGCGGGCACCCGGGACTTCACCGCGGGCGTCATCGGCGACCTCGGCAAGGTGCTCGTCCACGGCATCGCGATGAAGCCCGGAGAACCGGCGATCGTAGGCCGGATCGACGGCAAACCGGTCGTCGGGCTCCCGGGCTACCCGATCGCCGCCCTGACGGCCGTACGGGAACTCGCCCTCCCCCTGCTCGCAGAGTGGGGGTTCTGCCCCCGACCGGCGGAGCGCCTCCGTGCGCGGCTCGCCGGAACGATCGCGGCAGACCCCGGCTATGACGAGTTCGTCCTCCTCGCCGTCTCCCGGGCAGGTGACCGGTACGTCGCCACCCCCCTGCCCCGGGGAGCACGGACGCAGATGGCGGCGGTGCGTGCAAGCGCCTACCTGCACATCCCCGCAGGCACCGGCAGCATCCGCGATGGGACGGAGGTCGAGGTCCTGTTGACCGGCCCGCGCTGGATGATCGGGGAGTCGCCTGAAAGCCGCGAACCTGCACCTGGATGCCGGGTACGGGAAAGAGAAGCGGCATCCCCGCTGAAAGACGGTTCCTGACGGAGCCCCACCGTCACTCCTCGCTCTCGCAGGTCTTCACCAGGGCGCGGATGCGGGCCTCGAGGTCCGGGAGCTGCTCCTGGTACTCGCGTGCGAGCAGGAACGTCCGAACGGCGTCGCCCATTCCCCGGTGGGCGCCGAGGAAGTGACGGTACTCCCCGGGGACGGGATACCGGAAGTGCGTCGAGGCGACGGTGGAGCCGTCGACGGAAAAGTCGATGAGCCGGGCAAGACGATCGAGGGAGAGGACCTGTTTCATCTTAAAGTGCCGCCGGATCTCCCGCTGGAGGTCGACCAGCATACACCCGTCAAGCGAGACGTTTGCGGTTCGGAAGGCCTTTTTCTCCATAGCCGCAGCAAAGACGACTATCGCCGGGATATCCCCTGCCGAGATGACAGATTCCATGAAGAGCCGGAGACCGGTGAACGCTTTTTGCGCCGTCGCCTTTGCCGCCGGGACCGCGCCGTCGGGGACCCGGAAGGAGTGATCGTAGGTCATCCCATACTCGCCGCGGGCCATGTTCGCCACGGTCGTCGCGACACCGACGGTTTTCCCGCACGCGTCGGTCACCTTCTTCCAGATCTCGACATCAATGTCGTACCGGAACTGCTCCCCGGCGTAGCGGACGCTGTCATCCTCCGGCCGGTGGACGACCGCACCGATCTCGATCGGCATCATGACCGCACGGCAGGTGCCGTAGACGTAACCGAACTCGATGTCCAGGTAGACATGCCTGCCCGCTTCGCCTGTTGCGGACTGCATTGCAAAAGAGTTCTCTCCCCCGACGACGAAAAGGTTTCCCGGCCCTCCCCTTTCCGGCAAAGGTTTATCCGGCAGGAAGAAAGCCATTCTATAGAAAAGCGGCAGGAGACCCTGCACCCGAAAACCATGAGACTCTCCACCATCTGGAAAAAACTTCGTAGCGGTGGCCCCCTCGGGCAGAAACCCCCCGGACGCCCGGAGCCCGTCGGCCGCGACCGTGAGGCGGAAGTGCGTGCGCTCCTCGCCCGCCCACCGTTCGGGATCCGCGACGTCGCCGATGCCGCCCTTCCCCTCTACGACCGGGCACTGACCCACCGGTCGTACGCGAACGGTGGGGAGTACCCGGTAGAGGTGATCGACGACAACGAGCGGCTCGAATTTCTCGGGAACTACATCCTTGACTTCATCATCGCCGATCACCTCTACGGCGAGTACGACCTCCCGCCGGGGGAGATGAACCGGAGACTCCAGGTGACCAGAAACACCAAACTCGCCGAGATCGTGCGCGGGCAGGGCCTCGGCATCGACGGCGCCGTCAGGCGGCGGGGACAGGCGCTGACCGACTCGATCATCGCCGACGCATTCGAGGCCCTGATCGGCGCCATCTATCTCGACCGCGGCCTCACCGTGGCCCGGGAGGTGGTGCTCGCGATCTTTGAGGAAGAGATCGCGGAGTGCGACGTCCACCGGAACTACCGGGGAAGGCTCCAGGAGTACGTCGCCCGGGAGAACCTCGGCGAACTCGAGTACGCCTTCCGCCAGACCGGACCAGGGAGCTCCCCGGTCTGGGCCGCCCGGGTGGTCGTCGGGGGGACCCCCCTCGGCGAAGGAGAGGGACGGACCAAACAGGGGGCGGCGATGCTCGCGGCAAAAGAGGCGCTCGGCCACCTCAGAGGGGGATAAGGTGGCGCTACCGGGCAGGGATACGGCCGTCGCGGTCGCCAGGTGCGACGGCTATGGCGCGGGTGAGGTCGATGCAGCCGTCCGCCGTGCTGTCGACCTCGCCGGCGGCATCGGGAGGTTCGTCTCGCCGGGACAGCAGGTTCTCCTCAAGCCAAACCTCCTGCAGGGACAGGAGCCGGAACGGTGTGTCACCACGCACCCGGCGGTCGTCGCTGCCGTCGCCCGGCTCCTCGCGGAGCACGGGTGCCGGGTCGTCATCGCCGACAGCCCGGGAGCAGGGATCGTCTACAGCGAGGCGAACCTGCGGCGGGCATACGCGCGCGCCGGGTATGCAGCCCTGATCGAAGAGACCGGCGCCGTCCTGAACTACGATACCGGCTCGCAGATCGTGGCGTTCCCGGAGGGGGAGGTGATGAAACAGTTCTCCATCATCACCCCCGCCACAGAGGCCGACGCGATCGTGGTCGTCTCCAAGGCCAAGACCCACATGTGGACCCGGATGACCGGCGCCACGAAGAACCTCTTCGGGCTCATCCCGGGGCTCGAGAAACCGGCCTTCCACTTCCGGTTCCAGGACGAGTACGCCTTCGGAAGGATGCTCGTCGACCTCAACGAGTGCATGAAGCCCCGGCTCCAGGTCGTGGACGCGGTTACAGGGATGGAAGGGGACGGCCCCCAGGCCGGCAGCCCGAGGAAGATCGGGGTGATCCTTGCCGGGAGCGACTGCTCGGCCGTGGATACCGTTCTCGCGCGGCTCATCGGCATGGACCCGCTCGAGATCGGGAGCATCAAAAGCGCGGCCGCGCGCGGGCTTCTCGATCCCGCGGCCGTCCGGACGGTCGGCGACGACCCGGCGGACTTCGCGGTCCCGGACTTCCGGAAACCCTCGACCTACGCCGGGGGCAGGACGGGCGTCTGGCGGCGGGTGGTCCTTGCCGTCGTCCAGCGGTTCGGGAAGACTTACGCCCCCCGCCCCGGAGTGATCGCTTCTTCGTGCATCGGTTGCCGGAAGTGCGAGCGGATATGCCCGGTGCACGCGATCACCGTCACGGAAGGTAAGGCGACGATCGATCTATCGCGCTGCATCCGGTGCTACTGCTGTCACGAGATGTGCACCGAGCACGCCATCGCCCTCTCCCGGGGCCTCACCGGGAAGCTCCTCGCCCGCCTGCTCGGGTGAGACGACGAAGCCAAAACACTCATGAATGATCGGGGGAAGAGCAGGAGCCATGCCATGCCCGTTCTGCAACCCGGCCCCGGAAGACATCGTCGTCGCAAACGACCTCTGCTACGCCCGCTACGACATCCACCCGGTCAGCCCCGGCCACCTGCTCGTCATACCGTTCCGGCACGTGGCGAGTTACTTCGATACGACCGATGAAGAGAAGATGGCCATAACCCGGCTCATCGACGACTGCAGGGCGCTCACCGACCGCGACCTCGCCCCCGACGGCTACAACATCGGCGTCAACGTTGGAGAAGTCGCGGGGCAGAACGTGATGCATGTCCACATTCACTTCATCCCGCGCTCCCGTGGCGACGCCGGAGACCGCGGAGGGGGCGTGCGGGGCGTGATGCCGTGCAAGCCGGAATAACGGTGGAAACCGTCTTCCGTGCATAATTTTCGATGATGTTATCGGGCCGGCGGACGCGGGATAACGGCATCGGCGTCCGCCGACCCGATACCCCGGGATGCCTATTTAGAATGATTAATTATGCAAGTGGGGCATAGGTACCCTACGAGGGACTTTAGTGCAGACGCTGCTCTTCCTAATACTATTCCCCATCCTCGTCGCGTGTCTTTTATTGTTCGTGAAACGAACGACACTACGTTACGCGGTGGTTGCCCTCTCCGCTCTCGTTATCGGCGGGGCATCGATATACCTGCTTATGCGGTATGCGTTCGAAGGCGCGGTCTACTTTGCCGCGCCCTCGGAGGCGGCCAGCCTTGCTATGGTGGCCATCGAGATGGGCTTGGCGCTCTTTATCGTCTACATGGGCGCAAAGTTCAGGAACTACCTGGCAATCGTGCTGGCCGTCGCCCAGGCGGCGCTGGTAGTATACCTTGAGACAACGTTTCCGGGGAACCTTCATGCGGTCAACAACCTCTTCATCGACCAGTTCTCCATCATCATGGCCCTGATCATCGGGATCATCGGGAGCCTCATAGCCGTGTACGCGGTCAGGTACATGGAGACCTACCACCACCACCACCCGGAGGTGCGCGACCGGCAGAAGATGTTCTTCTTCGTCACCTTCGTCTTCCTCGCCGCGATGTTCGGTCTGGTCTTCTCCAACAACCTCATGTGGCTCTTCTTCTTCTGGGAGATCACCACAATCACATCGTTTTTGCTGATCGGCTACTCGGAGACCGAAGAAGCGACACGGAACGCCTTCCGCGCACTGGTGATGAACCTCCTCGGCGGAGTCGCGTTCGTCGTTGCGCTCATCGTCCTTGCCGCAACCGAAGCGACGAGCGGGGGTATCGATCTCGCCCGGGTGCTCGCCTCCGGCGACGCGGCCGTCGTCCTGATCCCGGCCGTCCTTATCGGGTTTGCCGGGATAACAAAGGCTGCACTGATGCCGTTCTCCTCCTGGCTCCTCGGGGCGATGGTGGCCCCGACCCCGGTCTCGGCCCTGCTCCACTCGAGTACCATGGTCAAGGCCGGCGTCTACATCCTGGTACGGTTCTCGCCGGTCTTTGCCGGGACGTTCGCCGGGTTCTCCATCGGCCTCGTCGGCGGCGTGACCTTCGTCGTCGCGTCCGCGATCGCAATATCGCAGAGCAACGCAAAACTGGTCCTCGCCTACTCGACGATAGCAAACCTCGGCCTGATAACCGCCTGTGCGGGAGTCGGGAGTTATATGCTCGTCTGGGCAGCGATCCTCTTAATCATCTTCCACGCCGTCGCAAAGTCGCTCCTCTTCCTCGGGACCGGAGCGATCGAGCACCGGATCGGGAGCCGGGACATCGAGGACATGGAGGGCCTGATCGTCCGGATGCCCAGGATGGCGGTGATGATGTTCATCGGGATCGCCGGTATGTTCCTTGCACCCTTCGGCATGCTGATCTCCAAGTGGGCGGCGATCGAGGCGTTCGTCCAGGTCCCCTTCGGCCTGGTCTTCATCGCCATCCTTGCCTACGGGAGCGCCATCACAGTCTTTTTCTGGGCGAAGTGGATGGGCAAACTCGTCGCGGTCACCAGGAACCAGGAACGGGTCGAGAAAGGGTTCATGGAGGAGCCCTGGGCTCCCCTCTACATCATCACCGGCCTTGTGATAGCGACCGTCCTCCTCTTCCCGGTCATATCCTCGACGCTGATTGAGCCCTACGTCCTTGCCATCTACGGGGTTACGGCACTCCTTGGGCAGGCGAACGTCGCCATCATGCTCCTGATGATGGCCCTGCTTCTGGTCCTTCCGATCTCGTTCCTCCTCTTCAAGAGGAGCGCAAAGCACCTCCCGGCCTACATGGGCGGGAGGACCGCGACGCCGGACCTGCACTTCGCCGGGTCCCTCGGCCTGACCAGGGAGGCCCAGACCCGGAACTACTACCTCACCGAGTACTTCGGCGAGGCAAAGCTCTTCCTCCCGGGGGCGGTGGTCTGCACCGTCCTGATCCTTGCATCGTGGGTATTTGCGGGGGTGGCCCTATGACCTGGACCTGGCTTATCGGGGCGGTCCTCTTCCTCATCCTCGCGCCCATCGCCGGCGGCCTCATCGCCGGTATCGACCGGAAAATAACCGCGCGAATGCAGGGGAGGGTCGGACCGCCGCTTCTGCAGCCTTTCTACGATGTCGGCAAACTCTTCGAGAAGGAGCGGGCCGTCGTCACCACGGCGCAGAACTTCTACGTCCTTGCCTACCTGATCTTCATCGCCCTCTCCGGCGCGCTCTTCTTCGCGGGAGGGGACCTGCTGCTGATCATCTTCGCCTTCACGCTCGCCCATGTCTTCCTGGTGCTCGGGGCCTACGCGGTCCACTCCCCCTACAGCCACATCGGGGCCGAGCGTGAACTGATCCAGCTGATGGCTTACGAACCGATGATCATCCTTGCGGCCGTCGGGCTCTACATGGTCACGAACAGTTTCTACGTCGCCGATATCGCGTTGACGACCGTGCCGGCCATCCTCTACCTGCCTGGAGTCTTCCTCGGCTTTGCGATCATCCTCACGATCAAACTCCGGAAGTCCCCCTTCGACATCTCGACGTCGCACCACGCGCACCAGGAGATCGTCAAGGGCATCACGACGGAGTTCTCGGGCTCGACGCTCGCCCAGGTCGAGATCGCCCACTGGTACGAGAACGTTTTCCTCCTCGGGTTCATCTACCTCTTCTTCAGCTGGAACCCCGTGATTGGGGTGGTCGCGGTCGCGGTCACCTACGCAGCCGAGATATTCATCGACAACGTCACCGCACGTGTACGATGGCAGGCAGCGCTGAAGAGCGGGTGGCTTGTGGCCGGGGCCCTCGGGATCGCAAACCTGGCGATCCTCTCCTATATGATGCTTGGGGGTGCATGAGTACTATGGCATTCCTGAAGCGATCACCCTGGATCCTTCATTACGATGCGTCCAGCTGCAACGGGTGCGATATAGAGGTGCTTGCATGCCTCACACCGCTCTACGATGTGGAGCGGTTCGGCATCATCAACACCGGAAACCCGAAGCACGCGGATATCCTGTTGATCACCGGCGGGATCAACACGCAGAACCGGGAGGTGGTCAGGAACCTCTACGAGCAGATGCCGGAGCCGAAGGTTGTCGTTGCAATCGGTGCCTGCGCCGCGACCGGCGGCATCTTCCGGGAGTGCTACAACATCACGGGAGGCGTCGACAGGGTTATCCCCGTTGACGTCTATGTCCCGGGATGCGCAGCAAGGCCGGAACAGATCATCGACGGTGTCGTAACAGCACTCGGGATCCTCGAGGAGAAACGGGCGAAGATGGCAGGGGCGGCGCGGATGAAAGATGAAGTGCGCCACGCGGAACAGGCAGGTGAAAGCACATGACGGTTCACGAAGAACAGACTACCACCAGCGTCGCGCTGGAGGACCTCCTGCGGGAAGTCGAAGGACTCCATGCCGGCGGATACCGCCTCGTCCAGATCGGGTGCACGGATATCGGCGGGGCCTACGAGATCAATTACTCGTTCGATAAGGACTACCAGTTCAGAAACCTCCGCCTGACGATCGGGCCGGAGACGGAGGTCCCGAGCATCTCCGGCATCTACTGGGGGGCGTTCGTCTACGAGAACGAGATGCACGACCTCTTCGGGATCCCGGTCACCGGGATCAACATCGACTTTCAGGGGACGTTCATCAAGACGGCGGAAAAGTATCCGTTTAGCGTCACGAGGGTGGGAGGTGACCGATGCCGGAACGCATAATCGTGCCGTTCGGGCCGCAGCACCCGGTGCTGCCGGAGCCGATCCACGTCGACCTCGTCCTCGAGGACGAGTTGGTGGTAGAGGCAATCCCCTCGATCGGCTACATCCACCGCGGGCTCGAACAGCTCGTGCAGAAGCGCGAATTCACCGAGTACGTCTACGTGGCGGAAAGGATCTGCGGAATATGCAGTTTCATGCACGCAGTCGGCTACTGTCAGGGCATCGAGCACATCATGGGGATCGAGGTCCCGGATCGGGCAAAATATCTCCGCACGATCTGGTCGGAGTGCTCGCGTCTCCACTCCCACCTCCTCTGGCTCGGCCTCTTTGCCGACTCTATGGGCTTTGAAAACCTCTTCATGCGGTCCTGGCAGCTCCGGGAGAGCGTGCTCGACGTGCTCGAGGACACCACCGGCGGCCGGGTCATCCAGGGCACCTGTAAGGTCGGCGGGGTCAGGCGCGACATCGGGCAGGAGAAGCTCGACGAGATGCTCCGGGCACTCGACCCATTCGAGGAGCAGTGCCGGGACCTCGGCGACGTCTTCTTGAACGACGAGACGGTGAAGTACCGCCTCCAGGGGCTCGGGGTCATCGGAAAGGACGAGGCCTACGCCCTCGGGGCGGTCGGGCCGACCGCGAGAGCAAGCGGGGTCCCGTCGGACATCCGGGAGACCGGTTACGCCGCTTACGGCGATCTCGGCTTCAAACCGGTCGTCGAGACCGCCGGTGACTGCTATGCCCGGTGCGCCGTCCGGGTCAAGGAAGTTTACGCCTCCATCGACCTGATCCGGCGGACGATCGATGGGATGCCCGAAGGACCCCTCGACGTGAAGGTGAAGGGAACGCCGGACGGCGAGTACTTCTCCCGCGTGGAGCAGCCGCGGGGCGAGGTCATCCACTACCTGCGGGGCGACGGCACCAAGCACCTTGCCCGCGCCCGGATCAGGACGCCGACGCTTGCAAACATCCCGATGCTGGTGAAGATGCTCCCGGGAGCCCAGCTGGCGGACGTCCCGGTGGTGGTCCTCTCGATCGACCCCTGCATCAGCTGCACGGAGAGGTGAAGACGGAATGGGAGTTTTTCAGATGACAAAGACGGTCCTCCGGAACCTTGCAGGAGGACCGGCCACCCGGCGGTACCCGGCGGTCCCGGCGCGGACATGCCCCCTCACCCGGGGACACATCGTTTTCGACCCCGCCACTTGCCGCTCCTGCGGCCTCTGCTCGCGGCGGTGCCCGTGCGAGGCGATCCGCATCGATAAGGAGACAAAGGTCTGGGAGATCGACCGCATGCGGTGCATCGCCTGCGGCGACTGCGTCGAGGGCTGCCCGTTCGGGAGCCTCACGATGGAGCAGGACTATCTCCCGCCGGTGGTGGAGCAGTGCGTGGCGGAACGCCATATCATCACCTACGTGAAACCCGAGAAGAAACCGAAGGAAGAGGGCGAAGGCGCCGGCGAGAGCGCGTGAAGCACAGGGTGGGGCCCGAATCCCCGGCGCGATCTTTTTTTGGCTCCTTTTTTGACTGACAACTATCGATCGGTGGAAGGTCAAAAGGTTAGCAGGTGCGATCGCAACTACTGAAACAGCCGAAACTATAAGAAAACCCCGTACACTGGACCGTGGGAATATCGCCAAAGGGGGGAAGGGGCTGACGGGGAGTGCGATGGGCGGAACGCCCGGAGCACGAGCACCCGAAGGGTGCGGAGTGCGAGCGCAGCGAGCTTGAGCACCGATAGGTGCGAGTGCGACGTTCCGCAGGAACGGAGCTCGACCACCGTCAGGTG
>JAHDQM010000006.1 GCA_018433835.1 Methanoculleus sp.
CCGGCGGTGAACGTGACCCCGACTCCGGCGGTGAACGTGACCCCGACTCCGGCGGTGAACGTGACCCCGACGCCGGCGGTGAACGTGACCCCGACGCCGGCGGTGAACGTGACCCCGACGCCGGCGGTGAACGTGACCCCGACGCCGGTACCGGGGGAGACCCTGGACCTCCAGCTCTACGAAGGCTGGAACTTCGTCTCCATCCCAAGAAAACTCTCCACGGGCAACGACACCGCAGCAGCGGTCTTCAGTGATGTCGACTCCGGCGGACGGCCGATCTACACCTATACCCCGGCGGGCGGCTTCGAGCCCCTGGGCGAGAACGAGACCTTGATGGTCCTCGAGGGATACTGGGTCTACTCGACCGAGGAGACGACCGTGCAGCTGATGCTCAGCACCAACCCGGTGAGGGCACCCGCAGTGAAGACGCTCAGCCCGGGCTGGAACGCCATCGGCTACTCCGACCTGACTGAACGCAGTGCGGATGAGGCACTCACGTCGGTGGAAGACATCTGGGTCTCTGTCGTCGGTTACGATGCACAGGGCCAGAGCTACCGCCCGGCGCTCATCAACAACCAGACCGGAGACCAGGGCGAGAACCAGAGACTCTCCCCGACCGAGGGCTACTGGCTGTTCGTGCGCGAGGATGGCAGACTGGCTGCCATCAGCACCTAATCTTTTTTTGTCGGCTGCGTGTCCGGGCATGCCCGCCGACACTACCGGCAGGTGAAACCGGATGGTCAAGAAACGTTTAAAAAAAGACCTGATGAGAAAAAAGAACGTTCTCCTGGGAGGGATATAGCACCGGGAACCGTCCCGGCGCCGGGCGGCTCATTCCGGAGTTCCCTTATACTCCCGCATCAGGGCGTCGCCGTAAGCATCTCTCTTCTTTGTCGGGATGTAGTTGAATTCCCCGGCCCACCTGAGGAGCTCGGCGCGAATCGCGGCATAGTCTTCCAGGTGCAGGTCCCGCACGCCGGCGACGATCAGGTCGAGCTGGTTGATGCCGGTCTCCTTCCCGTCCACGAGGACCGTCCTGATCTTGATCGCATCCGGCCGGATCCCGCCGCAAACGGTGCAGTAGTCGCCTTCCTTCTCGTTCGTCATGCTCTCACTCCCGGATCATCGTAAGCGACATCTTGAACCGGGTTATGGCCGAGAGGGCGTGGGGGGCGTTTGCCGGGAAGATGATCGTCTCGCCCGCGCTCATCTGGTGCGTCTCGCCCGCGACCCAGACCTCGCACTCCCCGTCGAGGATCGTCACCACCGCATCGTAGGGCGCGGTGTGCTCCGAGAGCCCTTCGTCCTCGTCGAACGAGAAGAGGGTGATGCTCCCTGCCGGCTTGTTGACGACCATTCTGCTCGCCACGGTCCCGTCCTGGTAGGCGACGAGATCTGCCAGCCGGAGGACTTTCCCCCGCAACTCTGTACGCTTCTCTTCAGACACTTGTTGCACCAGCCTCTTTCTTTACTCTGCTCTCTGCCTATTTACTCTTCTCTTCCCACCCGCGTGTAGGTAAGCGCTCCGTCCACCGGGCAGGCCTCCACGCACCGGCCGCAGAGGTAGCACTCGCCGAGCCCGGCGGCCGGAGTTGCCGCCCCGGTCGGGCATGCCCGTTCGCACTTCCCGCAACCGATGCAGGCGTCCGTTCGCCGGAGCCGGTAAAGGGCTTTTGATGCCGCCGGGGCGAGCAGGGCACCGTAGGGGCAGACGTAGCGGCAGAACGGCCGGTAGACGACGGCGGAGAGGAGGACGATCCCGAGGAAGATGAAGAACGAGACGCTCGCGACTGTGAGGTTGAAGAAGGCCGGGAGGCCCACGAGTGCAAGGAGGTTCGCCGAGAGCCCGAGGCCGGCGGCGAGGAAGACGACGAAGACGGCGGCCCTGACCGCCGTCGGGACCCGGCTTTCGGCGCGGCCGCGCTTTGCGACCGGCACGAGGTGCATGAGTTCCTGGACGGCGCCCGCCGGGCAGACCTGTCCGCAGACGATCCGGCCGAATACGAGGGTGAGGACGATGAAGGCGAGCAGTCCTGCGAGTGCCGTGGGAAGCGGTGAGGCGAGCGCCGCGGCATCGTTGAGGACGAGGGCCTGGAGCTGGTAGGGGAAGACCGGCGCAAAGACCAGGAACCCGAAGAACGCCGAGGCTGCGAGGAACGGCACCGCACGCCGCCGGGTGAACCGGCCGGAGTGCCAGAGCCATGCGAGGGCGGCAAACGCGAGAATGCCGTAGACGAACCCTGCGGCCTTCGGAATCGACTCGATGACCATCGTATCCTCAGAGCAGTCTCGTCCCGGTCGTCGGCCGGGGGACCTTCACCACCAGCACCCGGAAGGTGCCGTCGCTCTCGTTGATCCAGCGGTGCGGTATCTTTGCCGGGCTCTCGACCAGGTGGTCCGCCCCGACCTCTGCGCGCTCGTCGCCGATCTCGACGACCCCTATCCCTTCGAGGACGTAGAAGAAGACGTCCACCGGGGTTATGTGTTTCTTGAGCGATTCTTTCGGCGCAAGCGTGATCACCACCGCGGTCGCATGCTCGGTGTCGTAGACCTTCCGGGCGTCGACATGGTGCGGGTTCTCGCCGATCGGTTCCTTTGCTACATCGACAATCTTCATTTCGTTCACCTCCGGGGTGTCTCCATGGCATTCATCCCTTATAATTCGTCCAGTAGTTCGCGAGGCTTTCCCGCCGCCTTTGTTCCCGGCGGCGTGCCCGCATCTCCGGGTAGGTCGGCTCGGTGCTCTGGACCGCCGGACAGTAAGGGCAGAGGGCGAAAGCCACGTCGTCGGCCATATCCCTGACCGGGCAGAGGTAGGCCCCCTCCCACTCGTCGACGATCTGCCCGCCCGGAAACGGGGTGCCGACCGGGTGGGCGGGCTCCTCCGCAACAAACATGGTGAACGCGGAGAGGAGGTACTTCAGGTAGAGGTGCTTCGGGTCCTTCTCCCGCGCCTTTGCGGTGCAGGCCTCCGCCACCATTGAGCAGTACGCGCCGAGCGCCGGGGCCGGAGGGTCGTCCCGTTCGCGGCCGCCGCCGTTCCGGGAGAGGAGGAGCAGGCGGTGGTGCGCCGAAAAGATCCCCTCCCTGACGCTTGAGAGAAGGCGGTCGCGGTAGCCTTCCGGGAGGTGGCCGACCTTCCGCTCGAACCGGGCGTTCATCGCTTCGAGGTCGTGGAGGTCGAATGCCGCCATTTCGTCGGCGATAACACGGAGGAGGTCGCCCTTTGTCTCCGCGCCCTGCATCCGGCGGCACGCCGCCCTGATGGCCTCTGCCGATATCGCTCCCCCGCGTTCCGCCTTCTCCCCGTAGTCTTCGGCGAAGGGGTCGATGAGGAGGGAGCAGACCTCGCCGGAGCCGGTTCCGGAGCGGCCGCGGCCTTCCCGGCCGATGAGCCGCCGGATACGCTCGAGGATCATTCCCAGCCGCATGGTCTCACCGGAGAACTCCTGTGAGAAGATGAGACGCACGAAGGTTTAACTCTCGTGTAACTCTCATAGTAACAACAATGGACGACCTGATCAAGAGCCTCACGGCGCTCGGACTGACGGAGTACGAAGCCCGGGTCTACGCCGCCCTCGTCGGGATCGGCGAGGGGAGCGCACGCCAGATCCACGAGGCGAGCGGTGTTCCCCGGCCAAGGGTCTACGACATCGCCGAAGGACTTGCCGGCAGGGGTTTCATCACCGTACGGCGGGGGAGCCCCCACGTTTATATCCCGGCCGAGCCCGCCGTCGTCATCCACTACCTGAAGAGTGCCGTCGATGCCGCGGCGACGGCGGCGGTGCAGGGTCTCGATGCCCTCTCGCTCGACGCCCGGTCGAAGAACTCGCCGATCTGGTACGTGCAGGGCGAGTGGAGCATCCGGCGCCACGCGGAGTCGCTTGCCGCGGGCGTCACCCGCGACCTCGCGGTCGTCTGCCTGGACTACCGGGAGATCGGCGAGTTCGCCCGGCTGATCGCCGATGCATCACGGGAGCATCCCGTGAGCGTCCTCCTCCCGAACGGGAAGCGCGGGATCAAAAAGCCGCTTGGAAACGCGTCCCTCTACGTCCCGAAGCCCTTCTGCTCCTTCTTCCAGGAGAACATCTTCGAGAAGGTCTACTGCGGCCCGATCCCGGTGGACGGGTCGGCGTTCCTGCTCGAGTACATCTTCATCGCCGACGATCGCGTCTGCATGATCGTCTACCGCGAGGACGGGGTCCGTAACGCCGTCGTGATCACCCTGCCGTTCATTACCTGCGTCCAGAGGCAGTTCGTCAACAGGATGATCGCGAACGCCGAGCAAATCGATGATCCGGCTGGAGCCGGGACCGGGGTGCGGCCTCCTTCCGCGTAACCCCGATCAGACGGAGTCGAGCGATATGTAGGGTGCGAAGGTCAGGACGTCCTTTCCGACGGCATCGAACCCGACCCGCTCGACGAACCGTGCGATCCGTTCTCCCGGTTGTGCGTTCTCCCGGTAGTACTCCAGGAGCCGGCGGACCAGGTCGAGGGCCTGCTCTTTCGTGAGATCTTTTGCGGCGACGTCGCCGATCCGGGGACGACCGCCGGAGTTGCCACCGAAGATGACCGTCCAGCCTTTCGCGTTCCCGACGATCCCGATATCCCGAAGGTAACTCTCGCCGCAGCACCGGGGACACCCCGAGATCCCCATCTTGACCTTTGCTGGCAGGTTCATGTCCTGGTACATCTCCTCGACCTCGAGCCCGAGGCCCAGAGAGTCCTGCTTGCCGTATTTGCAGGTCACTGTGCCCGGGCATGCCTGGACGTAGTGGACGCAGGGCGCGGTCGCCTGCCCGACAGTCATCCCGAGTTCATTCCAGATGCTCTCGACGTCCTCTTCTTTGATGCCCACGAGCACCATCCGCTGCCCCGACGTCATCTTGATGACGGGGATGTCGTAGCGCCTGACGACCTTGACGATACTCTCCAGGTGCTCCGGGCTGACGATTCCTGCTGGCGTTCTCGGCACGATCGCGTACGATGTGCCGTCTCTCTGGAGGATTGCTCCTCTGGGTCCGTTTTCCATGCTGTTCTCACCTCTCCGGCGAAGCAGGGTGCGCCGGATACGAATCAGCCATCGCTGTCCGGAGGGAAAAGCGTGGTGTCATCCTGCGAGGTACACCCGCTCAAGGATCCCCATACGGCCCTTCGCCCCGCGATCGGAGGCGCCAGAGCAGCACGATTGCCGTAAGGAGCGCGACGTTCACGGCGAGCAGGGGCAGGTTTTCGGGGTTCCCGGCGTAGGCGAGGAGGCCGACCGGGAAGAGCGCCAGGGAGATGACGGCGGTCAGCACGGAGGCGGCAAGGAAGATCGGGAAAGTCTGTTCGTAGCCCGGCGCCCTGAACCCTTCGAAGAGGGGCTGCTGCAGGAGGTACGATGCACAGGCGACGGCGAACACCAGAGCGATGTAAGCCGCCATTGCCGGGAGGAACCGCCTGCCGAGGGCTTCGCTCCTGATGAGGAGGTACAGGACGGCGAGGGGGGAAGCGCCGACGAACGCGGCCATCCACATGGTGGCGTTCACCGCCAGGCCGAAAGGAGGGTCGAATCCGGCCAGGACGAGTGCTCCGGGCTGGGTGAGAACGAGGAGGAGAAGGTTGATCTGGAGGAAGTCTGCTCCCGTCCGGTGTCCGGAACCCATTCAGGTTTCTGTCGGCCTCCATGCCTTAAACTCTTTCTTGTTCCGCGCCGCTCTCCCGTTCCCCCCGTTTCGGCGTGGAGCGTCCCGCCGGCAGCCTTATTCCTCCTCGATAGACCTCTTCAGCGCCACGGCGTTGTTGTGCTCCTCGTCCCGGGCGGCGTAGAGGAGCGTGACGGTTCCTTCGCCCGCCTCCCGCCGGAGCCGGGCGATCGCCTCCTCCTTCCCCGCGAGTTCGGCCCGGTAGCGCCGCAGGAACTCTTCCCACTTCGCCGGGTCGTGCCCGAACCACCGCCGCAGTTCGTTGCTCGGTGCAAGGTCTTTCTCCCACCGGTCGAGTCTCGCCTCTTCCTTCGAGACACCCCTCGGCCAGAGCCGGTCGACGAGAACCCGGGCCCCGTCGTCCCCGGAGGGTTCTTCGCGGATCCGTTTTGTGCGTATCATGGGCCCCGATACGGCAGGCCCCCACTTAACCCTGCCCCTGCCGAAAAATGACCCTTAAAGGGGTTTATTATCGTAAATACGGGTTTTCCGGGGTGAACTGGGGGCCCCTGCGAAAGGTATATTAAGCCCCCTTCTATCCTCCTGCCCCGTATGACGAGATTGTCGAGACTCCTGATCATCACCCTGGTGATAGGGTGTGCAGTTCTCTTCTCCGGGGCGGTCGCCCAGGATTATGGGAGCGTTGCGACTCCTGCTCCGACCGCTGCTGAAACAAACGTCACCATCGCGTCGCCGGAGGCGAATGCCAGCGTCACCTCCGGGAACGTCACGGTGAGCGTGAACGTCACGAATTTCACGCTGGTGGAGCCGACCGGGCAGGCGAACGTAGCGGGCGAGGGGCACCTGCACTACTACCTGGATGCCCCGGTGCCGACGAACGAGAGCGAACCCGCCATCCCGGAGACCGGGGACTACGTCGTCTCCGCGAACACCTCCTACACCTGGGAGAACGTGACGGCGGGCGAGCACAACCTCTCGGTCCAGCTGGTCAACAACGACCACACACCGGTCATACCGCTCGCATTCGAGACGGTCAACGTCACCGTCGGCGGGAACGCGACCGGGAACGAGACGATGGTGAACATCACCGCGCAGGACAACGCCTTCGACCTGGAGGCTATCACGGTGCCGGCGGGAGCGAACGTGACCATGGCCTTCGATAACCGGGACGGCGGCATCCCCCACAACGTCGCGGTCTACGACAGTCCCGCCAGGGCGGAGGCGATCTTCGTGGGCGAGATCATCACCGGGCCCGCCGAGATCACCTACACCTTCACGGCACCGTCCGAGCCCGGGACCTACTACTTCCAGTGCGACGTCCATCCCTCCATGAACGGCGATTTCATCGTGGAGTAGATACGCTCATCGACGGGAGACCCCGGGGGTCTCTCCTCCCTCCTTTCCTGATACTACCCGGGACAACCCGTATGCCAGAGGTCCCCTACGGGCGAGCATGAACACAAGCCCGGAGGTCGGCAACCTTTAAGCAGTCTCAATCATTCAGGCAGATCCGGATCGCCCCCGGAACGGTAGAATCCCGGAGGGCACTGAGAGGATGGTCCGGCATGGCAGACGATCGTATTCATGCACTTCCTGCGGTTCGGCGGTGGCTCGGGAATCCGGTTGCCCGTAATCTCCTTCGCTTTGTTACCCGGGACGATGGTTGCGGGAATCGTCTCACGAACGCGGTCCAGTACTACCTGAACTCGACCGACGGGTTGTGCTGGAGGTGCACAGGCTGGCAGGCCGCATGGTGGGGCATACTCTCCACCGGAGCAGCGCCCTCTTCGGGGTGAGCGAGGATGATATCAGGAGCGGCCTTGCGGAGCCTGTCTTTCTGCGGGGGCTCCGGAACGTGCTCGAAGGGATCGCCCGCTACGGCGTTACCATGCCCCAGATCGTGAACGCCCCCTTCATGGTGGTCTGGGACTTCACCCACCGCTGCAACCTCAGGTGCGCCCACTGCTACCAGGACGCGCAGAAGGCGTTCCCCCACGAGCTCGATACCGAAGAGGCAAAGCGCCTCGTAGAGGAACTCGCGGATGCCGGGGTTGTGATCATCGCCTTCTCGGGAGGGGAACCCCTGATGCGGGAGGATTTCTTCGAGGTGGCCGCCCACGCCCGCAAGAACGACATCTACGTGGCGCTCGCCACGAACGGCACCCTCATCACCCCGGAGATGGCCGGAAGGATCCTGAGTGTCGGTATCGAGTACGTGGAGATATCCGTGGACGGCAAGGACGCAGAGAGCCACGACGCTATCCGGGGCATTCCGGGCGCGTTCGACCGGACCATCGCGGGCATCCGGAACTGTGTCGCGGCGGGGTTCTACACCTGCATGGCGACCACGGTCACCCGGGCGAACCATCAGCAGGTTCCGGATATTTACCGCCTTGCCTCAGACCTCGGGGTGAACCGGCTCATGTGCTTCAACTTCATACCGACAGGGAGAGGCGTGGATATGGCGAGTCAGGATATTTCTCCCGAAGAGCGGAGGGATCTGATACGCTACCTGATGGCCCGGACCCGGGAGGGGACAGGCCCGGAGGCGCTCAGCACCGCACCGCAGGTCGCTGCCGTGGCGCTTGAGGATGAGAGGGGCGTGCCCGTCGGGCACTTTTATGCCGGAGAGGCGATAGAGGGGAAGACCGAACTCCTTGCCGACTTCATAGGCGGATGCGGTGCGGGGAGGCTCTACTGCAGCATCGAACCCGAGGGTGACGTCCAGCCGTGCGTCTTCATGCCGATCACGGTGGGAAACGTGCGGGATACTCCGTTTCACGAGATCTGGCACTCCTCGAAGGTGCTGCAGGAGTTGCAGGATCGGAGCCTGCTCTCGGGGGCATGCGCCGGTTGCGGTAACAGGTATATCTGCGGCGGGTGCCGGGCCCGTGGGTGGGCATATTTCGGGGATATCCACGCGCCGGACCCCGGGTGCATCAACAACCGTGACTACTGGGAGGCGCTCCGGAAGGAGGGCGGGAGTCCCGCCGCGCCCATTCTTCCGCCGCAGAAGTGAACAACCGCCGGTGCTCCCTTCGGGCAGGTGACTGGAGATCGCGGCGGACTCAGGTCCGCCGTTTCGAGAACGGTGTGAGATAAGCGTCAAAAAAGGTGGGTCAGTTCTTCCTTCTCTGCCAGAGGAGGAAGGCCAGCGGGGCGAGGAAGGGCGCGTAGACGAGCGGTGCCGCAGGCGTCGTCGTCGGCACGGCGGTCGGCTCCGTCGTCGCCTCTTCGGTCGCGGTTACCGTGACGTTCGTCTCCTCGGTCGTGGCGTCCGTGGTTACGGTCATGTTCTCCGGCATCGCAGCGATGGCGAAGGTGGAGAACCCGGGGGTGGTCGCCCGGAAGCGGTAATTCCCGTTCTCTTTACCGATGACCTCGGTCTCCAGGATCTGCCAGCCGCCGTCGACGTAGCGCATGAGCCTGACGTCCTCCGGGAGCATGTCGTGCTCCTCGAGCCACTTCGCCGGGACGGTAAAGGTCACCGTCGCGTTGCCGACCTGGTTCGGGTTCACCCACGAGAGGGCAATCTCGACGTACTCGTAGGTGCCGCCGGGAGGCTCCGCCAGGTTGGGACACGTCGTCTCCTTCACGGTCACCAGCATCTTCTGGATGTTGTCGGCAGCCGTGATGGCGATGCTGCCGACCGACGAGACGGTGATATCCGAGTACGTGAACGTCTCGCCGCTCTTCAGGCCCTCGCAGATCCCCGCGGAGAGAGTGCGGGGGCCCGAGCCGTCGCTGTCTGTCGACCCGCCGTTGTTTCCGGGGTTGGTCGGATTAGGTGTTGGGGTCGGATTCGGGGTGGGGTCGGGTGCCGGAGCGGCCGTGATGGTGACCGCCGCCGTTCCCTCCACGCCGCCGGCACAAGCCGTCACGTCCGCAGATCCCTCTGCGAACGCTGCAAAGAGGCCTGCCCGGTCGATTGTGCCGACATCTGCATCGGAGCACGACCAGGCAACCCTGACCCACTCCATCTCGTTGTCGCACTGGTCAAAGACCGTGGCCGTGAACTCCTGGACATCCCCGGCCGAAATCGTGGCCGTGGCCGGTTCGACCTCGACGCAGGCCGGGACCGGGATCGAGGGCTCGACGGTCACGCAGGCGGAGCCAAAGACCCCGTCCGCCGATGCGGTGAGGGTCACCTCTCCATCCTCAAGGGCGGTGAAGGTGCCGCTGCACTCGTCGATTGTCCCGACGCGCGAGTCGCTGCTCTCCCACGTCACCTCGGCGTCCATGGGGAAACCGTACTGGTCGAAGCCCTTAGCGGTGAGCGTCAGGCTATTGCCGGCGGGGATGCAGAAGTCGGACGGGCTGACCTCGATCCGTGCAAGTTCGGGCGATGTCGACCGAACCGTCACGGTCGCGGTCCCGGTTTCGGTCTTGTCGTCTCCGGCAACCGATGCGGTGACGGTTGCGGTGCCTCCGCAGACTGCGGTGAAGAGGCCGTCTGCGTCGATCTCCCCGACTCCCGTGTCGTCGCACAACCAGGTTATCGCAGGATCGGATGTGTTGTCCTGCAGGTCATACACGGTCGCGGTGAACTGCCATTTGTCTTCGGGATCTATGATGATCATCGACGGGGAGACCACTACTCCCGAGCAGTCATCGGTGACCTCTACGTCCGCGGTCGCGGTGACGCCGTCTGCCGTCGCGGTGACGGTCGCCGTGCCCGCGCTGAGAGCGGCAAAGAACCCGGTACCGTCGACTTCGCCGACGGTGTCATCGCTGCAGCACCAGTCGATCGTGACGCCCGACATCTCGCAGCCGTCCTGGTCGAGTGCGGTCGCGGTGAACGTCGCGCTGTCGTCTTCGGCGAGCGTGATTGCCGCCGGCGTAATGACGATGCAGGTGAGGATCGGGTCGTCACTGTTCACGGTGACGGTCGCGGTCCCGGAGACGCCTTCGGCGGTTGCGGTGACGGTCGCCGTGCCGTCGTCGAGAGCGGTGAAGACACCGCACGCGTCGATGGTGCCGACGCACGGGTCGCTACACTCCCAGGTGACCTCCGCGTCCGGCACGACATTGCCGAACCGGTCGAACGCGACGACACAGAACTCCAGGGTGTCGCCGACCTCGAGGGTGGCCGCGGCCGGCACGACCGCAATCTTCGCGAGCGCAGGCCATTCGTTGACGGTGATGGTTGCTTCCGCAGAGCAGTTTCCTGCCGTTGCGGTGACGGTCGCCGTACCCGCGGCCGTCGCGGTGAAGAATCCGTCCTCATCGATGGTGCCGACGGTTTCGTCGCTGCAGGCCCAGTCGATCTCGCCGGCGGATACGACGTTGTCGTTCCGGTCGTAGGCCGTCACGATGAACCTCTGGATGTCGTCGACGTCCAGGGTGGCCCGGGGCGGCGTGACCGTGATCCTCGAGAACACCGGCTCTTCCGGCCCTACCGGTTCTTCTGCGTTGACGGTGACATCCACGGTCCCGGATCTGTCGCCCGCCGACGCGGTGACGGTCGCGGTGCCCGCGGCCTTCGCGGTGAAGAGTCCGCTGGCATTGTCGATGGCTCCAACGGTCTCGTTGCTGCACGACCAGGTGATCGTTATGTTGGAGATTTCTTCTCCGAACTGGTCAAGAGCGGTTGCCGCGAACTGCTCGGTGTCGCCGATATCCAGGGTGGCCGTGGGCGGTGCGACCGTGATGCTCGTCAGTTCAGGCGGTTCTACCGGAGTTTCGGCGCTGACGGTGACGGTCGCAGTATCGGATGCGTCGCCCACTGCTGCGATAACCTCCGTCGTGCCCGCCGCATGGGCGGTGAAGATACCGCTGGACTCGCCGATGGTTCCGACAGTCTCGTTGTCGCTCGTCCAGGTGACCGTAACGCCGGACATCTCGCCGTCGAACTGGTCGAGGACGGTTGCTTCGAACGTCACCGTCTCGTTGACATCGAGCGTGGCCGCGGACGGTTCGATTGTGATGCTGGTTGCGACCGGTTCTTCATCCGTGACGGTGAC
>JAHDQM010000014.1 GCA_018433835.1 Methanoculleus sp.
AGAACGGATCGAGGAGCAGACGGACGGCGTGATCAAGAAGGACTACTTCTACCCCGTGCCCTGCGTCGTCCCGATCTCCGAGCTCGTTGAGGCATACACGGGCAAACCCCAGATTACGTTCACCACGCACCAGCACTGCGGCGCAGCCACGTATGTTTTTCTCCAGCCTGACGGAACAATCGTACCAGTAAATCAGATCGTGGACGTGGATGCTCTTTTTGCATCCATTGATCAGATGGCCAGGACCCTGAAAAAAGGCGGTACCGTCAATAAATACAAAGCACTTGTCGAGGGAGTCATACAAATGCATGACTCCGTCAGGAAGGGGGAACAGGGCAATACAATGGATCTCTGGATGATGATTGGCAGAATCCTGATCAAACAGAACTTCGACGCTCTCCGGGAGTTCCACAAGGATGCACTATTCATCGGGACTATGCACTTCATGGATCGGTTCAACTATGATCTCGAACGGGTTTGCCGGTGCTGCATCCACTACGCAACACCGGACGGGCGCCTGATCCCGTTCTGCACCTACAACAGCGGTCCGGTGTATCGGGAGCACGTATGGAAAGAATATGCCGTGAAACATCAGGAAACCAGTACAGTGAAGGTGAACCAATGATCACCTCAGCAGATGCGGCTTATTATGCCCGGGAGATTCGTCAGTACGACCGGAACCGGGGGATCAGGAGCAATATCCCGGTCAACCGGAGAAACCGGAAACACCCGATACGGGGAAGACCAATAAAGTTCGATCCAGAGGCGTACAGGAAGCGCAGTGCCGTTGAACGGTTCTTCAGCGGGATTGAGCGTTCAAGAAGATTTTTCCACGATACGGGCGATATGAGCACTCATTCCAGGGACTGATTCAACTGGCATGCATCATGATGATCCGGAGAGTATTGGGATGACCTCGATCTTTGCCTTATCGGGGAACCAGGCTACCAGAGGGTTTCAACAGAGCCTAACTAACATAACAATACAACGATTACTTTGGCTAAAAACTATTTTTCTATACGAGCGCACCGCACTTGCATAGCTCTTGCTATCGGGTGAAACGATTTTACAAGAGTGGCATTTTTCACTCCTAACTATAACCCATGTTCAGAATGCGAGGGATGGGATTCGAACCCATGGACCCCTGCGGGAGTGGTCTTAAGTCTATCACATTCACTTGGCGCTGTATACCCTAATACCGGCGCCAGGGGGAGTGATAGAACAATGGATGAACTTGACAAGATGAAATCGCTTGATGTCATCAACCGCAAGCACCTCGAGGGCTACATCCGAGGGCTTCACCTCAAGCAGCTCAAAGAGGAGACTATCAGAACAAAACTCTGGCGCACCTATCCGTTCCTCCAGTTTATCAACTTCATCGATGCAAAGGACGTCGTCCGGGAACAGCTGGAAGATTACGTTATCGAGCGACAGCGGCAGTGCAGCCCCTTCACGGTTCAGGGTGACATTCTCGAAGTGAAACTCTTCTTCCGCTGGCTCATCCCGGGGAGAGAGAAAGACCTCTTCAAGAACATCAAGATCAAGAAGCCCCGCCGGCACCTCCCCGTGGAGCAACTCATCACCCGCGAGGACATCACCCGGCTCGTCGACGCCTGCGATAAGCCTCGCGACCGAGCGCTGATCATGCTCATGTGGGACTCCGGTGCCCGGATCGGCGAACTCCTTAACCTTAACATCGGCCACGTCCAGTTCGACCGTTACGGTGCGGTGGTGATCGTCAACGGCAAGACCGGGATGCGGCGGCTCCGTCTGATCAGCTCCGTGCCGGATCTGCAGACCTGGGTCAATACGCACCCGCTCCGTGCGGACGCAAACGCGCCGCTCTTTGTGACCTCCCGGAGGTATGGGCACGAGCCCCGGCGCATGAGTATCCGGACGGTTGAGAACAAGTTGAAGTACATCGCCCGGAAACTTGGGATGACGAAACCGATTCACCCGCACGCCATCCGCCATGCCAGGCTCACCGACCTGACCCGGAGCAGTGGTAAGAAGCAGGGGCTCTCGGAGATGGAGCTCCGGCTCGTGGCCGGCTGGGAGAAGAACAGCGCGATGCCGGAGGTGTATATCCATCTGTCCGGTGCGGATGTCGAGCGGAAGCTGCTGGAGAACGCCGGGTTCATCGACGACACCCCCGACCCGGCAGATACCGCGCTCGAGCCCCGGCAGTGCCCGCGGTGCAAGGCCCTGAACGCCCACGACGCCCTCTACTGTGCGACGTGCTCGATGGCGCTCGTCGAGGAGGCGGCAAGGAAAGTGGACGAGTCGACGGAAGAGGCGAAGAAGAGCGGTGAGTATCTGGAGTTGGTTCGGCAGCTGAAGAAGGATTTGGGATTGTCATAGTGTCTCTGATCTAAACATCAGGTAATTTTAGGTTTAGGAGGGGCTGCCGGAGTTTTACTTTTTCCCAACATTTGCTCAAAAACTCCCTCCATTCATATCGCCAGGGATCTGTCTTCTTGACGGTCTAAAAAATCCATGTAGTCTCTCTTCATGTTTTGCCTCCCCTTTAAAGCGCCGATTGTATTCATGATCGAGTTTAATGAACGAAAATTTTCTACGGTAATTTACACCCTCAAACTGCCATGTCACTACTTCACTTGCCGTACCATCTGTATTCTGCTGCCTTCTGACAGTTCTAACTCGGAACTGTTTGTCTTTTCTTAACGATTTAGCTTCATCATGTAAGTCTTTGACCATCCTCGTGTCATTTTCGCTCGAATAAAAACTATTTTTTTGGCAATTCAATAGTTGTAATAAATTTATATCTAGGATATCCCTTCTCTCGCTTAATTCAATCAGCCCGCTACCACACTCTCGAATATGGTATGAATTTTCATCGATGAAGAGGAGACAAAGGGTTGGGTTTAAAGGAACAAATATCTGCAAGCCAGGTGATAAAAACCCTGTGAGAGGAGAGTTCTTCACCTGAAGATAGTTATTTTTGACGACAGGAGTATCACTGGTTATAAAGTTATGATCCGTTTTATTTACCAATAATATCAACTTTAAGTCTGATATCAATTCTCTATCCTGTATCGCGGCGAGCATGCCGGATCCATGCGCGCCAGGATGAGTTATGGTGCGTGAATCAATATCTTCATCTGTAATCCCTTTATTTTTCAGATCCTCACTCGACTTCATCATGGGTTTGATAACATGTTCACCAATCTGTTGGGCCATTTTGTCGAAACAATTTTCCTTCGCATCTTTTGTCCGTGCATATTGTAGCAGAGTGAAGGATTGTAAAAGGATTCTCTCTTCGGGGGAAATGCTTGAAATGCTACATGTTTCAGTAATTTTTCGCAGTACTTCAGCTTGCCTGTTTTCGAGTGGTGCAAGTGCTTTCTCGATTTGGGCGCCTTCTCCGTAGAAATATTTCTCTTGACACGAAGTACGGATTTGGGTGTAAAAAGAGGCCGACGAC
The DNA here is from genome assembly GCA_018433835.1 of Methanoculleus sp. Lineage (GTDB taxonomy): Archaea > Halobacteriota > Methanomicrobia > Methanomicrobiales > Methanoculleaceae > Methanoculleus. The sequence goes on from JAHDQM010000014.1 coordinate 3,446, forward strand.
TCCAAATTGTAAACATAAACATGTTCACCGTCAATGGAGAAGTTTCGCAAATAAAATTGAGGGACGAAATGTTGCCTTTTATTCTCTGCCATCATTTTAACATTATCAAACCGATTAAAACAACTTCCGCTTGTTCGCTACTGATTCCTCACTTTCACTGAACGCTGTTTTCGCTTATAACTCCCTCCCACCCACCTCTTTTTGCGTGCGGGAACCTGCCCGGGGCCAGATGACCAAACCCCCGTTCTTTTCAGCACCGATCACACCGATCCACCCGCACAGGAGCAGCCCATGAGAGAGATAACCCAGGAAGTACTCGACCACATCCCGGACCCGATAGCAAAACTCGTCTGGGAGAAGTGGATCGCCGACGGTAAAGCCAGGTTGATAACGCCACACAACGAGGGAACAAAATGCAACGCACAGACAGGATAGACGGCAGCCCACATGATGAAGCGTGCACCAACATCGATTCACACGGGACTGCCAACAACTCTTCTCCGTCGGGAGTTATAAGTCCAACTCCCGAGAAGCGAATGGCAGGTGTCGTCCCGCTCTACCTGGTCCAGCAGATCGTGGCCGCCGAAGTAAGTCGATACGGTCGGGCGGTGCGGGAGATCCACATCGTCCGGACCGGCTGCCACTTCTACACGGTCACGACCGTGACCGGACAGGAGGCGGCTGGCCATGACTGAACCCGGAACCCTCTCCCACGGCACCGGCGGAACGCTCCACATCGCCGTCGACGCCGAGCACTACCGGATCGAGGCTGAAGACCTCAAGAACCTGCTCTTCTATGGCCGGGTAATTCCGATCACCGAGGACCGTTCACGGACGATCTCCTGCGGGATCCTGGTCAGCGAAGTTGCCATCGAGGGGCACGCAGCGATGAACGCTTCGGGCAAGGCAGTGATGCTCCATACCCGTGTCGGCTCCTACATCGTCCCGCTCATCAGTTTCCAGCGGGTTGCCCGCGGAGAGGCCATCTCCGCCCCGCTCTTCCCCCTCATCCCGGGGGTGACGGGATGAGCGACGGGCCACCGGGCCGGAGCTCGAGCACCAGAGGTGCGAGTAACGGCGACATCAGAAATGTGGTCAACGTGCTCGCCCCCGACGGCGGTGTGGTCGAGGTCCGGGCGCTCGCCGACGGCGTCACCCACTCCGGCCACTTCGATGACTACGAAGCCCTTGCCCGGGCCGTCGAAGCTCTCGATGCCGATCCGGCGGTCGCCTGGATCTACGTCACCTTGAACAGCGTGAACCCGGCCCTCCTTGCCCGCCGGGCGAACCGGATCAAGATGCGGCTGTCTCGCAAAGACGCCACCACGGCCGACGCCGACATCGTTCGCCGGCGCTGGTTCCCGGTCGACATCGACCCGGTCCGGCCGCGCGGGGTCTCGTCGACCGACGCCGAGCACGACGCGGCGCTCGCTGCGGCGGAGCGGAACGCGGCCTACCTCGCGGAGCAGGGGTTCGGGGCGCCCATCCGGGCCGACTCGGGCAACGGCGCCCACCTCCTCTACCGGGTGGACCTCCCAAACGACGAGACGGCAACGGAGGTCGTGAAGGGTGCGCTTGTGACCCTCGACGCCCTCTTCTCGAACGAAGCCGTGACCATCGATACCGCGAACCACAACGCCGCCCGGATCTGGAAACTCTACGGCACCCTGTCGCGGAAGGGTGACAACACGCCGGAGCGGCCGCACCGGCGGGCGAAGATCCTCGCCATCCCAAACGAGATCCGCATGGTGCCCCGGGAGTATCTGCAGCACCTTGCCGGGCTCCTTCCCCGGGAGGAGCCCCCTGAACGGAAGAGAACGAACGGCAACGGTCCCGGCATCGACCTCGCCGCCTGGCTCCTCGACTACGGCATCGCCGTCCGGAGCACAAGACCCTACCGGGGCGGCACCCTCTACGTCCTCGATGAGTGCCCGTTCTCGTCGGCCCACAAGGACGGGGCGTTTGCCATCCAGTTCGCGAATGGTGCCGTCTTCGCCGGGTGCCACCACGCAAGTTGCGGTGGGGGGGCGCAGCGCTGGCCGGAACTCAGGGAGAGGTATGAGCCTAAGCGCACCCGGGTCCCGGAGAAAAAGACTGAGGTGCCGCCGCTCCCTCCTCCTGTTCTCATCGAGGATGAACATCAGGCGCGTGCCATCGAGATCCTCAAGAGCGGCGACCCGCTCGCCTTCCTCCTCGACACCTTCAACAGGAGCCACGTCGGCGACCGGACCGTCGCGGAGTGCCTGATCATGTCCATCGCCTCGCAGTCGGTGACAAACACGAAGGGGCTGCACGTCTCCATCTCCGGCAACTCCGGGAAGGGGAAGAGCCACGCCTGCGTAACGATGCTCAACCTCATCCCGAAGGACTACAAACTCACCGGCACCGTCTCGAACAAGGCGCTCTACTACGCCGACGACCTCCGGCCGGGGACGGTGATCCTCTTCGACGACACTTCGCTCTCCGACGACCTGCAGGAGGTTCTGAAGTCGGCCACCTCGTCCTTCCACGAACCCATCGAGCACCGGACCGTCACGGCCGACCGGCAGCTCCGGGTCTGCTCGATCCCCGAGCGGTGCGTCTGGTGGCTGGCGAAGGTCGAGAACCCCGGCGACGACCAGGTGATGAACCGGATGCTGACGGTCTGGATCGACGACTCCGCCGAGCAGGACCGGGCGGTGCTCGAGCACCTCAAGGAGGCGGAGGCGAGCAGACCTACCAGGGGCGACGACCCGGACGTCCTCACCGCCCGGGCGCTCTGGTCGGTCGTGAAGCAGCACCGGATCTCCGTCCGCATCCCCTTCGCCCGGCGGATAGGGTTCTCGAACGTCGCAAACCGCAGGAACCCTGCGATGCTCTTCGACCTGATCAAGTGCCACGCGGCCCTGCGGTTCCTGCAGCGGGAGGGGAAGGAGATCGATGGGGAGGTCTGGATCGCGGCGACCCGGCAGGACTTCGATGCAGCCGTCCGCCTCTACGCTGCGATCAACCAGGAGGGCGGCGGACAGGACTCGAAGATGACCCGGAACGAAGCGGCGGCGCTCGCCACCATCGCCCGGATGGGGTGGGAGTCGTTCACCGTCCGGATGCTGCAGCAGGCGACGGGACTCTCCTACCACCAGGTCCGGCGGATCCTGCAGGGCTATACCGCGAGGGGCACGGTCTACTGTGGGCTCCTCGAGAAGTGCCCGGCGCTCGCCGTGGTGGACGCGACGGTCATCGACGAATCCACCGGGACGACCGTCCGCCGGCACGAGTCTCACTTCCAGTTCGACGCCGAGCGCTACCGCGAGTGGGTGGCAGAGCTCGCGGTCTGGCTGGAGGATGAGGACGAGGGGGAGGATGACTCCCCACCGCCTTCTGATGGGAGTTGCAACACGGGGGATGCGTGTTGCAAAGAGGAGTGCAAAGATGGTTGCAAAGATATCGAAGAGGGTGAAAACGAGCGGAGAGGGGAGGATGGGGGGAACGGGAGTGATCCGGCAGAGATGAATCAAGATAGACAGAGGTCGTTTGCAACAAATTCCGGATCACACAATTCGCCTGATCCGGCTCCACGGGAAATACGTCGTAAGCGCATGCAAGTCCGGAGCGTACCGTGTGGTTCTCGAACTGTTGCAAACGAAGCGATCAAGAACGGTGATTCGTCGACGAATCAAAAACATCTCTACGCAGTAACGAGTTCGAGCGCGAAGAGTGTTTGCAACACTGTTTGCACACCCCTTTGCAACACGGTCGCAACTATTGTCAACGGTGTCCGGCCGCTCTCCGGGGTGCTTGACCCCAGGACGTTTGCGCGGGTGCGGGTCGAACTCGGCCGCTGCGATATCTGCAGTGCCGCAAAAGCGGCCTATCGCTCACAAGAGGCGCAGACGAATGTCTGCGAGGGATGTTATTCCCGGCTTGTGCGGGAGTGGAACGCGAGAGAGGGAGTGCGGTGAACGACGGTTCGTAGAACCGGAGTTCGAGAAAACCCGGAGGGTTTTCGAGCAACGACGCTCCGCAGGAGCGGAGTTTGAGCACCGCGAGGCTGCGGGGAGAGCTTGTAGCGCTTCAATCCTTGACGAGAGAATCCCCCCGAGCGTCAGATATCGGACACACTCCAAAACAAAAGATGTCCGATAATGTCCGATAATGTCCGATAAATGTCTGTTATTCTGCAGGGTATACTCTCGACACATCAGGCTCCCCCGGGACGTGGCCGGGCTAAAACGTACCTTCTGCCCTTTTTCACACCGACTGCTTCCAGCAAGCCACGATGGACGAGATCGAGAAGATCACGGTACCGGGTCTTCTCCGATACCTCCGGAGCAATCGCCGCATACTCCACAGCAGTTATACCGCCGTTTTCTCTGGCAAAGGACATGGCCTGCAGCTGCCGCTCGTTCAGACCGGCCCCTCGCAGAGAGTCTTCGGTGAACCGCAGATCCTTTCTCATGCGCACGATGAACCCAAACGAGTCGCTTTGAAACTCAGGCTCCGGGAGCCCGGCCTCTGCGAGTGCATCCACGATTCGCCCAATGCCGGAGCCATACCGTTCGACAAACCCTGCAAGGTAGAATATCTTTGCTATGAGCGGGTTTCGCAGGAACGAGTAATGCTCGGTCTTGAGCATCTCGATCGTGATCCCTTGCGGCAGCGATCCGGGATTGTGGAACCGTATGGCGTCATCGTAGACACGGATCTGCGTCTGGATGTCGGTGTTGAAGTAGTCCCGGTGGATAAGCGCGTTGAGGAGCGCTTCACGAATTGCCAGTAGCGGATAGTCCCAGATCTCCTTGCGCTGGAAGGAATCCTGCATTGCATCCGCCGAGATCTCATATCGGACGTCGATAAAACCTTTCACGCGCTCTTCCGCTCTTGTGAACTGCTGGATGAGGTTCCCGGAGAACTCCTCATCCCCGATGATGATATCCCTCCCCTTGAATCGGCCGACCCGGGTGGTGGTGTTGATGAAGAATCGTTGCGGTTCTTTGCCAAAGAGCATGATCGCGGCATTGGTCAATCTTCCGTTGACAGTAAGTTCCAGGCGGCGCAAAACCGAGTCCACGGGCTCTTCTTCATCTGCGGTATCGAGTCGGTTCGACCGCTTTGCCAGACGAACGAATGTTCTGACGGTATCGGGATCGATATCGTCGATGGAGTAGTCACCGGTGAGCGTATCCCAGGTAATCCTGGATTTACGGATCAGAAAATGAACAAGTTCCTGTCCCGCAAGATCGAACGTGTTGCTTCCGCTACGCTGATAGTACCGACCATCGCACGAGACGGGGACGGGAGAGGGAGGGACCGTGATACTGATAATGTTGTTTTCTGCGACCATTTCGGCAACAACGGAGGGGGTTATGCCAAGTTTGTTTCGGATCTTGTTGGGCAGTTCTCGTAAGAGCCGTTTCACTTGACGGACGCCGACCGGTCTCCTGGCATCATCGACACCGATCTTAAGCACTCCCCCGTTCGTATTTGCAAATGCACAGAGGGTCTTGAGATATTCGTCCTTCCAGGACTCCTTGAATTCAATGTTCTGACTCTCAATCATGGTGGATGCAGTTGACTAGTAATACTACATCGACGGGCATTCTTTTATAGACTTTCCGCCGACCGGGGCGAGGCGTTTGGGAAACTCTGGATGGGGCACTTTCACGCAGATGCTGGTCGTCACCTCCTTCCAGAGGATGCGTGAAGGCAGGCTCAGTACTTCGCTAACTTCTCCCTCCCTATTATTTTATCCAACGTCTTTCCCCCCCTCCTTTATCTAAACCGGATACCGTAGGACGGGAATTCCTTTCACCCTCCCCATCGCTGCCCGGATCGCGTCCCCGATTATGATAATGAAGCAGTTGAATCGGAACGCGCGCATTTCGATGGTTCTCGGTCCCTGCTTCACCGGCGAGAAGTGCATCCACAGGAGAGCGATCCAGACGTTCTTGAGGAGGAAGGAGATAATCGCGTAGAGGTAGCGGATCACCGGGTTCTTCGTGCTCGTCCGGGGTTTCACCTGGTTGCGCATCAGGTAGGATGCTTCGATCGCGAACCGGGATCGGTAGGTCTGATGCACCCGGCGCGGGTTCCATGCAAGGCCGCCAACAACGTAGCCCAGGTTCTCAACGCCGTGCTTTCCCCGTTTTCCCTGTGCATACGTCACCGCGATCGCGATCGTCAGGAGCAGCGGCGGTTTAGCCTTCATCCGGTACTCGGCATATCGAGACCGCGTTCCTTTGAGGAGTTCTTTCATCCGTTTGCCGTGTTTCCTGACGGGGACAATGAACGGTACCCGCACCCGGGTCAGAAACCCGAACACCTTCCGGGTATAGAACTCCCGGTCCAGGCAGAGAACTTCCACCTTGAGGCCGAGTTCGGCGATCCGGTCGAGGCACCGGGCGATGTACCCAACCTTCGAGGTGCCCTGACGCACCGGATACACGGCCAGCGTCATCTGCCGATCTCGGGTGGTCACGTACAGGGTGACGTAGGAATAGAACTGATTCGTCGATTTCTTGCGTTTGCTTCTCACAATGTAGGATTCATTCTCGCTGGAGGTCGTTCCGTAGTAGGGATCGTGAGTATAGTCGATCGCGAACTGATACGCGTTCCCGGGTTTCAGGACGTGGTACACGAAGTGGGTGAGGATAGCAGTACTCTTCTGCTCCAGATCGTCCATCGCGAGTTTCTTCAGGTGGTAGCGAAGCGACGTCTCACAGGGTACCCGCTCCAGAAACCCGGTGACCGAGTGCACCGATTGGTTCATTGCGGCCATCCCCATCAACGCCTGGAACAGGTCGGTTTGGGTGAGCGGTCCCTGGATCGGGATGGTCAGATGCCGATCCAGTGCTGCGACCGCACAAGCACAACATTCTTTCGGTTTCAGGTGGCTATTCTTACTGCAGGTTGTCCTCTTCCTTTGGGTGAAAGGCATGAGGGGGCGCCTGCAACCCATATAGATCTTTCGATTTTGGACTGATTTCCGGATTCGGCAGAGAGTACATCTGCTGGAAAATTAGAGAAGTACTGAGCCAATTCGGAGACGGAAGCGTCATGACAAGTTAATTTTATATATAAGCACCCCTATTATCCACGCATGCTCTCAAGTGAGTTCGAATGCTATGATCCCATCGGGAATTGGTTCATTTCAAATAAAAAATGTCAAAATGACGACTATTTCCACGGATATGTCAAAGATATCAAGATGGGAGAAAGAACCAGAATAGATGTCTTTGGTATACATTACGATTTGGATGAAAGCTGTGTAACAACCAACCATCTCTCATTCACAGGCCATGTCGCGGAAGTTAAATTGTCTCAAACTGCATCCCTGGAAGATGTACGCAAGATCAGGGAGTATCTCGAAGCAATTGACCGAATAAACCCAGAATGGAAAGGCGGATTAAATAAGATTAATTTCTATGTGGCGTTTGTTGCGGACCAAACCTCTCAAGAGGTGCTAAATGAGTGTAGAGTGAGCGGGATTGGCGTCCTTAAGATCCAGACAAATAATCAAGGTGGCATAAAGATTACAGAAGATCTGCAACCAGTCGAAGTGGCCCTGGATGGCGGAATATCACATAACAGCCAAAAATCGCCGGGAATATTTGAAAAAGCGATGCTTGATAAAGGTGTTTTTAAAGAAGTACTCAAAGTCCATCCGAGCAGACTATTCGACGACCTGATCAGACCAAGGCAGGAGCGGTATAAGGAGAATATTGCATTAGAACACGCACTTGACTATATCAAGATGCCTGAAGGAAAAGAGGCGCTCCAGTATGTTTACTCACAGATTAGAAGTGCATATCCTACCCTAGGAACGAGAGCACCGGGTCGTTATCCTCAAAATACTGTTTTGTTCTACAACCGTGACGAAAACAACGTGATCCTTAAGCTCGAAGCTCACCGGAGGAATTTTAAAATTTATATGAGAGATACAGTCCAATATCGGGTCACCACAAAAGATGACATTGTGATATTTGAACAGGGGAGTGGATATTCTTACAATGGCAATCTACAGCGTTTACTCAATTCGGACATACTCCCACGGTTAAAAACTCAACAGTGAGGACGTACATGACATGCTGGGGGTTCTCTGAAAACTTCTGAGGGAAGAAAAGAGATGCCTAACCCCCACTCTGTTCAGATTCTTCACCTACTGCACTGTCCACGCGTGAGATGGTTTATCTCAAGACATGTCCTAGCGCAGAATGTTAACCTTTTTTCACATATCTATAACCCTGAGAAGTAATGCGAGGGGTGGGATTCGAACCCACGGACTCCTTCGAGAACGGATCTTAAGTCCGTCGGTGTTGGCCGGGCTTACCTACCCTCGCTCAAAAGATCCAATAATTATTGTCGATTGCATGTAATAAGTCCGACGCCGGATAACGGCTTCGGCAGACGGCGAGATCTAGTAACCTTTTTTAGTATTAAATCTTAAGTCCACCGCCTTTGGCCGGGCTTGGCTACCCTCGCTCGAAAAGATTCAGTACTTATTGTCCACCGCAGGTATTAAGTCCAACGTCCGGGCAGGCCTTCGGCGAAAACAGGTCCGGTACCTTCCTCCGCCTCAACCCCCGGCGGCCGCGGGGTACTCTGGACGCTTCCGGATCAGCCCGATCCCGAGTATCAGGAGCCCCACGGCGAGGACCACCGCCCCGGCATACGCGAGGTAGATCAGGGCGTTTGGCTCCGTCGCTCCCGGGTCGAGTACGGAGAGGAAGAAGCCAAGCGGCAGCAGGATCGCGGAGATCGGGATCGCCTCCCGCACGACCCTTCTGAGCCCGTTCGAGAGATTCGCCTCGTCCACGTACCGGAGCGCCACGAGCGCCGAGGACGAGGACGAAGCCGGCATGTCCGTGCCCGGCCCGCTACAGGGCCTCCCGCAGGGGGTTGCCATATAGGCGGGATAGCCAGTCGGGAGCGAGAGGATGCTGACGCCGCCGTATACGACGGCCGGCAGAACCACCAGGAGTATGCCGGCCATCCGACGGGATTCGGGTTCCATAGGCATTCTCCACGAATGCCCTGCAATTTAAAGCAACTGCTGAGGCTCGTCGGTGAAGGAGGTGCGGCGGGTCCTGTGATCGAGGTCACATGACGATGGAGCTGCAGCGGGTTGTGGCACGTTCTTCGAGTGTCTGGTGCGCAATAACCGGATGTAAAGAAGAGAGAACCTGGAGAAACGATGGACACGCGGGGGATCGTAACCTCAGAAAAAGACCTTCATCGACCGTGACATCAATTGCAGATATGGTTTGAAAGCGCCCCCCTGCGCATCAATCGGGGATTCCGGCCAGATCATTGCGTCGCAGAAACTCCCGAATCGCCCGGGACTCCACCCATCCCCGGTCGAGCTGCTTGACGAGGGCGTTGATCCTCTTCACCTGCTTACGGATACTCGTAGAGGTCTCCTCGTCCTCCACCAGGTCCGCCCGGGCCATGACCACCTGGAGTGGGTGTCGGACGTGGTCGGCCAGAATGGCAAACTGCTCCATATTCCGTTCGATCTGACAGTACGCTTGCTGCCGGATCGCTTCGATGCGCTTCTGTTCGGTGATGTCGTGGGCGACGACCGTCGCACCGAGCGGCTTCCCATTCTCGTCAGCGGTGAACGTTACGTCCAAAACCACATCGATTATCCGGCCGTCTTTCGCTCTTATTTTATATTCGACATTCCTATCCGGTTCTTCCCCGTTGAGCCAATGGGAGATTCTGATCTGGAAACGAGCCCTGCCCTCCTCATCCAGAATATCGAACGGATTCATCGCGAGCAGTTCTGCCCGGCTGGGCCCGAGAATCTGGCACATGGCGTCATTTACGGAGGTAAATCTCCTGTTCCTGAAATCAATCCCATAGATGGCCGCCGGCGCATATCGGACGAGTTCCCTGTATTTCCGTTCGGCCTCTTTGAGCGCTTCTTCTATCTGCTTCCGCTCGGTGATGTCCGAAATGACGATGACACCGTACCGGACTACGCCTCCCGAACAGGTGATGGGTGCAGAACTCACCGCCAAGTATCCGATGGTGCTGTCTGCCCGGATAAACGCGATCTCTTCATTCACGATCCTATCTCCGGTGGCAATCGACCGGGAGATCGGCCACTCTTCAGGCCTATGTAGCCGTCCGTCAGAGTGAAAACCGATCTGCCCGAACAACTCCTGCGCCTCATCAGCAGGATGGTATGGGCGCCGCAGGATGTGGTTCACCTGCTCATTGCCGAAGACGAGTTTTCCGGACGGCGCTTCGACGACGAACACTCCGGCCAGCATCTGGTCGATCACCGCCCGCAACATGGCACGCTCGGTCTCGACCTCGTTCAGGAGTCGGTCGCATTTCTGCTCAGCGTGCCTGGCGCGTTCTTCGAGTGCGTCAATCCCGGTCTGTGAGAGTATCGATGAGGTAGTGATCGGCAGGATCGGCCGTCTCCCGTAGTCTCTGAAGGATGAAGGGTAGCTGATTGTCTGCGTGAGCATCATCGGATCCACTCATCGATGTACCTCATATTCCCCCAATTCTTCACCACCTACCTTCATGACGTTTCCGTTTTGGTACAATGCCCTTTCCTCACGTACGATCCGGTTCCCTAAGCGTGAACCGGAACGCCGCTCCTTCCTCCGGATGGCCCGGCACCCGGTCCTCGATCCAGACTCTCCCGCCGTAACGCGTAACAAGCGTTCTGACGATGAAGAGTCCGAGACCCTCGCCCTTCCCCTTCGCCATGCCCCGCTCGAACCGGGTGAAGAGCTTGTCCTTGACTTCGTCCGGCACGCCGGGGCCGGTATCCTCGACCGAGACCAGCACCTCGCCGTCCCGCTCCTCGACATGGACGGCGATCTCGACCTCGATACCGCCGAACTTGACGGCATTGCCGATCAGGTTCGTGAAGATGCCCGGCAGGAGACCGTCTGCGAGAACATAGGACCACCGACCCTCATAACGTATCGATGCCCCGGGGAAGTTCCCGATCTCCTCCCGGATGACCGCATCGAGGTCTATCGGCACCAGGCGGGCCGACTCGCTCTGGACCTTGCGAATAGTGTCGACGTTCTTGAGGATCTCGGTGCTTCGGTCGATGCTGTCGTGCAGTTTCCCGACATAGGTCTTCAGGTCTCCTTCCGCCAGATCGACCAGAAGGTCGGCGTACATGCTGGAAACGTTGTTGGCGTTCCGGACGTCATGGCTCATGATATCCAGGTAGAGGTTCGCCTCGCGGTGCGCCTCCTCAAGCTCCCGGTTGAGCCGGGCGAGATCGTCGGTGAACGTCTGCAATTCCTCGTTGGCGACCTCCATCTCCTCGTTCATGGTCTCGAGTTCTTCATTGGCGATCTGGAACTTCTCCGCAATCTCCTCCAGTTCGTGCGTTCGGTTCTCCAGCTGAATAAGCAGCTGCTGACGCTCTTCCTCCGCCTGCTTGCGTTCGGTGATGTCGGCGACTGTGCCGACGAAGCTTATTGCCTGCCGGTTCTCGCCGACACCCTCGAACGACGCGATGCCGTGCGCCTCGATCCGTCGCATCGACCCGTCGGGCAGATTGATACGGTACTCCGCAGAATAGGTCTGCGGATCGACGGGATCCAGGGCCGCCTCCACCTTTGCCCGGACACCTTCTCGATCTTCGGGATGCGTGCGGGTGGCGGGATTCTCGTCGTTGGGACTCTGATACCCCGTAACGCCGAAGATCTCCCTGGATCGTTCGTCCCACGACGCTACCTTCGTAATCGGGTCACAGTGCCACCAACCCAGGCGGGCGGCATCCAGCGCAATCTGGCGCTGCTGGGCGAGCCTCTGGACCTTCGCTTCGGCACGGGTGAGTTCGTCGAAATTCTGCTGCAACTCTTCCTGCGTTGCGGTAAGTTCCTCGTTGAGCGCATAGAGATCGGCATTCCGCTGGAGCAGGTCCCGTTCACTCCTGCTGAGCCGTTTGTTGGCCCGGGCGAGGTTCTCCTCCGCCAGCTTCCGGCTGGCGATTTCCCGCCCCAGGTCCGCTTTCGAAGCGGTGACCTCTTTGAGATTTGCGGTCATCAGGTTGAAGGAGCGGGCGAGTTCGCTGATCTCGTCGCCTCCCCTCTCCTCGAGGGTATACTCGAGGTTGCCGGAGCCGATGATCCGCACTCCTTCCTGCAGGTCCGCAATAGACTTCAGCGTCCGCCGGGAGAAGAGGAAGTAGCTGATGAGGAGGAACGCGACGAACGCACCCATCAGGGCGAAGACGAGCAGGTTCCGCGTCTGCCTCAACTCGTCGGCCTGAATTCGAAGGAGATTGGCGAGCCTGCCCGCATCAAAGACCATCCCCTGGTTCTGGACTGCCATCCTGCTCCATGAGAGCCGGACAAAACCGATGCCTGTCCCATCGGGCTGTGCCGGGCTCGATACGATGTCTTCGAAGACCGATCCGGTGTTCTTAAGGTTTGCTTCGAGGTTGCGTACGATCGCCTGCTGCTCCGGCCGGTCGACGGAGAGAGCCGCGACATGGTCGGATACTGAGGAAAACTTCGCGTTCCACCGCTCTGCCTGCTGGGGTTCCCGGTGCAGGATATAATCGTTCGAGAGATAACCGAGCTCGCCGACCTCGAGGGCGATGCTGTTTGCAATCCGCTCCTGTTCGACGAGGTGCTCCGCCTGCTGGTTTGTCGTGATCACGAGGCCCGATATGATAACGAGGAGAAGGGCAAAGGTGACCAGCCCGGCGATCAACTGCGTCCTGATCTTCACGGCCTTCCCCTTCCCACGATGAAATACACCGACCCGGGTTTTACTCGTTCGAGGCTCTCCGTGGAGATATATTGAGTGAAATCGGGAATCGACTCCGCGTCTGTCATGTTATTCGCGATCATCCATCGTGCTTCGTCCTCCATGGCAGTGATGAATGACTGGTCGAGCGAAAGGGAAAACTGGCTTTCACTCCATACCTGCTCGATATACGCATCGTCGTAGCCAAGCTCCCTGGCTACGCCCGATTTCGCTCCCTGCGGGTCGGTAGCGAGATAATTTTCGGCCGGGACAAGCGCTTCGAGGAAGCGGGTGATCTCATCCGTATGGCCTTTCGCCCACTCTTCCCGGCCGGTCAGGATCCAGAAGTACGACTGTCCTCCCTGGGCAGGCCACATGATCGCGTTTGTCCCCAGACGGCTCATAACGGCACCCGCGACCGGCTGGACGATAACCACCCCGTCCACCGTCCCGTTCGCGAGGGCATCGGAGATCTGGGCGGTCGGGACATTGACGACCGTTACGTCCTCTGAAGGTATGCCGTTCAGTTGAAGGTACCTGCTCAGGTAATACTCCGTGGCCGTCCGCGTGGGAAGCCCGATCTTCTTGCCTGCAAGGTCGGCCGGGGCCCGGATGCCCCGGTCTGTCCGCCCAATCAGGCAGATATCCCGGGTTTTTGCGACACTGCCGAGCGCGGTAATGTTCCGCCCGTTCATAACGTTGCGGGCAAAGACGTACTCCGAAGCGAGCCCGACATCTGCTTCTTTCGCGAGCATCGCGTCAACAGAGGCTGCTCCAGTATCGTAATACCGGATCGTGACGTTGAGGCCTTTTGCAGCAAAAAAGCCCCGGTCTCTTGCAACGTAGATGAGAGCGGGGAGCTGGTTGGGGTATGTTGCGACAGTGATCTCCGTGGTCGAAGGACGGGATTCCGGGGATTGGACAAGAAACCATACCCCGATTCCTGCGAACGCGATCAGAACGACGGCCGCAATCGCGATCATTGTATTCCTGTTCACGAAATCCTCACCCTCACCGTATGATGTTCACCGAACCCGGTTTCACCGCTTCCAGGCCTTCGGTGTAGATATAATTCCTGAAGTTCGGTACCTCCGTCGCGTTCGTCAGGTTGTTCGCAATCATCCACCGTGCTTCGTCTTCCATCGCCAGAACAAGCGACTGGTCGAGCGAAAGAGTGTACTGGTTCTGCCGCCAGACCGTATCCATGTACCCGGCATCGAGGTTCAGCCGTTCCTGCACGATGGCCCGGGCTTCGACCGGGTGCATGATGGCGTACTCCCCTGCCTGTGCGAGGGACGCTAGGAACCTCTCGGCCGTTCCGGGGTGTTCCGATAGCCATTCACCCGTGGAAACTACCAGCCCGAACACCGGTTGGCTGCTCTGTGCAGACCAGAAGACAGTGTTATCCCCGAGACGATCATGGGCTGCATTGGCATACGGCTGGGCGGTGGAAATGGCATCGATCTCACCGTCTGCAACCGCATTCACCCATCCCTCCGGGGATTTGACGTCGACGAGGATTATATCGCGCATCGTCATGCCGTGCAGTGTAAGGAACCTACCCAGGTGGAACTCTGCCACCGTTCCAAGAGTGGTCCCGACCCTTTTCCCTTTAAGATCGGAGGCATTCATGATCCCCCGGTCCTTCCTCGCGACAATGTAGATGAAATCGCCCCTGTCGATATTTCCCATCGCGCGGACAGGGGCGTTCTGGAATGCCTTCCCGACGAGGGGGAACTCGGATAGACCCACGGTAATGTCCGCTTCACCGTTTATAACCCCGTCCAGTGAGGCGGCCCCGGAATCGTACCTCCGCAGGGTCAGGTTGAGACCGTTCTCCTCGAAAAAGTGCCGGTCCTCGGCGATCCAGAGCAATGCGGTCGACTCGAACGGCGAATACGCAACCGTGATCGATTCTTCAGGTTCCGCGGCGTTCTTCTGTGAGTCGAGAAAAAGCCATACGCCAAGTCCGGTCAGCGCTATCACGACGATGACTGCAAGTCCAGCGGTTAATACCCTTTTTTGCATCACTTCACCCCGCGTTCCGGCTCCAGATTGCCCCGGGCCCGTCCCTCTCCAGCACTGCAACCAGATCTCCTATCGTAACAGGCTTCGGGATATCGCCATCCACCCCGGCAGCGAGTTCCCTAACCCGGATAGGTGCTGCATCCTCCCACCGAAGCGCATCGATCTCTTTCTGAAACTCCTGCGTCCGCTCTCGAGCGCACCCTCAACTTCTGCTGAGATACTGGGTTCCTCTTCGTCCCGTCTGGCGGGATCGGACTGCTTCCGTGTCGTTACTGAGGCTGCTGACATCTGATTCCGGGGTTCCCCTTGAAAATCAGTACCAATACATTTCCCATAGGCGGTAATAACGATAGCTCTATCCGTAAATACAGGTCACTATCGATGGCCCTTTACGGCAACAGAGGTTTTTGATTTACATGAAGAGCTCTGTCAGACGTGATGCCGGTAGTGCATCGACCTTCCGTAAGCCCCAGCTCAATGGTCCTTCCGCCTACACCAGCCGCCGCACCACCTTCGCCAGCCGGTGCATCCCCTCCGCGATCTCCTCCTCGCCGGCCGTCGAGAAGTTCAGGCGGATCGTGTCCTCCCCGCCGCCGTTGACGTAGAACGGCACCCCCGGGAGGATCGCGACACCCTCAGAGACGCCCTCGCGGAAGACCTCCATCGACGAGACGCCTTCCGGCAGGGTTGCGGTCATGAACATCCCGCCCTCGGGATTGGTGTGGGTCGTGCCCGGCGGCATCAGGTCGTCGAGAAGGTCGCAGACCAGCCGGCAGTGCTCGCCGTAGACAGCAGAGACCAGGGCGACGTGGGCGTCGAGGTCGTGGGTCGAAAGGTAGCGGTGCAGGATCACCTGGCAGAGGAAGTTTGAGTGGAGGTCGGCCGCCTGCTTCGCGACGTTGAACTCCCGGAGAACCGGTGTGGGCGCGTATATCCAGCCGATCCGCATCCCGGGGGCGACGATCTTTGAGAACGACCCCGACATCACCGTCTGCTCCGGGAGGTAGCGCTTCACCGGCAGCCGCGGCTTCCCGTCGAAGAAGAGGTCCCCGAAGGCGTCGTCCTCGTAGAAGACCGTATCCGTCCCCTCGAGGATCTCCGCGACGGCCCGCCGTTTTTCCTGCGAGTAGGTCCTCCCCGTGGGGTTCTGCGAGTTCGGGATGCCGTAGAAGAACTTGGGCGCATGGTCCCGGACGAGCGACGCGAACGCCGCGAGATCCGGCCCGTCGTCCTCAAGCGGAACCGAATAAGAATCGGGCTCGTAGAGGGAGAAGGCCTCGATCGCGCCGAGGTAGCCGGGCCGTTCCATCCCGACGGCGTCCCCGGGATCGAGGAAGATCTTCGCGACGAGGTCGAGGCACTGCTGGGAACCGTTCACTATCTGGATCTCGTCGGCGGTCGCCGGGAGGCCGAGCCTTCGCCGGTAACGGTCGGCGATGAACTCCCGGAGCGGCAGGTAGCCGTCCGTCGTCGTGTACTGCAGCGCTGTCCGCCCTTCTTCGGCAAAGACCTCGCGGGCCGCCTCCCGGATTCCCTCGACGTCGATCCAGATCGAGCCCGGCAGGCCGCCGGCAAACGATATCACCCCGGGGACCGCCGAGACCCGGAAGAGCTCCTCGAGGAACGACTCCGGGACCCGCCCCATCCGGGAAGAAAACCGGTACTCCATGGAACCAGTATTGGGCGTCTCAAAAGAAAAAATGCCGGGGTATCCTACTGCAGCACGAGGTAGGCGAAGACCGAGAGCAGGAACGCGAGCACGAGAATCATGAAACTGATCGGGGCGATGAACGCGAGCATCGCGTTGACGGTGCTCGCGAGCTGCGAGACCCGCTGCGACCCGAAGACGACGATCCCGTCGCACGAGGCCGCTGCCGCCCCCACCCGGGCCGGGGCGAGGTCGGCGACCGCCTCACGGACCGCCTGCTCGACGTACGGGACGATCTCCTCCACCGGCACCACGTAGCCGACCGGGTTCTTGCCGCTGACGGTATTCACCGTGTGCGTGTCGGTGGTCATGATCTCGCCCTCGTCCGCATGGTCCAGCACCACCGCGAGCAGGCGCTCCCGGACGCCCTGGGCCATGTTGTTACCGTCGATCAGGACGTAGGCCGCCCGCTTCCCGCCGACCTCCGTCGCCAGCACCTGCACCCCGAGCGACCCGAACCCCTGCTCGCGGGAGAACGGGACCCGGACGTGGGAGACCCCGATCGCGAGCGGCTCCGCCGGAAGGCCCCGGGCGACCCGGAATCCCTCGCGTGCGGCGGCGATGTACTCCGTCGCGATTCGCGTCGCCGGGAGGATCGGGGAACCCACGCTGGTCATGCAGTTGTGGGCGTCCACGAAGGCGACCTCCGAGAAAGAGCCCCGCCCCTCCGCCATGATCGCCATCCCGATCGAGTAATCGAGGTCCTCCGTCCGTTCCGGGGACCGGGTGCTCACCATCAGGAGGGCGTCCCCGAACCGCTGGCAGAGGATCGAGACCGAGCCGGAGACCACCCGGACCGGGCGGCTCGCGGTGCCGGAGAAGGTAAGCCCCTTCCGGGACGCCTCAACAGCGCAGGCGATCTTTTCTATCTCGCTCTCCGAGACCAGGTTGAAGTCGTGGGTGGCGCACCCGTGGGCGACCAGCGTCTCCTCGGGAAACGTGTCGTGGAGGAGCCGGGGAAGGTTGCCGCCGCCGACATCGCCCATCGGCCCGGGGTGGACGTTCGGGACCGTGAAGAGGGCATTCTTTCCCGAGTCGCGGGAGAAGAAGAGCGAGATCTGGGGGACGTAGACCTCCTCGCCGATCTCGCGGAAGAAGTCCTCCATGTTCTTCGAGCCGTCGGTCAGGTGGGCGATGAAGGTGTTGAGGAAGTTGAGCCCGCTGATCTGGAACGCCCGCTTCAGCGGGCGCTCGATCAGCCAGATCAGGAAGAAAAAGACCAGCCCGAAGACCACCTGGAGGAGGAGGGCGTAGGGGACGAACCCGGGCGTGAAGAACCAGGCACCGAGTGCTATCCCGGTCGCGCCCTGGAGGAACGCGGGGAGGACCATCCGGCTGATCCGGTAGTCGGCGACGGCTACGAGGACCAGCAGCCGGAGGCCGAAGACCAGGCCGAGAGCGCCTGCGTAGAGCGCGGGGAAGAGGTCCCGGCCGAAGACCAGGACCGGCGAAAGGCTCAGGATCACCGAGAGAACCGTGCAGGCCAGGGCGAGGAGGGCCGACCGGTTCCAGGTGATATGACGGCCTGAGATCCCCACCAGCGGCACGGTCAGCAGGAAGGCGACCAGTGCCGGGACCGAGAACCCGAGGGTGCCGGCGAGGAAGAGCTCGTTGCCAGCCCGGTACATAGCTGCATCGATGAAGAACCCGAGTACGACGATGATCGCAAGCGACCGCGGCCAGGATGGGGCGGAGAAGATGTAGCGGGTGAGCCGCTCGACGCGGACGTCGGGACCGGACTCCATCAGGCGCTCCCGGGTGCCTCTCTCGGGCCGGGAGCAGATGCCGGCGTCTTCCCGCCGGCTATCAGCGCTGTACACCCCATAATTCAGACAATTATTTCCCGGGGCTCACCAAAGACCTTCCGGTAGCGTGCAAGCATCCGGTCCCAATCGGGGAGGTTCGTCTGGGTGCCCACACGCTCGACGACGAAGGACGAGACCACCGCCCCAACGCGGCAGCAATCGAGCGGGGCGTAACCCTTCCGGAACGCGGTGAGGAAACCAGCCCGGTAACCGTCGCCGGCGCCGGTGGGGTCGACCGCCTCCACCCTGACGGCCGGGACGTGGTAATCCTCGCCGTCGATGCTGAGGAGGCTCCCCTCCGCCCCCCGGGTCGTGACCGTCATCGGGACCGACGCGACGAGCGCCGGGCGCTCCAGCCCCAGCATGTCGCACATCCGGTCCATTTCGTGGTTGTTCGAGAAGAGGATATCGATGTTCGCGAGGATGATCTCGAGCTGGTCGGGGGTGTAGCGGAGGAGGTCCTGTCCCGGGTCGAAGGAGGCGAAGGTGCTCTTCTGGGCCACCCGGACGTTGAAGTCGGGGTCGGCCGTCGCCATGTGGACGAAGTCGAGATCGGGTACTTCCGCCCGGGAGAACGCGGCGGACGCGCCCCACTCGAAGAACGTCTCCTGGTCGCCGTCGTCGTCCGTAAAGACGTACGCGGTCGCGGTGCGGGCATCTTTTACCAGGGTAAAGTCCTGTACGATCTCAAGATCGTGCATCCAGAGGTCGTAGTCGCTGCCCGGGAAATCGCCGCCGACCAGGGAGACCAGCCGGCACCGCTCCCCGAGCGTCGCGATCCCTGCCGCGATGTTTGCCGCCCCGCCGCCGAAGTAGACCGAATGATCGGTGATATAGGTAGAGTTGTGCTTCCCTGGGATCTTCGGCACCCGGAAGAGATGGTCTATGGCGGTATGCCCGACGACGGCGATCATAACTCCTGCACTTCCTGGACCTTCAGCGGAACGTCGTGCAGCGCCTTCCCGACGACCGACTTTGCTATCCGGGCCGCGTGCTCCCCGGACTCCGCACGGAAGACCTTCATCTGCAGCACGAGCCCGACGAGGGCGGTGTTCGCCACGACGAGGGCCGTGTTCAATTCGCCTTCGCAGTAGGGGCAGGCGATCATGCCCGCCTCGATCTCCACGAACTTTGCCGAGGGGTTGAGCCGTTTCCCGGCCTCGCTGATCGCGATGCTCACCGCGTCGTCCATCGACTTGACGTCTTTAATTATCCACGCTGATTCAAGCGTAACCAAATAATCCGGCATAATCTCTCCAGATTGGAATCCTACCAGGTCTCGCGGTGTACGTGCTCGTCCACCGGCATTCGCTTCATGGGCTCGAGCGGCGGTGTCCCTTTCCCGATCGCGAGGAGCGCGACGGGGCGGAGATGCTGCGGGAGGCCGAGGACCTCGCGGACCTCGCCTTCGTCGAACGCCCCGGTCCAGCACGAGTGCAGATCCCGGGCGTGGGCGGCGAGCATCATGTAGGTGCAGGCGATTGCAGCGTCCTCGAGCGCGTAGAGGATCCCCCGCTCCCCGTAGTGCGACATCGACCGGACGTAGTTCGCGCAGACCACGAAGATAGCTGGCGCCTCACGGATATGCACCTGCTCGAGGGCCGCGGACGCAAGTTCCACTCTCACATCATCGTCGGTGACGACGACGACGTCCCAGGCCTCACGGTTGCCGGCGCTCGGCGCCGTACTCGCGCAGGTCAGGACATAATCGATATCCTCCGGATCAAGCGGCTCCCCGGAGTACTCCCGAACCGACGACCGTGCTTTCAGGAAGCGAAGAAGATCAGAGGAGTTCATGCTCTTTAAGCGCATCCCATGCTGCCTGGGCTGCGGTCGTGACGGCGCTGACGGCCCTGCTCATCCGCTCCGACGCGGCACCCAGTTCCATACTCTCGGTCAGGCTGATCGCCTCGTTGAGGTGATCGATGGCCTTCCTGAACTCGCCGAGTTCCGTATCGCCGTAGGCAAACTCAAGCTCCGAGCGGATCGACTCGAGCACCATCAAAAGCATCCTCTTTCCGCCGGGCTTCTCCTGGAGCGGAAACTGGATCAGGGCTGTCGTCAGCTGTGACCCCACAATCAGTTCGGATTTCGCCCGCTCGGCAAACTGATAGGTCCTGATGGCGGTTTTGAGATCCATACCACATACTGGAACTCGCTAGTATAAAAAGTATTGAAGGAGAAGAGGGAGACGACTTATCTCGATTTCTGCTTGGTCCCGAGCGCCGACACCTTGGCGCGCCGCACGCTCCGGCGTACCCGCACGTCCATGGTCGGGGTGCCTCCTCCTCTGCCGCCCCGGCCGCCGCGGCCACCGCGCCCGCCGCGTCCGCCGCGCCGGGAGTCCTGCCCTTCCCTGCTCGCCCGCTTCTGGATAGCAGCCATCGCTTTGAACCGCTGGTTCGGGCCGGGTTTCTTCACTTCGCCTTCACTTGCAGGGACGAGCCGTATCTGCCCCTTCACGCCCTTAACCTGGGCCCACTGGACACTTCCTGTCTTTCCCATGATAAAACTCCTTTATATTTATGAACCGATCCGTTGATAAAAGTAACCCGGGTCTGGCCCGGGTCAGGGAGCGAGCGTGCCCACAATCAGGAGAGCAACCGCTTGAGCTCGCGCCGGAGGGTCTCGCTGATGACTTTCCCGTCCACGCTCCCCCGGAGTTCCTGCATGACGACCCCCATCAGGGGGCCGAGCGCGCCCATGCCCTTCTCCCGGGCGAACGCCTCGCGCTCGGCCACGATACGGCGCACGATCGCCTCCACGTCCGCCTGCGAGACGGCGGGCCCCATCTTCTCGATGACCGCATCCACCCGATCCTGAGGCGTTGCGGCACCCCCGCCCGCCGTCCGTACCAGCTCGGCGAGGAGGTCCGGGATCGCCTCTTTTGCGGCCCGCCCGGCCTCTACGGCGGAGAGGAGGGCGAGGATCTCGTCCTCGCTCACCCGGCCGACGTCGACGCCGTCGCGGGCGAGCTCCCGGCAGGTGGCAAGGAGCGTCCGGGCCGCGAGGGTGGGACGGACGCCGGCGGCGACCGCCTTCTCGAACGTCGGCAGCCGCTCGGAGAACGCCGCCTGCCGTGCCAGCGCCTCGTCAAGCCCGAACTCCCGGACGAACCGCTCCGCCCGGTCGGTGAGGAGTTCGGGCACCGCGATGCCCTCCCAGAGGGGCTCGTCGATCGCGACCACGAAAACGTCGGTCTCGGGATACATCCGGGCGGCTCCCGGAAGCGGGCGCATGTAGGCCGTGCTTCCTTCTTCGAGCATCTTCCGGGTCTCCTCGGGCACGCCGGAAAGGGCCATCTCGGCGCGGATCATCACCTGCTCGACCGCACAGCCGGCACGCTCTCTGCCTGCCGCCACGATGACGACGCAGTCCTCCTCCGCGGCGCCGGCGAACTCGCGCAGGCGCGCCACCTCTTCTGCGGTGACGCCGTAGGCGGGGAGCTCGTCGGTGTGGAAGATCCCGCCGACGCCGCACTTCTTCGCGTAGTCCGACATCTCGCTCCCGAGACGCCGGCCGGGCTGGATCTCCCTCCCGACGAGGCCCGCAAACCCGCAGAGCCGGACCGCGAGGATGGATTTCGCTTTCTTCAGGATGGAGGACGCCGTCCCGGAGAAGAGGGAAGTTACGTCGATCACGGTATGGTCCACCCGGGCGCCCCGCGCCCGCAAGGCGCCCGCGATGGCGAGGAGGGCGACCTGCCGCTCGACCTCGCGGCGGACCACCTCGGCGATGAGGTCGAGTTCCTGGACACCCTTGATCTCCACCCGGGCGCCGTCCGCGATGGAGACGTTGATGTCCTGCCGGATCGTCCCGAGGCCGCGCTTCACACGGCCGGTCGAGCGGAGCACCATCCCGATGTGCCCCGCGACCTCCTGGACGGCTTCGGGGGTGTGCATGCAGGGGGCGGTGGTGATCTCGACGAGCGGGATCCCCAGGCGATCGAGGGAGAAGGTCTCGTCCTCCACCCGCTGCGCCGCCTCTTCCTCGAGGCAGATCGTCTCGACCCGGCAGCCGTCCGGGAGGGCGCCGGAGAGCGCGACGAGCGCCGTCCGCTGGAACCCGCTGGTGTTCGAGCCGTCGATGACGAGTTTCCGCATCGTGTGGACCTGCTCGACGGGGGTCATGCCGAGCATCTTTGCGATCGTGAGACTGACCTCGAGCGCCTCCGGATTCATCGGGGCCGGGGGCTCCTCGTCGTGCTCCACCAGGCAGACCGTGTCGTAAGTGAAGTAGCAGAACTTCCGGACGAGTTTCATCTCCTCCCGCGCCGCCCGGTCGATCTCCCCGAGCTCGCTCTCCGTCGCACGGAGGTAGCGGTAAAACTCCCCGGTCCGCTCGGAGACATCCCGGAGAGTGGTGGGGCACCGGCAGAAGAGTTTCTCGGCCGTATCGAGCTGCTGGTGGATCTCGATCCCGGCTTTGAGGCCGAGTTCCTTATAGTTCATTCAGACCGACCTCCGCCGGATCTCGCCCGTGAGGTCGGTCTGCATCAGCACGCCCACCCGTTCGGGGTCCGGCTCGTTCCCGAGCACCCACATCAGTTTCACGAGCGCCGCCTCGGGAAGCATATCCACGCCCTCGATGACGCCGGCGGCGAGGAGATCTCTTCCCGTGTTGTAGACCCGGTCGCAGACCCGGCCGTGCAGGCACTGCGACGTCATGACGACGGTCGTCCCGTCCTCGATCAGCTCCCGGAGTTTCGGGACCCACGCCGTCGCCACGTGCCCGAGCCCCGTCCCCGATATGACCAGGCCCGCGCAGCCCTCGAAGGCGTCGAGGATACCGGACGGCATCCCCGGGTAAAACTGGATGAGGGCGCAACGCTCCTCGAGCGCATCACGGAGTTCGGGCTCCTCCGTTCCCCGGCGGACCGCCTCGTCCGAGAGGGTGACGGAGAGCGAGGGGTAATCGACGTAGCCGAGCGGCGCCATCCCGATGCTCTGGAAGGCGTCGCGCCGGGAGGTGTGCATCTTCCGGACCCTCGTCGCCCGGTGGACGGCGCACCGGTCGTCGTTCGTCGTCGCGTGCATCACCACCGCCACCTCGCCGAGGTCGCCGGTGGCAACGGCGGCGCTGCAGAGGGCGTTCATGGCGTTGTCGGAGCTCGGGCGGTCGGCAGACCGCTGCGACCCGACAAAGACGACCGGCACCGGCGTCTTGAGCATGAACCTGACCGCCGCCGCCGAGTAGGCCATCGTGTCGGTGCCGTGGGTGACGATCACCCCGGCAACACCGTGCCGGATCTCGTCGTAGACCGCTCGGGCGAGCTCCTGCCAGAGTGGCGGGAGCATGTTCTCGGAGAGGATGCTTGCGATCTGGCGGTCGCGGTAGCGGGCGATATCCCCGAGTTCCGGGATCGCCCGCAGGATGTCACTCGCCGAGAACTGGCTCATCACTGCCCCGGTCCGGTAGTCCACCCTGCTTGCGATCGTCCCGCCGGTGGATATGATGGCGAGTTCCGGGAGGTCGCGGTTCTGGACGACGACCCCGGCACCTGCCGGCGGCTGCGGGGCCGGCCGCCCGATGAACTCGATCTTTTCGGGCGAGGTCCCGATGTTGTAGCCGCTGTCAAGTTTGACGACGGCCATCCCGTCCCGTTGTGTGATGTAGGTGCCGGTGAGCGCGGTCCCGCCGTTCGTATACCGCACCAGATCCCCGGTCTGAAGTTTCTCCATTATGCTGCCAGCCTCCGTGATTCAAGGATAAGGTCTTCAAGTGCGCAGAAGAGCGCCCTCTCCGTCTCCTCCGCCCATGCCGCGTCCCGGGCGAGGAGGTCTTTCTGCTCCGCGAGTTGCACCGCGACCGCCGCGGGTGCCGGACCGCCGATGATGCTTCGCACCGCAACCGCGTGGCGCGGGTCGAGGACGGAGTCGATCTTCTCCCGGGTTATCCCGAGTCTCACGACCGAGAGATCGGCCGCTTCCCGGGCGGCGGCCTCGAGCGTGGCGAGGTCGAGCGATCCGTGCCTGACCGCCCGCCCGACGATCCGGTGGGCGGTGCGGAAGGGAAGCCCGTAGTCCCGGACGAGGACGTCGGCAAGTTCCGTCGCAGTGGAGAATCCCCTGCCCGCCTCGGCGGCCATCCGTTCCGTATCGAACGTTGCAGAACCGATCATGCCGGATAGAAGCGGGATGCTCTGCCGGGCGGCCTCCACGCCCCGCCAGAGGTGCACCGTCAGTTCCTGGAGGTCGCGGTTGTAACTCATGGGGAGGGCCTTGGTGATGGTGATCGCCGCAGTAAGCGAACCTGC
Source organism: Methanoculleus sp. (assembly GCA_018433835.1). Lineage (GTDB taxonomy): Archaea > Halobacteriota > Methanomicrobia > Methanomicrobiales > Methanoculleaceae > Methanoculleus. Next base: position 27,960 of record JAHDQM010000014.1, read on the forward strand.
GACCGACCCGGCCTTCGCCCGCATGATCTCGGCGACGTCCGGGTTCTTCTTCTGGGGCATGATCGAGGAGGAGGAGCAGTAGGCGTCGTCGAGCCGGACGAACCCGAAAAACGCGGTGCTCCAGAGGACCAGCTCCTCGCAGAGCCGGCTTACTGACGCCATGCAGACGGCAGCGTCGGCGAGCACCTCGATGGCGAAGTCCCGGGCAGCGACCGCGTCCATGCTGTTTGGTGCCGGACGGGAAAAGCCGAGGAGCCGGGCGGTGTAGTCGCGGTCGAGGGGAAAGCCGGTCGATGCGAACGCCGCCGAACCGAGGGGCGATACGTCCACCCGGGCATACGCCTCCCGCAGCCGGGCCGTATCCCGGGAGAAGGCCTGCTCGTAGGCGAGGAGGTAGTGGGCCAGCGTCGTGGGCTGGGCGTGCTGGAGGTGCGTGAAGCCCGGCATCACCGTCTCCGTGTGCACGGCGGCAGTCTCGATCAGCGTCCGCCGCAGGTCGGCGAGCGACCGCACGAGAGCGATAATCTCCTCTTTGAGCCTCATCCTGATGCAGGTGGCGACCTCGTCGTTCCGGGACCGGCCCATGTGAAGGCGGCCGCCGAAGTCCTCCCCGACCCGGTCGATGAGGTAGGCTTCCTTGCCCGCGTGGACGTCCTCGAACCGTTCGTCGAACGCCTCCTCCGGGAGACCGTGGTCGTGGAGATCGAGGAGCGCCGCCATCAGCGCACGTGCCGGGGCCTCGTCGATGATCCCCTGCCGCACAAGGCCGAGGAGGTGCGCCATATCCACGAGGAGGTCCGCCTTCGCGATCCACCGGTCGGCGTCCATCGATGCAAGAAAGTGCTCGAGATCGCCCGACCGTTCTCCCGAAAGACGACCCTGCCGAATCTGATCCGAACGCATTATATCAACAGTCCTGTCTGTACCGTTTGACCGGGGGAGAGATTAAAACCACGCTCCACATGCCCACACGTTACGGGGACCGTGAGGTGGGAGTGGTGTGCGTCTGCTCGGTGGATGGTCGCATCAAAAGATCTCCGATGATCTCATACTCACTCTCACCCTCATAGCACAACTGAGTTCGATCACAAGTGCCCATCCACGGCTTCCCACCGGATATCGCCATTGGGGAGTGCGACTGGCCGAAGGGCAGGAGCATGAGAAGAACGAAGTTCTTCGAGGGGCTGACGGGGAGTGCGACGTTCCGACAGGAACGACGCTCCGCAGGAGCGGAGTTCGAGCACCGTTAGGTGCGAGGAACGGAGCTCGACCACCGTCAGGTGGGGAGGGGGGCGTGCCCCCCTCGAAACCCTCCGGGTTTCTCATGCTCGCTGCGCTCGCACTCCCCTTTGTCCCCACCCCCCAGACGCGATAACCCCACAGTCTAGTTTACGGGACTCTTGCCATCCCTACTATGCCAGCAGCCCCAATCAGAAAGAACATCACCTTGAACTGTCCGCACCCGCCATCCTCAGAAGTCCACCCCCGGCCGGCCTCTCCACCCCGCAACCGATCACCCTTATAAGAACAAAAATGAACTAAAAATTAGTACTAAAGTACAACAATCCCTCCGATTTTCGACAATACTATATACCGACAGCGTCAAGATTACATCGTATACCAATTACAATCCATACGGATGGAGAAACCAATGAGATCGTTAACCGCAATTCTTCTGGCCGTGGCCCTGGTCGCGGCGTTCATACTCGCCGCCGGGTGTACGGGCACCGGCACCGGCGATGTAACGCACCTGCGCATCGGCTACCAGCCGAGCACCCACCAGATCGCCCACGTCACCGCGATGGAGAAGGGATGGTGGCAGGAAGACCTCGCGCCGCTCGGCATCACCCGGGTGACCGACTACGAGTTCGGCACCGGCGCGCCCGAGATGCAGGCGATGCTTGCCGGGGACCTGGATCTCGCCTACGTCGGCGCCGCCCCGTTCGTCGCGGCCGTGAGCAGCGGGCTTGACGCCAAGATCGTTGCAGCGGTGCAGACACAAGGATCGGACCTGGTCCTCAGGACCGAGGTTCCGTACTCGACCCCCGCCGACCTCGTGGGCAAGAAGATCGCCACCTTCCCGCCGGGAACAATCCAGGACACCATCCTGCGGACCTGGCTGCAGGAGAACGGCGTCGATCCCGCAAGCGTCGAGATCGTCGCCATGGACCCCGGTGCCGCAACCACCGCCATCTCCGCAGGCCAGGTCGACGGCGTCTTCCTGCCCCACCCGTCTCCGGCCATCATCGCGGCGGAGGGTACGGGGAGAACCGTGGTGAAGTCGGGAGAGATGCTCAAAGATCACGCATGCTGCGTCCTCGTCGCGAGCGGCTCGCTGATCCGTGAGCACCCCGAGATCGTCGAGCAGGTCGTGAAGACCCACATCAAGGCGACGGAATACAACCTCGAACATAAGGACGAGGCCGCGTCCCTCTACGCAACAAAGACCGGACAGAACGTCGAAATCGTGAAGGCATCCTTCAGGGACTGGGACGGCACCTGGACCGCCGACCCGCACGTCATCACGACGTCGGTGGTCGAGTACACCGAGCTCCAGTACGACCTCGGCTACATCGACAAACCCCTCACAGAGGACGACCTCTTCGACCTCACGTTCTACGAGAAGGCCCGGGCATAACCCGGAACCCCACCGTTTTTTCTCCAAAAGTATCTTTTATGGGCGTGCCGATGAAATATTGGAGAATCTTTTGGAGTGAACCGGCCTTCATCCCCCTTCGGCAATCAGGCAATGGAATAAAGACATGAACCGACAGACACAGAAACGACTACTCGGCATCGCAGCACTCGTCGTCACGGCAGTAATCTGGCAGATCGTCGCCGAATACGTGGTGGGGCGATCCTTCATCCTCCCGAGCGTCACCGACGTCGCCGGCGCATTCGCAAACCTTCTCGAGTCCGGCACCCTTTTGGCCGACATCGCAGTAAGTCTCGAACATTTCGGGATCGGACTTCTCGCGGCGTTCTTCCTCGGCGTCCCCATCGGGATCCTCATGGGGTGGTTCCGGGTGGCGGACTTCCTGCTCGACCCGATCATCGAGATCCTCCGTCCCATCCCGCCGCTCGCCTGGATCCCGTTCGCCATCATCTGGTTCGGGCTCACCACCCAGGCGGCGGGCTTCGTCATCTTTGCGGGAGCGTTCTTCCCGATCCTGACCGCGACCTACTCCGGGTTCCGGGACGTCCCGAAGGTCTTTGTCGAGGCGGGCAAGGTCCTCGGGTGCGACACCTCGTTCGAACTGATCCGCCACGTCGCCCTTCCCGCCGCCATCCCCGCGATAGCCTCCGGTATCAGGATCGCCATGGGCGTCGGGTGGATGTGTCTCGTAGCCGCCGAGATGTTCGGCGTCTCCCGGTACGGCCTGGGCTACCAGCTCTGGCATAACTATTACCTCCACCAGATGCCCAACGTCGTCGTCTACATGCTGATCCTCGGCTTTGCAGGTCTCATCATCGACCGCATCTTCAGGAACTACGTAGACGGACAGCTCCTGCGGTGGCGGGCCGGGGAGGTGGCCTGAGATGAGCGGGGTCACGATACGGGACCTCAGCAAGGCCTTCCCGAAGGAGGACGGCACCGCCACGCAGGCACTTGCCGGCGTCAACCTCGAGATCAGCGACGAGGAGTTCATCTGCCTGGTCGGACCGTCGGGGTGCGGGAAGACGACGCTCCTGCGGATCATTGCCGGGCTCGAGACCGCGACCACCGGTGACGTGACTGTCGACGGCCGCGCGGTTACCGGCCCGGACCCGAAACGCGGGATGGTCTTTCAGGAGTACTCGCTCTTCCCCTGGCGGAGGGTGATCGACAACGTCGCCTTCGGCCTCGAGATGAAAGGCGTCGCAAAGGAGGAGCGGCGGCGGACGGCGGATTACTACCTTGAGCTGGTCGGCCTCTCCCAGTTCCGGGACGCCTACCCCTACGAGCTCTCCGGCGGGATGCGGCAGCGGGTGGCGATCGCGAGAGCGCTCGCAAACGATCCCGACGTCCTCCTCATGGACGAACCGTTCGGGGCGCTGGACGCCCAGACCCGGAACAGGATGCAGAAAGAGCTCCTCTCCCTCTGGGAGCAGACGAAGAAGACGATCGTCTTCGTCACCCACAGCGTCGACGAAGCGGTCTACCTCTCCGACCGGATCGTCGTCCTCTCCCCGCGGCCGGGGTCGATCCGGGAGATCATCGACATCCCCTGGTCGCGGCCGCGAGACCGGACCAGTGCCGAGTTCGCGGAGGTCCGCCGAAGGGTGCTCCGGATGATCGACGAGACCGAAAACGCCCAGTAAGGTTTATTAGAGGAGATCTCCATTTTATAAAGCACTCATAGATCGGCAGGAGTTTTTAACAATGGTACGAAAACCAGCGAAGATGTACAGGAATCTCGCAAAGAAAGCATATACACGCAGGGAATACATGGGCGGCGTGCCGGGCAGCAAGATCGTGCAGTTCGATATGGGCAATCTCACCGAGAATTACCCGGTCGAACTCTCCATCGTCGCCGACGAGACCTGCCAGATACGCCACACGGCCCTTGAAGCCGCCCGTATCGGCATCAACCGGCAGCTCGTCAAAGAGGTCGGAAGGGCAAACTTCCACCTGAAGATCCGGACCTACCCGCACCACGTCCTGCGCGAGAACAAGCAGGCAACCGGCGCAGGAGCGGACCGTGTCTCGGAGGGGATGCGCCTCGCCTTCGGGAAGGCCGTGGGTACCGCAGCAAGGGTTGAGAAGGGCCAGAAGGTCTTCTCAGTCTGGACAAGCCCGCAGCACGTCGAGAAGGCCAAGGCCTCCCTCAAGCGCGGCATCTACAAGCTCCCGACTCCCGCCAGAATCGTCGAAGAGCGGGCGCCGACAGCGTAAATCCGCATCCCCTCCTATCTTTTTTGCGAGGAGCGTCCCCCGGACGGCAGATTCGGTACCTGCGGGAATATAGGTTTTTATAGTCGCTTCCCACCAGTATAAATGATGGCTAACCCGGCAGACACGACGCTTTCGGACGCATTGGCAGGCGCCACAGAGAGGGCTCTTGTGGAGTCCGAGATCCGGCTCCCTCCCGACGTGTTCGCGGCGCTCCGGAGGGCGGCGGCGGACGAGAGGGACGCGATCGCACGTCGGGAACTCGCGAATATCCTCGAGAATATCGCGCTCGCAGAAGAGCGGCAGGTGCCAATTTGCCAGGATACCGGCGTGCCTGTGATCTACCTCACACTGCCTCCCGATATCGGGCTCTCGCCCGACCTCTTTGAAGGGGTGCGGGAAGGAGTGCGCCGGGCGACGGCCACAATACCGCTCCGCCCGAACGTCGTCGACCCCCTCACCCGGGAGAACACCAACGACAACACCGGTGCCGGGATGCCGGCGGTCCACGTGATCCCCGGCGACCGGCTCACAGTGACGGTCCTCCCGAAGGGTGCGGGCTCCGAGAACGTCTCAAGGCTCGGGATGCTCCTCCCCTCGCAGGCAGCACAGATACCGAAATTCGTCGCCGAGACGATGCTCCTTGCCGGGGGCAGGCCCTGCCCGCCCGTGATCCTCGGCGTCGGGATCGGCGGGACGTTCGATTTGGCGGCTGCGCTTGCAAAGGAAGCCCTGCTGCTCCCGATCGATACCATGGACGAGTACGAGCAGGAACTCTGCGACGCGGTCAATGCCCTCGGCATCGGGCCGATGGGGCTTGGCGGCGACACGACGGCGCTCGCGGTGAAGGTGAAGCGGGCTGACTGCCACACCGCATCCCTCCCGGTGGCGGTGAACGTGCAGTGCTGGGCCTGCCGCCGGGCGACCGTGGAGGTGAAGCGTTGAACCTCACGACACCGCTCGGCGACGAGGTCCTCTCGCTCCGGGCGGGGGATCAGGTCACCCTCTCCGGGACGATCTACACCGCCCGGGACGAGGCCCACCTGCGCATGATGGAGGAAGGCATTCCTTTCGACCCGAAGGGCGCCGCGGTCTACCACTGCGGTCCGGTGGTGCAGGACGGCCGGCTCGTCGTTGCCGGACCCACCACGTCAGCCCGGATGAACGCGCTCACGGGATTCCTCATCGACGCGGGCGTCCGCGCCCTCATCGGCAAAGGCGGCATGGATCCTTCGGTGGTCGAGCAACTCCGGGGACGCGCCGTCTACCTCGCGCTCACGGGGGGGTGCGCCGCGCTCGCCGCTGCCAGAATGACCCTTAAAGGCGTCTATTTCGAAGACCTCGGCATGGCCGAGGCGGTCTGGGTCATCGAGGCGGATCGCCTGCCGCTGACGGTGGGGATCGACGCCCACGGCGGCGATCTCTTCGAGGCCATACAGCAGAAAGCGAAAACACAATTTCACCAGCGATTCAATATCAAGCAGGATACCGTCTCATGAAACTCGTCATCGATGAAAGCCGCTGCAAAGGATGCAACCTCTGCGTGCTGGTCTGCCCCTATGGGATATTTCAGGAAGGGACGGAACTCAACAGCCGGGGGATCGTCACTCCGGTCCTCGACCGCCCCGAACGGTGCACGAACTGCAGGCTGCAGGCCCTCTACGGGCGGATGCTCTGCGGAGTCTGCCACATAATCTGCCCCGACCAGGCGATCGCCTGGGTCGAGGAGAAACCGTTCGAGCCCCATAAAGTGGAGGTGGAGTTTTGAGCAGGGTTGAGTTCATGCAGGGGAATACCGCCTGTGCAGAGGGCGCGCTCGCCGCCGGATGCCGGTTCTTCGGCGGCTACCCGATCACGCCGTCGACCGAGATAGCCGAAGCCATGGCCCGGAAACTCCCGAAGGCCGGCGGGGTCTTCATCTCCATGGAAGACGAACTCGCGAGCATCGCCGCGGTTATCGGCGCCGCCTGGACGGGGACGAGAGCCATGACCGCCACGAGCGGCCCCGGGTTCTCGCTGATGATGGAGAACATCGGCTACGCGGCCATGACCGAGACGCCGTGCGTCATCGTCAACATCCAGCGGGGCGGCCCGAGCACCGGCCAACCAACGCGGGCCGCGCAGGGCGACATGCTCCAGTGCCGGTTCGGGTCGCACGGCGACTACAGTACCATCGCGATCACACCGAATTCTGTTCAGGAGATGTTCGACCTGACCGCAAAAGCGTTCGACCTCGCCGACCGGTTCAGGGTCCCCACCTTCCTGATGGCCGACGAGATCGTCGGCCACATGCGGGAGCGGGTGACCATCCCCGACGCGGTCGAGGTCACCCGCTCAAGCCCGCTTGCGGAAGGCTCGCTGCCCTTCGAGGCCGGCGACGACGGAATCCCCGGGTTCGCACCCTTCGGCTCGGGGAGATCCGTCCACGTGACCGGCCTCACCCACGACGAACGGGGCTACCCGGACACGACCGATCCCGAGGCGCACGACCGGCTCGTGCGGCGGCTGGTCGCCAAGGTCGAGTCGGCGCGCCGCGAGATCGCCGACTACGAGGTCGTAAACCCCGACGCCGAGACGGTCTTCGTCACCTACGGCCCGCCGTCCCGGACGGTGCAGCAGGTGATGCGCGACCGCCGGGACGACTCGATCGGACATTTGCGCCTCCGGGTCGTCTGGCCGTTCCCGGAGTTCGCCCTGCAGGAGTTTGGGAACGCTCAAGTCTTCCTGATGCCGGAACTGAACATGGGCCAGATGGTGCGGGAGGTCCAGCGCCACGTGGACCAGCCGGTCGTCTCGATCCCGAAGATCGGGGGCGAACTCCAGACCCCCGCCGAACTCGTGCAGGTCCTGGAGGCGCACCGATGATCGCCCCCGACTGGTTCCGGGAGGACCGCCTGCCCCACATCTACTGCACCGGGTGCGGCAACGGGACGGTCATCAACTGCACCCTCGGGGCGGTGGAGGAGATGGGCTGGAAACGTGAAGAGACGGTCTTCGTCTCCGGGATCGGGTGCTCTTCCCGCGCTCCCGGCTACATCCTCACCGACTCGCTCCACACCACCCACGGGCGGGCGCTCGCGTTCGCCACCGGGGTGAAGATGGCACGGCCGGATTTGAACGTCGTCGTCTTCACGGGAGACGGGGACCTTGCCGCCATCGGCGGGAACCACTTCATCCACGCCTGCCGCCGGAACGTGGACATGACCGTGGTCTGCATGAACAACCATATCTACGGCATGACAGGTGGGCAGGGGAGCCCGACGACGCCGCCGGGGGCCATCTCGACGACGACGCCCTACGGGGCGAGCGAACCGGCCTTCGACCTCGCGGAACTCGCCGTCGCCGCCGGCGCGAACTACGTCGCCCGCTGGACGTCCTACCACGTCAAAGAACTCACGAAGGCCGTCGCTGCCGGGATGCAGACGCCTGGGCTCGCCTTTATCGAGGTGCGGACTCAGTGCCCGACCAACTACGGCCGCCACAACAAACTCCGGCGGGTCTCGGACATGATCGAGCACCTCCGGAGCCACGCGATGCTTGTCGATAAGTACAACCGGCTGACTGCCGAAGGGAAACCGGTCCCGGACGGGACCTTCACCGTCGGGGAACTGGTCCGGCGGAACCGGCCGGCGATGGGGGTGAAGTCATGAGGCACGAGGTCAGGTTCTCGGGATACGGCGGGCAGGGGATCATCCTCTCCGCGGTCATCCTCGGGCGGGCGGCGGCGCTCTACGACGGCAAATACGCCGTCCAGACACAGGTCTACGGCCCGGAGGCCCGGGGCGGCGCCTCGATGGGTCAGGTGGTGATCGACGATGAGCCGATCCTCTACCCCGAGGTGGCCGAACCCGACATCTTCGTCATCATGTCCCAGCAGGGGTTCGAGAAGTACGGGGTCCTGGCGCGGGAGGACGCAGTCATGCTCCTTGATTCCGACCTGGTCCGGTCGCGCCCGATCTCGCGCTACTGCGGGATCCCGGCGACGGCGGAGGCGAAAGGTACTCTCGGCCGGGAGATCGTGGCAAACATCGTAATGATGGGCGCCCTCGTGACCGCAACCGGGGTCGTGAGCAGGGAGGCGATCGAGCGTGCGGTGCTCGACAGCGTCCCCAGAGGCACCGAGGAACTGAATCTGAAGGCGTTAAAGAGGGGATTCGAACTCGGAGAGCGAGCGTGTAACCTATGAAACTACTGGAATACGAGGCAAAACGGGTCTTTTCGGGGTACGGCATTCCGGTCCCGAAGGGGGTTCTCATACGGGAACCGGAAGAGGTCACGGCACATCTGCAGGAACTGGGGGATGCCGTGGTGCTGAAGGCGCAGGTGGACGTCGGCGGGCGCGGCAAGGCCGGCGGCGTCCTCTTCGCCGACGATGCGGCAGCGGTCCGGACCGCCCGGGAGCTCTTCTCCCGGGAGATCAAGGGCGTCCCGGTCAGGGAGATCCTGGTCGAGGAGCGCCTCCCGATCGAGCACGAGTACTACGTCAGCATCGCCATCGACCGGTCGAGCAGACAGCCGGTGGTCCTCTTTGCCGACGCCGGCGGAGTGGAGATCGAGAACGCGGCAAGGGAGGACGAGTCTGCCGTGAGGAGGGTCGTCGTATCCCCCCTCCTCCGGGACATCCCGCCGTTTCTCATGCGTGAACTCCTCGGCGGAGCGCCGAAGGAACTCGCCCCCGTCATCAACAGCCTCTACCACGTATTCCAGGAGAAGGATGCCATGCTCGCGGAGATCAACCCGCTCGTGACGACGCCACAGGGGGTCTACGCGGCGGACGCGAAGATGATCGTCGACGACAACGCCCTCGCCCGCCAGGGAATAGCGGTCAACCGCGACCTCTCGGAGCGCGAGCGCGAGGCCGAGAAGCACGGTTTCTCCTACGTGGAGCTGGACGGGAGCATCGGCGTCATCGGCAACGGTGCCGGGCTCACGATGTCGACGCTCGACCTCATCGAATATTACAGCGGACGGGCGGCGAACTTCCTCGACGTCGGGGGCGGCGCCGACCAGGAGCGCGTGATGCACGCCGTCCGGCTCGTCGCGAGCATGCCCGATGTCGCGGTGATCGTGGTCAACCTCCTCGGCGGCATCACCCGGTGCGACGAGGTGGCGAAAGGAATCATCGCCGCCGGGGTCGCACCGCCGGTCATCGTCCGGATGGCCGGGACGAATGAGGAGGAAGGACGGCGGCTGCTCGCCGAATGCGGCTACCGGATGCTCGAGAGCATGGATGCGGCCGTGAAAGCGGCGATGGAGGTCGCAAAATGATCTATGGTGGCAAGAATCTCGGCGTGATCGTGCAGAACATCACCGGCAGGCAGGGCACGTTCCACACGGAACTGATGAACGCCTACGCACGCGAGGTAGGCGGGCAGGGCGTCGTCGCGGGGGTTGCGCCCGGGAAGGCCGGCCGGGAAGTCCACGGCGTGCCGGTCTACAACACGGTGAAGGATGCGCTCGCCGAGCACGACGCGACCGCGAGCGTCGTCTTCGTCCCGGCAGGCGCCGCGGGCGACTCAATCATGGAGGCGGCGCACGCGGGGATCGAGCTTGCGGTCGTCATCACCGAGCACATCCCCGTCCACGACGCTATGTTGGCGATCGCCTACGCGAAACTCCACGACTGCACGGTCATCGGCCCGAACTGCCCGGGGCTCCTCTCGCCGGGGGAGTGCAAACTCGGGATCATGCCGGCCCACCTCGCCACCCGGGGAGAGGTCGGCGTCGTCTCCCGCAGCGGCACCCTCACCTACGAGGTGGTCGACGAACTCACCCGTGCCGGCATCGGCCAGAGCACGGTGATCGGGATCGGCGGCGACCCGGTGATCGGCCAGACGTTCGTGGATGCGCTCGCCCGGTTCGAGGACGACCCCCATACGAAAGCCGTCGTCGTCATCGGCGAGGTGGGGGGCAACCTCGAAGAGGAGGGGGTCCGGTCGACCGATCTGCCGGTCGTCACCTACATCGCCGGCGTGAGCGCCCCGCCCGAAAAAAAGATGGGCCACGCTGGTGCAATCATCGAGGGCGGCGAGGGCGACGCACGGTCCAAGGTCCGGCGGCTTGCCGCCCTCGGGATCCCCGTCGCATCCCGGCCCTCAGAGATACCGGGACTTATCAGGGAGGTGCTATGAACGGCGACCTGATGCTTGCAACCGCCTGTGAGGTGGCGAAGAAGATCGGGGCGCTGGCGGTCGTCTCGTTCGTCGACCCGATCCCGCTCCCCCCCGGCACGCCCGATATCCCGATCATCCGGGTGCAGGAACTCCAGCTCGATGTTTTAAAAGATCTGACCATGCACGACATCCTGGAGGTGAGCGAGCGGCATATGCTCGACGCCGCAGTCCACCTCTATCTCCGGCGCAACCTGGAGAGCGGCCTCGTCGTCGGTGTCTTTCCTTACGCCATCATCATCTACGACATCGAGGAGGGGAAGAACTTCATCAACCTCAAGGACTTCTCCGACATCGTCCCCCGCGAGGTGCTTCATTCGGCCCTCACGCTGGCCCTCGAGATCGCGGTCGAAGGAAGGGAAGGACGGTCTATCGGCACCGCGTTTATCGTAGGAGACCCGGAGGAGATCTTCCGGCACTCCCACCAGGCGATCATCAACCCCTACCAGGGGCAGCCCGCCGCCCTCCGGGACATCAAGAACCGGGATAACTGGGAGAGTGTCAAAGAGTTCGCCCAGCTCGACGGCGTCTTCGTCATCGACAAGAACGGCGAGGTACGGTCGGCGGGGCGCTACCTGGACGTCACCGGACGGGGTATCTCTCTTCCCGGGGGCCTCGGGGGGAGGCACCGCGCAACCGCGTCCATTACGCACGAAATCCCGGTCATCGGCATCACGGTCTCCGAGAGCGGGGGCATGGTGCGCATATTCAGGGATGGAAACTGCAAAATCAGCATCCGTTCCGACATCCGCCTCAGGAGTGACGGTTAGAAATGGTTATATGAGTTGCAATCATTTCTCTTATCACAATTTAGAACTACGGTGGATTTTATGACCAGGAACATCAGCGTAGAAGGGCTTGACCAGATCCCGATCGAGAAGCAACGGATCGAACTGGTGGAGCGCAAGTGTCTCGGGCACCCGGACAGCCTCGCAGACGGTATCGCGGAGTCGATCAGCCGGGCACTCAGCCGGTCGTACCTGGAGGAGTGCGGCATCGTCCTGCACCACAATACCGACCAGGGCGAGGTCGTTGCGGGGGAGTCGCTCCCGAAGTTCGGCGGCGGCACGATCACAAAGCCGATCTACTTCCTCATATCGGGGCGGGCGGCCAAGACCTTCAACGGCGTGAACATCCCCGCAGACGCGATCGCCGTCGAGGCGGCACGGGACTACATTAAGAGAATCCTCCCCATCATCAACATGGACCGCGAAATCATCGTCGACTGCCGGATGGGAAAGGGGTCGACCGACCTGCAGGACGTCTTCCGGTCCTGCGAGGGGAAAGTCCCGCGGGCGAACGACACCTCGTTCGGTGTCGGACACGCGCCGTTCAGCGAGGCGGAGAGCATTGTTCTGGGCGTCGCCGCGTTCATCGACGGTACGCTCCGCCTGAAGTATCCCGTCATCGGCCAGGACTGCAAGATCATGTGCCTGCGCGACGGCGATGCCATCACCCTCACCATCGCCATGGCGTTCGTGGACCGTCACTGCTCAAGCATCGCCGAATACATCGAGCAGAAGAACTTCCTGACCGAGCAGATCACGGCGGTCGCAAAACAGTTTACCACGAGAGCGGTCAACGTCGCCATCAATACCGCCGACGACCTCGAGGGCGCCAGCGTCTTCCTGACGGTCTCGGGAACTTCGGCCGAGATGGGCGATGACGGGTCTGTCGGCCGCGGCAACCGCGCGAACGGGCTGATCACCCCGAACCGCCCGATGAGCATGGAGGCAACGAGCGGCAAGAACCCGATCAACCACATCGGAAAGATCTACAACCTCCTCGCGACCCAGATCGCACAGGACTGCGTCGCGAGGGTCGACGGCATCGAGGAGATGTACGTCCGTATGCTCTCCCAGATCGGCCACCCGATCGACCAGCCGCACGTGGCAAGCGCCCAGATTCTCACGAAACCTGGTGTCAATATCAACTCCATCAAGCCTGATATCGAGGCGATCATCGACGGGTGGCTGGAGAAGACCCCCACCATCACCGAAAAGGTCATCAGGGGAGAACTCTCCACCTTCTGACCTTCCCGGAGTTGTTGCAACCCATGAGTAAACCGTTATCCCGGCAGCCCGGGTCCGGACCCGGGCTCGTTCGTCTCGCCGTCCCGAACAAAGGGAGAATTGCCCAGCCCATCAACGAGTTGATCGAAAAAAGCGGCCTCCATCTGATTGACGGGGGAGAGCGAAGGCTCATCACCCGGACCCGCGACCCGAACGTGGAGATCCTCTTCGCCCGTCCGATCGATATACCGGAGTACGTGGCGAGCGGCGTTGCCGACCTCGGCATTACCGGAAGGGATATGGTCATGGAGCGGGGCTCGGTGGTCGAGCAGGTACTCGACCTGCAGACCGGCAGGGCCACGCTCGTCGTCGCCGTCCCCGAGGAGTCCGGCATCGAGACCGTCGCCGACCTCGCGGGGGCAACGGTGGCGACCGAGTTCCCCGCAATCACCCGCTCGTTCTTTGCCGGGCACGGGGTCGCCGTGACGGTGGTGACCGTCGGGGGGGCATGCGAGGCGACGCCGCACCTCGGGATCGCCGACGCCATCGTCGACCTCTCCTCCTCGGGCACGACGCTGCGGACGAACCACCTCCGCGTCATCGACGAGGTTCTCGCCTCCACGACGGTCCTGGTGGCGAACCCCGCCTCTCTCGCGGAGAAGAGGGAGAAGATCGACGAGATCGTCCTTGCCCTCGATAGCGTCATCCGGGCAAAGGGACAGTGCTACCTGATGATGAACGTCCACCGGAGCGCCCTTGCGGACGTGAGAGAGGTGCTGCCCGGCCTCTCCGGCCCGACGGTGATGGACGTGGCATCCGACGAGAACCTGGTCGCCGTCCACGCTGTCGTGAAAGAGGAACGGGTCTACCAGCTGATCAACCAGTTAAAGCGGGCCGGCGCAAAAGACATATTAGTCATGCCCATCGAACGGATCATACGCTGAGAGCATGGAAATTTATCCTGCAGTTGATATCCTGGACGGGCGGTGCGTGCAGCTTGTGCAGGGGCGGCCGGAGGCGGCGACGGTCTACGGTGACCCGGCTGCCTGGGCGCGCCGGTGGCTCGAAGAGGGAGCGGACGGCCTCCATGTCGTCAACCTCGACGGGGCGTTCGGCCGGGCGCAGAAAAACGCCGACCTGATCCAGGCCTTCACACGCGAGACGGACGCTTTCGTCGAACTCGGCGGCGGTATCCGGAGCGTGGAGGACGCCGCCGGATGGCTTGAAGTCGACGTCGACCGGGTGATCCTCTCGACCCTGGCCGTCCGGTCGCCGGATGTCATCCGGACGCTTGCCGACGAGTTCGGCAGCGTTCGGGTCATGGCCGGGATCGACGCCCGGGGAGGCGAAGTGATGATCGAGGGGTGGGAGCGCCCGGCAGGCGGTTACCTCTCCTGGGCGGAGCGGTTCGAAGACCTCGGCGCAGGATCGCTCCTCTACACAAACGTGGACGTTGAGGGGCTCCAGCAGGGGATCGCCATAACACCCGTGACGGACCTCCTCGCGAGAGCGAGGGTCCCGGTCGTCGTCTCGGGCGGGATATCGAGTTCCGGGGACGTTCACGCGCTCCGGGAAGCGGGAGCGGCAGGGGCGGTGCTCGGATCGGCACTCTACGCCGGGAAGGTGCGGCTTTCAGAGGCCATGGAGGCGGCGCATGCGGCAGAATGAGGTCCACCGGACCACGAAGGAGACTGATATCAGCCTCTCCCTCGACCTCGACGGCACCGGAGCCGGGGCCATAGAGACCGGGATACCGTTCTTCGACCACATGCTGGCGTCGTTTGCCCGCCACAGCCACATAGACCTCACCGTCCGGGCGGCCGGCGATCTCGCGGTGGACCCCCACCACACCATCGAGGACATCGGTATCGTCCTCGGGCTAGCCCTTGCCGAAGCGGTCGGGGACGGGAGAGGGATCGCCCGGTTCGCCGACGCCGCCGTCCCGATGGACGAGGCGCTCGCCCGGGTGGCGCTTGATCTGGGCGGCCGGGGCTACCTCGTCTTCGATGGCGCTTTTTCGCTGGCGGGGCCGGGCGGCATTCCCGGCGACCTCATCGAGCACTTCTTCTACAGCCTCTGCACCAACGCCGGCCTCACCGCGCACATCACGGTCACGGGCAGGAACGACCACCATATGTGTGAGGCGGCGTTCAAGGCGTTTGCACGGGCGCTCGCGGCCGCCGTGGCAATCGACCCCTCGATAGGCGACGTGCCGAGCACCAAAGGCACGCTGTGAGCCCGGAATAAGGGCAACTTTTTTTTGACCGGGGCAGGACCCGGCTTCTCCGGAAGAAGAGAGACCTCACCCCGACAACGACGTATCGACCTCTAAAACCTGCGTTATACGACAGACGCCTGATTCTGCCATACCAGGGCATAACCGGGCTGAAATCGAAGATAGAAGTGTCTGACACCTATCGCTGGTCTGGACACCCGATGTGCAGCACGGAATGCTCGTGAGATACCGGAAGCGCTCGGGGTGTGAACTCCACAGTATCATCAGTTGCAAACCTCATCCACGGATTTCAGGTGGACTACGCACCCCCGGTGCTCGAACTCCGGTTCTACGAACCGTCGCTTATCGCCACGCGGGGAGAGCGACGGGCCGAAGGGTGCGGTGTTCCAACGGAACGGAGCAGGAGCACCGAAGGTGCGAAGTGCGACGGACAGCGTCCGGAGCGTGAGAAGCCGCCAGGCTTCGAGCAGGAGCTCGACCACCGTCAGGTGGGGAGGAGGGCGTGCCCCCCTTCGCACCTAAGCGGTGCTCCATCACACGGACCCCCCCGGCGCAGCAGTCACGATACCGTCCACAAGGAGATCGATAAAGCGTCTATCCCGCCGGAGATGAATCAGTAAGGGGGGCTCGGAGTGCCCCCCGGTAAAGAGAAGAGAAAACGGTCGACTTACGCGGACTTAACCGCGAGGTCGACGTCTTCTGCCTTGATCGTCTTGCGTCCCGCGTGCTGGGCAAGCCTGTTGGCTTCCTTGGTCAGCTCGGCGATGTACGCCTCAGCCTTGGTAACCAGTGCGGCAGCAGCGTCGCTGCCCACTCTCTCAGCACCATTCTTCTTTGCGATACGAACAACCGCAGCAATAGGTAGATCTGCCATAATCTAATTCCACCTCTAAAAAGAGGTGTATGAGTTAATATTTAAACGTTTCGGGATTATCTCGGAAATTTGCGTTTCTCTTTCCCATTGAGGATGCATCCGGACAGGGCACTGCGATACCCGGCAGAGAATCAGGCCGATTGGAAAACGCCAGATATTGGGTTATTTGGACGACGGATGGCCAATTCGGGATTTTTTGGACTCCGCCAGTGATTTCGCGAGCATTATTGCATTGGTATAATCTGCTGAGGCGCGCGACGTATCCACGAAAATTTTGTCGATATTTACTACCGGAGCACCGTGCCCGGCCCCGGCTCCGAGGAGCGTGAGCGTACGGAAGATCAGGTTCCCGGAAACCCCGTCGGGGGCGACGACCATCCCGTATCGCTTCGCCGCCTCCTCGATCAGGATCTCGGTGTGCTCCGCACCGGTCAGGCGGGCGACGAGCTCGGCGTCCGCCATCGTCCGGTCGACGACCGGGTGCCGCCCGAGATCCCCGAGCCGTCCTCCCGAGAGGATTGCCACCCCCTCGGCGAGGCCGAAATTCCGGGCGATATCCCGGCCGAGTTTGACGAACCGCACCTTTTCCTCAACGGTCCAGCCCTCGTCGACCCCTACCGGGGCAAGGAGAAAGAGGTGCCCGTCGGCAGTCTCGAGAAGGGCGATCCGTTCCAGGCGGTCGACACCCGCAGCCTGCTTGAGGGCCTTTAAGGTGGAAGACGCAGGCAGGGTGCCCCTGACGGCGGCATCTATCCTGCCGGCGGCGAGAGCCCCGATAAGGGCGACTTCCGGCTCCTCGGCCTCGACGACCGTAACCGCATCACCGAACGTTCCGGCGGTCCCCGGGCGGGAAAAAAGGATCAGGTCAATCTCCCGGCCGACCGCCCGGATGGTCGAGAGGATCTTCGCATCAGGGGATGCCGCACCAAGCCCGACCGTTACCGGCATGCCCCTCCTTCAGTGAAGATCCGCATGATACCGTTCTGGTCCAGGTCGAAGACCTGCGTCTCCCGGTCCAGATACCTGATGGCCAGCCTTCTGCTTCCGTTAACCTCCCCGATGGGGGCGGCGGTGATACCGGCATCGCCAAACCGGCGGCAGACCTCCTCCACGTTCTCCTCTTTTGCGGTCAGGATGAACCCCATTCCGGGATACATGCGCACCCACTGCTCGAAGGGGAGGTCAATCGCAAAGAGGTCCGGGCGGGGGATCGCTTCGAGGTCGATCACCGCGCCCTTCCCGCTCACCTCAAGGAGCATGCCGAGGGTCCCGATGACACCCGGGTTGCTGATATCCTTGCCGGCCGTCACCAGGTGCTCCTTTCCGAGATCCTCCATCACCCGGATCTGGGCCCGCACCACATCTGCCGACTTCATCGTGACCGAGTCCCAGTTGAAGCAGCACGACGGGTGTACCCGGCCGTCGAGGTCTATCGCCGCGATCACCCGGTCGCCCTCCTCCGCCGTATCCGAGAAGATGAGCTGATCCATACTGGCCGTCCCAAGGATCGCCACATCCACAACGCTGTAGGGCGTATCCGGGTGCAGGTGCCCGCCCACAATCGGGACGCCGAACTGCGCGGATGCGGCGACCATGCCCCGGGTCACCTCGTCGCGGATCCGGTCGCCCGTAACAGAGAGGATATCGACCATCGCAACAGGCCTCCCCCCCATGGCAGCGATGTCGTGAACGTTCACGAGCACGGCACAGTACCCTGCCCAGAACGGATCCGCCTCCATCAGCTTGCTCCAGATACCGTCCGCCGCAAGCAGCAGCGCGTCCTCTGCGTTATGCCGAATGACCGCGGCATCCTCACCAAACGAAGCGACAACATCGGGGTTCGCCATCCGGAGAGACCGGATCATATCCCCGATCACCTTCTTACGGGTGACGCCCTCGTATTCCCTGACGGCCTGTGCTACCGTATCGGTGGAGCAATCCTTCACCACAAGAACACCAACACTCCACGTTTCCTTATGGTATTCTGCCTCATCAGAGATAATGTATTTGATTCACCGGTATTATGCACTCTGCTCCGGGAACCGATCACGGCGGAGGAGAGCCGGCCTGCCCCGATCGGGAAGCAGGCTTTAGCAGGCATCCGGCCGGGACAGGCATGGCTCTCTCCCGGCGGGTCCCGGGAACGATCATCGCATCCGCACCGGGGTGGTATTTTTGATGCACCGCGTCGAATAGATAGGTATGGACTGGGTGGAAAAGTACAGGCCGCAGCATCTCCAGGATGTTGTGGGGAACTCCGGCGCCGTCAGGCAGATGTACGAATGGGCGCGGGACTGGTCGCGGCAGAAGAAGCCGCTGATCCTGTACGGGAAACCCGGTATCGGCAAAACCTCGAGCGCTTACGCCCTTGCGAACGATATGAACTGGGAAGTGGTGGAGTTGAACGCCTCCGACCAGCGGACAAAATCGGCCCTTGAGAGGGTGGCGGGCTCGGGTTCCACCACGGCCACCCTCTCCGGTGCGAGCCGCAAACTCATCCTGCTCGACGAGGCCGACAACCTGCACGGGCAGGCGGACCGGGGGGGGGCGAAGGCGATCGTCGAGATCATCGCGGCGTCGCAGCAGCCCATCATCCTGATCGCAAACGACTACTACTCCCTCTCGAGGGAACTCAAAGCGGTCACGGAGCCGGTGCAGTTCCGGGCGCTCCAGGCCCGTTCGATCGTCCCCCGCCTCCGCCAGATCTGTGCCGCAGAGGGCGTGGCGTGCGATCCTGCCGCGCTCGACGGGATCGCCGAACGCGCCGGCGGGGATATGCGGGCCGCGGTGAACATGCTCTACGCCGCGGCTATCGGGAAGGAGCGCCTCGCGGCGGATGACGTCCACACCTCCACAAAGGACGAGCGCTCCACCATCTTCGAACTCGTGGGGGGGGTCTTTAAGGGGCGGAAGGACGCCGACCTGCTCCGCATGGCGGTGGAGGTCGAGGACACCCCGGATGCCGTCGAGCAGTGGCTCGAGGGGAACCTGGACCATATGCCCGATCCCGCTTCCCGGGCGAAGGGCTACGCCTGCTTATCAAAGGCGGACGAGTACATCGGCCGGACCTACCGGCGGCAGTACTACACCCTCTGGCGGTACGCGAGCGCGGTCATGCTCCTCGGCGTCGCCGACGCCGCCGGCGGGCACGGCGTCCACGGCCGCATCATGCCGCCGTCGCGCTGGCAGAAGATGGGGGCGTCGAAGAAGCAGAAGGCGGTCAGGGCGGGTCTCGCCCGGAAACTCAGCGAAATGACGCATATCCCACAGGATACACTGCGCGAGGACTTCTTCACCGCGATCAGCATCCTTGTCGAGCAGGACCCTGCGGGCTACGTCCGCGAGTTCGAGCTCGACGCCGACGAACTGAACCTCCTCATCCACGACAAGGCCCGGGCCGCGAAGGTGGTCAAAGACGTGGCAAAGGAGGAGAAAACGAAACTGAAGAAGGCCCCCGGCAAGGAGAAGGGGGCCGGCAGAGGCAGGAAGTCCAGAGACGACGATCCTCCCGGCGATGCCGGGGAGACGCGGCAGGATCCTCCCCCGGGCCAGGCAACGCTCTTTTAGCGTGTCGAGGCACACTAAAAGGGAGAGTACCGTTCGGATTTCGCAATATACTGATATACCCTACCTGTTCATTCCGGGAGGGCCCAATCCTGGGGCCACGCCCGGGCACGGCTTTCCCGTGGACTACGCACCTCCGGTGCTCGAGCTCCTGCCCTTCGGCCAGTCGCTTATCACCACGCACTGCCCCCGCCCCTAGGGGCGGGGAACGACGCTCCGGAGGGGCGGAGTTTGAGCACCGTCAGGTGCGGGGGAGGAGGCCGAAGGCCGGGCGGGGTGCGACGGATGGGACACCCGGAGCTTGAGAAGACCGAAGGTCTTCGAGTGGGGCTACAGGTAGCAACTCGTGAGGTGGAGACAGGGGAGGGGGCATGCCCCCCTCCCCGTCAGCCCCTCCCCCAATGGCGATAAACGATGCGTGCCCGAAGGTGCGACGTTCCTCCGGAACGGAGCTTGAGCACCGCAAGGTGCGGGGGCAGGCAGAGTTCGAGCACCGCTAGGTGCGCAGGCCACCACGATCCACTGCATGGGGAGATCCCATAGAAGAACCATGCACGGCTTCCCACTGGCTATCGCCACGCACTGCCCCCGCCCCACAGGGGCGGGGAACGACTGCCGGGAGCGTAGCGAACGGCAGGAATTGAAGCACCGCAGGTGCGGAGGAGCGCGGAGCGCGGGCGGGGTGGGGGCGAGCCTGATCTATCCTGCAAACCACCTCCAGTCAGGATGCCGTCTTCATTCGTGCAGCATGAACGCATCGTATGACATCAAGGCAGTGCAAAGAGGCTACCATGGGTCCGGGACCGGTGATCCGCATTAGAATCCACAGAATACGGTGAAATTGTCCACTAAGGACGGCGGCGGTGGTAGCGGTGGAGGAGAACGGGGCCGCAGTCCACGGCCTCGCCGCCGTCCTCGTAGGTCTCACACCCCAGGTGGTAGACCAGGAGGTCGCTGTTGACCCGGCCGGCAAGCGCGATCAGCGGCGGGACCATCTCCACACCGGGGCGCACGGCGTAGATAAGGTCCGCACCCGCATAAAGCCGGAGATCCGGGTCGAATATATCGTCGGTCACCACGGCAAGCCCGTCGTGCCGGATGCCGGGCCTGGTATCGGTGCAGAGCATAAGAGCCCCGGCGGCCGCTATCAGCCTTGCGGCCTCGGGATTATTGCCGACACCCACTTCCACGACCCGCCGGTAGCGGGCGGCGATGTACTCCCCGATACTCCGTTCAATATGTTTATACCGACACATTACCCAGAGATTAGGTAATGGGCATCAATATCCTTTGGGACCAGCAGGCACCGGGAGGTATCGAACTCCCGGTCGCCCGGATGATTGCGATGATCCTCGGGAAGGACCCCGGGCTCGTCGAATATCCGTTTCTCATCGACGGCTACGACCGGAACCGTAACCAGCACGATGCTCAAAAGATTCTGGACCGCCTGCAGGACACCCTCACGCGCAGGTACGATATCGGTGGCCCCCTGCTGCTCGTCACCTCCCGGGACCTCTACGTCAACGGGTGCGACTTCGTCTTCGGTCTCGCGAGGCCGACGTGCGGCGTCGCCGTCGTCTCGACCGCCCGCCTCTCAAACGACTACTACGGCAGGATGCCCGACGACGCCGACCTTATTGACCGGACCGCAAAAGAAGGAGCGCACGAACTCGGGCACCTCCTCGGGCTCGACCACTGCGAGAACCCCGAGTGCATCATGTTCCGGCCGCGGACTCTGGATGAACTGGACCGGAAGAGAAAGATGCTCTGTCCGTCCTGCAGGGAGGCGCTCGCGTCAGGGGGAGAGGGATGACGACGACCGACATCTCCTATCGGGAGCATCTCCCGACGTTCCCGGAAGAGGTGCCCGGAGAACCGGCCAAAGTTGCAAAAGTATTAAACGAGAGTTTCTGGATACCTAGGAGTGCATTACCATGGGATACTCGTCATCCTTGATTCAGCGAAAGTTCAAAGACATCGTCGGGAAGCGCTACGATTCGGTCCTCAAGGAGTATAGTGAGTTCCTTTTGACCGAAGAAGAGTTACTCGTCCCTGAGATCCGGTCCATCCTGGTGCCGCTCGACTTCTTTGTCCACGACATCACCGACGAAGCCATCGACGTCCTCTCCGCCTACGAAGCCACTATCTCGCTTGCCTACATCACCGATGCCGGGGTGGTCGAGATTCTCGAGCGGGCGCTCAACCAGTCGTCGACTGAGGAATTCCGGGCAAAGAAGGAAGAGTACGGCCGGGAACTCCTCGAACGAACCGCGGCAAAACTCGAAGAACACGGCCTTTCGACTCAGACGCGGATGTTTGTCGGGCATAAGGGCGACGATGTCGTCCAGATGGCAAAGAACCATGACATGGTCGCGCTATGCCGCCGCTATGCCGACGGAGAGTCGACCGACGCCTCGATCAGCCCGATCGTCCTGCGCATCTGCCAGCGGGTGGAGACCCCTGCGCTCATCTACTGACGGGTGTATCGATGGAAATTGTTGCACTGATCGCGATAGCGGTCTTTCTCTTCACCTACGCCCTGATCGTAGACGAGCGGATCCACCGAGCGGTGGCCGCCATGTTCGGGGCGGCGATCGTGGTCTTCATCGGGATCGTCCCCTGGGAGGCGCTCCTCGACCATGTCGATTTCGGGACGATCCTGCTCCTGATGGGGATGATGATCATCGTCAACACCGCCCGCGGCAGCGGCCTCTTCGAGTACATCGCCATCCGGACGGCAAAACTCGCCAAAGGGAGTCCGATCCGGGTTCTCATCCTCTTTGCGCTCGTGACCGCAGTGGTGAGCGCCTTCCTCGATAACGTCACCACGGTCCTTCTCCTCACTCCGATGCTCCTCTACATCGCGAAGGTGATGAAGCTCAACCCCATCCCGTTCCTGGTTACGGAGATCTTCGCTTCCAACGTCGGCGGGGCCGCGACGCTCATCGGCGACCCCCCGAACATCATGATCGGCTCCGCCACCGGTCTGTCGTTCAATGAGTTCGTGATCCACCTCGGCCCCATCATGGTCATCAACATGGCGATCCTTCTCCTGATGATGTACCTCATCTACGGCCGGTCCATGAAGGTGGACCCCGAAGAGCGGGAAGAGATGGTCCGGACTCTCAACGATCTGGACGAGCGGGCGGCGATCGTCGACCGGTCGCTCTTCAATAAGTCTTTGGTCGTTATCGGGTTCGTGATCCTGCTCTTCTTCGTCCACGACCGGATCGGAGAGATCCTGCACGTCGTTCTGCCGTTTGTCGATCCGGCGATGGGGCTTGAGCCCGCGGAGGTGGCTCTCATCGGAGCGGCTATCCTCCTCTTCTGGAGCAGGCAGTCCCCCGAGGAGATCTTTGAGAAGATCGAATGGCCGGCCCTCTTCTTCTTCGGCGGGCTCTTCGTCATCGTCGGCGCCCTCGTCGAGACCGGGATTATCGCGAACATCGCCGCGATCATGGTCGAGAACGTCGGCTCGACCGGGGAGGCGATGTTCATCGTAACCTGGTTTGCCGCCATCGCCTCGGCGATCGTGGACAACATCCCCCTGACCGCGGCGATGATCCCGCTCATCCAGGATCTGGGAGCGACGATGGACGTTTACCCGCTCTGGTGGTCGCTCGCCCTCGGTGCATGCCTCGGCGGCAACGGTACCGCCATCGGGGCGTCGGCAAACGTCGTCGTTATCGGTATCGCCGAGCGCGAGGGGATCAATATATCCTTTGTCGACTTCCTGAAGGTGGGGATGCTCGTGCTCTTCGTGACGGTGGCGGTGGGTCTCGGAATACTCTGGCTGAAATTTGCGATGTGAATGACATGAAGATTCTCGTGCTTATCGATGGTTCGAAGTGGAGCCAGAAGGCGGCTCTGCACGCGATTGAACTGGCAAAGCGGAAAGATGCCGAGGTGGTCCTCTTCTCGGTGCTGGATATCAAGGAGGCCAAAGCGATGGCGTTCAACTTCTGCGCCCAGAGCGGCATCTGCGACCAGTTGAAGGGTTACGAAGGTCGGATCTGGAAGGACATGCGTGAGAGCATCGAGGGCGATCAAAACAGCATCCTCTCCCGCTACCGGGGGGAGAAGATCCGGTGCTCGTCAAAGATCGTGGAGGGCTGCATCCGGGAGGAGGTCCTCAGGGAGGCAAACTCCGGCGAATACGGGCTGGTCGTCATAGGCGCTTTCGGCAGGAGCGGGAAGGCCCGGATCAGCACCCTGCTTGAGGAGATCGGCGGCACGGTCAGACCGCCGCTGCTCGTCGTCCGGTAATCTCCTTTTTTCAGCAGGGCCGCTCCGTGCGGTTGAATTTCATCTTCGTGCCTGTTTTGTAAGCGGATGCGATCTCACACGAACGTGCGAAGGGGATCACCAGCAGCCACACCGGAAGAATGTATAAAAAAACGGCTCTGTTGAAACCCTGTTCTGATCTTCATCCTTACCCTGCTGAGGCTGGTGCCGGACCCGGCTTGTCCCTGGGACGACCCTCTTTCTCTCCCCTGTCTCGCGCAACGATTCGCACGTCTCCCAGCCCCACTCGAAGACTTTCAGTCTTCTCAAGCTCCGGTTCTAGCGAACCGTCGCACCCCGCCCTCAGGGGAGGCAGTCATGGCGATAAACGACGCGTGCCCCAGGGGGCAGGCGGAGTTCGAGCATCGTCAGATGCGCAGCCGGTGGAAAGCCGTGCCCCTGATTACCCCTGATTGCGGCCATCTGGAGCAAACAAGTGGGGGTTCAACAAGGCCTGAAAGAGAGACCCCCTCCCGGGCGGGACTGCTGACGCCCTACTTCTCCACCCGCTCAAGGTCGTCCGAGAGGTCGCCCGAGAGGTCGACCGTCCAGAAGTCGCCGCCGGGCGGGAGCGCCATGGCAAAGTTCGTCGTGGTGTCGAGCTGCACGGTGCCCTCCGTTACGGTCATATCGAGCAGGTGCCCGCCGGCGGCGCGGTCGCCGGTGACGAAGTGGAGGTGATATCCGGGGACGTTGACCCCTTCTGCGAGCGCAGGCGTCCAGAACCCGACGGCGGTCCCGGTGACGTTCTCGAACGCAAAGACCGTCTGGTTCGCCACCACGTCGGCAAGCCGCGGGTAGGGCTTCTCCTGGACGGGCACGCTCCGGGTCACCACCCGGGAGAAGGTGCCGTCCATTTTAATCGCGTAAAAGAGGTTCTTTGAAGGGAACTCCGTCTCCAGGTAGCCCTCGAGAGCGGTCAGGTTCATCGGCTCCTCGATCGCGATCGTCATATCCGGGTCGAAGAAGGTCGCAGCCGCGAACGGCGTCGTCGCGCCTCCGGCGACCGGGTAAGCCCGTCCGTCGATCCGGACCAGGTACCATTCGCCGTCGACGCCGACCAGTTCCCCGTCGAGCCGATCGCCGCACCCGATCCCGAGATCCCCGTGCTTTGCAAGTTCATCGAACGGCATGCTCCCGTCATAGACACCCTGGAGGAGCGCATCGATCGTCGATACCTGGAAGAGCGTCTCCAGGTCGGCATCTTCGCCGGGGGGAGATCCGGCAAGGAGAGAGGCGGCCGCAAGAGCGATGCAGGCCCCGATGAGAAGAGAGGCGACGGCAACGACGGTGTAGCGAAACAGTGTTTCCTCAGCCATGAACCACCTCTCACAACGCCCCGATATCCTCGTACCAGAGGTCGGGGTGCTTCTGGATGAACGCATGCATCATCGTTTTGCAGACGTCGAGGTCCAGGTCGAGCACCTCGACCCCATGGGACTCAAGGAACTCCCGCGCTCCCGGGAAGTTTGCCGACTCCCCCGCCACGACCTTCCCGATCCCGAACTGGACGGCCGCTCCCGCACAGAGGTAGCAGGGCATCAGCGTGGAGTAGAGCGTACACTCCGCGTAGTTATGAATTCTCCCGGCGTTCCTCAGGCAGTCTATCTCGGCGTGGAGCACGGGATCGTTGTATTGGACACGGCGGTTCCGTCCTCGCCCGATGATTCGGCCTTCCCGCACCAGCACCGACCCGATGGGTATTCCGCCCTCCTGCAGGCCGATCTCCGCCTCTTCGATGGCGCACTTCATGAATAAGTCCATAATGTTCCCCCGGGCGCTCAATTTAGTATATAAATCGATCGCAACTTCCAATCAGGTACATGAAGTCGTTCCTGGATTATAAACGCATACGGAATGGAGACGGCTATCCCGGACCCGGCAGTGTTGACACGGCTTTGAAAAAGAAGCATCTGTACAACGGAAGTCAGCATCCCGTCAGATGCTCGGGATCTCCCGCTCGGTCCCGATCTCGTCGAGCGCCTGCCGGCCGGCAAGCCTGACGTCGCGGTCGGCGTCGCCGAGGAGGCGCACCAGGGGCTCCCTGGCCCGCGGGTTGCCGATCTTCCCGAGCGCCCATGCCGCCATCCTCCGGACCCGGGGTTTTGCATCGTCGAGCAGCCGGATCAGCGGTTCGACGGCCCGGGGATCGCCGATCCTCCCGAGCGCCCATGCTGCGCCTGCCCGGACCCAGGGGCTGTCGTCCTCCAGGCTCCGTATCAGCGGGAGGACAGGTTCGCGTCCATCAAGGAGCCCGAGTGCTTTCGCCGCCTTCCACCGGACATCGACATACTCGTCGTCCAGCGCCCCGATAAGCGGCTGCACCGCACGACTATCGCCCAGCTCCCCGAGCGCATCCGCGGCCCGCCATCGGGCATTGAGGTCCCCGGATTCCAGCATCGAGAGGTATCTGTGAAGTTTATTCTCCCTGTCGAGGCCTTCGATCTCTCCTCCCGGTACCGGCGGATCCTCACCTGCCATAGGCCACCCCACGCCCATTTTGGGGCACCTGAGTATAAGGTTTTGCCCCGGGGGAGATGCTTCCGGGAGGTGCATTTTTCTACTCTCGCTCCCTTCACCATAGTATGGAGAGTCCGACCGGTATACCGGAGGGTACGACGTTTCCCTCGGACCTGGAACGCCTCGGCATCGCCCCGGGAGCAAAGATCGATATCAGGGACCTCGATATGATGGGCAACCGCCACAACTTCCACGTCTTCCTTTACTTTGAAGAAGACCTGGCGAGGTCTTCCACGCTCCGGGAAGACCTGCAGGAATACAGCGACGTCCCGGACCTGGAACGCCCGTTCATCAGCCTGGATGAGTTCCTCCGGTTCGCCACCGAGTCGGATCCCCTCTTCACCCGGCGTCTGGACGAACTCCCGCTGGTCGTTGAGGTCGTGGCCTACGGGGAACTCAGGACACAGGAGGGGAAACCCGTGCCGTATGTCAAAGGGGTGATGCCGTTCCTGGACGAACTCCCGATGGAGGATACGGTCGGCGTATCCTGACCCCCTTCTCCCGTACAGATTGCTTATCCTGACGTTTTGGGAAATTCATGGTCCGAAATCATATATCGCCCGGGTAAACGCCGGCCGGGCAAGGATCTTTCCCGCACCACAGAAAGATCGGAAACCTATTTTACCCCGACGTTCCATTCCCCCTATCGCGGGAGCCGGGAACAACGATCTGCTCGCCCCGACGGGCGGGGTGCAAAGGGGGCCGAACCCGGGAGCGAAACCTTATATTCACGGGAATGTTGCCGCATTGACAGATAGTGACTGCTTCACGGACGAAACGACGGTCCTCTCCAGGCCGCCCTGGGGCACCCATACATGCCTCGTCTACCGGAGCCGGCACGACCTCATCGATACCCTGGTCCCTTATTTCCAGTCGGGGCTGGAGGAGGATGCCTGCTGCGTTTGGATCACCGCAGAGCCCCTGCAGGCAGGTGAGGCGAAGAGGGTGCTCCGAAGAAGCGTCAAATCCTTCGACCGACGCCTGAAACGGGGCCAGATCGAGATCCTGGACGCACGCGACTGGTACCTCCGGGACGGCGGCTTTTCACGCACCACTGCACTGCACGGCTGCGTCAGGAAAGGACTCGAGGCGCAGGAGAGGGGTTACGAAGGCCTGTTCATCTCCGGGAACGTCTCCTGGCTGACAGGAGCGGAATGGGACGTTTTCATGGAGTACGAGGCAATGGTCAACCGGGCCATAGGGAACAGCCGGATCGCCGCCATCTGCGCCTACCCGCTCGATGCCTGCGGGGCACGCGAACTGCTGGAGATTGCCTCCACGCACCGGCAGGCCGTCATCCGGCAGGACGGGGTATGGCGGCGGATCGCCCTGGCGGAGGAGGCGGTGCCCCAGGATGAAGAGAAGAGGTGGGCTATCGGCCAGATTGAAGCGAACATCGAGCAGTTCGCGACCCTTGCCGACCGGATCCGCCACCCTCTTCAGGTGCTCATGGCGATCGCGGATCTGATCGAGAACGAGCAGTCGGATGTGATCCGGCAACAGGCGAGAGAGATAGATGCGGTCGTCAGGCAGCTCGACTCCGGCTGGGCGGGATCGAGGGCGGTCAGGGAGTACCTCATGAACCACGACCTTGCCGGGCGCGACCCGGCACGGGTCACGGAACCCGGAACGTGCCCGCACCCTTCAGGATATCCAGACTCACGTCGAAGTTCCTGACCGTATGGGTGAGCGCGCCCATGCTGATGACGTCGACCCCGGTCGCGGCGTATCCGGCAAGGTCGTCACCGGCAACCCCTCCGGAGACCTCGAGGGCCACCCGCTCCCGGAGGCCCCGCTCGTTGAGCATCCTGACGGCTTCCCGGACCGCGTCCGGCGCCATGTTGTCGAGCAGAATAATATCGGCCCCGGCAACTGCCGCCGCGATTGCGTCCTCCGCCGTCTCGACCTCCACCTCGACCGTCCGGTAGAGGCTCTGCTCCTTCGCTCTCCGTATCGCTTCCGGGAGCGGCACCAGCGCGAGGTGATTGTCCTTGATCAGGACCATATCCGAGAGGCAGTAGCGGTGCGGGTCGCCCCCGCCGAGAACCACCGCCTTCTTGTCCAGCATCCGCAATCCCGGGGCCGTCTTCCGGGTCGCGGCAATCCGCACGGCGGGCGAGACCTTCCGGACCGCATTGACAGACTCCCGGGTCCGGGTCGCAATCCCGCTCATGCGCCCGATGATGTTGAGCGCCGTCCGCTCCAAAAGAAGGATCGCCCTCGCGGGGCCGTCGAGTTCGAGGAGGGTCGCTCCCGCGGCAACCCCCCTGCCGTCGGCGGAATGCTGGCGGACCGTGACCCCGAAGTGCTCGAAGAGCGCCCGTGCCTCCGCGAGGCCCGCGATGGTCCCCGAATCCTTCGCCCGGATCACCGCCCGGCAGGCGACGTCGGGGACGACCGCTTCAGAGGTGACGTCGCCCCACGGCGCATCCTCCCGGACGAACCGGAGCAGTTCCTCGATCGGGATCATCCACGCTCACGCCCCGACGGCGATCATCCGCTCGATGGCCCGCCGTGCCCGGTTCATGACCTCCGGGGAGAGGACGACCTCGTGCTCCTCGCGATCGAGCGCCCGCCGGAGATCGCCGAGGGATATCTTCTTCATGTCCGCGCAGACGGCCCCCGGTTTCTCGTAAAAGACCCTTTCCGGGTAGAGCACCCGGAGGCGGGAGGCCATCTCCCGTTCGGTGAAGACCCACCAGGGCTCGTCGCCGCTGGCGGCGTCCCTGACCATGCCCCCTGTGGAGACTATCAGATCGGCCTGCTCCTGGACCACCGGCAGGCATTCGGGATGACAGACGACCATGCCGCCCTTCCTCCGGGCTGCCTCGACGTCGGCAAGGGTAAACCCCGTGTGGACGTAGCAGTGACCGCCGGGCGGCACCGGAACGATCGTCTTCTCCGGGAGCTCCCGCTGGACGTATGCTGCAAGGTTTGCATCCGGCCCGAAGAGGATTGTATCGTTTGGTAGCGATCTAACGACCTGAACTGCGTTTGCAGAGGTGCAGGTGATATCGGCGAGCGCCTTGCTCTCCGCCGTGCTGTTGACGTAGACCACCACAGCCGCATCGGGATACCGCTCTTTTGCCTCCCGGATCAGGTCCGGGGTCAGGAAGTCGGCGAGGGGGCACCCTGCGTCCTCCACCGGGATGATCACCTTCTTATCAGGGTTGAGGATCTTTGCCGTCTCGGCCATGAACCGGACACCGCAGACGACGATCAGGTCCGCCCCGGTCTCCTTCGCCTTCACCGCGAGCTCGAGGCTGTCGCCCACCACGTCGGCGAGCACCTGGATCTCCATGGGCTGGTAGTTATGCGCCATGATGAGTGCGTTCTTTTCGGCTTTGAGCGCACGAATATCCTTTTCCATTGTTACGTACCCACCACCAGAGGGTTCTCGAGGTTCTTCAAGAGCGTCAGGATGGAGAGGGCGGCCATATAGCTCGTCGCCGGGTTATCAGGACTTGGGACGTTCCTGACCCGGACGTAAATATCCCCGAAGTCGCCCTCGACGAATATCTCGTGGGTGTTTCTCTCTGCTGCAGGGTCGACCCAGAGCTCCACGTCGGCGTCTCTGCCGGCAGCGAGTCCTAACGCTACTGCGACGTTGATGTTTTTGGGGTATTGCTTTATACAATCGTGCGCCAGCCCCTTAAATATCTCTGTCCGGGCGGTGGCGGTCATCCCGAGCGACGCGGGAGGCTTTGTCGTTCGCAGGAGGAGTTTTCTCGGCGGCGAAACCTGGCCGATCTTGAGGTTATCGAGTCCGATGATGGCGCCGCTCGGTATGCGGATCTTCCTTCCCGCCCCCCGTGCAACCTTGATGAGGCGTTCGCGGAACTCGTCGTCGGCGAGAGCTCCCCCGGAGAGGACGACGATATCCCGCCCCGAGCGGAGGACCGCCTCGCCGTAGTACCTGACGGCATCGACCGAGGCGGCTTCCACGACGATCGAGAAGTCCTCCTGCATGAAGGCGTCGAAGTCCGTATACGGCCGGGCATGGCAGAGCGCCGCCAGTTCCTCCGCCCGCCCGGGGATGATATCGAAGACGGCGGCAACCTGGATGCTCTCGGCGTGTGTGGCGATTATATGCCCGACGTTGCCGCATCCCAGCAACCCTATTTTAATCATCGAATAAAGAAGTTGTAATAGCAGCGGTTAAGGATTGTGCTCGGCACGAAACCGGCTGGAAGAGGGATAAAACATCCCCCAAACAATAGGGGGAATCACGCCGCTGGGGGACCGGGCCGGCCGCCGACCGCGCGCAGGGAGTCGATTACCATTACCCTGGAAGACCTGCAGGGAAGGACGGTCTACATCGAGAGTTACGGGTGCACCTATAACCACGCCGACACCCGGAGGCTTGAGGCGATACTGGAAGGTCTCGGCTGCAGGCTGACCGGGCCGGACGAGGCGGACGCCGTGATCGTCAACACCTGCACGGTGATCGGCGCGACCGAACGAAAGATGCTCCGTCGTCTTGCGGCGTTTGCCGGCCGGGATCTCTACGTGACCGGCTGCATGCCGCTCGTCCAGATGGATAAGATTCGCTCGGTCTGCACGCCGCACGTCATCCACCCGAACGAGATCCACGAGCGCTATGGCGGCGTCGGCACCCCCGGAGCAGGAGCGATCGGCGTGGTGCAGGTGGCGAGCGGGTGCGTCGGCCGGTGCAGTTACTGCATCACCCGGCTCGCACGGGGGCGGCTCAAGAGCGCGCCGCCCGAAGCGATCCTTGATGCCGTCCGGCGCCTTGCCGCGTCGGACGCCTACGAGATCCAGCTGACCGGGCAGGACGTGGCTGCCTGGGGGCTCGACCGGGGCGAGTCACTCCCCGACCTCCTGCGGGCGATTGCAGAAATCCCCGGAAGGTTCGCCGTCCGGCTGGGGATGATGCACCCGGCCTCGGTGCTCGGGATCCTCGATCCCCTTGTCGACGCCTGCAAGAGCGACAAAGTCTTCCGGTTCCTCCACCTCCCCATCCAGTCGGGCTCCGATACCGTTCTCGAACGGATGCAGCGCGGTTACCGTGCGGCCGACGTCATAAAGATCGTCGATACGTTCCGGGAGCACTACCCGGATATGATGATCTCGTCCGATTTCATCACCGGGTTTCCCGGTGAGACGGACGAGGAGTTCCGCCGGACGCTCGAACTCCTGCAGCGTGCGGCGTTCGTGAAGGTGAACATCACCCGCTACTCCCGGCGGCCCGGCACCCCTGCCGCTGCCCTAAAAGACCTCCCCAACCGGATACGCAAAGACCGGTCCCGGGCGCTGCTCGCCGAGGCGAACCGGATCTACGACAGCTACAACGAGCGCTGGATCGGGCGGGAGACACCGGTCGTTGCGACCGAGAAGAACGCACCCTCCTCGACCGTCTGCCGCAACCCCTGCTACCTCAACGTCGTCATCGGAGAGGATCTGCCGTTCGGGTTCTCCGGAAGGGCGGTGATCACGGAGAACCGGCGGCACTATGTCATCGGTGAGCTGATCCCGTCCGATGCCGGGCAGAGGGTTTAGCCCCTCCGAAACTTTTTCTTCCGGCAAAGCGTATCCCCTTCCATGCAGGAGATCACCGGGCACGAACTCTCCTCGAAGAAGGCCGAATACCTCAAATACATCTATATGCAGGGCCACGTCGTGAAGACAACCGAGATCGCCACCCGGTTCTCGGTCGCGCCCTCGACGGTGACAAAAGCGCTCACGGAGATTGCAGGAGCAGGATACATCGAACATACGCCCTATCGCGGCGTGAGACTCACTTCTCGCGGCACCGAATACGCCCGGTTCCTGATCCGGCGCCATCGGATCGTCGCCCTGATGCTCAGCCGCTACGGGCTTGAGCCCGGCGAGGCCTGCAGCGAGGCGAAGAAGATCGAGCAGTGCTTCTCAAAGGACCTCACCAACAGGATGTGTACGTCGCTCGGGCACCCGATGATGAGCGTCTGCGGGGAGATCGAGCACGATCACCGTTGCTGCTGCCCCTCAGGGAACCAACAGGGGTGAAGGCAAAAATTTAGATTCACACCAAATTTGAGGAGAAGAACGATGGGTTCGCAGGATAAAGGCAATCTAACTACCGTTTTACTTGTTGCAGCCGCATTCGCAGTCCTCCTGCTGGCGGCAGTCGCGGCGGGGTGTACCGCCACGGAGCCGCAGCAGGACGGACGGGTCGTCGTCGCGGTCACCATACCGCCCGAGCAAGAGTTCGTAGAGCGGGTAGGGGGCGACCACGTCCGTGTTATCCTGCTGGTGCCGCCGGGGGCCGACCCGCACACCTACGAACCTCCGCCGGGGGTCCTCGCCGAAGTCGCGGAGGCGGATATGTATGCCGTGGTGGGTTCGGGGATAGAGTTCGAACTCGCCTGGCAGGAGAAGATCGCCGCCCTGAACCCCGATATGTTGGTCGTCGACTGTTCGCGCGGCGTCGACCTGATCGCGGCCGGTGAGGCTGATCATGCGGGAACCGACCCCCACATCTGGACATCCCCGAAAAACGCGAAGATCATGGTCGAGAACATCCGCGAAGGGCTCGCAGAGGTCGATCAGGCAAACGCTGAAGACTACCGCCAAAACGCCGATGCCTACCTGGAGGAACTCGATGCTCTGGACACGGAGATCGCCGGGGCGCTCGCCGAATCGGGAGTGACGAAGGTCATGGTCTACCACTCGTCGTGGGCCTACCTTGCCCGGGACTACGGCTTTGTCGAGGTCCCGATCGAAGAAGAGGGGAAAGAGCCCTCCCCGCAGAGGATAGAGCACCTCGTCGCGCAGGCGAAGGAGGAGCAGATCAGGGTGATATTCGCGTCGCCCGAGCACTCCACCCGGAGCGCCGAGGTTATCGCGGACGAGATCGGCGGCACCGTGGTGCCGGTAAGCCCGCTCGCGAAGGACTACCTGAAGAACATGCGGCACGTGGCCTCGGCATTCGCCGAGAGCAGCAAACCATGAGCACCCCCGTGATCGAGGTCGACGACGTCTGGGTCAGGCTGCGCGGCCACACCGTGCTCGAGGGGGTGAGCCTTGTCGTCTACCCGGGCGAGTTCTACGCCATTATCGGGCCGAACGGTGGCGGGAAGACGACGCTTCTTAAGGTGATCCTCAGCCTCCTCGCCCCCTCCCGCGGCGTAGTCCGGATCCTCGGCAGCACGGAGGCCCGGATGCGTAAGGACCTCGGCTACGTCCCCCAGTTCCGGACGTTCGACTTCGATTACCCCATCACCGTGCGGGAGATGGTTCTCTCCGGCCGCCTCGGCCACATCGCCCGCAGGCCCCGACGCTACGACGAAAAAGACCACGCCCGGACGGAAGAGGCGCTCGATACGATGCACATCGCCGATCTTGCCGACCGGCAGATCCGGGACCTCTCGGGCGGTGAGCAGCAACGGGCGATCATCGCCCGGGCGCTCGTAGGCGACCCGAAGGTTCTGCTCCTCGACGAACCGACGGTCTACGTGGACGCCCCGACGGCGGCGCAGTTCTACGGGATCCTTGATGGGCTCCGCGACCGGATGGCGATCGTCCTCGTGACCCACGACATCGGGGTGATCCCGGAGCACGTGACCCGGGTCGCCTGCTTGAACCGGCGCCTCTATACGCACGGCACGAACGAGATCACGGCGGATATGCTCGAGGCCGCGTACCACTGCCCGGTGGACCTGATCGCCCACGGGGTTCCGCACCGGGTCTTTTCGGAACACTCAAGGGAGGAGTGAGTCTGCTCGAAATACTCGGGTATGAGTTCTTCAGGAACGCGCTCGCCGCCGGGATGCTCGCGAGCGTCGCCTGCGGGATCATCGGCACCTACGTCGTGGTGCGGCGGATGGTCTCGGTCAGCGGCGGCATCTCCCACGCGGCCTTCGGGGGGATCGGCCTCGGCTACTTCCTCGGGATAGACCCGCTCCTCGGGGCAACCGGGTTCACCGTGGCGGCAGCGCTCGGGATGGGCGCGCTCCAGCTCCGGGCCCGGCAGCAGATGGACACCCTCATCGGCGCGGTCTGGGCGGCCGGAATGGCCATAGGCATCCTCTTCGTCTATTTAACACCGGGGTTCGCTCCCGACCTCTTCTCCTACCTCTTCGGGAACATCCTCCTCGTGCCGCGGGGAGACATCCTGCTGATGGCGGTCCTCGTGATCATCATCGTCGCCGTCGTAGCCTACTTCTACCGGGAACTCCAGGCGGTCACCTTCGACCCGGATTACGCGACGGTCATGAACCTGCCGGTCGAGCGGCTCTCGCTCCTCCTTCTCGTGCTGATTGCGCTCACGGTGGTGATGCTGATCAGGGTGGTGGGGATCATCCTGGTGATCGCGCTCCTCACGCTTCCGGCGGCGATCAGCCGTCTCTACACCTCCCGCATCCGGAATATGATGCTCCTCGCCGTCGCCCTCGGCATCATCTTCACCGTGACGGGGATCTGGCTCTCCTACCTTGTCAACGTCCCCTCGGGGGCGACGATCATCCTGGTGAGCACGCTCGCGTATGCGGGCGCCCTCGGGGTCGAACGCCTCCGGCAGGGCGATTGACAAAACAAACCGGTGCCCTTATGCCGGCGTATGCAAGAGGTGAGTAAGCAATGGATCCGAACATCGAAGAGGGATACGCCCGGCTCCTCGAGACCATCGAGGACCTGCAGGCGAAGAAGGAAGAGTCGGCCTCGGAACTCCGGGGTAGCGTGGGAGCCCTCCTTGCGCGGATGGCCGCCGATACGGCGCCGGTCGTGAAGCAGATCGGACTGGAGATGCTCCGGCGCGCGAAGAGGGAGGCATCGGGGGAGCTCTACGACCAGGAGTTCTACGATAAGAAGATGATCGTCCTCGGGAAGGGCGACCCGCTCCCGTACCGCCCGGACGACCCGAGCAAGCCCGTCGATGCCCAGATATGCGTTCTCGACGAAGACGGGGCCTTCCACGAGTTGATGTACACCACCACCGAGATCCGGACCGATTCATATCTAAGCCCGCTCGCGCCGGAAGAGGCGTTCGACGTCTACGGCTACGACCTCGTCTTCATGCTCTACCGGGCGCTCTACGAGTACGCGAAGAAGGATGAGGAACTGATGGCCGCGCTCGCGCGGGCGCTCGAGTATCTTGGGTCGTGAAAATCACTTTTTTCTGAAGGCAGTCCCCGAATTTCGAGGGGGGGCTGCAGCGGGCCTCCCTGGGAGTTTTGATCGCTGCATGCGTGTGGTGGGGGGGGCCAGCAGCTTCCGAACCTCGGGGTGTCCCGAAGAGCATTGGGTGGGACACCACACCCGTGCACGGATTTCCAGCCAATATCGCCGTGAGGGGAGGGGCTGACGGGGAGTGCGATGGGCGGAACGCCCGGAGCACGAGCACCCGAAGGGTGCGGAGTGCGAGCGCAGCGAGCTTGAGCACCGATAGGTGCGAGTGCGACGTTCCACAGGAACGGAGCTCGACCACCGTCAGGTGGGGAGGGGGGCTCGACCACCGTCAGGTGGGGAGGGGGGCGCGCCCCCCTCCCCTGTCTCTCCCTCGTAATGGGCTTCCCATACCCCCACCCCACCCGGCCTCCTCCTCCGCACCTGCGGTGCTTCAATTCCTGCCGTTCGCTACGCCCCCGGCAGTCGTTCCCCGCCCCTGTGGGGCGGGGGCAGTGCGTGGCGATAGCCACCACGGTCCACTTTACTGGGCTTTTGATCGAGCCCTGCCCGTCCTATTATGCACCACCTAACCCCTCACCGGCGCCCGAAGATCGGGAACACCGGTTCCAGGGGGTCACGCCCGGCCCCGAGCGCCGTGAGCGGATACGAGCGCGTAAACTGCCGGCCTTCGTCATCTTCGTACGTGACGACCGCTTTTGCCTCCACGAGCATCGAAGCTAGGCCAAATCCGGATTCCTCGTCAGGGTCGAGCGAAGTGATCTCGAAATCGATGTCGAGCGGGACGAGGGCGACGTGGATGTTCTGCGCCCTTGCGGTGCCCGTATTGGTGACTGTAATCTCCCGTGCATCTTTCGAGAGATCCACGGTGATGAGCGGGTAACCGCCGGAATCTCCCATGATGCGGAAGCTCATCAGGAGAACGAGCACAACCACCAGCGCGATGAGGGCGAAGAAAACGTTGATGAAAAGCAGCCCGAGCGTAATGAGGGCGCCCGTCACCAGGACGATCTTCTGGTTTTTTTCCATGCTAGATGAGTTGGTTCGCCTGAAATTATAAGAGTAGGTTTCGGGTGGAGGAAGCAGGACGCGATCCGGGCACAGCCCGGGCGATCACCTGCCCTCATCCCCCAGAAGGGCAACATGACCATATACCGTCATGGCGAAGTACGTACAGAGACAGTATGCTTGAGTTGAAGTTCGTTCGTGCACACCCCGGGATAGTCAGGGCAGACCTCACGAAGAGAGGAGATACCGAAAAACTGGCCTGGATCGACGAGGTGCTGGAGATGGACCGGAGGGCACGGGAACTCACCGTGGAGATCGGAGACCTGCGCAACCGGAGAAACGTCATATCCCGTGAGATCAGCCAGGCGAGAAAGGCAGGGAAAGATATCGCGGGGCTTCTTGCCGAGGCGGCAGACCTCCCCGCGCGGGTCAAGGAGGCGGAGGCGGAGCGCGAGAGGCTCACCGAAGCGGTGAGGTACCGCCTGATGCGGCTCCCGAACATCCTGCACGAGAGCGTGCCCGTCGGCAAGGACGAAACCGAGAACGTCGAGATCCGGCGGTGGGGTGAACCCCGGATACCTGCGTTCGACCTGAAGAACCACGGCGCGCTCGCCGTCGAGCATGACTGGGCGGACTTCGAACGCGCGGCGAAGATCGCCGGGTCAGGGTTTTATTTCTTGAAAGGCAGGCTCGCCCTGCTTGACATGGCTCTGCAGCGGTTTGCGATGGATCTGCTTGTTCGGCGCGGGTATACCCCGGTGATTCCTCCCTACATGCTGAACCGGGCCGCGTACGAGGGCGTGACCGACCTCGCCGACTTCGAGAACGTCATGTACAAGATCGACGGCGAGGACGAGTACCTCATCGCGACGAGCGAGCACCCGATGGCCGCGATGTATAGCGACGAGATCTTCGAGGAGAAGGACCTGCCGCTCCGGCTGGTGGGCTTGAGCCCGTGTTTCCGGCGCGAGATCGGAGCGCACGGGATCGATACGAAAGGGCTCTTCCGCGTCCACCAGTTTCAAAAGGTGGAGCAGTTCGTCTATGCCACCCCGGAGCAGTCCTGGGACCTCCACGAGGAACTGATGGCGAACGCCGAAGAGGTCTTCCAGCAGCTCGGCCTCCCCTACCGGGTCGTCTCGATCTGCACGGGGGATATCGGGACCGTTGCCGCAAAGAAGTACGACCTCGAGGTCTGGATGCCGCGCGAGGAGCGCTACCGCGAAGCGGTCTCGTGCTCGAACTGCACGGCCTACCAGGCGGTCAGGCTGAACATCAAGGTGCGCGACCCCGTCGAGTTCACCTCGAAGCGCTACGTGCATACCCTCAACAGCACCGCGATAGCGACCTCGCGCGCGATCCGGGCGATCCTCGAGAACTACCAGAACGAGGACGGTTCGGTCACGGTCCCCGAAGCCCTCAGGCCCTACCTCTACGGCGAGGAGACGCTGTAGGCGTCAGGGGTCTGCAGGGGATCGATAACACTTTTTTGACCGGAACCGAACTCGCGGCCTGTTCGAAGGCATATAAAAATAGGGTTCGAGAGGCGTTCTCCCCTCCAGAGGAGGGGCACCCCTCACGGGATCGTCCGGACGATTCGCTCCTTCGTCACCTTCCCGGCGATGACACGGGCGAGGGCGAGGAGCGCCGCCCCGGCTGCCGCGAGGAGCGCTTCCGTCGTCCACGAGAGGCCCGGTCCGCCCGGTGCGACCTGCTGGAGCCCGACGATCAGGAAGATGAACCCGAAGATGAAGACGAACCCGAGGATCTGGTTCTCCCGCATCCCGAGCGCAAGCTGGGCCGCACCGATGAGCCCTGCCGCGGCGGCGATCCAGACCGGGACGACGACCACGAGGTGGAGGAGAAGCAGGGGTTCGGCGGCGATGGGAGTTCCCGAGAGGGTGGAGACCGCCGCGACGGTCACTGCGGCGGAGAAGAGGGTCATCAGATACGCAGGCACCGCGACCCCGGCTGCTTTCCCCTCCCAGAGTCGGCGGAGGGAGACCGGCGCGCAGAGGAGCGTCTCGATGGTGCCGTCCCGTTTCTCGCGGAGGAAGGCATCGGCGCAGAAGATGTAGCCCATGAAGACCCCGACCGGGAGGGTGACGGCGGCGATGCTGCCGGCAAGGATCGTAACCTCTTCACCGGCACCCGCGGCAATCCCCAGAGCGGACATAACCGGGAGCCAGACGGCGAAGATGAGCCCGGAGATGAGGATGCTCCGGTTCCGGAGGGCGAGCCACATCTCGCGGCCGGCAATGATGCGAAACGTGCTCATGCCTCACCCTCCGCCCGGCCGACGTGTTCGAGGTAGATCTCCTCAAGCGACCGGGACGACCGGCGGACCTCCTCGATGCGGAACCCGGCGCCGACGAGGGCCGCGACGAGGTCGGGGGTCGCGCCCGGGTCGGCAAGGGTGCAGTGGAGATGGTCTCCGTTCACGTCGCACCCCGTAACGTACGGCAGCCTCCCGGCGGTCTCGCACGCTCGGGCACGGTCGCCCGGGTCGGCAAGGGACACCGTAACGGCCGGGCGGCCGGAGGCCGCGGTGAGGTTCTCCACCGAGTCGAATGCCCGGATCCTCCCTCCCGCAAGGATTGCGACCGTGGAACAGACCCGCTGGACCTCGTCAAGGTGGTGGGAGTTTAAGAATACGGTCATCTCCTCACGCCGGGAGAGCTCGATGATGAGGTCGCGGACCATCCTCTGCGCACCGGGGTCGAGGCCGGAGGAGGGCTCGTCGAGGAAGACGACCTCCGGCCGATGGAGGATGGCCCGGGCGATCCCGAGTTTCCGCTTCATGCCGGTCGAAAACGTCCCGACCGGGTCGTCCCGCCGGTCGGCGAGACCGACGAGCGCGAGGAGTTCGTCGATCCGCTCCGCAGGGTCTTCGACGCCGTAGAGCCCGGCGTAGTAGGCCAGGTTGCCGTCGGCGCTCATCCGGTCGGCAAGACCGTTGTTCTCGAAGAGCACGCCGATCCTCGCACGTGCTTCGTCGTCGGCAGCGAGGTCCCGCCCGAGAACCCGGACCTCACCTGCGCCGGGGGCGAGCAGGCCGAGCAGGATCCGGATGGTCGTCGTCTTCCCGGCGCCGTTCGGGCCGAGGTAGCCGAATATCTCGCCGTGCCCGACGGTGAACGAGACGTCGCGGAGGATCTCGCGGCCGTCGAAGGACCGCGAGAGGCCCCTGACCTCGACGGCGTTCACGCGCGCCTCCTCCGGCACCGCACGGCACAGGATCGAGAGAGGGTGGGGCGGGTATCGAGGGTTATGCGGAGGTTTTCAGCCGCATGACCGGTGGGAAACATAGGGATAGATCTCCTCGCAGGACGTAAAAAAAAGTAGTTTTTGTGTGGGTTGCGTGGGCTGCCCCCGTGTGTGCGAGGGTATAAAGCGGTCATCAGCGCCGAGACCCGGGCGCACGACGCTGCCCCCGTGTGTGCGAGGGTATAAAAAGGTCCGGCATGCCGGGCTGACCGCAAAGTTCCGGTGTGAGCACCCGCGACCTTCCCGTAAAAGGGGGGGGCCGATCCCTGCCGACACGGGGCGAGTCCCTAGCGTTCAGTTTTTGCAGGCTTCGCCACAGCGACCGGACGGGTAATTCCGGCCACCAGGATATAACGCCAGAGGACAGCGGCCAGGACGGCGCCGATGATGGGTGCGACCCAGAAGAGCCAGAGCTGCATGAGCGCTTCGCCGCCGACAAAGACTGCCGGCCCCAGGCTCCGCGCCGGGTTGACGGAAGCGTTGGTCACCGGGATCATGACGATATGCACCATCGACAGCGCCAGGCCGATGGGCAGAGCGGCAAATGTCTTCAGTTCCTCAATGCCGGTCACAGCCAGGATCACGAAGACGAACAGGAGCGTCATCACTACCTCAACCAGGAACCCGGATGCAAGCGAGTAGCCGCCCGGCGACAATGCACCGTATCCGTTCTGACCAAGCCCGTCCACGGCGAGCGAGTAGGATGGGTTTCCCACCGCAATGGCAAGAATCACTCCAGCAGCGATGATGGCCCCGATGCACTGGACAACGATGTAGATGAGTGCTTCCCGCGCTGGCATCTTGCCCGCCGTCAGCACTCCCACGGTGACGGCGGGATTGACATGGCACCCGGAAACGCCACCGATGGCATAGACCATCGCAAGAAGAACAAGTCCAAAAGCCAATGCTACACCGAGATTTCCGACCACCGGCCCGGCGAGCACTGCACTTCCGACCCCGATAAGCACCAGTGCAAAGGTCCCGAACATTTCAGCAACGTACTTTTTCATCCCATTTGCAGCCATTTGCATTCATCTCCACGGTAATAACAGGCATCCGGGATCCCCCTCCCGAAGGGTGACTTCCCTGGATGAGGGGAGTGCATACGCCTGTGCTGGAGCGTGGCTATTAGAGCGACCGGCACACGGAACTATTGTGTGCAGATGTTGTTGTATAGATGCCATGGAGTGCGGAAAGTCGCCTGATAGAATATATATTTAGTGTTCAAGTTACGCCGTCAATCGGCCCTGCGGAAGAGGCTATGTATCGTGCGGTGTCACCCCCGCAAGTTAAACAGATAGCGAAATACAAAAGGGGATAAAGCCCACAGTAGCTCTTGTTTCACCAAACAGGACAAAATTAGAGTGGGCCCGATGCGATTCGAACGCACGACCTCCCGGTTATCAGCCGGGTGCACCACCAGCTATGCTACGGGCCCTCATACACTCATATTAGTGCCTATAAATGTTGTACAATCTTCGATTTAAAGGTTTTGCAAGGAGCCTGCTCCTGAATCGTCTGAGAACGACGCCGGTGGAGGACAGGCAGGGGCAACAGCGTGAGACGAGATCTATAGGTGATTGCCTTCCCGGAAATGAAGCCGCCGCGCATGGCCGCATCGAGGCGAACATCGACTTCGCGACTGTCATCACCAGGTTTGTCCTTTTCGGTACGTACGGCGGTCTCCCCACGCCGTGCCGTCTCCGCGGCCACCGGTGCCGGACTCGGCCCGGTGGGACTATCCTGCAATACCCGGCATTTTAGCACCGAATTGATTTGGACAGGCATCCAAAGCGCTATGTTGAAAACCGATGATAGAAGTATAGTTGAGTGGAACAATGGCAATACGATACCTACTCGGGAACGAGGGCATCGCTCACGCGTGCCTGGAGGCAAACATCGATTTTGCCGCTGGCTATCCAGGAACGCCGTCCTCTGAAGTGATCGACGTCCTCCGGGTGCAGGAGGAGCGCCCCTTCACCGTGGAGTGGTCCACGAACGAGAAGGTCGCCTTCGAGAACGCGCTCGCCGCCGCCTGGTGCGGGGTGCGCGCACTCTGCACCATGAAGCACGTCGGGCTGAACGTAGCGGCCGATCCCCTGATGACGAGCGCATACACCGGGGTGACCGGCGGGTTCGTCGTCCTCTCCGCAGACGACCCCTTCGCGCACAGCTCCCAGAACGAGCAGGACACCCGGCGCTACGCGCACTTCGCCCGGCTCCCCTGCCTCGACCCCGCGTCGGTGCAGGAGGCGCACGATATGCTGCGGGACGCCTTCGACCTCTCCGAGGAGTTCGGTCTGCCGGTCATCTTCCGCCCCACCACCCGGATCTGCCACTCGAAGGGCGATGTCGACCTCGGAGAGGTCGGCACCGAGCACCGGACCGCCGCCTTCCGCCGCGACCCGAAGCAGTACGTGGTCATCCCCGCGCACACCCGGGTTCTGCACAAGGTCCTGAACGAGAAACAGCCGGCGTTAAAAGAGCGGCTGGTCGAACTTGGCTATAACCGCCACACCGTCCGGGGCCCGACAGCCGTTGTCGCGAGCGGCGTCGCCGCCGCCTACGTCCAGGAAGTGCTCCCTGACGACGTCTCGCTCGCGATCATCGGCGCCTACCCCATCGACGAGGAGTGGCTGGCAGACTTCGTCGACCGGCACGAGAAGGTCCTCGTCGTCGAGGAACTCGATCCGGTCGTCGAGGAGGCAGTGCGCCAGACGGCGACGAAGACGGAGGTCTTCGGCAAGATGACCGGCACGGTCCCGTACGAAGGGGAACTCACCCCGGCGACGGTCGCCGCCGCCCTCCAGAAGGCGGGCATCACCCCCACGACGACCTTCCCGGCGGCCGCGCCGGTCCAGGGAGTGCCGCCCCGCCCGCCGATCCTCTGCGCCGGGTGCATGCACCGGCCGACGTTTTACGCGATGCGGAAGGTCTTCCGCGACGGCATCTTTCCAAGCGACATCGGGTGCTACACCCTCGGGCTCCAGCTCGGGGCGGTGGATACCACCATCTGCATGGGCGCCTCGATCACCGTCGGGAGCGGCATCGCCCGGTCGGGAGAGGAGCACCCGGTGGTCTGCACTATCGGCGACTCTACGTTCCTGCACACCGGCATACCGGGGCTCCTGAACGCCGTTTACAATGGCGCCGATATGGTCGTCGTCATCCTGGACAACAGGATCACCGCCATGACCGGCCACCAGCCCAACCCCAACACCGGACTGACCGCCACCGGTAAGGAGAGCACCCCGATATCGCTCGACGCGATCTGCCGGTCGTGCGGGGTCTCATGGGTCGAGACGGTCGACCCCTACGACCTCCCGGTGCTCCTCGACACCTTCAAAAGAGCAAAAGAGCGCAAAGGCGTCCGGGTCATCATCGCGAAGCAGCCCTGCGTCATCACCGCACGGCGGACCGGGATCCGGCGCAAAGCCTACACGGTCGATCCCGAGCGCTGCACGGGCTGCGGGGCCTGCCGGTCGTTCGGCTGCCCGGCTATCGCGTTTGCCGGGAAGAACGCGACGATAACCGATCTCTGCGCCGGGTGCGGCGTCTGCGCGGACATCTGCCCATCTGGCGCGATCGGCATGGAGGGACGGCAATGAAACCCTCGTTCGATATCCTGATCGTCGGGATCGGCGGCCAGGGGACGGTGCTCGCCTCGAATGTCCTCGGCGAGGCATGCATCATCGAGAACCGGACCGTCCGGAGCGCCGAGACCCACGGCATGGCGCAGCGCGGCGGGTCGGTGGAGAGCCATATCCGCATCGACGGGAAGTTCGGCTCCCTGATCGTGCCGGGGACTGCCGACCTTCTCGTTGCCTTCGACCTCCTCGAGGCCCTCCGCTACCGCCACTACCTCCCGGCCGCCGGAAGGCTCGTGGTGAACCGGCACCTGGTCGTCCCCACGTCGGTCTACCAGCAGGGCATGGACGTGCCCGACGAGGAGAGCATCCTCGCCGCGCTCGCCGACCTCGACGTCACCTGCATCAACGCCGCAGGTCTCGCAAAGGAGGCGGGGAGCATCCTCTCGCAGAACATCGTGATGCTCGGGGCGGCGTCCGGCGACATCCCGCTCCGGCCCGAAACCCTCGAAGAGGCGGTGCGGCGGTGCGTGCCGCAAAAAACCGTCGAGGTCAACGCCGCGGCCTTCCGGCTCGGCCGGGAAGCGGGAGAGCGGGGTGCCGGGACGCCCTGAGCGAGAGCCGCCGGGCTCCCCATACCATCTATTTTTGCCGTAGAACAGGACGCCGCAACCTGTATTACCCATCCTGCCGAGCTGGTATGCCATGATCGTGCGGGATACCGTTGCAGCACTCAAGCGCCTTGCAGGCGAAAAGCCCGAGTTCAGGCTCTCTGAACTGCAAACAGACCCGGGAGAAGGGGAGTCGCTCGAACGCCTCGCCGGGGAGGTCCGCCCGCACCTCGACGACCTCGGCCTCACTCTCAGGCCTGCCGGCGACGATTACGTCATCGGCCACCGCCCGGCAGGGCCGCTCACGGTCGGCGATGCCGGGCGTGACCGGCAGCTCGCGTTCTTTGAGAAGCCGGAGGTCCCGGACTACGTCCAGCGGCTCGTCGAGTCCCATGTCGAAAAGAAGACCGGGAAACCGTGGGACGACCAGGTCGTGCTCGACCGGATGGCGAACGCCATCCTCGCCCAGAAGAGCCGGTACTGGAAAGAGCGACCGGTGAGTTACCGGAAGGCCTACCCGGTCCTCGGCTACCTGGCCTACCACGCGCCCGTCTACCTGGTGCAGTTCGAGCACATCTTCTGGCAGGTCATCAGCCGGGGGCTCGCAAAACCCCACATGCGCATCCTCGATCTGGGCACCGGGCCGGGAGTCGTGCCGCTCGCCGTCATCGACCTTCTCGGACGGATCGGGAGCGGGACGGCGGAAGTCTACGCCGTCGAGCGCTCCGAAGAGCACCTCGAGGCTTACAATGCCCTCGTTCCGGCCGCA
This sequence comes from Methanoculleus sp., assembly GCA_018433835.1. Taxonomy (GTDB): domain Archaea; phylum Halobacteriota; class Methanomicrobia; order Methanomicrobiales; family Methanoculleaceae; genus Methanoculleus. The sequence continues at coordinate 72,858 of JAHDQM010000014.1, forward strand.
GCCGCGGCACAGGGAAACGCCGTGCAGGTGCATAAGCCAATCCGCGCCGATATCGGGGCGCTCGACCCCGGGGACCTGCCCGACCGGATCGATCTTATGGTCTTCTCGAACGTCTTAAACGAGCTCCGCCACCTCGATACCGACCGGCGTGCCGACCTCGTCGCCGGTCTCGCCGAACGGCTCGCGCCCGACGGGACGATCATCGTCGTGGAGCCGGCGGATCTCGCCAATTCGACCGCCATGCGCCGGACCGTGCGGGCGATCGCGGACCGGGGGCTTGCCGTCCACAGTCCCTGCTCGTTCATCCGGGGAACCGCCTGCAACCCCGCACGGTGCTGGACCTTCGAACAGAAGGGCGATATTCGCCCGACCAGGCTGATGGAGCGCCTTGCAGAGGGAAAAGACGGCTACCGGTTCGTCAACGTCGATATCAAGTACTCCTCCGCGTTCCTGCGAAAGGATGCGAAGACGCAGCACGCCTACCGGGTCCCGCCGGGAGCGAAGTTCGCCCGCCTCTCCCACCTCCGCCGGCACCGCGACAAAAAGATCAACGCCGTCGCCGCGCTGATGTCCGGCAACCTCGGCGACAGGCGGACGAAGGTCTACAAGGTCTGCGACGGGACGGCGAGAGACCCGGTCTACGCCGTGGTCCCGGCGACCCTCCGCGGCACGAACCGCGACGCACTCGAGGGTCTCGCCTACGGCGATATCCTCCGGCTCTACGGGGTCCTCGTCCGCTTCAACAAGGACCACGATGCCTACAACCTGGTCGTCCTGCCGGGAACCCGGATCGAGCCGGTCGGGTGCCCGGGGGGAGCGGGGAGCGAAACAATGAGCACCTAGGCTCCTGGAGAGGCCCCCTGCCCCACCGGATAACAGGCTATTGTAGTTCAATCCAGTAGGAGGGAGAACTGCGTGCCCTGTTACAACTCCCATGCACGGATTTCGAGGGAATATCGCGACTGGGGGAAGGAGCTGACGGGGAGTGCGAGCGCAGCGAGCTTGAGCACTGTTAGGTGCGAGGGGGGTCTCCCCCCCCTCCCCTGTCTCTACCTTATACTTGCATATCTGTAACCCCCACCCCACCCGGCCTCCGGCCTCCTCCCCCGCCCCTGAGGGGCGGGGGCAGTGCGTGGCGATAGGCGATGCCCCTACGGGACATCGCTGGACCAGACCGAAAGTCTTAGACTGGCGACATTCTGGTAAGAACGGAGCTCGAGCACCGAAGGTGCGTATTCCCCTCGAAATCCGTGCATGAGGTTGTGACCGGCTGTCTGACTCTCATTCCCACCGAATCAAGATGTAAAGCCTCCGATCGGGTTCTCGGCAGGGGCAGGAGTAAGTGTCCTGCCCCCGCAAACCCGCCGGAAAATGGGACTACGCCCCTCCCCCACCAGCGCGGAACGGGCAGAAACTCCTGAGTGCATAGAGCAGTCCCCCATAGCCGAGGCTGACCGCGACGACCTGGACAATCGCCCCGAGCAGCGGAATGAATATGAGGATCTGCAGGATCACGAACCCCAGGACAAAGATCCACGAACGCCCCGGTTTCCATCCCGCCCGGGAAGCGATGACGTCCCCGAGGGCGTATGCGACAAAGAGCGACGAGAGCATCAGGGCAACGATGAAGAGCAGCCCGCCGACGAGCGCGAGAGGTAGACCGATGATCGTGATTGCGACGATGACGAGGCTGATCGCCGATACGATGATCGCAACGAACCCCACGATCGTCAGGACGACGGGGCTCCTCTCGACCTGCCGGACCACCGCCGCGAACGGATCAGGGAATATCCTGATGAGGAGAAGCCCGAGAATGAGGAACCCGATGGCGGCAAGCACCGAGAAGAGGCCGGGTAGCAGCATTCCCGGCTCCTCCGGCTCTTCATAGGTCACGTTCCCGGCCGTGCCGGCGTTGTTGAAGGTTCCGCTCGAGACCGTCAGGTTGCGCCGGACCGATCCTGCGTTGGTGACCTCTCCCCCGGTGATGAATGCGTCGCGCTCGATGACGGCATCCTCCCCGATCCTGACCGTGCCCCCGGTGACGAGAGCGTTCGTTGCGTTCCCGTTCAGTTCGATCTCGCCCCCGGCGGCGAGCACCTTCCCGCCGACGTCGCCGTTGATGATCAGGGTTCCTCCCGCGGCGATGATGTCGCCGGCGACCGGCGCATCCACCGTCACCACGCCTCCGGCAACCGTCAGGCTGTCGACGGGGGCGCTGACGGTCACGGACCCGCCCGAGGCGATCACATCGTCGGGGATGGGGGTGTCGATCACCTGCTGATCCCCGCCGAGAAAGGTGAGCGCCTGGGTTCCGGACGGGATGAGCAGCAGACCGAGGATGATTATAGCCAGATGCTTCATGCGGCGGGGATAGATCGCTCCCCCTCAAAAAGGTTCGTGCGGAGGAGAGAGTGACAATGGAGAGGCACTGTTCGCGGCCGTTATGGCAGCCGTCCCGGCGGTATGCAAACGGTGAAGCGGCAGCCGGGATCGGCCCGACGTGCTTTCCGGCATGAAAAATGCGTGGCGGATCTCTGCCCACTAAACGAGCGTCTCAAGGCGGCTCTTGAGTTCGGCGATCGCCCCGTCCTTCCCGGAAACGTCCGATTCCTGGAGCAGGCGAATGTTCTCCTCGACCGATGTGGCGAGCCACTCGTTCGGGACGCCGGATGCCGGGAAGAGTTCCAGCCACTCATCGGTTCCGAACGGAATGACCTTGACCAGTTTTCCGAGGATGTTCCAGTCGACGACCCGGTAGTCCTCTCCGGTGCTGGTATCCGCGACCTGTATCGTCCGGTCCTCGTTGCACTCGATGACCCGGGCGTGGATGACGTAAACACTCACCTCGTCCTTATCGGTGAAGGAGATCTGAACCACGTCGCCCGGCTGCGGGCTCTCGGGCACCATGTAGAGGGCGATATCGCCCGGATACATCAGGTCCGGTTCGTACCGGTCTGCAATCCCGATATACCCGGTATCGGAAACATAGAGACGGAGGTATTCCTGGTAAAATTTCCGGATGATCCAGTAGACCGCACCCGGGTGCGTCTCCGCCAGTTTCAGGAGAAGATTGTGGATGGCGCTCGGGATGCTCTCCGGCCGATCCAGCACCTCACGGGCCAGCCTCTCGTACGCTTCTACGACCCCGGCCTCTGTCTGCGTTGCCTCTGCCATTTTCAACAACCCCGGTGCATAATACCGGTAGTAGGATAAAAGTGTTCCTCCGGGCATTTGCGGTGCGTCGTCCTGCCCGGGCCCCGTGCCCATCCTCTCACCGTCCCGGGAGGAGAGAAACCGCCGGTCACCGCCAGGTTCGGATGCGACTGCCGGAGGGAGAGAACTATAATGCTTATATTCGACCGTGACCATACAGTAAAGCAGAGGTTATTGATATGGGTGGCATAAAGGATTCTACGTACCTTGATGTTCAGAAGGCCCTCGCCCGGCGGTTCTCTCCCCAGGACGGGTGGCAGTTTGCATGGTCTCCTGCCGGCAGTGTGCAGCCGGAATGCGTGCTCTCCCGCCGGGTTGCCGGCAGGACCGAGCGGGTGCTCGTGAACGTGAAGATGGCATCCACGGTCCCGGCAGGTGCCGTCGAGGCGCTCAAGGCTGCCGCAAGCGCCGGCAAAGTCGATAAGGCTGTTCTCGTCGTACCCGGCGGGGCGAACGTTTCCGGGGTCCCCGAGGGGATCGACGTTCTGGAGATGGGCAACTGGCAGGTCGTCGGCGGCCGCATCGCCTGGTCGAAGAACATCGAGCGCAACGCGTTCCTCCAGGAGGAACTTGCGAAAAGGGGTCTCGCGTAAAGCACCGGCATCCCATCACAACACTTTTACGACGATTTTCGGCAGGCCCTCCGTCTGAAAGAGGGGAACGCCGCACTTTCAGTGTCCAAATGCCTGTCCGGTTGCCCAGTCTCAGGCTATTACGGGTATTTCAGGCGGGAGTAAGCGGCGCGGCAACGCATACGCGAGGGGGCCGGCCGCTACCTGGCCGGGCACCGGACCCTCTTTCGCCGTGCAGGATCTTAACCATTCGCGCGGCTCCCCTTCCCGGCCGATAATGTCTGTTTTTGGTGATAATTCGCTCCGGAGGGGCCGACAAGTAGACGCGTGTCACAGAAAAGGTATATACCGGAGCGTTGAGCTCTCCAGCGTGGATATCAAAATAGATATCCCACAATACGCGGGGGCCGCCCATCCCTGGTTGACGCCCCGGATGACGCACCCCGCGTGCCCGGAGGCATGACGATCTGGGCTTTCGAACTGTAAAAGCGTTGCGTCGTGCCTCCACCTATCTACACGGAGGTGAACAATGCAACCAAAAACAATCGGGGGATTGCCCGTCGTTCTGGCACTCCTCATCGCGGGAATGGTATCCGTGCCGGTGGCGAGCGCACAGACGGGTATCGAAGATTCGTTCGATCTGCAGACCTATCGAGCGAAAGCACTCGAACACGTATCCGCGCAAGAAGGCATTCCCGTAGGAGAGTTAACCATCATAAACGAGGCTTTTGCCACATTCCCCCTTACGGGCCGGATCCTCTGGGGGGCGAAGATACTGGACGAAAAGTCGTCCGCCATCTACGGGGTGTATCTGGACGAAGTGGGGAAGATTGCCGATATCGATGCCGTCAAGGAGGCCGAAGCGGCGGAAAGCAACAAACGATACGGAAAACTGGATCCGGAACTTGCCGATCGCGTAGCAACCATGCGCTCCGACGAGAAGGTCGTCGTCTGGGTCTGGCTGACAGAGCCCTCCATGGACCGGTCGCGGTTCCAGGGCAACCTGAGCGAGGAGCAGCACCAGGAGCTGCTGAGCCTGCAGAGGGCCACGTACGCCGCCCACGAAGCGCCGGTGATCGACTTCCTGAAGGCGCAGGACTCAACGGTAGTCTATGCCAGCCAGTACGCCCCGGTAGTGTTCGCGGAGGTCTCCAGGGAGACGATCCGGGACCTGAGCAAGCGGTCGGACGTCGTATCGATGGACATCACCCGGGAGTACGAACCTGCGCTCAATAGTGCAGCGCCGACCGTGAAGGCGGATGTCGTCTGGGGCCGAGGAAAGACCGGCACCGGCATCAAGGTCGCGATTGTGGAAGTGCCGGAGTCAGAGTTGAGTACAAGTTCAAGAATAGAATTCTCAAATCCCTACCTGCCTGACGGATCGTCGTACCGCCCCGAGCTGCCCGCGAGTTCCCATGCAACCGAAGTGGCCGGTATCGTTGCAAGCACCCACTCAACGTACAAAGGCATTTCCTACGGCGTACCGGCGCTGCTCTCGGCAAATGCCAACACAGGGTATGATTCCAGTATTGTCCCTGCAACGGAATGGGCGATAACGCAGGGTGCGAACGTTCTCAGCTGTAGTCTCGGCAGAAACACATCGAGGGAACTCGACAGTCTAGCCCAATACTACGATCATGTCGTCTGGAGCAATCACCTGACTGTGGTTGCCGCCGCAGGCAACTCACCCGATGACGGTAATGTAAAGTCCCCGGGCCTCGCCTATAATGTCATTGCCGTTGGCGCTTTTGATGATGGGGACACATCGACCTGGACAGACGATGTCATGTGGCAAGACTCCGGCTACATCGATCCGGAATCGCAACACGGTGATCGAGAGAAGCCGGAAGTAGCCGCCGTTGGGGCCGGAATGATCTCCACACTAGCTGCCAGCCCCTGGGTCGGTTATTGCGACGACTTTGGAACAAGTTATGCCGCACCGGCAGTATCCGGCGAGGCCGCCCTCCTGATGCACCGGCAGAGCCAGCTCACGTCCTGGCCGGAAGCCGTCAAGGCCGCCATCATGGCGGGAGCGGTTCACAACATCGAAGGTGCCAGCAGGTTGAGCGACCGCGACGGTGCAGGCGGGATCGACTGCTCGATCGCCGACGACACCATCGCGAACAACCGCTGGTGGGCGAACACCGTGACCTACGGCGACTTCCCGAAGACCTACGTCCTGAGCGGCATCCCCGCCGGGAAGAAAGTCAGGGTCGTCGCCGCGTGGGACTCGCATCCGCCGGATCTGCACCCCCCTTACGGCACGATCAACGACCCGCTACAATCCGATTTCGATCTCCTCATCTACGATCCGAACGGCGAGCGGGTTGAAGTCTCGTCGTCCTACGACAACAACTACGAGATCGGCCAGTTCGAGACGGAAATAAGCGGGAACTATCAGGCGAGGATTGTTAAATACCGGTTCGAAGGCGCATCGGAGCGTCTCGCGCTGGCCTACAGCATCAGCGACCCCTGAACCCACTTATTTTTGCGTTATGTGTAAACGGAGGAACTGCAATGAAATTGCGTACTTACTCATGCATCACAACGATAATCCTCGCCATCCTCGCGAGCGCCGGGTGTCTGGGTCCGGTTGAGACCAATACAACCGCAAATATCACGGTAGAACCCACACTGGAGCCCTGCGAAACGTGCACCGTCCCTGAGGACTTCTGCGGACCGCCCGGGGTCTGCCCGGGGGAGCCGGTGAACGAGGTCTACGTCTTCACCGACAGGAACGTCTACCGGATCGGGGAGGTGGTGGAATTCGGCATCGCCAACTGCGGCGATGAGTCGGTGGAATTCGGCAGCCCACGCCCATGGTGGATTGACAGATGGGTCACGAACGAGTCAGGATGCATGCCGGGCAATTGCACCGGCGGCACGTGGGAGCTCGTCGGCAATGCAGGATGTGCTCCGACCGTGGTGTGCTTCCTCGACCCCGGAGAGAACTGGAGGGGGCGTTGGGATACTTCAGGGGCGAACCGAAGTGAGACCATATACATGGTGGCGGACAACCTCACTCCCGGGACACACTGCATCTGGTACGAAGGCGGCTACGCCAAGGAGTTCGAGTTTGTGTGACGGGTGAAGCGGGCAGCTCCTGGCCATTACGCAGCCCGAAGGGTCCCGTTTACCAGGAAACATAAGGATATGCACACAATGAAACTACGGATTCACGCATTCATCGCGACGATAACCCTCATCGCCGTCCTCGCGAGCGCCGGGTGTCTGGGACCGGCCGACACCGCCGTAAACGTCACACTAGAGCCCACACCGGAGCCCTGCGAGACCTGCACCGTCCCCGAAGGCTTCTGCGGACCGCCCGGGGTCTGCCCGGGGGAGCCGGTGGACGACATCTACGCCTTCACCGACAGGAACGTCTACCGGATCGGGGAGGTGGTGGAGTTCGGCATCGTCAACTGCGGCGATGAACGCAAGGCGTTTAGCAACCCAACTCCGTGGTGGATTCATCAGTGGGTCACGAACGCGTCCGGGGCAACTCATCAGGGGAAGTGCGGCGACCCGGCGGTGGGGAACTGCACCGGCGGCATGTGGGTGATGATCGCCCTCAGCGGAGTATGTCATACAGGTCAGACGGTGTACCTCAATCCCGGGGAGAACTGGACGATGCAGTGGAATACTACGGATTGGTGGGATACTGCATGGACGAGAGGGGACGTCGTAAAACCGTTTCGGTATCGGATGAGGAGCGACGGGTCTTCGTACCAGATCAGCGACGACCCTCTTACTCCCGGGATATACCGGGTATGGTACTATAACAACGCATCCAAGGAGTTCGAGTTCGTGTGACGGGTGAAGCGGATAACTCCGGCCCCCGGAGAACCAAGGATGCTATTCCCCTATCCATCGCGACGATAGCCGTCATCCTCGTCCTTGCCAGCGCCGGGTGCCTGGAACCGGCCGGCCCGGTCGTAAACACCACCTCGGAGCCCACACCGGAGCCCTGCGAGACCTGCACCGTCCCCGAGGGATTCTGCGGACCGCCCGGGGTCTGCCCGGGGGAGCCGGTGAACGGCGTCTACGCCTTCACAGACAGGAACGTCTACCGGATCGGGGACGTGGTGGAGTTCGGCATCGTCAACTGCGGCAATGAGACCGTGATGTTCGGTACCCCGCACCCATGGTGGATTGAAAGGTGGATCACAAATGTATCCGAGGGCACGCCGGGGAACGATACCAGCGACACATGGGAGATCATCGGCGGTCCGAACTACGTGCCAACAATGGAATGGCCTCTCCACCCCGGAGAGACGGCGATAGTGCGATGGAACACTACAGGCTGGAATACTCCCGAATGGAACGCTGCAATGTGGAACAGGAATATTACAACGTGGAATTCCACAGAGATAAGAGTTAAACTGGAGCGGTGGAGAGTTCACCCGGTGGACGACAGTGTCACCCTTGCCCCCGGAACGTACCGGATACGCTATGGGCGCAACTTCACCAGGAAGTTCGAGTTCGCATGAAGGTGTTGAGCAGGCAACGCCGATCCCGATCCCCGCTCACGCTGTTTTCCGTGCGTAGAAAGAGCCAGCACGAACAGGGAGCGCAGGGCCCCGACCGGCCCGGCCACGCCATCGCCGGTTCGGGGAAGGCCCGGACCGGGAAGGTCACATCCCGAAATCGAAGAGCGTCGTCCGCGAAGGATCGACGTCGTGCCAGTCCCACCCGAGCGGCTCGATGATCCGTGAGATCGGCCCCTTGAGCGTCTTCTCGAGCATCGTCTCCCAGTCGACGACGAACTCGGGCGGCACCTGGTCGGCGTACTCGAAGCAGACCACGTCTGTGCGTGGGTACTTCGCCGTGACAGTCTTGATGTAGACCCGTTTGGGCTTGCTGCCCCGCTTGAAGTCGGTCCCGAGGTATTTGTTCGAGTACTTGGCGCCCCGGATGTGAGCGTCATCGTTCTCGTAACTCTCCAGGCTCTTTCCGATGCCGCCGGGAATACCGGCCTCATCGAGGGAGTACTCCCCGCGGCGGTACTTCCTGATGACGTCACGCAGGTACGCCTGCACGTCCGCGAACGCATCCCCGCGAAGGATCATCTCGATGACGGCGCGCTGCACCTCTCGCGTGATCTGCGGCGAATCGCTCCGCCGGATCTCGAACCCGACGACATCGACCTCGTCGACGTCCTCGCCCTCCTTCCAGACCAGGTGCCCGGCGTAACGCTTCTTCTTGCCGGCCTGGAAGAAGCGGCGGTAGACCTTCTCGAATTTGATGGAGAAGTAGTGCGTATCGGCGCCGAGCTCGGTTCTTGCGAAATCACCGTAACTCGCGTTCAGCCGTGCCTCGATCGCCCTCGCCCGTGCGATGGTCTCCTCCAGATCGCCCGGCGGAACCTGCACCATGCAGGAGTCGGTGTCACCGTAGAGGACCTGGTAGCCGAGACCGGTAATGATATCCCGGGTGTGCCTGATGATCGCCCGGCCGACCGACGTGACCGCCGACCCGATCTCGCGGTCGTAGAGCCTGAACCGGGTGTAGCCCGAGACCCCGTAGTAGGAGTTCATGATCACCTTCAGGACGTTCTGCTGGAGGTCGTAGAGGACGTACTCCGGCGATCCGAAGGCATATCGGTTGCGCAGGTGCTTGCGCTCGTCCCGCTCGTCGAGGAGTTCGGCGAGGATGCTCCGCGTCAGCCCGTCCGGCTCCCGGGAGAAACGGATGCCGTTTGGGGCACGCAGTTCGCCGTCCGGGTTCTTCGTCTCGGGTGAGGCGTTGATCGTCATCATCGCCATAGGGTAGAGCGATTTCAGGTCGAGGACCACCACGTTCTCCCGGAGGCCGGTGGCGGGCTCGAAGACGGTCGCCCCCTCGAATTCGTCCCCGGCGGCAAGCCCCTTCGAGGGGAGGACGAATTTGCCCGACGCCTTCCGGAGGACGTAGATGTCGATGACGTTCGAGGAGTTCAGCGTCCGGTCGAGCGGGCACCCGACGTACCGGGCGATCTCCCGGTAAAATTCGATGATGCTGTTCTTTTTATCGATCCCGACACAGAGCTCGACGTCCCGGCAGTTGTACTCCACGAGCCGTGCCGGGTCGGACCGCCAGAGCGAAGTGATCGTCCCGCTGTAGCGGACCTTCGTCACCCCGAGTTCCTCCCCGGCAATCGCATCGAGCCGGTAGGACTCCTTCTGGGCCTGGTGCATCTTCCGGTAGGCGGAAAGAAGGTCGAAGACCGCCCTCCCACGGACGGCGTTCCGTTCGGTCTGCCCCGGCAGGCGCGCGAGATCCTCGCCCCGGAGGCCGAGCGTCGCCATCCGCTTGAGAATGTAGGGAATATCGAACTCCACGAAGTTCCAGCCCGAGAGGATGTCGGGGTCGCGCTCCCTGACGTAGGCGATAAGTCCGCGGAGCATAGAGACCTCGTCCGGGTACCGGACGACCCGGTGCTGCTCGTGGAGACTGAGTTCGGGCGCGTCGCCCGGCACCCCGCCGGGCTGCCAGAAGAGGGTCGTATAGTCCCCGTCAAACGAGTCCCAGCAGGTGACGCAGATGATCGGGTCCCGCTCGGGTTCGGGGAAGCCCTGCTCGTCCACGCACTCGATATCCATGATGCAGGTGCGGGCGGGAGCCGCAACGTCGGACGGTGCGAGTTCGCGGTAGTCGATCACGGAAGCGCCGGCGGGAAGCTCCACGCCGGCACGGAGACCGCAGTCTATCATGAACCGGGTGGCGAACGGGATATCGGCCTCGTAGTGCTGCCGGAACAGGTCGCGGGCGTCACGGACGTCGCCGGGGCGCCGGGTGTAGAGGCGGCGGAGCGGCTCGCCCAGGATGGATGGGTAGGTCGCCCCGGGCTCCAGTTCGACCACCTGCGGGAGAGATCTGCCGTCCACCTGATCGGCGGGCGCATAGAAGTAGGGCCGAAATCCGGTCACGTCGATCCTGACCGCTCTCCCTGCGATGTCCCGGCCGAAGACGTGGATGACCGGGACCTCGGCGCCGACGCTGTACTCCACCTGGTGGATGCCGACCCGGACCTTCCCGAAGTCTTCCAGGGTGGCCGGGGTGCTTATGCGGGACGCCAGCACCTGATCAGACATCGAATCTCCTGCAGAGAGCCCGGACGAACGCTCCCGCCTCTGCCATCTTCGCACCCTCCCAGTCATCGAGTTTCCACTCCTCGATGCCGAGGATTCCTTCGCGGCCGATCCGGGCAGGGACACCGAGCGAGCAGCCGGTTAGATCGTATTCACCGTCAAGCACGCATGAACAGGGGAGTACCTCGCGCCGGTCGTCGAGGACCGCGCGGATCAGCATGGCGATGTGATATGCAGGGCCGAAGACAGTACCGCCCTTACCGCTGATCACCTCCATGCTCGCCCCCCGCATCCGGGAGAGGATTGCTTCGCGCTCTTCGAGGCCGACATCGGCGCCGGTCTTCGAGAAGAGCGGCACCTGGTGCTCGCCGTGTTCGCCGAGCACCCAGGCGGGCCCCGTGACCCCCGCCTCGCCGAGGAAGCGGGCAAAGCGGGCGCTGTCGAGCTGGCCGCCGAAACCGATGCACCGTTGCCGGTCGATACCCATCATCTTCCAGAGGCCGTAGTTGTTTGCATCCATGGGGTTGGTGACGGTGATGACGATTCCGGGAAACCCTCGCAGAAGCTCGCTGCAACGCTTCGCCACGGAGATATTGGCCTCGAGGAGGTCGGCCCGGGTCTTGATCACCGGGGTCCTCGGGGTGCCTGCCGCAAAGACGAAGATATCGGCGTCCCGCATCGCTGCCGTATCGGTGGAGATAGTGATATCGATACCCGTATGCTGCAGATCGAGCACCTGTGCCCGGAGGATGGGCTCGTATACGTCGTAGGCGACGATCTCGTCGACGAGACCGAGCGCAGCAGCGAGAAACGCCGTCTCGCCCCCCACCTTTCCTACACCTAAGATTGCGAGCGAGGTCATGGTATCGGTCCTGTGTAAACAACGGTAAGTATTGTGCGTGTGAAGAGACTCTTGCTCGCACGGAGAATAACGATCCGGCAGGGGAAGGGACGTCTTGCCTCCTTCCGTACCGGAATCCGGGCTCCGGAGAGCGGATCTCAATCGTTCTTCACCAGTACACTTGGCGCGAGGGTATAATAATACTCTACTCCCACCTTTTTTCAATGGTTGCGCTTTATCCAGGCCCCATCGAGGTCGGCGGCATCCGGTTGAAGAACCACCTACTGCTCGCGGCCGGCATCCTCGGAACCACCGGGGCGTCGCTCGCGCGTATCCTGCACAACGGTGCAGGCGGCGTGGTCACGAAATCCATCGGCCCGAGCCCGAAAGAGGGGCACCCGGGACCCTGCCTGATCGTCGTCGACGGCGGTATCATCAACGCCATGGGCCTGCCGAACCCCTCGGCCGCGTTCGCGGACGAACTGGCCGCCCTGCAGGGGGAGCCGGTGATCGTCAGCATCTTCGGGGGAACGCCGGAGGAGTTCCGGACGGTCGCCGGATGGTTTGCCGGCAAGGCTTCCGGGCTCGAGCTGAACCTCTCCTGCCCCCACGCGGAGGGGTACGGGGCGGCGATCGGGAGCGACCCGGCTCTCGTGGAGGAATGCACGCGGGCGGCGGCCTCCCTCGGGGTCCCGACCTGGGTGAAACTCACACCGAACGTCGCCGATATCGGTGAGATCGGGGCGGCCGCGGAGCGCGGCGGGGCGGATGCGATCGTTGCGGTCAACACCGTGAAAGCGATGCGGATCTCGACGGCTCTCCGCCGGCCGGTGCTCGGGAACCGGTTCGGCGGGCTCTCCGGGAAGGCCATCTTCCCCGTCGCGGTCCGGTGCGTCTACGACCTCTACGAGGCGTGCTCCATCCCGGTCATCGGGTGCGGCGGGGTCTCCACCGCCGATAACGTCGTCGAGATGATGATGGCAGGAGCAAGCGCCGTCGAGATCGGGAGCGCGGTCATCGACGATATCGATATTTTTAGCGCGATCGCAAAAGACCTCTACAGCCGCGACGGCATCGACGCACGCGGGATCGTGGGGTGCGCCCATGCATGAGCAGATGCCCGTCGGGGTTACGATAACGGAGATCGTAAAGGAGACTCCGTCGATCAGGACGTTCGTCTTCGACCGCGAGGTCGCCGCCCGGCCGGGCCAGTTCGTGATGGTCTGGGTGCCGGGCGTGGACGAGATCCCGATGGCCCTCTCCTCCCCGTCCTCGATCACCGTCCAGAAGGTCGGGGACGCGACCGCCGCCCTCTTTGCCATGCACGAGGGCGACCGGATCGGTATCCGGGGTCCGTACGGGAACGGGTTTGCCGTATCCGGGCGGACGCTTACCGTCGCCGGCGGCGTCGGGGCCTCCCCGCTGCTGCCGCTCGTCACGGCCGGGCAGGTGGACACCTTCCTCCTCGGTGCGCGGACGGCCTCCGAGCTCCTCTTTGCAGACAGGATACGCGACGCGGCAACATTGATGATCGCTACCGACGACGGCACCGCGGGTCATCACGGGTTCGTGACCCAGCTCATGTCAAGGGTGGACCTCGCCGACTTCAACCATGTCTGCGTCTGCGGCCCCGAAGTCATGATGGCGGCGGTGCTCGCCGTCCTCGACCGGGAAGGGTGCGTGGAGCGGGGACAGTTCTCCCTGCACCGCTACATGAAGTGCGGAGTCGGCCTCTGCGGATCGTGCTGCACCGACCCCCACGGCCTGCGGGTCTGCAGGGATGGCCCTGTCTTTTCCGGCGACATCCTGCTCGGGAGCGAGTTCGCGCGCTACGCGCGCGACGCGAGCGGAAGCAGGCACCGGGTCTAGCGCCCTGTCCTGCTTAAATGGGTGGATCAGGCGAGAAAGTCTTCCTGTGGCTCAAAGAGGAGGGAGATGATGTTCTCCACCCACCCGAGCACCTGCGAGGCGATCGGAACCTCCTCGGCCCGGGCCCGGGCGTTCGTTTCCACAGCCGTACCCGTGCTGTCGTCCGGAGAGGACGAGAGGACGGTCACGTCGCTCGCGGTCTGGTTCAGGGGTTCGACCTCGTCCAGCACCGCCTCCGTCGGCTCCCGGCTCCCGATCAGGGTCGCATCGTCCGTGAAGAGACGAATGGACCGGTCGCCCTCGCCGCCCCCGACGACGAGGAACGAACCGTCGGGGGTCACGGCAACGGACTCCGCACGACCGGCGAGGGCGATCTTCTGGAGCTCGGCTCCCGCACGGTCAAGGACATAGACCGTCCTGCCGGACGCGGCGAAGACCCTGTTCGCCTCGTTTGTCAGGGCCGTCGAGAGGACGGCATTTTCCGTGGGGTATTTCCAGAGGTGCTCACCCTCCCCCGTGGAGAGGTAGACGCACCGGTCAAGCGATCCGGCTGCCACGAACCGCCCGTCGAGGGTGAGAGCAATACCTTCCACGCATTTGCCGGTCCCGTAACTCCAGGACTCCCCCTCCCTGCTGTTGAGGTAGTAGACTCCCTGGTCGTCGCAGCCGATCGCGATCTTACGGCCGTTCTCCGATATAGCGATGTCGTAACCATCGGTCCCCATATCGTAGTCCCAGAGTTGCTTCTTGTTCCGGTCGAAGATGTAAACCGCACCGTTGTCGCAACCGGTGACGACATACATGCCGTTTGACGAGAGCGCCACACTCCGGTAGACAAAGGTCGTCTTCTCGGCCCAGAGCAGGTTTCCTTCCCGGTCAAAGAGATAGAGCTTGTCTGCAGCGACGCCGATGCGCGACCCTTCGGGCGATATCCCGACCCCGTTCACCCGGGACCCGACAGCAGTCTTCCAGATGACATCCCCCTGCTGGTCCAGAAAGTATACCATCAAGCCCGCGCCGGCAACGATCGCGGAGCCGTCCTGCGTGACTGCCACGGAACTGACCGCATCGTTGGCCCCCAGCCCCCAGAGAGGAGCATATTTTCCCTCATCCGCGGAGACAAACCCACACAGGGCAGCGATAAGGCAGCAGAACAGAAGGAGCGGTGTTATGATGCGGCCTGCTCGAGATATCCGGGTTCCACGGCAGGAATGCGCTGCCTGCACGATCCCGGAAGCCGCCCGATCTTCGGCGGTAGAATTGGATGAAGTCACTTCCCCCGATGACATCAGGCCCTGACTTCTCGGAGATCCCATATAAATGTTGTGGAGGGCGTACCTGCCTTGTTCTCCGGGACGGTTCGCCGGCTCCTGCTCAACCCTGACCAGGGGCTGCACGGGGCCGCCGGGGTTTCGGGAATACAAGTAGAACTTTTTGAGCGTCCGGAAAGCCCGGAGTCAGGGAACTTACCGGCCCGGGCACGAGAAAAGGGTGATACCCGACCGGGAATGCTTGCAAGGAAGAATACGGCAGGCAGGACGGTCCCCCGCCCGCTTACGGATCGGGGGTCTCACGTGAAGTGCGACTGCCGTTCCGGCAGGAACTCGAGAAAACGCGAAGCGTTTTCGAGTTGCGACTGGCGGACCGGCAGGAACTCGAGAAAACGCGAAGCGTTTTCGAGTTGCGACTGGCCGAAGGGGGCGACGTTCCAACGGAACGGAGCAGGAGCACCGAAGGTGCGGGGCAGGAGCTTGAGAAGACCGAAGGTCTTCGAGTTGCGACGGTTCGTGAGAACCGGAGCACGAGCACCGAAGGTGCGAGTTGCGATGTTCCGCTAGGAACAGAGCGTGAGAAACCCGAAGGGTTTCGAGTCGCGGCGATAAGTTTGGAGCATCAGTAGGGTTCAGGCACGTCGTCCCGGCCCCGCCCTGCCGACGGATCGATCGACTCCAGGTCTTCTAAGTTGTTGATGTTTGTAAACGTCAGCAGGTCCGGATCGATCTCACGGATCTTCTCCACGCGCACGTACCGGGTATCAAGGCTCCGCACCATCGCACGGAGCGAGAGCGACTCGTGCTCCTCCAGGTATCCGAGCAGTGCGCTCGTCCGGTAGACCGCGTGGAGCGGCTCGAGCATATCGGCGTTCCAGCAGGGAATGGCGGCATCGTACCCGGCAGCGGCGTCAAAGAGCAGCCGGACCACCTCCGGGTGAATGCAGGGCATATCGCAGGCGGCAACGAAGACGTACTCGCCGTGCACCGCGAGCGCCCCCGCGTGCAGGCCGCCGATCGGCCCGAGATCCCTCCTGATATCCGGTATGCACCTGACAGCGTTGAGGTGGCCGAACCGTTCGCACTGTCCGGGATCCCGTGCGACTACTACAGTCTCGTCCACCACCTCTCTCAGGGTATCGATGAGGCGGTCGATGAAAGCCTTGCCCCGGAACGTAAAGAAGTACTTCTCCCGCCCGCCGGCACGCCGTGCCGCTCCGCCAACGAGGACAATCGCAGACCGCATACTTCTCTCTCCGGCCATCAGAGCCGCTCCCGGAAGCGGATCAGGTCGGCGATGCAGGCGTTGTAAGGCGCGTCGATACCGTGTTTTTGGGCGAGCGCCGCCACCGCGCCGTTCATGAAGTCGATCTCGGTCTTCCGCCCCAGAGTAAGATCCTGTAGCATCGACGAATGGTGGGCGGCCGTCGCCGGGAGTTGCTCGGTCCGGAGATACTCCAGGTACGCCTCCGGTGTCTCCCAGGGGAGGGCGACGCCCTCGGCCTCCACCACCCGGCAGGCCTCCCGGACGATCGCGGTGACGATCGCCCAGGCATGCGGATCGGTGAGCGCGCCGTAGGGGACGTTCATGAGGGCGCCGAGCGGGTTTAACGCGCAGTTATACAGGGTCTTCGACCAGAGGTCGGTCCTGATCCCGTCGGTCGCCTCCGCCCGGATGCCGGCCTTCCGGATGAGGTCGACGAGAAGCCCGACCGCGTCGTCCATGCCGGACGGGAACCTTCCCAGTTTCATGGGCGCCGCCTCCACCGAGACATGGACCGACGCATCACCCCGCCACTCGAACCCGGTGATGATCATGGCGCCGATGACCCGGTCGGTGAATTGCCCGATGATCTCCTCGTTCCCGATGCCGTTCTGGAGGCTCATCACCTCACGCCCTCCGATGGCGTCGGCGAACTGGCGGCAGACTGCCTCAGTGTCGGTGGACTTTGCGGCGACGATGTAGTAGTCGGCGTCCCGCCAGGCTTCGGGGAGATCCTCGGAGCAGCTGAAACGGTATGCGCCCTCTCCCCAGATTCCGGTCATCAGAAAACCCCGTTTCCGCACCGCGTCTGCGTGCCGCGTCCGGGAAACGGCGTGAACGTCCGCGACGCGGGATAACTTTGCGGCAACGGTCAGGCCGACCGCCCCGGCACCCAGGACCACGATCTTCATGTCAACTATTATACTATGGCGGAGTTACCTGTTAACTTCTCTCTTTTCCGACGTGCAGGGTCCGGGCACACGGCGTTCCATGGCAAGCAGGGCCTCCTTGATCGCGAGATCGGGGGAGAAACCCCCCAAGCCGGTCTTCGCGACGACCCGGTGGCAAGGCACCACGAGCGGGGTCGGGTTCCGGGCCATCGCCGAACCGACCGACCGTGGTGCGGTTCCGACCCGCCGGGCAACCTCGCCGTAGGTGACGGTCTCCCCGCAGGGGATTGCACGGACCGTGCGATAGATCGCGGCAGAGGCCGATTCCCCCTCGGTTGCGATGCTCCGGAGGGAGGCGAGGTCCGCCGGCCGCCCGGCACAGTAGCGCAGGATCTCTTCCGGGACCGATCCTGCGATGCCGTCGCGCGCGAAACGCACCCGGTAGACGAGGTCGTCCTGCCACGCCACGTGGACGTGCCAGAGGCCGAACCGGCACGACCCGGTCACGATCGCCATTTTTCAGCCTCTTTTTTGAAGATATCAGCGGTGCACGTCGCCATCTCCCCCTGCATCCACGGCGGCAGCCCGGCATGGACCCGGCGCTCCAGGAACCGCCGGTCCCCGAGGACAAGCATCCCCCGGTCTTCCGGCGTCCGGAGCACCCTTCCTAACGCCTGCAGGGCGCGGTTGACCGCCGGGAGTGTGTAACTGATGAACTCCCCCTCCTCACCGAACTTCATCCGGAAGTAGTCGATCACCATCCGGCGGACGCGATTGAACGGTGCGAGCGGGAGGCCGATGACGAGCGCTCCCGCGAGCATCTCGCCCCGGTAGTCCAGACCCTCGCTCCACTTGCCGCCGCAGACCGCAAAGAGGATGCCCGAGCGGCCCGTTCCCGGGAGGGCCATGAATTCCCGGAGCATCGCGGCTGAGGCTGCGGTATCCTTGGACTCGATGTAGATCTGCTTTTTACGGATGCGGGGGACACACCGATCCGCGAAGGTGTTCAGGAGGTCGTAGGAGGGGAAGTAGACCGCGAGGTTCCCCGGAAGGCGGGCAAACGTGGTGATGTAGTCCTCGGTTCGCGCGAGGTTCTGCGCGTCCCGGCGCATCGAGTAGGCGGTGGTGATATCGCTCGCACAGAAGATGCGGCGGTTCTCCGGGGGAAAGGAGTTCGGGAGCGAGATCGTGGTGACGTCAAGATCGCCGAAATAGTAGCGGCGGTAGCTCCCTATAGGGGAGAGCGTCCCGGAGATCAGGACGCAGCAGGCGTGCGCCCGGGCGATATCCTGGAGTTTGGTGCTCGGGTCGATGTTCCTTACCTCGAGCGCCACCGTGCCGTCGTCCTCTTTGCGGTAAACTGTCAGGTAGGCAGGGTCGGCCGCAGACCGGAAGATCCGGTAGAAGAACTCGGTCAGCCGCTCGATCGCGCTCTCCCGGAACTCGCCCGCCTGTATGTTCTTCTCGCGAATCCCTTCGCTGATCTTGAGGAGATCGTCCACGATCTCCTCCATGCTCCGGTAGAGCGTGCCCGAAAGGATCATCCGCTGGAAAATGGCGGGGTCGAACCAGTCCTCGACCTCGTGCGAGCCCCTGAGCGCTTCCATGAATCGGGTTATCTGCGGCAGGATCTGGACGATGGCGTCCGCCTGCTGCGACCGCCGGCGCCCGGAGAGTTCGTGCCCGGCCTGCACGATATCGCGCTCCTCGATCGTCACGCTCTCGATGCTCTGGACGACGTCGCCGCAGTTGTGGGCCTCGTCGATGAGCAGCAGGGCGTCGTGCCCCTCGATCCCGAGCGACTGGTAGAGCTGCTCCCGGATCATGTCGTCAAAGAGGTGGTAAAAGTTCACGAGCACCACGTCGGCGTCCCGGGCGGCGTGCATCATCGTGTCGTACGGGCAGATGTCGCCGCAGAACCCGGCGAGCTGGTCGGGCCAGATCAGCTCGGTGCTCACCCGCTCGGCCCGGACACGCAGGGCCGCCGACGGGACCATCTTCAGCCCCGCGTCCTCGGGCTCCACAAACGATTTGCCGTGGATGAAGTAAGGGCAGATGAGCGGGTGGTCCGGATCCATCTTCCGGATCTGCTGCTTGATCTGGCGGTCGTTTGCCGGGACGAGCGACCCCTTCTGCGCCCGCTCCCTCATCAGCGCCGTCGAGAAGGCCTTGACGCCCTCGCACCGCCGGTAGACGTCCCCCTCACCGCCGAGCGGGCACATGCTGGATTTGCCGATGAGGTAAGCGAACTTGAGATCGCCGCGCTTCTTCCGGACGAGCTCCAGCTCGCGCATAAACGTGGCGAGCTGGCTGATGGTCCGGACGGCGACGAGCACTTTCCGTCCCCGGCTCTCTGCAAGGAGAGCGGAGACCACGCTCGACTTGCCGCTCCCGGTCGGCGCATCGATCATGGCGATGCCGCCGTCGCGTGCGACGGATGCGGCCAGATCAAGCATCTCCCGCTGGCAGGATCGGTACTCCCGGTAGGGGAACCAGTCGTCGAGGGCATCCATTACATACAGGTCGACGGCTGACATCAATGTAGTTTGGGTGTCCGGGGCGAAAGTGAAGGGAGGCCGGGACAGAGCCGGCCGGAAAAGTGAAGCGCCCACCGGGATCTCCGGGACGATCGTGCGCGATCCGGCTCAAGAAGCATCAACGCCGCGCGGCACCGTCCCGGAGCGCCCGTTCCCGGAACTATTATATGCAACGACGCGCACCGCTCCCCGGTGGAGATGACATGGCAGTCAAGACAGAGGTCATCGAAAGTATATCGGCTCTCATCACGGCCGCATTCGGCCTGGTCGCCGCTCTCGCGTGGAACGAAGCCATTCAAGAGCTCTTCAGACTCATCTTTGGGGACCAGAGCTCGTTCGTTGCAATGCTTGCGTATGCCCTCCTCGTGACAATCATCGCGGTGATCGCGACGATCTGGATAGGCCGCGCCGCAGCAAGGGCGAAAGGCGAGGAAAGGGCGGCAAAAAGGTGAACTCACATCACCCATCACATTTTTGACAGATCCTCTCGAACCGGAATCTGCTGATGCCCCATGAGTCGGCGTGACGAACAGGCAGCGGAGCAGGGCCGGATGACGGATGGACTGGGCGCCGATCCGGAGAGGAACATCGATTCCGGTATTACCGGTATACGACCGGTCACCGTTACGGTCACCAGTTACGACGAGTCCCGCTTCGACGAACGGACCTGCACCCGGGCCGGGGAGATAGGAGGCCTCGCCCTCGGCCCGGCGGTCACCTGGATCGACGCCGACGGAGTCCACGATACCAGGATGGTCCAGGCAATCGGGGACGCCGTCGGGATCCACCCGCTGACCCTGGAGGACATCGCGAACACCGGTCAGCGGCCGAAGATCGAGGACTACCGCGACTACCTCTACGTTGCAGTCCGGATGCTCGCTCCCGGCGACGGTGAGTTCCACAGCGAGCAGGTCAGCCTTGTGCTCGGGAAAGGCTACGTCGTATCCTTCCAGGAACAGCCGGGCGATGTCTTCGAGCGCATCCGGGAGCGCCTGCGTGCAGGAGCCGGGAGGCTGCGGAGCGAGGGGGCGGATTACCTCTTCTACGCCCTGCTGGATGCGATCGTCGACGGCTACTTCTCCGTGATCGAGGTCTTCGGGGAGCGCATCGAGGCGGTCGAGGAGGAGGTGGTGGCAGACCCCGACCGCGAGACCCTGCAGGCAATCTACGCCTTGAAGCGGTCCCTTATAGCGCTCCGGCGATCGGTCTGGCCGCTCCGTGACGTGGTGGCGGAACTCGAGCGGGGCGACTCGCCCCTGATCCTTGGTTCGACGCTCGTCTACCTCCGGGACGTCTACGACCACACCATAGAGGTCGCCGAGACCGTGGAGACCTACCGGGAGATGATGTCCGGGACCCTTGACGTCTATCTCTCGAGCCAGAGCAGCCGGATGAACGAGATCATGAAGGTCCTCACCATCATCGCCACCATCTTCATCCCGCTCACCTTCATCGCCGGGGTCTACGGCATGAACTTTGCCTACATGCCGGAGATCAGACACCCCTGGGGATATCCCGCGGCCCTCGCTTCGATGGCGGTCGTCGCGGGGGTGATGCTCCTCTACTTCAGGAAGAAGAGGTGGATCTGACGGTGATCCCGGGTGGGTTCCGGCAACCGGCAGCACATGTTGCCGGAAAGCCCCGGAGACCGCGGTTGCTGCCGCCCTGTACAGAAACAATGTTTTATGCCCGCACGCTAAGTACCACCTGCTGATGGCATCATGAAGAACAAGCTTACGGACTCCCTTGACGCGGCGATAGAACGCGGCCGCATCGACCTCGATGCGAGGATGCGGGCACTCGCCGGGAAGCTCGCCTACGCGGATACGGCATACGCCCTTCCCGTGACCTACGCCGTCACCGGCATTGCCGTGCGGGACGCGGACGGAGCGCGCGAAGCATACAAACAGTCCGGCAACAACCTCCTCGTCGCCTGCGAGTGCCTGATGGCCGGCGAAGGCGGTGTCCCGAGCCCCTACACCGGCTTCATACCGGACGCGGTCCTCCGGAGGCTCGGCTACACCCTGGTCGACGGGAGCGTCATCGGCCTCGGCCTCCTCGTCGGGACACCGGAGAGCCCCGATGCCGCCGCGGCCGTCTGCCGGGAGATGCAGGAGAAGTACCTGCTCACCTTCCTTGCCGGCGGAGTCGTGGGGGCGCTCTCCGGCGCCGGCGTCCGGCTGGGGCTGGATTACCGTCTGGTGCCGCTCGGGCCGCAGAGCGCCCGGGGCATCCACTTCGCCGACATCCTCGCCCGGGTCGCCATGATGTTTGGCGGTGTGCAGCCAGGAGACGTCCATTCCCTGCTCGGGTACGCCGCGGAACGGGCGAAGGCGTTCGTGATCGCGTTCCCGGACCTCACCGACGAAGAGACTGCGTTTGTCGATGCCCTGCGGGTGCTCGGGATACCGATCCTCGCGGCCGGCGAAGGCTACGGGGGAGGGGCGTGGGTCCCGGTCGCTCCCGCCGAGGCGGTCCGGACAGGAATGGACCTGCGGGGGATCCGGGTCACGGTCACGGCGATCCCGATACCCATGGCCTGCTCCCCCGCGTTCGAGGGAAAGAGCATCCGCAGGGAAGAGATGTACGTGGAGTTCGGCGGCGGCCGGACCCCCGCCTTCGAGCTTCTCCGGATGCGGCCCCGGGAGGAGGTCGAGGACGGGAAGGTCACCGTCGTCGGACCGGAGGTCGACGCCGTTTTGGAAGGCTCCGCCCTCCCGCTCGCGATCCAGGTGGACGTCGCCGGCGCGAAGATGAAGACGGATTACGAACCGGTGCTTGAGAGGCGAATCCATACCTTCATCAACTACGGCGAGGGGTCCTGGCACGTTGCACAGCGGGACCTCATCTGGGTCAGGCTCTCGAAGGAGGCGGTGGCAAAAGGCGTCAGGATCCGTGACATCGGGACGCTGCTCGCCCACAAGCTCAGGATGGAGTTTCCGGATCACATCGATGCGGTCCAGGTGACGCTGGTCACCGACGGGCAGAAAGTCGAGGAGATGCTCGCGAAGGCGCGGGCGGTCTATGCGGCACGGGACGAACGGATTGCCGGCATGAAGGACGAGGACGTTGAGACCTTCTACTCCTGCACCCTCTGCCAGACGTTCGCCCCGAACCACGTCTGTGTCATCACCCCGGAGCGGCCGGCGCTCTGCGGGGCGATCACCTGGCTCGATGCCCGGATTGCCCATGAGATCACTCCCGCCGGGGCGAACCAGCCAGTTCCGAAGGAGGAGGCAGTCGATGCCGTCTATGGGGAGTTTTCGGGGGTGAACCGGTTCGTAAAGAAGGCATCCCATGGTGAGGTCGACCGGATCTCCCTCTACAGCATGATCGAGAACCCGATGACCGCCTGCGGGTGCTTCGAGTGCATCGCGGCGATCGTCCCGGAGGTGAACGGCATCCTGATCGTCAGCCGGGACTTCGCGGGTGAGACACCGCTCGGGATGACCTTCTCGACGCTCGCCGGGACGATCGGGGGCGGTGCGCAGACGCCGGGGTTCATCGGCATATCGAAGAACTACATCTTAAGCGACAGGTTCCTCCAGGCCGAGAACGGCATCGCACGGGTGGTCTGGATGCCGGCTCCTTTGAAAGAGGAACTGGGGGACCGGTTGCGGGCAAAACTCGCCGCGCAGGGGATGTCGGACCTCTTTGAGAAGATCGCGGACGAGGTCTCGGCACCGACGATCGAGGACCTGATCGCATTCCTCGAACGTGTCGAACACCCTGCGCTCACGATGAGGTCGCTGATCTAGGGGGGATGGTGCATGACAGAGAGCAGTGATGAGGGATTAGCCATCCGGGAGGTGCGCCTCGGCGCCACGCGGGCCGAAGGGGGGACACGGGAGGTCTCTTACGTGATCGGAGGGGAGCGGGCCTTACCGTTCTCCGGCAAGAGGCCGGAACGGCTCCTCGTAGCGCTTGAGATCTGCGACGACCCCCGGTTCTGGCCGCCGGTGGTCCGCGATTACGTGGGCGACCTCTCGAACGACCCCGGCGAGTGGGCGCGGGCCGCGGAGCGCACCTATGGTGCGGACCTCGTGCGGCTGAACTTCACCAGCACGAAACAGCGCGGGTTTGATGCGTTCGATGCGATTGCCGCGACGACGGAGGAGGTGCTTGCGGCGACGACCCGCCCCCTGATCGTCGAGGGGAGCAACGAGCCGGAACTCGACAGCGAGGTCTTCCGCCGCTGCGGAGAGGGGGGGGAGGGCGAACGGCTCCTCCTCGGAACCGCGGAGGCCGACCGCTACCGGAGCGTCGCCGCGGCGGCGCTGGCATACGGTCACGCAGTGATCGCCCAGTCGCCCATCGACGTCAACCTGGCCAAGCAGCTGAACATCCTCCTCTGTGAGACCGGCGTGCCGCAGGACCGGATCGTGATCGACCCCTACACGGGGGCGCTCGGCTACGGGTTCGAGTACTCCTACTCGGTGATGGAGCGGATACGTCTCGCCGCCCTCGCCGGCGATGCGGATCTGGCGATGCCGATGATCAGCGCCCCCACCGATACCCTCTCAGTACGGGAGGTGCGGGAGGCCGTACCGGCGGATCAGGATGCGATGGCGGTTGCCTGGGAGTTCTACACCGCTTACTCGGCTTTCGTCGCCGGCGCGTCGATCGTCTGCGTCCGCCACCCCCGTACCGTGGAGAGGCTCAAAAAGGCGCTGGAGGTCTAAGCATGGCGATGAAAGCACTCGACATCTACAAAAACCTCCCGAAGACGAACTGCAAGAAGTGCGGGTACCCCACGTGCCTTGCTTTCGCCATGAAACTCGCCGTCGGAAAGGCGGAGATCGAGGCCTGTCCCGACCTCGATCCCGAAACGAAGACCCTGCTCGGCGGGGTGACCCGGCCGCCGGTCCGGCTCGTGCAGGTCGGCGCAGGCGAGCGATCGGTTGCGATCGGCGAGGAGTTCGTCCTCTTCCGGCACGAAAAGACCTTCTACCACCCGCCCGGGATCATGGTGCAGGTCTCCGACGCCTGGCCGGAGGACAAGGTGCGTTCCGCCGTGGAGGTGGTCCGGGACACGGTCGTCCACCGGGTGGGACAGGACCTCGTCCTCACCGGGGTGGCGGTGAAAAACGAGAGCAACCGTCCCGACCGGTTCGCAGAGACCGTGGCCCTCGCCGGTGGCGGAAGCAGCCTCCCCCTGGTGCTGATCGCCGACGATCCCGCATCCTTCGAGGCGGCTCTCGCGATATCGGGGCACTACCGGCCGCTGATCCACGCCGCGACCGGGGACAACTGGCAGGCCCTCGCCGCCCTTGCGAAGCGGTACGGGTGCCCCCTCGCCGTCCGGGCCTCCGGTCCCGCCGAACTCGCCGCTCTCGCCGGTAAGTGCGCGGACGCCGGGGCCCCGGACCTCGTGCTCGATCCCGCCCCGCGGTCGCTCCGTGATTTCATCGCCGCCGCGACGGAGATCCGGAGAGCTGCCGTCGGGCGGACCGAGCCCGCGCTCGGCTACCCCCTCTACCTCGATGCCGGCTCCTTCGGGGAGATCGATACGGCCCTCGCGGCGGGCATCCTGAAATACGCGGGGATCATCGTCACCCCCCCGCTCTCCCCCGCCTCCCGCGAGGCGGCGCTCACCCTGCGGCAGAACATCTACACCGACCCGCAAAAGCCCATCCAGGTGACGCCGGGCATCTACCCGATCAACGAGCCCGGGCCGAGCGCCCCGGTCCTCCTCACGGTGAACTTCTCGCTCACCTACTTCACGCTACTCAGTTATCTCGATGCGTCCCGGATACCCTGCTACCTCTTCGTAGCGGACACCGAAGGGCTCTCGGTCCTCACGGCCGTCGCCGGCGGGAAACTGACCGAGACCCTCGTCGCCGATTCGCTCAAAAAGTTCGGCGTCGTTGATCAGGTGGATCACCGGCGGCTCGTCATACCCGGTTACGCCGCGCCCCTCTCCGGGAAGATCGAGGACGCGACCGGCTGGAAGGTGCTGGTCGGTCCCCGGGATGCGGCCGACCTCCCCGGATACCTGGAGAAGGAGTGGAAGGCCTGATGCCGACCGCGACGTTCCTCCCCGACTACCGGAAGGTGACCGTGCCAGAGGGCGCGACCCTCCTCGACGCGGCCCGCGCTGCCGGCCTCTCCATGAACGTGGTCTGCGGCGGGCAGGGAAAGTGCGGGAAGTGTCTGGTCTTCATCAGAGACGGCACGGCGTCGTTCGACCGCGAGAAGTACCGCAGGTTCTTCTCGGAGGAGGAGATCGCCCGCGGGGCATGCCTTGCCTGCCAGGCGACCGTCGTCGGCGACGTCCAGGTGGAGGTCCCGGCCGGGTCCCTCATCCAGGAGCAAAAGATCCTGGTGGAGGTCCCGGGTATGAAGGAGATCCCGCTCAGTCCCGCCGTCAGGAAGTACGAAGTCCGCCTCGACCCGCCGTCTCTTGAGGACACGAATCCCGACCTCGCCCGTCTGCTCGAGGGGATCGAGCGGCAGGGCGGCCCGCCCCCGAACAGGGTCTACGCGCCGCTCGGCGTCCTCTGCTACCTCCCGCAGGTGCTCCGCCGGAGCGGGTGGCACGCAACCGCCACGGTCGCTCTGGTGCCGGGGGGCTACCGCTTAAGCAGCGTGGAAGAAGGCAACACCACGGAAAGGCTCTACGGAGCGGCGGTGGATCTCGGAACCACCACGATCGTGGCCTATATCTGGAGCCTGACCGACGGGCGGACCCTTGCTACGGCGTCCAACTACAACAAGCAGATCTCCTGCGGCGAGGATATCCTCTCGCGGGTGAACTTCTCCCGGAAGAGCGGCCTCTCACGGCTGCAGCAACTTGCGACGGAGAGCATCAACGAGGCCCTGACGACCGCCGCCGATGCCGCGGGGATCGACCGCGAGGAGATCTTTGAGGTGATGATAGCCGGGAACACGGTGATGACACACCTCCTTCTCGGGATCGACCCCGCCTACATGATCGCCGAACCCTACATCCCGGTCGTGCGGCGGATGCTCTCGACGGCCGCCGGACGGATCGGTATCGCGGCCCACCAGAACGCCGGGGTGTACACCTTCCCGGCGGTCTCGAACTTCATCGGCGGCGACATCATCGCCGATATCCTGGCCACCGGGATGGCGGAACGCGAGGAGGCCACACTCATGGTGGACATCGGCACGAACTTCGAGGCTGTGCTCGGCAACAGCGACTGGATGCTCTCCTGCGCAGGCGCGGCCGGCCCGGCCCTGGAGGGCGGGGAGGTGCTCTTCGGGATGCGGGCAAACCCGGGCGCGATCGAGCGGGTCCGGATCGACCCCGACACCCTCGCGCCGTCCTTCTCGACGATCAACGGCGTCCGGCCGAGGGGGATCTGCGGTTCGGGCCTCATCGATCTGCTCGCGGAGCTGTTCCGCGCCTGCGTCATCGACCGGACGGGCGGGATCAACCTGGAGATCGATCATCCCCGGGTCCGGAAGGGGCGGTATCATCCGGAGTTCGTCGTGGCCTGGGAGGCGGAGACGTCGATCAGGAAGGATCTCGTCATCACCGAAAACGACATCAAAAACCTGATCATGAGCAAAGCGGCGATCCACGGAGCCTGCATGACGCTCCTCGACGCTGCGGGCCTTGCACCCGGGGATATCAGCAGGATCTGCTTCTCGGGAGCGTTCGGGAACTACCTCAACAAAGAGAGCGCCGTCACCGTCGGGCTGATACCCGAGACGCCCCTCGAGCGCGTGGAAAACATCGGGAACGGCGCGATCACCGGCGCGAACATCGCTCTCGTCAACCGCAGACGAAGAAAGGAACTCGACGAGCTCGCCCAGAGGATCACCTACATCGAGCTGAATGCGGATCCTTCCTTCATGGACCGGTACACGTCGAGCTGTTTTTTGCCGCACACCGATTTCACTCTCTTCCCCCACGTGCAGCAGATGCTTGAGGCGTGCCGGGCCAGGCAGGGGGTGAGATCGTGGCAGGCATGATCCCGTCCCCGGAACTCCTCGCGACCGGGGTAGGGTCGCTCCCCCACCGCGACCCCGGCGAGGCGTGCCGGGCGGTGCTCGCGGCCTTCCCCCGGATCCCTTACGTTCCTACCCTGCCTAACAGGGGACTTCTCGAGGCGATCGTCTTTGCCGATGCCGAGCACCTCCCCGGCGGGGTGGTCCGGGACGGCAGGCTCATGGTCGACCGGAGCGTCGATCCCTCGGAGGCGATGGAGCAGGTCCTGCTCGACTACCTGGAGAGGAACGCGGAGCCATACCAGGTCGGTGAGGCGTACGGGTCGGGGTTCCACGCGATGATGGGCCGCGACCTCTCGGACGCCCTCCTCGTCAAGTGCCAGGTGACCGGCCCGGTCACCTTCGGGATGCAGGTGGTCGACGAGACGCGCCGGCCCATCCTCTACGACCCGGAGTACGCCGACGTGCTCGGCAAACTTCTCGGCCTGCGGGCACGGTGGTGCGAGGAGGCGATGCGTGAGCGGATGGGCGCTCGTGCGACCCTGGTGGTGCTGAGCGAGCCCTACCTCGCGTCGCTCGGCTCAGCAGTCGTCCCGGTGGATGCCGGGGTCGCGGCGTCCGCCTTCGGGGATATCGCCGGCCTCCTCGACGGAGGGCTCGGCATCCACTGTTGCGCCAACACCGACTGGGGTTTCGTCCTCGGCCTGGCGCCGGCCGTGGTCTCGATCGACGCCTGGACATACGCCCGCGAGTTTCTGCTCTACGCCGACGAGATCGCCCGCTACATGGAGGCGGGAGGCGTGGTGGCCTGGGGGATCGTCCCCGCCGACTACAGCGTCTTTGCGGCGGAGAATCCCGATGCATTCTTCTCCCGCTTTTTGGAGATCCGCGCCCGCGCGACGGAGACCGTCGACCCCGACCTCTTCGATCGCCAGTCCCTGATCACGCCGACCTGCGGGATCCGGAACGCCGGCGAGCGCCAAGCCGTCACGATCATGGCGGCGACCGCGTCGCTCTCCCGCCGCCTCCGGGGTGAGGAGCCATGATCCGGCCCTGCACCGTCGTCATATCCGGGAAAGGCGGGACCGGGAAGACGACGATCGCGTCGCTCCTGATCGACGCGCTGATCGCGGCCGGCGAGCGGCCGATCCTCGCCGTGGACGCCGACCCGAACGCGAACCTCCACGAGGCTCTCGGAATCGCACTCACGGAGACGCTCGGGAGCATGCGGGAGGAGGCCTTCACCCGGTCCATCCCCCCGGGCATGGACCGGACGGGATACATCAGGTACCGGTTCCGCAGGGCACTCGCGGAGGCGGAGGGCTACGATCTCCTCGCCATGGGGCGGCCCGAGGGGTCGGGATGCTACTGTTTCCCGAACGCCCTCCTCACCGAGTGCATCGAGACGCTCGAACGCGGCTACCGGCTCGTCGTCGTGGATTCAGAGGCTGGGATGGAGCATATCGCCCGGGGGACCATCAAGAGCCCGGAGATCCTCCTGATCGTGAGCGACCCCGGAGCCCGCGGGATGCGGACCGCAGGCCGCATCCGGGATCTCGCCGAGTCGCTCGGCCTCTCGCGGGAGAGGATCTTCCTCGTCGTCAACCGGGACCGGGGCGAGGCCGCCGCTGAGAGCGATCTCCCCCTCATCGCCCGGATCCCGGAGGACCCGGCGGTCGGGGAGGCGGATCTCGCGGGAACGCCGATCGTCGGCATCCCGCAGGAGAGCCAGGCCCGGGCAGCGGTGCGGGACCTCGCTGCGCGGCTCATCGGGGAGTGCGCACGGCGAGGGGAGTGACGCCACGACCTCTTTTTTAACGCGGTAAGGCAAACAGGTACCAACTATGGCAATCCATCCCATCGACTACCGGTACGGCACCCCCGAGATGCGTGCCGTCTGGAGTGAGGAGAACCGCTTCCGGGCGATCGTCACGGCCGAAGTGGCGCTGGCCCGGGCCGAGGCGGCGCACGGGATGATCCCCCGCGAGGATGCGGAGACGATCGCAGTCTCTGCGCCGGAGGCCCGCCTCGAGCGGGCGAAGGAGATCGAGGCCGAGATCAACCACGACATGATGGCGATCGTCAAGGCCGTCACCGAGGTCTGCGGTGACGCCGGGCGGTGGATCCACTACGGCGCGACCTCGAACGATATCCTGGATACGGCGACGGCCCTGCAGGTCCGCGAGAGCCTCGCGCTCATCGAGGAGAAACTGGGCAAACTCCTCTGCGTACTCCTCACCCGGAGCGCCGAGACCAAGACCCTCGTCTGCGCCGGCCGCACCCACGGGCAGATCGGGGTCCCGACAACCTACGGCCTCCGGTTCGCGATCTGGGCGAGCGAGGTCTCGCGCCACATCGAGAGGCTCCGCCAGATGCGCCCACGGGTCGTCGTCGGGCAGCTCACGGGAGCGGTGGGGACCCAGGCAGCGCTCGGGGATGCCGGTATCGAGATCCAGGATACGATGATGGAGTTTCTCGGGATCCAGGCGGTGGACGTCTCGAACCAGATCATAGCGCGGGACCGCTACGCGGAGTACTTCATGTTACTCGCAAACATCGCGACCACGCTCGACAAGATCGGGCTCGAGGTCCGGCTGATGCAGCGCTCCGAGATCGGGGAACTCGCGGAGGCGTTCGGGAAGAAGCAGGTGGGCTCGAGCACCATGCCTCACAAGAGGAACCCGATCAAGAGCGAGCAGGTCTGCGGCCTTGCCCGGATCGTGCGGTCCGCGGTCGAGCCGGCCCTGGCAAACAACGTCCTCTGGGACGAGCGCGACCTGACGAACTCCTCCCCCGAGCGGGTGCTCTTCCCCGAGGCGTCGGTGCTGACCGACCACATCCTCAACGTGATGATCGACGTGATGGAAGGCCTTGAGTTCAACAGGCAGAACATCCGGAAGAACCTGATGATGCTCCGGGGGGTGAATCTCGCCGAGTCGGTGATGATCGACCTGACGAAACGGGGCATGAACAGGCAGGAGGCCCACGAGGTGATGCGGACGGCGAGCATGCAGGCCCTCGCCGAAGACCGGGACCTCGCCGAGGTGCTCGCACAGCGGCCGGAGGTCACGGAGTTCGTCACCCGCGATGACCTCGACGCCCTCCTCGACCCGGACGCCTACGTCGGAACGGCCGTCCGGCAGGTGGAACGCCTGGTCGAGAAGCTTCTGCCGCTCTGCCGGTGAAGGGGTTTTAGGCGGGATGCACCATCGCATCCCGTTCGGCCGCCGTGATTTCCTGCAGGAGCCCGGCGGAGAGGTCGGCAATCGGGTAGTACCCGCCACCAGCATGTTCCGCGACGGCCCTGCAGTAGCCCAGCCGGAACTCGAGGAATGAGCCCCCAGTCTCCTCCGTGTCGATGACCACCGTGCGGATGCCGTGCGATTGGATCTCCTCTGCGATGCCGAGAACCTCATGGCGCACGTCTCCCGACACAGGAACATTCGCCCGGCCATCGGAGATGACGACCATCATCGGGATCACCTCGCCGTTCTTCCGCCGCTCCTGCAGGAGAACTTCCATGCCTTTCATCAGCCCGGCACAAAGCGGCGTCTTCCCGCCGGTAGGGAGATCTTCCAGTTGCTTTTGCGCGAGAT
Organism: Methanoculleus sp.; assembly: GCA_018433835.1. Taxonomy (GTDB): domain Archaea; phylum Halobacteriota; class Methanomicrobia; order Methanomicrobiales; family Methanoculleaceae; genus Methanoculleus. The sequence continues at coordinate 103,898 of JAHDQM010000014.1, forward strand.
CGACGCTTGAGCTGAGCGGGAGGAGGGTCTCGGCGCTGTTTCCTCGAAACGCCACAAGACCGACGCGGTCGCGGTGCCGGTAAGAGTCCAGCAGCATCGAGAGGACCGCGCCCTTGGCCGACTCCATCCGCCTTGTGGCTCCCATCGAACCGCTGGCGTCGACTACGAAGACGCACGCAACGGAGACCTTCCCCACCCGGACCCGCTCACGGATATCCTCTCCGCGGACGGTGACCGCCATCTCCTTCCTGTCGCGCACCGACTGGTGCGGGGCGGCGGCCCGGAGCGTGGCATCGAGTGCGACATCGCCGGTGCCGGTCGGATACCGCGCAGAAACATATCTTCCCATGTTTCTCGCCGAGAACGTCTCGAGCCGCCGGCCGGAGGGTCTTAGCCGTTCAAGAGTATCCCGCCGTTCCGGCAGGTTCATTTTTCTGACATCGACCGGGTTTCCGACCGGAAAAACGGTTTCGTGTGCGGCACCTCCCGGGGAAGGGGGCGGCTCTCCGTCATGCCCGCCGGGGCGCTCGTCACCGCCTTGCTCCCCACCATCCCGGGGAGAGTCGCCATGCTTCTTCCCGGCATCATCCAGTGCTCTGTCAAGATCTTCCGGATCGATCCTGGGCTCTTCAAACGGTTTTCGACGCATCCGATGCGGGAGCGCGAGTTCCATGGCTTCCCGGACGTCGTCGCGAGTAACTGCGGTCCGCCCGTCAAGAGCGGCGATCGTCTTCGCCGTACGGACGACGGCGATATCGGCACGGTGGGTCCTGACCCCAAGTCGGACGCATGCTTCCGCCACCGCATTCAGGAGGTCATCGTCAGCAGTGACAGATGGAAGCAACACCCGCGCATCGGCAATCTTTTCGCGCAGTTCCTCCTGCGCCGCACGGAATGCCTCCCGGCACTCGCCGGGATCGCGCTCGAACGCCTCGGCGGCCCTGATGATTGCCACACGCTCGGCGGTGTCCGCGATCCCCTCCACAGTTACCTGCAGCCCGAACCGGTCGAGCAGTTGCGGCCGCAGTTCCCCCTCCTCCGGGTTCATGGTACCCACCAGGATGAACCGGGCTGGGTGGGAGAACGATATACCTTCCCGCTCCACCACGTTGACGCCCATCGCAGCGGCATCAAGGAGCACATCGGCAACGTGGTCGTCGAGCAGGTTGACCTCGTCGATGTAGAGGATCCCGCGATTGACCGCCGCGAGGATGCCCGGATCGATGGTTACCTTCCCCTCGCGAATCGCTCGTTCCACGTCGACAGTGCCCACCACCCGATCTTCGGTCACTCCAAGCGGGAGATCGATGACGCGAACCCGGCGCCGTTCCACTTCCGGATTATCGCCCGAGGTCTTCCTTTCGGCACAGGTCGTACACATGCCGTCGTCACCTGCAGGATCGCAACTGTACGGACAGCCCCGGATCACGTCGATCTCGGGGAGCACGTCGGCAAGCGCCCTGACTGCAGTAGATTTTGCGGTTCCTTTCTCGCCGCGGATGAGTACGCCGCCGATTCCCTGATTGACGGCATTGAGGATGAGCGCACGTTTCATCGTCTCCTGGCCGACGATGGCGGTGAACGGAAGGACATTTCTCCGCGCCTGATATGACATATATGAAAATACGATGCAATAGATGTTAAAGAATTTCAATTTCGTAACAAATCACGAGCGGGAGAGGGCCGGCCTCTCCCCGCCCGGAACCATGTGGTCTCAGAACTCTTCCGCGACGCCGTAGCCGTAGGACCGCAGCACCTCGCTCCCCCTCTGCTCCGGGTATGCGTTCAGCATGAGCCCCCGCAGTTCCAGAAACTGTTCGGCGGAGACGAGAGAGATTGCCTGGAGCTGTTCGTCTTCGCCGGGCTCCATCGACCAGGAGTAGATGTAATAGGTCTCGGGCAGCCCCTCCTCTTCGTGCAGGAAGAGGTCCTTTCCGCGCGCGAACGCCCCGCCTGCGTCACCTCCCCGCGGCGCGAGATAGAGCCAGGCGTCACGGTCGGTGTCAAGGAGGATCTCGCCCTTCTCGGATTGAATACGTTTCTTCATGGTCAATCACCTCTGCCCCGCCAGCCGTGCAGAGCAGTTCGGCAGGCGGCGGCGATGAACTCCGGGAGCCCGGTGAGGTGGCCATGGCCCTTCTGCGGCCCGGGCCGGGGAACAGGAGGTTCCGCCACCGCCCGCCAGGCAGAGATAGAACGGGCAGTATTATATAATTTACTATTGTTAATACCAAGTAATACTATATTACCATTTATAACATAAAATCCCGCGCCGTCACCGTCCCGTTTTTCGCCGTCCGACCGATCCCGGCTTCCCCGTCATGCCGGGTAGTGCCCCGGGAACCAACCGATACGAGAAAAACGGATTTGTTGAACCTCTTCCCGCCCTGTTCCCGGCGATCCCAATTCCCGGGCACGACGGTTCACCGGACGCGCACCTGACGGTGTTCCTGCTCCCGTCCTCTGGCCAGTCGCGTAACGAACCATCGCATATCACCATGCCTATCCCCACCTCCCAGAAGCAGGGTGGAGGTTGATGAAAGGGACAGAGCGTTGTGCACTGGAATGGGGGGCCATCAAACCGGAGGTGCGCAGAATTCGATGAGCTCAGAACGTAATCTCAAAGGGAAAATGTTAAGTAATTTCAAAATAATCGCAAACATAATTAAGAGTCGTAAGTTAAGTATTACGAAATCCCATGGGACACGATATTGCAACGGAAAGAAAATGCGCCAAACAAAATAGTGGTATGAATGCCTGCGAACTTCCTTGACCTCCATATCGTCGACTACTGTCAGCTGGCGTGCAGGCATTGCTATCTTCACAAAGGAAACACCTCGATGCCGCTGGAGATGATAATAGAGGCAAGTACCGACTTCCTGCAGGCAGATCTCCCTCTCCCAGAGAGTACTATCATTTTGAGCGGCGGGGAGCCTCTTCTGCATCCACAGTTTGGGGAAGTTTGCAGCATTGTACGAAGTTTGAACGGACATGTAGCCCTGAGTTCGAACGGGATCCTTGTCCCGCAATACATCGATCTCTTCCGGAAAAACGATGGGATTCAGATCAGCATCGACGGAGACAATCGCGTTCACGACTTTATCCGTGGCGAAGGTAGTTATGAGAAAGCGGTGAGAGCGTTGCGACTACTGGACGAGAACAACATTCGCCACAGCGTCTCATTTACCGCCAACAAACAGAACCTGGAATGCATCGATCATATCATAGATCTCTGTACCAAAACAGGTTCTTACCTGCTCAATTTCAATCTTTACCAACCGATTCGTGAAAACGGGCTGGATCCCCTATCGTTTTCGGACTGGTTATCCGAGAAGCAACGGGTCAAGGAACGAGTGGAGCAAGAAGGGATTCTCTGTACCGCGACCTGCGTGGAAAAAGGTTGTATTGCAGGGATACTGGGGCTTTCCGTTCTTCCTGATGGGACGTATTGGGATTGCTCACGAAACCAGCATACCATCGGAAAATTTCCGCAAAAAATACGTGATGTATTATTCAGGGAGCATATACAGCAAGAAAAATGTCGAGATCAGTTCGAAACTTGTTGCAGGAAGTTGGGTTATGAGTGAAGTGTATGTTCTGGCTTCGCTTTCGAATCAAGGTAAAACGACAACAGCAATTGCACTGGAGAAACACTTCAAAAACGAAGGTTTGAAGGTAGCGTGCATACAGCGAATTAAAGGCCAGTATGACGTAGGTTTGTATTTGCGTGAGGGGATCTATCAGTATAATATGCCACTGGAAGCAGCAAAAAGCAGAGATGCATTTGAAAAGTGGCTTCCAAAAGGCTATGATATCTTTATCTTTGAATTATGGCATCCTTATACGCCCACTGGTGCTGCTTTCACCGACCTCTTTGAGCGTATAAATGTGCCGATGTCGTATCAGTTCAGTGATTCCTGGAAAACATATGTAGAATCTTGCCACCCTGACTTCATGTTTTTTTGGGACCATATCCACCAGAAGGAAGTAACAAAAATCATTACAAAAACCCCTACATGCCTTGATGGCCCCTGTGTGGATGAGCAGTACCAACTTCATATGCCAGAAAACTTCGTTTTCGATACGTTTGAACCGAAAATGACGCTACCAAAGAGCAATAAAACAGCGATTGCGGCAGGTGCATTTCCCGGAGAATACTGGGATATTTATCCCAGCATGACATGGTACGGCTATGATTACCACAAGTTTATGAAAAGGGTGAAAAAAGAAGACTGTGATGTTGTAATCATCGGAGAATGCAGCAATAGACATTTGAAATTGAACTATCACTCAAGGACTGCCCGGACCCGAAAATGCCTCGATCATCTTCAAGACTTGGCAGGCTGCTACTGGATGGAGAAGGACGGCTGCCCCGAACACTGTTACATCGAGGGGACCTTCGATCTGGACTTCTACATGGTGTCGCTTATAAACAACTCACAGGGCTTCGGCCATGCGGTCTGCGCCGAGTTTTTGGGCGGCAACAGTGACGAGTTTTCCAGCTGGAAGTTCTACCAGTTTGACAACCTGGACATCAGACCCGGTGACTGGCAGATGCCCCGCGGGACAGAAACAGAGGCTACGAAGGTGAAGATCTACGAGATAACAGGTATCTTTAATTGCGGTCTCCCGGACCACGATATAGTGCCTCTGGTGACGTTTTTGATCGACGCAAAAGGAAATGTAACCAAGGGCTGAAAGGGCGGAGTACATGACAAAAACGACCCTACGGATCATCATCGCACTTGCAATCATCTGTTGTGCGGGAGCGACGATCGTAGCAGTGTACCCTCCTGACGAGGACGGCGGTCCGGGAGCCGGGAACGTGACGCCGGAAGGGTCGCCGACAGGGTCGAACTTACCGGGGGATATAAGCCGGAATGCAACGCCGCAACGGGTACCTGGAGAAGAACAGGAGGTTGAGAACATGACATCGAAAGAGTTATCGGAAGATCTACAACTGCTTCTACCCGTAAAGGAAGCACTGAAAGAGGCGAATATGACACCGGAAGAGTTGCCGGAAGAGTTGAGAGAAGAGATTGAACAACTGCAACGAACCTATGAAGACAGAAAGTTTGGTATAAGCAGATGGGAATTTGATTCGGAGAACAAACTGGCCATCATCCACGCGTACTCCATACGGGATGAAAAGAAAGTGAAGGCAATTCAGGCCAAGCAGGTCTGTGGCTGGACCTTCAGGGTCGTTCACGATATCGATTACGAGAACGAACGTAAGCAGGTTGCGGCCGAACTGCTGCAATTCCAGAAGGACCATCCTGAATTGGAGATATCGGGCTTTATCATAACATCACCAGCACATATGGAGATGTGGGTACGCAACCGTACGCCCGAAAACGAGGCATTGAACGGCACCGTGATGTACGGCAGGACAATCGAGCTAATTGGAGGCGCACCAAAGGAGATGTGGGAGGAGATGAAAGAGACCGAACCTGCATCGAGGGGACCGGGGACAGATTGAAGTACAGAAGAGAAACTGCTGTATCTTTGAGATGACCAGCCCTAAGTGCAGGCAGTGAATTTCGTAACATCTCCCACAGAAATTCGGTTGCGGGTGGCCAACCATACACCCGCAAAAGAGGCACTGAACGGCACCATGATGCATGACAGGACAGTTCAGGTATTATAGAGCCATATGGCACCGTCACCCCGGGCTGATGGAGGAGGAGAATGACAGAGTCCGTTGCACGAATCATCGCCGCTGTTGTCGCAATCGGAGTCGTCTGTTGCGCGTTAGCACTGATCGTAGCAGTGCACAATGACGAGGGCAGCGATCCGGGGACCGGGAACGTGACGCCGGAGGGGTCGCCGACAGGGTCGAACTTACCGGGGGATATAAGCCGGAATGCAACGCCGCAACAGGTACCTGGAGAAGAACAGGAGGTTGAGAACATGACATCGGACGAGATCTGGGAGCGTGCCCAGGAGATATACTGGTCCTGGTATAGGTCCGGAACCGTGGAACGAATGCTGGAAGAGGTAAATATGACGCCGGACGAGTTGCCCGACGACGTGATCGAAGAGATGAAAAACGCCACGCAGTTTGAGGATATCATCTGGAAGTGGGACGTTGATCCCCGGAACAAGCAGGTCGTCATCCATGCAGTCTTCGCATGGAATGAGGAGCATGAAAAGGAGCTGAAGGCCGTTCAGGGCCGAAAGGTCGGCGATTGGACCTTTAACGTCGCCTGGGAGCCGTATATGCTTCGGACCGTGAGGCGAGCGCTGGATGCGGCGAACATGACGCCGGAAGAGTTGCCCGACGAAGTAAAAGAGGAGATGGAGAAGATCAGCGCGCAGATCGGGGGCATACGGACGTGGGAGCTTGATCCCCGGAACAGACTGGTCGTCGCCTATGCGCACTTCACATGGCCGAATGACGGGTATGAAACGAAGGTGGATGCCATTCAGGGCAGAGAGATCAGCGGCTGGACCTTTAAGGCCGTTCTGGAGCCGGATGTGCCCGAACTCATGCAACGAGCGCTGGATGCGGCGAACATGACGCCGGACGGGGTGCCGAAGGAGGTGAGAGAGGAGTTAAAAGATCTACAACGCGGCAATAACAGAACATTCAGCATCAGTAAATGGGGATTTGACCCGGACAACAAACGGGTTGTCCTCTATGCGTACTCCATAGGGAGCGAAAGAAGGAGGGTACAGGACGAAAAAGGGATGGAGGCCCTCCAGGGCAGAGAGATCGGTGACTGGACCCTTACAGTCATCCATGATGTGGATTACGAGAAAGAGCGTGAACAACTCGTGGCTGAACTGCTGCAGTTCCGGAAGGACCATCCCGAATTGGAGATAGGAGCGTTCTCAATTTCGCCCACAGAACTTGAGCTGTGGGTGGCCAACCGCACACCCGCAAACGAGGTACTGAACGGCACCGTGATGCACGGCAGGACAGTTGAGTTACTATGGAGTCCTGTTGATTATGCAATCAGGCTGGCTTATGAAAATCAGTGATTATATCTCTCCTTTGCAGGAAATCGCTTCCCCTCGGATAAACTCATTTTTCCGACAGTTGAGGCTGCTCTGCCTTTCTCCCGATACATTTTTTGCAGAACTACCGGTCAAGCGCGTCGATCTAAAGATTCCAGCTCTGATCGTCTGTAGCCTTTTTCTGGTTGAGATCGTCGGCAATTACGATACGATCACCGCGTACACCAGAACGCTGGAGCTCACCGACCCGTCCGCGCACCCGATCATATACGTGGGCCTGTTTGCAACGGCTCTCTCACCGTTCCTGGCATGGGTATCTTACTCGGCAGTCTTCTACGGGGTATCATACCTGTACAAAGGCCGGGGTACGTTTCTCAGGACGCTGGCCAATGTAGGATACGGATGCGTGCCCCTGATCGTCGGGGCCCTCCTCCATCTAGCCCTCCTCCAGCTCATCTCCCTGCCGGTGCAGGACTATTTCATCCCCTCTCGTGTGGCGGCGCATGCAGCTGCCGTAGCGCTGATCGATGCTGGAGTTGCGATTCCGGTTCTTCTCTGGTGCGGGTTCCTCTGGACAGCAGGTATGCGGCACGCACGAAGCCTCTCCACTCGCCAGGCACTGGTGACGGTCTTTGTTCCCGTGGGGCTGGCAATCGGTGCGAAGATCGTATTGCTTCTGTGGAAACTGGTATCGGCCAGAGTGTATACAGGAGTATTGTGAATATGAAGTTGTCCCAAAACGCTATTGCCGGGAGAGGGACATCCTTTCGCACCTATCGGTGCTTATGCACCCGCCGTTTCGCCGGGTGCACCTCCCCGGACCCTCGCTCGAAACTCTTCAAGTTTCTCAAACTCCTGTCGTACCGACAGTCGTTCCCCGAGTGGCGATATGCGACGTCCCGGCAGGAACGGAGTTTGAGCACAGGAGGTGCGAAGGTGCGATACCCAATGGAAAGCCATTTCACCCTTCTTGCTCAGAATACGGCTCTAATGGTAGATACCTGGGAAGTAAAGGCTCCGGTTAGGGTATACCGAAGGTTCGGAGATCTTTTTGGGACGAACTCTATGACAAGATCCGGTATGACCCTGAAGACGATATGTATCGTCCTGCTGCTGCTCGCGTGCGCTCTCCCGCCATGCCGAGCGGTGCCCGGAAAACGGCCGATGCGAGAAAGATCGAACTTTTGAGCCCCTTCCCCGTCTGCCCCCGGTGATCGCGATTCCCGAGCACTACGGTTCACCGGACGCGCACCTGACGATGCTCGAAGGACGCTCCCTAAGGAGCATCCTGATCCTGAGGATTCACGCCCCCCCGGGGTGACCCTTGAAGATACGCTCGGCGAAATCTGGTCGAGCGTGGTGGCGCTGATCCTCTATCCCGTCGTCTTCTTTGCCGCCGCATACACGCGGTTCATGCGGACGGATATCCGATGATAGACGGGCGCGCACTTTCGCTCCCGGGGAGGGGCTGCATTGGAGGCAGGCCGATTATTTCGCCGGGTTTCGATATTCGGGGAAGGTATGCAGGGTTCTTACCGGAGTATGCACTCATACCCACGATCCGGGGATCGAGGTATATTTCAACTGGAAATCGGCCGTACTGCCGGGAGATGGAACAACAAGGGCGTATCAGGAGAATGCAACGGCCCGGGTACAGCCGCGACAGTTCGATGTTTGTCACAGAAAAGGTATATGGGAGAACGTTGACGCCTTGATCGGTGACACCGTGTACGGTATCCCACGGGGGCCGGGAACCCCGATTGCCGTCGTATCCCGGCCCCCAAAAGCGTGCCCGGAGGGCAATAGGGCTGTTGGCTGCCATAGGGGATAGCCGTTGCGGTTCCGTGTTCCTCCAGGCACTGTTGCGAAATTTCGAGTGACATAGTATTGCAATGGGAAGGAAATGTGCCGAGCAGAATAGTGATGTGATGCCAATTGGTTCTTGTGGTCCCGTTCAGGACGTTAAATTGAATGCGTCGGCAAAGATTAATTCTGCAGACTTGTACCAGAGGGGTGACGGTACCCGCTATGTTATAGTAGACTGGTATGTAAGTGGATGTTTCGATTATAGTCAACAGTTCACGTTCACGAGCTGCGAACTCAGTACAACAATCAAAGTGAGTTGGCCTGGCGGCTCGAGTGAGATCGTGAAACCTCTCTATACCGATTACTGCATACAGTCCGGTACGGACAATATAGATGTGGCGCCTTCAGCTTCCTCCTATACTGTGGAAGTAAAAGTGCATGCCGAATGTTGGGTCTGGGTCATCATATGGACAAATATTGGTAGAGAGGATGCTTCTGCTTCCTGTGTGATATACCCATGAGACGCGCAGGAGAGGTATGTATGAACCAAAAAACGATATGCATCATCATCCTGCTGATCGTGTGCATTCCCCCGGCAGCGGCTGCACCCGTTGTTCAACTGACAAACGATTCGGCATTCGATGCGTACCCCTTCTGGTCTCCGGACGGTGCCAGGATCGCCTTCGTCTCGTCCGACGGAGTCCACTCCGGCATCCGGGTGATGGAGTGCGACGACGGCGGCCCGGTGCAGGTGACGGACAACCTTTCGTGGAATCTCTTCACCGAGTTCGATCCCTGGTCGCCGGACGGGAAGAAACTCCTCTTCCTCTCCGGCACCGAAGAAGGGCTCGACCTCTGGACGATGAACCCGGACGGGACCAGGAGGATGCGCCTGACCGAAAGCGGCCGCATCCTCCCCGGCCTGACGCTCTCCGGCTACGGGGCGGACTGGAGCGCCGATGGGAGGCGGATCGTCTATACCTCCTGCCTCTTCGACAACTCGGCGGTCTGGAAGACCCTCCTGGCGCCCGCTGCAGAAGGGCCGCCTGCGGTGAACCTCTCGGCAATCCGGAAGGATGCCGATATCCGGATCATGGACGCGGACGGCGGCAACAAGAAGCAGCTGACGACCGATGGGGATGCGCGCCTGCCCCTGTGGCAGCCGCACGGGGATCGGATCGCATACCTCTCGGAAAGGTCGGGAAACGGAGAGATCTGGACGATGCAGAGCGATGGAACGGGCAAGAGACAGGTGACGTTCAGCGACGGGAACGTCTCCGGGTATTCCTGGTCCCCGGACGGCACCAGGATCGCCTACGTCGTCGCGGCACCGCCCGGAACACAGCCGGAGTTCTCTCTTTGGGTTATCAATAGCGACGGATCGGGTTCGGAGCAATTGACAACAGGAAACCGGGACAAATCACCGGTCTGGTCGCCGGACGGTGCCGGGATCGCCTTCCGGTCGGAGTCGCGGAACCAGGCGCTCTGGGTGATGGAGAGCGACGGCTCCGGCCTCGCATCCCTTGGCCCCGATAACCCGGCATTCATGATGCAGCAATGGTCTCCCAACGGCAAGGCGATCGTCGTGAGCGATGGAAACGACCTGTATGCAATCCCGCTCGAAGACCCGGCGGCACCCGCATCGCCGGGATTTGGGGTAGCTGCTGCAGCGGGTGCGCTGCTTCTCACGGCATGTCTGCTCAGGCTGAAAAAGCAGGAGTGAGTGAAAAGTGGGAACGTGCCGCATGCAGACGGTTACCGGTGGCGTGATGGAGCGCGACGCGTTAACGGGCTGCGCATCTGACGACGCTCGAGCTCCGTTTCTGCCGAAACGTCGCTTATCGCCATCCGCCGTCTTCACGCCGCTCACTCTTTCTCCCGTGCTCCCCGCAGCGCTTTCACGTCCTTCACGGTCACCACGCGGACTGCGCCACCCTGGACTTCGCCTCCGGCATCGCCCATCCGGTCCTCGATCCAGCCCTCCATCTCCAGGTACGCCGCCCGCAGCCCTTCGAGAACATCCGGGTTGGCATCCCAGAGACCGCGCTCGTGCGCCTCAAGCAGCCGCCTCCCGATCTCTTCCAGCGCCCAGGGGTTCTCGTCCTCAAAGAACCGCCGCATCTCCGGATCCAGGACGAATGTGCGGGCGATATCGTCGAAGATCCGGTCGTCCACCTCCTGTGTCGTTGCCTCCCAGCCGTAGACGGTGCCCACCTGCCGCGAGATATCCCCGGCACCCTTGTAGCCGTGCCGCTTCATCCCCTCGATCCACTGCGGGTTGAGAAGCCTCGCCCTGACAACGCGCCGCACCTCCTCGGCAAGTGTCCTGACCTCCACCCTGTCCCGGTCACGCGTATCGCCGTAGTAGGCAGGCACGTCCCGGTTCGAGAGTGCCCGCGCCGCCCCGGTCAGCCCGCCGTGCGTCCCGAAGTAGCAGCAGCACCCGAGGAGGTCGTACTCGTCGGTCACCGTCTTGTTGAAAGTGAGGTCGACGGCGGCAAGTTGCGCGGAGAAGGTCTCAGGAGACTCTTCACCGAAACTACCCCGTCCGTAGGCATAACTGTTCCACCTGACAAAAACCTCTGCAAGGTCCGCATCCTCCTTCCAGGCCGATGCATAGACCGCCAGGCTGACGCCGTTGCCGTAAGTTCCCGGCCTGCTTCCGAAGATACGGGCCGTACCGCGCCCCTGCAGGGCGTGCTTCCGTATAAAGTTCATCTCAGGCGGTTCGTCCAGTGTGGCGACTTCCCGGATAGCGTCGTCCAGAAGTTCAATGGAGGTGTAAAAACAATCCCGGAGAATCCCGCTCATCCTGACGGTGACGTCGATCCTCGGCCGGCCGAGTTCCTCGATCGGGATCACCCGGTAGGACCTGACCCTGCCGTCCGTCCAGACCGGCTCGACCCCGATGAGGGAGAAGGTCTGGGAGAGCTGCTCGCCGTCGGCCCACATGATATCGGACGCCATCCAGTACATGCCGATATTCTCCGGAACCCGTCCATGCTCGTCGACGTACTTCGCAACAACGCTCTCCGCAAGCCGCATCCCGATCCGCCACGCGGCACGGGTAGGTACCCGGAAAGGGTCGAGCGAGTAAAAGTTCCGCCCGGTGGGGAGCACCTCGGGCTTGCCTCGCGTGATCAGGCCGGAGGGGCCCGGCGGGATATAACCCCCGGCGAACCCCGAGAGCAGGCTCCCGATCTCGTCGGAGTCGTCTATCCGCGCCTCGATATCGAGGACGCCAGCCCGGATCGTTTCGAGCGCCTCATGGTCGTGCCGGCGCAGGCGGTCGGAGAGAGCCCGCTCCGCCGCCCGTTCAGGAGTCTCCCCCGCGAGGATCGCGGCGATGAGCGCTTTTGCTGCAACTTCGGCATCCCGCAACAGTGCATCGTCCGCAGTCGAAGCGTCGTGCCCCATCATCCGGAGCACCGCGCCCTTCACTTCTCCATCATACCGCATGACGGCGTGGATGAACTCCACCCGGCGTTCACCCTCCGGCACCTCCCCAAAGATGTGCATCCCCTCGGGGATCCGGGTGTCGGCGATCCGGGTTATGGCGGTATGGGCGACGCCGACCACCTCCTCAAACGGAGCCCCCTGCTCGTGCATGGCTGCAAACCCGATCTCGTCGGCTATGCCGGTCTGCTCCAGGAGGTCGACGATGGTGTGCTCGAGCGCGTGCGTCCTTGCCCGGTCGATCTCTTTCGCCCGGTTGTAATCCGCGATCTGCTCTTCGAGTTCCTTTAACCCCGCATAGAGGTCGCTTGCAACCATCACCGTCTGCATGTGGTCGATCAGAGTTGCGTAACTCCGCCGCTTGGCAAGCGTCCCCTCCGGCGGGTTGTCGGCGTTGTAGATGTAGAGGTGAGGGATGGTTCCGATGGCGATATCGGGGAAACAGGCATCCGAGGGGGCGACTGATTTGCCGGGGAGGAACTCGAGATTTCCGTGCGTGCCGACATGGACGATCACATCCGCACCGAACGTCTCCTCGATGTAGCGGTAGGTCGCAAGGTACTGGTGGGTCGGCGGAACGCCCGGGTCGTGGAGGATCCGGCAGACCTCTCCGTCGCACCGCGGGCCGGCGCACCCGCGCTTCGGCTGGACGCAGACGATGGCGTTTCCAAAGCGCACCCCGGTAACGACGATCTTCCCCTCGTAGATCATCGCCGGCGGAACCCCGTTCACCTCTTCGCCCGGCGGCTGTCCCCACGCCTCGCAGATGCGGGTCCTGACTTCGGGGGGCAGGGTTTCGAACCAGGCGGCATAATCATCAGGTTCTATCAGCGCAAGGGCGCCTCCTCTCCGGACGATCTCCTCTACCGATGTCCAGCGAAAGTCGCTGACCGCTTTCCGGTTCATGATGGCTTCTATCAGGTCTCTCCCGCTCTCCGGGCATTCGACCGCATATCCCTGGTCGCGCATCGCTCTCAAAATTCTGGCGACGCTCTCCAGCGTATCGAGGTGCGCCCCGGCGCCGACCGTCGCCTCGACCGATGCGCAGGGTTTGTTGTGGAGGATGAAGGCCACCCGCCTCTCTGCGGGAGGGCTTGCCGCAAGGTCGATCCACTTCCCAACCCGGCCGACGAACTTCTCCACCCGCTCGGCGATGGGGACATGCCGCTCGCCCTCGGTGCCCGCCGGGTCACGGCTTTCCGCCGCGCCGACCGGCAGCATCTCGATCGCGCCCAGGAACTCGGGCAGCGCAACGTACCAGGAGACGTCGCTCCCACGCATCCCATCCGTATCGGCCCTCCATTCGGCTTCAGTTCGATGATAGAGGATCAGGGGGTGGAGGACCGGCACGCCGAGATTCTCCAGCGCTTTAATGCAGGCATCGCCGTCACGGGGCGGCGTGAACGTTCGCGCGTCGATGAGCGCAGAGATCCGACCCTTGAAGAAGGTATCTATCACCTCAGGGTCTGACCGTGCCCCGATCCCCTGATCCTGGACCCCAAAGCAGAAGACCGGGAGGACGTCGTAATGCTTCTCGAGTTCCCGGATCAGGGCATCTTCGACAGCCAGGTCCCCGTTCACCCAGTGCGTCCGGGAGAAGAGGAGCCCGACACGGATGCTGTGCCGGGACGGATACCAGGCGAGGTACACATCGGGGTCGTCGAAGACGGCACCGACGTCCGGGTGGTAGATCCCTTCCCAGCGGGTCTCGCGCGGCGGGTCGTAGGCGACGTCCATCCCGGCGACCTCGGCCTGAACATAGCGGATCAGATTCCCGATGTTCTCGGGCCCGCCGTAGAGGAAGTAGGCGCTTACCGTGGAAACGACGGCGAGCGGCACGGTCGAGGCCGACCATGAAGCATCGGTGTAGCCGAACGGTATGACCGGAACGCCCTCCCCGAGACCACCCAGGATCTCGTCCCAGACCGGGTCGTGCGACGGGTGGATCAGGACGACGTCCGCTCCGTTGCACGACTCGATGCATCGCCTCCGTTTCTCCGGATCGTCCTTCAGTTCATGTACCTGCCACGCGGCAAGAGCGATCCCCGCCTCCCGCGCTGCACCCGAAAACTGCAGCAGTTCGCTGCCCCAGGCCACTATGGTTACTTTCATTCGATCTCCACCAGATCATCATTGTTCGACGGACGGAGAGGAACCACGTACGGCACGCCCATTTCGTCCTTCACGGACGCCTCGATGCCATATGCTGCACGTACCATCCTCCCGGTAAGGAGAGAGGGCGGCGTCCCCCGGCCGAGCACCCGCCCGTCTTTTAAAATCAGGAGCAGGTGACAGTAGCGGGCGGCAAGGTTCAGATCGTGGATCGCCGCGACCACCGCAAGCCGGCGCTCTTCCGCGAGCCGGGAGAGGAGGGCCATCACCTCGATCTGGCTGCGCACATCAAGCGCACTCGTCGGCTCGTCGAGGAGAAGGATCCGGGCATCCTGCGCGATCGCCCGTGCAATCAGCACCCGCTGCCGCTCCCCGCCCGAGAGGCGGTCGACCCTGCGGGATGCGAAGCCGCCGATGCCGAGAAGCGAGAGCGCCTCCGAAACCTTCCGTTCATCCTCTTCGGTGACGCTCCAGCGCAGGTGCGGCCGCCTGCCCATCAGAACGGTCTCAAAGACCGTCGCAGAACCGGAGGTCCCACCGTTCTGCGGGACGTAGGCGATAGTCCGTGAGATTTCGGGCCGGTTCATCGAGCACAGGTCGCGCCCGTCAAGGCGGATGTCCCCTTCCGGGTCGAGGATCCGGTCCAGGCACCGGAGCAGTGTCGTCTTCCCTGAGCCGTTCGGTCCGACGAGTCCGATGACTTCCCCCGCATCGAGGGCGAACGAGACATCCGCAAGCACCTGCCGGTCGCGGTAGGAGTACGAGAGCTCCTGCACGCAGAGCAGGGGCGTCAGGCATCCCTCCTGCGCATGAAGAGGTAGAGGAAGAACGGGATGCCGAGGAACGCCGTCATGATCCCGACCGGGACGATCGTCCCGGGGATTACTGTGCGCGCGAGGCAGTCGGCGCCGAGGAGGAGGGCGGCGCCCACGAGCCCGGACGCGGGAAGGAGGGTGCGGTGGTCGGCCCCGATCGCCATCCGGGTGATGTGAGGCGCGACCAGACCGATGAACCCGATGGTGCCGGTGAAACAGATAATCACCGCCGTTACGAGCGATGCGGCGAGCATGAACCCGGCCATGGACCGCTCCACCGGCACGCCGAGGCTTTTGGCCACCTCGTCGCCTTCGGCGAGGGCGTTGAGGTCCCACGCGCGCCAGAGGAGGAGTGGGACGACGGCAGCGACGACGGCCGTCACGATCCCGAGTTTCGGCCAGGAGGACTTATCCAGGGACCCGAACATCCAGAAAACCACCGCCTGGAGTTGTTCAGCGCTGCCGACGTACTGAAGGAGGGACGTCACCGCCGAGAAGAGGTACATGAGCGCGACGCCGGCGAGAATCATCGTCTCGCTTCCCATGCCCCGCAGGCGGGCCATGCCGTAGATGGCGCCGGCAGCGAGCATGGCAAAGAGAAAGGCGTTTCCGACGACGAGGTAGCCGCCGGAGAGAATACCGGCCCCGAGAACGATGGCGACCGATGCGCCGCACGAGGCGGCGGAGGCGATCCCGAGCGTGAAGGGGCTTGCCAGCGGATTTCGGAGGACCCCCTGCATCACCGTGCCGGCGATCGCAAGCCCAAATCCCGCCGCGATCGCGAAGAGCACGCGGTGCAGCCGCCAGCCCCAGACGATCCCGACCGCATTGGACTCGATCATCCGTTCCGGCAGGTCGACCGCCCCGGGAAAGAGCCCGGCGAAGATGGCAAGGTAGGCGTCGGCGACCGGGAGGTCCGCCGACCCGAGGGTCACGGCGATCCCGACAAGCGCCACGAGGATCAGGATGAGGGCGGTGATGAAGAGGGCTCTCTTCTCTGTGAGCCGTGCATACTCCTCCCTGCCGAAATCCGTCATCATGCCGGGTATACGAACGTTCCGTGTTCGTCGAGGTCGTAGTCGAGCCGCTGGAACTCGTCCAGGTACTGCCGGTGGATTGCGCGGGGATCCAGGTCGGGGAAGAGATCCGGGTAGAACCACTTCGCCATGTACGCGACACCGATGAAGTATTCAGGCCCTCCTATGACGTCGGTGTGGATGACGTACACCCGGTCGTCCCTGACCGCACCAATCCTGTCCCATACCGGGCGGCTCCCGATCGAGCAGCGAACCGTCTCGAAGGACGACGGGTCGTCGTCGCCGTAGCCGCCGAAGGCCAGTTCGCCAGCACCCACGATCTTGACGATGACGTCGGGGTTCCTGCTGATGACCGCTTCGGGGTCGACCACCGGGTATTCAACCATAATATCGGCGAAGATGTTCCTGCCGCCGGCAAGTTCTATCTTCTCGTCGTAGCCCGAGCCCTTTCCGGCGCTCTTGTAGTCGTTCCAGTTTTCCAGGTAGACCGGCATCCGGTCGTCGGCCGGCACCCGGCTCAGGCGTTCGGCCACCGTACCCGTAACGTTCCGGTGAAACGCGAGGAACCGCTCTGCCCCTTCTTCGTTCCCGAGAAGGAGACCGAGCTTCCGCACCTCGTCGGCGTATACCGCCGGCCGATAACTATCGAACCGGAAGAACCGGATACCGGGATCGATCGACATAAGCGTCGTCTCGATCTCGTCGCAGAAAGATTCGGAGAGGGTTGCGTAGAGGAAGATCGCATCGGGACGGACCGCAGCTGCCTGTTCGTAGTCGGGAGCCCAGATCGATCCGAGGTTCGCCGTTCCCTGGTACTCAGGGAAGAAGGTCGGGTCCTCAAGGGTGTACTTGCTCACGCCCACGACCCGATCGGACTCCACGCCGATCGACCGCATCACCTCGAGGGTATCGCTGTTGAAGACCGCCAGTCTCCGGAGCGGGCGGGCGAGCGTCGTCGTTCGCCCGGAGGAGTCGGTTATCGTGAGCGCCCTGCCGTCCCAGTGCTCGTAGACGAACGCGGCATCCCGGAGGTCGTCGGACGGCGGGGCCTCGACGGTCCCGCCCATGAACCGGGCGTCCAGCGAGTCGAGAATTGCGGTTGCGACCTCGGACGAGGTCAACGTGCCGTCGCCGTCACGGTCGCACGGGACCGCCTCCGCCACTGCCGTTCCGGCCAGGAGGCAGATGCAGCAGACGAGCAGGAGAAGTCTCCGCATCACCGGCTGCACCTCCACCGGTACGCCGCGGCAAGCGCCGCCAGTGCGGCGGCATACTCAAAACCGGGTGTCGACGGGACCGTCGTCTGCGCGGCCTGCCCGGAGCGAGAGGGTCCGTCCGACCCGATCACACCCGATTCACCGGTCAGCAGGTCTTCCCACGTGCCGTTTAGCTCATCTCCGGCCCCCGGCGACCCCTGCAGCCGGTAACGAACCGTTTCTTCGCCGACAACGGCGAAGGCGACCGTCCGGTTCGAGACCCTTGTGCGATTGTCGGGGTGGTCGCACCCGGCCCACGTACAGCCGTCGGGGATGGTCTCGACGATGCCGCCGACGGGGATATCGTTCACCGTGAGCGTCACCTCAAGACCGCTCCCGGCGCCTTCCGGCAGTTGAACTACGGTCCTTTCAACACTGCCAGCCGCTGCAGAGGCCGCGAGCACGAAGACCAGGATGCACAGGAGTAATGCTCTGTTCGGTGTCACTGCAGGAAGTTTCATCGCGTTGTGTTAAATATTTTACCTTTTGTATTACTTGTTAGGAGTAATTTTTTATTTTCACCGATTAAATGGCACCAAAATGGCAAATATTAACAATATCGGCGGGGCATTCCCGGGATGTCGACATGATCCTGCGCCGATCGGTAAGGGCATCGGGGGCATCCACCCCCGCCTCCGGTGTTCGCGCGCCCACCGTCCCTTCAGGCGCACCTCGATTTCAGGGAGAGACACGGGTGTTTGCAGAACGTTTCAGGAGGATAACAACAGACCCGGGCAGCCGTTGCCGGGCGAGTGTGATTTGTAACTTTTCCTGCTTCGTGCAACAAGACAAAGCGGGTCCCCCTGCATGTAATACAAAAATAGAATATATTAATATCTGATGTTACATTTTGATAGATCGTATGAATATATTCAAACATATCCGCACATGGTTATGCGCGTTTATTGCATTAGTCCTGATGACGGCCCCGGTCTCGGCAATCTACGACTTCGAAGGCATCCCCCTTCAGACAGCAGCCCAGGGTGAGGTCCGGGGGGAGGTGCTCACATTCGGGACGTACGGGCTCACTGCCCCCCCCATCAAGTGCACTTTCTCCCTTCCGTCAAAGCCGGTCTGGGCACGGATCTACACGGGCGTCTGGGGCGGCACCGAGCGTTACACCGGCTGGGAGGAACTCAGCGTCAACAACGGCGTCCCGGTCCGCCGGGACCTCTTCGGGAAAGACGACCGACATGAGGAGACCTTCGTATCGGGATACGGTGTCTACTGGGTCGCACATGACTGCACCGACCAGCTCCGGGGCGGCACGAACACCATCACCCTCACGACCAGCAGGGGGCAGGCCGAAAGCAGAATCGACGGACGCTCCTACGGCATCTTCGTCGTGGCCGTCGTGGAAGACGACGGCAAACCGGTCACCAGGTACTGGATCGCCGAGGGGAACGAGGACCTCCACGGCGAGGGGTGGTCCGGCACGAACCCCACGCGACACGATACGTGCGAGATTACTCTTGAGAAGGCTCCCGCAACGGGACAGGCAACAGCCGACCTGACGGCGGTCCTCCTGGCCTCGACGAAAGGGCAGCCAGATTACATCCTCTTCAACGGCGAGGATCTGGGCAGCCCGGTGACCGACCTCTCGCTCTATCCCGAGGGGGCGCGGGACATCGGCAACGAGCACATCGGCGACGCGACCGGCAGTGCCGGGACCGATAGCCGCTACATCGACGTCGAGACGTTCGACGTCGGCCGGCTCCTGAAAGAGACCAATACCATCGTCTTCGAGCGCGGGAGAGACCTCGACGGCGACGGCGAGATCACCACCATCGGCTCGCAGCCCGAAGGCGAGGACTACATCCACCCCTGCTCCGTGATCCTCACGGTGCAAAGGCCCGACGCTTCGCCGGCACCGGACTTCGCCGTCGACACCCCCGTGGTGGCGGGAGCGTATGCAGGCGAGGAAGCGACGATTCAGGCAACCGTGAGAAACTACGGCGCACGACCCGACGGAACGATCGGGGTGGTCTTCTCGGTTGATGGAGTTGCCGTCGGAACTGTCGAGGTCGAACCGGCGAGATCCGGCGTCCAGCAGGTTGAAACCGGCGTCACCCTCGCCGAAGGCCGGCATACGGTCTCAGTCAGGGTCGATGGCGGCGGGGAGGCCGACCCGACGGACAACGAAGCGTCGACGGACCTTACGGTCGGCACGATCCCCGACCTCTCCGTCGCCATCGGGGCACCGGTGCGGAGCGGGGTCGCGGCCGGGGCGCAGGCCGCACCGACGCAGCAGTCACCCGCCCCGCTCCTGGCCCAGTTTGCAGGGCTCTGCCTCGCCGCACTCCTTGCCGCGCTGCGCCCGCCCGGTGGGAAGACAGCGGCCGTTCTGGTCGCGGGCGTGGTCATCGTCGGCTTATCTCCGCTGATGGTACCGCCCGGAGCCGCCGCAGGGTTCTCGGACTATACGATCCCCGTCACGATCACGAACGGCGGGGGGAGCGACGTCGGTGCCTTCGATCTCACCATCTACCTGGACGGGGATAAGGCAGCGGTCAAGCACGTCGACGGGATCGGGGCCGGGGCGACGGCCACCATCGAGGTTCCACTGTACACCACGCCCGGCAAGCACCGGCTCAAGGTGGTCGCGGACGAGGGAGGCGCGATCAAAGACGCGAACAGGGGAAACAACGCAGCCGAGGGGGATCATGTCTTCCCGTAGCACCGCTGCCGGACTGATCCTCCTGCTCCTTCTGGCAGCTCCCGCGGCGGCAACCTATGCCGGGGACAAACCGCTTTCATCCGTGTTTTACGACGAATTTCGGGGAGACTACGTCTATACCGTTGGAAACAGCACCTACAGCGGCGCACTCGGCCCGGGAGACCGGTACACGGTTGCGTTCGATCCCGAACTCCCGGCCGACGCAGCCGTCAGGTACCAGCGGCTCTACGTCTACTGGGCCTGGAGCAAGCTCGACCAGAGCGCAATCTATCCGGTGATCTCGCTCACCCGCACGGATACGGGCGAACAACTCACGGAGGCCGGCCGCTACACGGACTCCAAAGGGTTTGCCAGCCAGAACGATTTCTTCTCGGGCGCGGATATCTTCACGACCGCGGACCTCAATCCCGGAACAAACTCCTTTGCGGTCGTCCTCGAGAACAACGCCACCGACAACCGGACCTTCGTCGTCCAGGGGATCGGTCTGCTCGCCGTCTACGAGAGCCCGGGGTCGCCGGAGGCGATCGTGTGGGTGAGCGAGGGGGCCGACCTCCTCTACAACAGTTACGGGATCACCCCGGCCATGGCGTCAAGCAGGATCGACTTTCCCGGAACGATCGATCGCTCCGGCCTCGACTCGGCCGAACTCCTCCTCGTCGCCCCTTCGGGCGGCTACACCCGGGAGAAGATCCCCGTGATCAACCGGCTCTTCTTCAATCGCGAAGGAACGGGCAGTATGCCCTCGTTCTTTGAAGCGATCATCTCGGCGGTGTTCCCGGGCTCGAACGGGAAGGAGTGGACGAACGTCTTCGATTCCGACGAGACGATGCAGATCGGGATCGACCGGCGGGACGTGCTCCCCTACCTGCAGTCCGATAACAATTTTGCACGGGTCCAGGACGAAAAAGACTACCTGGTCCTGACGAACGCCGTGCTCCGGGCCGAGCGGAGGTGAGAGAAATGGAGACAATCATCGAGACGATACACGTCAACAAGGCGTACAACGACCAGGTGACCGCTCTTGCGGATGTGAACTTCGCCGTCGGGAAGGGCGAGTTCGTCGCGCTCCTCGGGAGGAGCGGCAGCGGAAAGAGCACGCTCCTGAACATCCTCGGGGGTCTCGACGCCCCGACCTCGGGTGAGGTCCACATCGGCGGCAGACGCGTCGACTTCAGCGACAGGAAGGCGCTCATCGCGCTCAGGAGAGGGTCCATCGGATTCGTCTTCCAGAGTTTCAACCTCATCCCGGCGCTGACGGCGCAGGAGAACGTGGAGTATCCGCTCCTCTTCAACTACCGCGACAGGGCCGCCAGGGCAAAACGGGCGGCCGATCTCCTCTCGCTCGTCGGCCTTGCGGACCGGGCGCACCACTACCCGCGGGAGATGAGCGGCGGCGAGCAGCAGCGGGTGGCGATCGCCCGCGCCCTCGTCGGAGACCCGCTCATCGTCCTCGCCGACGAACCGACGGGGAACCTGGACTCCAGGACCCGCGACGGGATCTTCGAACTGATGCGACAGGTAAACCGGGAGCGGGAGACGACCTTCCTGCTTGTTACCCACGAGCGCGAGCTCGGCAGGCGGACGGATCGCACCATCGAACTCCTCGACGGGAGCGTGGTCTCGTGATCGCCAGACTGGTTGAGTACCTGGTGGTCTCGGCCCGCCAGGTCACCCGGAAGCGGATGCGCGTCTTCCTTACCGCCCTCGGCATCGCGATCGGGGTCGCTGCCGTCGTAGGAACCGTCTCCCTGGGCGAGGGGATCCGCTACCAGGCGGTGGAGGCGATCAAAGAGCAGTCCGATCTCACCCTCATCGAGGCGACCGCGGATATCCGCGGAGGCGCGATCCAGTTCATCACGCCGGCAAAGATCGACGAACTCGATGCCATCCCCCATGCCGCGGCATCTTCGGCGGTGGTCAGGGAGGCGTACGCCACGAAACGGCAGACCTACCTCGAGGTCGTGGGCATCGATCCCGGCGGGATCGAGAACGTGATCCGGCCGAAGTACCTGAAAGGAGAGCCTCTCGCCACCGGTTCGCGGCAGGCGGTGCTCGGGCACGACATCGCCGAGACGCTCCAGCGCTACGAAGGGGTCCGGCTCGGCGACACCATCCCGATCCTGGTCCGGCGCTACGACGAGAACGGCATGCCGGTCGACGAAGAGGTCGATTTCACCCTGGTCGGCGTGCTCCAGGAACGGGACGATGCGTTCGACCAGGTGATGCTGATCGACCGCGGAGTCGCGCAGGAGTTGCGCGGAGACGATACGACGTTCGACGGCGTCCTGATCCGGATCGACAGCCCCGATGCGGTCTTCGCCGTCGTGGACGACGTCAAGACGCTCGGCCTCACCGCAGAGGGCGCGTTCCAGCAGATCGAGTCGGTGAACCGTTTGATGGACGTCGTCGTCCTCATCCTGGCGTTCTTTGCCGGTGTCTCCCTGATCGTGGGGGCGCTGATGATCGTCAACACGATGGTCATGTCGGTCTTTGAACGGACACGGGAGATCGGGATCACCATGGCCATCGGGGCCTCCCCCGGCGACGTCGTCCACCTAATCCTCGCCGAATGCCTCTACATCGGATTGATCGGGGGTGTGCTCGGCGACCTGTTGGGCGTTGCCTTCTCGGGCGTGATCAATACGTTCGGCAGGCCGTTCATCGTCGCCCAGCTCGGCGATACGTTCTCCACGTTTTCGGACGGCGATATCACCCTGATCACGCCGGAACTTCTCGTCATCGGAATGACAATCGCGATCGCCCTTTCCCTGGTATCGGGCCTCTACCCGGCGCTGAAGGCGTCCCACCTCAACCCGGTGACGGCGATACGGACGGGGGTATGAAAAAATGAGAATCAACAGACCATATATCACAGGAATTGTACTCTCTCTCGTGCTGCTGCTCGTCCTGGTGCCCGCGCCCGCGGCGGCCGACCAGTACGTGGGCGGCATCCCGCTGCAGACCGTCGAAGAAGGCACCGTCTCCGGCGGACTATGGCACGATTCCTTCTTGGGGACTGTGCCGGTGCGCGAAGTTACTAAGGAATTCTCACTTCCTTCCTACACGGAGATCAAATGGGCGCGCCTCTACGTCGCCGTCTACTGCGGCCACATGCAGAACAACAATGAACATCGGGCAACCGTGAAGTTCAACGGCGGGTCCGGGATGCAGACGCTCGGCGTCGAGGAACTCCGGGTGCCGTACTCCTTCCCCGCAGATGGCGGGGACGGGCCGGTCTGGGTGAACAACCACTGCAACCGGGTGACGAGCGATTACCTGATGTGGTACGACGTGACCAACCTCATCACCGACAGCAACCCGGTCGCCGAGGTGAAGACAGAGCAGCCGGAAGGCTACGCAGGACTTCGAGACGGGCGGATAAAACTCATCACGCTGGTCGTCGCCTACGACGACGGCGACGGCGACGAAGTACACTACTGGGTGAACCAGGGGCACGACGTCCACTCCTACTACGTCGAGGAGATACTTGACGAGACCTACACGGGGGAGACCGTCTTCGATACCGAGGACCTCCCGCAGTATGACGACCGCATCCCCGCCGCCGAGTTCTCGACGATCTACCTTGCAAGCCAGGTGGGGGAGTTCACATTCAACATGGAACCGCTCGATGCCAACGACCCGCAGGGCAGCTACTCGGGGTACCAGACGTGGGACGTCTCCGACCTCATGGAGCCCGGGATGCCGAGCACGCTCACCTACACCCGCGACCTCAGCGTCAGCGGGAGCGGCGGCGGGTACATGGGTGCGTTCTTCAAGATCCCGCTCGCCCTCCTCTCGGTCCGCTACCCCGAAGAGGAGGTCGGGTCAATCCGGATGACCTCGGCGCCGGCCGGCGCGGCGATATTCCTCGACGACGAGCCGACCCAGTGGACGACGAACACGACGATCCCCGGCATCTCCGCCGGAGACCACTCGGTCAGGGTCGAGATGGAGCGTTACCGGATACCCGACGACCAGTGGGTCACGGTGACCAAAGCGGTAAACGCCACGGTCCACTTCGATCTCGAACCGATCACGGGGAGCATCGAGGTGACGAGCGAGCCGGCCGGCGCATGGATCTACCTCAACGGGGAGAACATGTCGGTCGTGACCCCGGCGATGCTGGAGAACCTGATCATCGGCGACTACACGGTCGAGGTGAGGGGCGAGGCGGGTGAAGATTACCGGACGGTCACGGTCGGCGACGGCGAGACCACCACCGTCAACTTCGAACTCACGACCGGCGAGGGATCTGATGGGACGGGCGGCGGGGGAACCCCCCACTACGGCTACACAGGAAAGAGCCTGGACCTCGCCGTCTCGGATACCGTCCACGGAAACCTGACCTACTACGAGTTCAGCAACTACACCGGGCTTATCCACACGGGTGAAAGCAAAGAATTCACAATCTCCGTCCCCGCCCCCACGAACGGCACGATAAACTATGCGCGGCTGTACATCTACACCACCTGGGGGCATGACGAGACGAGGAAAGAGGGCACCCCGGTCAGGATCAGTCTCGCAGTCGACGGGGCGACCATCGCAGCCGACAAGGCCTACAACGACCGGAAGAACGAGGGGATCTACAACTACCTGCTGGAGACCCACGCGTTCAACGTCACCGGCATCAAGGACGGCATCGCCGGCGAACACGTCGTGACGGTGAAAAACGACGGGAGGAAGGACGACGTCTTTGCAACCTACGGCGTCGGCCTCCTGGTCGTCACCGAAGACCCCGCCGAACCGGAGATGACCTACTGGATCGCAGAGGGGTCGGATACGCTCTACGCCAACCCGGACTTCGGGACGACGTCTGAGGACTGCATCACGACGGCAGACTTCGACGAGCCCGTCGACCTCTCCGGCACGGGCGAGGCGCGCCTCATCCTTGTCACCACGGCCGGTTCGGGGATGGACGACGACGAACACCGGATCTACTTCAACGACGGCGAGTGGTTCAACCTGCTCACCGGCGGCTCGTCGGCGATCAGCGTGGAAGACCTGAACGTCAGGCCGTACCTCCGAAGGTCGGAGAACGAGGCGGGGATCCAGAGCCTCATCTCCACGACGAAAGGCGACTACATGGAGAACCGCGCCATCATCCTCGTCGTCAGGAAAGGCATGTCGCCCGAAGTTTCCGAGGTGAACGCCACGCCCACGTCGGTTGCGTCCGGAACCCCGACGACATCGTCCGGCGGCACCGGATCGCGGTTCACCCTCAACACGAGCAACGGCCGGATCGAGGCCGCGCACATCGTCGCCGGCGACGGCGCCGTTCAACTCCATATTCCCGAGGGGGCGACGATCACCGGAGGTTCCGGGAACCTCGTCCAGGCGATAACGCTGCAGAGGCTCGCGCCCGATGATGCGGAAGGCGTCGATCCGGCTTACACAGTCGGCAACGAGGATATGGTGAGCGACATCCCGCTCAGGCTGATCGTCTCCGTGAACAAACCGGGAGGCGTAATTGCCAGGTACGACAACGCTTCGGCCGTCTGGCAGACCCTGGAGACCGCGGCCGATGCAACGGGAGGCAGCATCTCGGCAAAGATCCGGCAGGGAGGCGTTTATGCGGTGCAGTACGGTGAGGGCGACAGCGGCTCCGCAGAGAAGGTGCAAACCATCCAGACCGGAAAACTATCGGATGGTTTATCCGGTGTCGCCACGACCTTCCTCGGGCTGTTCAACATCAACCCCTCAGGTTCTCCTCCGACGGCGGAGCCCACGCAGGTCCCGGCCGACCCCGTACCTACTCCCGACCCGGGGTCGGCAGCAGCTCCCATGTCCACGCCGACACCCGCCGTCGACCTCGCCGCGATGCGGTTCGACCTCTCGGTGCTCTCCGATCCGCCAGGGGCGCTTGTCGACCTCGACGGCGAGTACACCGGCAGGACGACACCCACCGCCTTCAAATCGCTTTCGGGCGGCAGCCATACAGTCCGGGTGTACATGGACGGCGCCGAACCAGTGGAGCGGGAGATCCTGCTCGAACGCGACGACGAGGTCGTGGTCGAGGTTCCGGCGAAGGCGTCCCCCGGCCTTCTCCGCACCTGGGAGCAGAACCACTACGGGGGCGTTTACGTCGATTCGTTCCCGAAAGGAGCGGATATTTACGTCGATGGCCGCAAGACGGACCGGGTGACTCCCTGTGTCATCTACGGACTGAAAGAGGGACTGCACACCATCAAGGTGAAGAAAGAGAAAACCGCGTTCAGCTCCGAAAAAGAACGGGCCTGGATCGAGAGAAACGTCATGAACCGGGTGACGTTTCCCACCGGCAACGCGGAGTTGACGCGTTCGATCACGTTCGAGTCGGACGAGTACGCCCAGAAACAGTTCTCGCTCAACGGCAGGTACCTGGGCGACAGGTTCTCGAAGACAGTCGAGGTCAGGGGACTCATGGGGGCATATCTCACCGTCCATGACGGCGGGAGTTACCTGACGCACAGAATATCCCCCTTCGTCGAGTCAAACGACACCGTGAACGCCGTGTTCTCCGAAGCAACCTGCAGCCTTCTCGTGACGTCGGCGCCAGCGGGGGCGGCGATATCGGTCGACGGGTTCCAGACCGGCTTTGCCACGCCGTATGTCGTGAACAACATCTCGGAGGGTAAACACCTGGTCTCGGTCTCAAAGCAGGGGTATATCACCGGGGAACGGGAGATCCTGCTGACGAACGGCTCCGGCGACGCCACGGTGGAGGTCGCCCTCGAGCCCTATACCTGGGGGTCGCTTGAGGTCTCAAGCGACCCTGTGGGCGCCAGAATATACCTCTTCGGCCGGGATACCGGGGAAGTGACGCCCTACACCTTCCACTATCTCAATATAGGCAGCTATTCGGTGAAGGTGGTGGGGAAGAACGCATCGACGACGATGGAGGACGTGCTGGTCTCCCCGTATGCGACCACAGGGTGCCATGCGGATCTTACAGGGGAGTGAGGGGTCCCCAGCCATCTCGTTTTTTCCGGGGCAGACCGGTGCGGGTTTCAGCCCCACGCTTCCCCGGCCGTGCAGCTCCGTGCGATTGTTCCGGTAGTGCGCCTGCAGCATCGCATCCCGGCAGAATAATCGTGCATGAGTACAAAGAATACAGCTGGCCCTGTTCTTTTTCAACCATCTCCATGTTGGATCTACAGGGCCATCTTCCTGCGCCGGGATGGAGACGTCACTTCTCCCGGCGCAGCCGCACGCACGTTTCTCCGGGGCCGGGCTCGCCCGGCGTTTTGAGGACACTCTTCTACAGAGATGCGATCGAACTGATGTATCCCGCACCCGGGGCCTCTGCAGTTGACGGATGTCTCTCCGGAGCGTGACGGCATCCCCCGGGGCGGGGAGGTTGCTTTTGGACCGCCCGATGCGGTCCCGGTAGGTTTTCATGCGCCCGGCTGTTCTTGACCCGCGCCGGACATAGCCTCCCCGGCACTGATACCGGACGATACTGATCGGTAGCAAAAATATCTATATTATAATTACATATTAAAGTTTAAGCGAATAAATTTCATATAAAATATTAAATAGTAAGGCTTTTATCATACTAAAGCGATCCCCCTCCTGCCGGGGGATGGCCCCGGACATCAAACCAACATGGAGATGGAAAGTATGAAAACAACCAGACAGTGCATGCTGACCGGCATGCTCGTGCTGATAGTAGCATGCATGCTCGCAGCACCGGTATCAGCGGATGATGCATATCTCGGGACACCGCCGGTAACGGAACTGAGCGGTACAGTCAACGGGGGTGTTGATGTCCTGTTCTGTAACACATGGAAGACCACCAACCCGATTGACACCGATGACGCCTGGGCAAATTTCACGCTGGAGGTCAATCCCGCGAACGTCGACATGCAGTTTGCACACCTGTACGTCGTGGTATACAGTGGAAACATGACCGCCAACTACGAAGGAACCGAGACAGTGGAGATGTACAGAAACGGAGGGAACGCGGTCACACTGGCAGACGCCCAGCCACTGGATCTGGAATACGATCCTGAAACCGGAACTGCGTACAACACAACGGTATCTGCTCCGTTTACTGATCTGTCCAGAGTCACCAGTGACTATGTCTCTGTCTTCGACGTGAAGGACTACCTGACCAACCAGGACATCGACGTGTACGTTCAGACAACGAACGAGACCGGAAGATTCGACGGCCGGATCAAGGAGGTCAAGCTGGTCTACGGCTGGAACGTGACATCCGGTTCGAGTGGCGACACCCAGTACTGGGTGAACGAAGGCCACGACCCGATGACCAAGTACATCGGCACGTACACCGACAACAAGACGTGGTTCAACGGTACTACAGATCCTGAGGAATTCACTGCAGAGCTGTGGGTGGACTACCTGGCCTCGGCCAGCGGGACGTACACCTGGAACGGTAATGCAATCACCCCCACTGTAACTCAGGGGACCTACGCAGGGCTTGGATACCTGACATGGACTGATGAGCAGCAGCCCCCTTACGTGCTAGAGAACAATGTCCTCACGTACGACCGGTCGGGCAGCTGGTATAAGATCATCACAGCAGTATTCACCCTTAAGGAGACGACATAGTTCCATCGGAAGAATACCGGCCGGCGAAGAGCCTTAAAATGCCTCTTCCTGCCGGGACCCGAGGGTTCACACGGCCCCTGCATCTATATGCGGGGGCCGGCCACTCCTCATAGAACATCGCGTTGACAGGCACGGCAGCGAGCAGTTGCCCAGCAGTCACACCAGGGCCCACAGGACATGACCCTGGGTATGAAACTTCACATTTCTCATCGAGGTTGTCCCAAAAGGATCTGTGATCCTCCGGTACACCCTGATTGAAACACTTATATCCACGGGATCTGCCATCTGAACCATATCCTAGGCTGGAAGGGTGAAACGGCCTTCCATAGGGTATCGCACCTTCGCACCTGGCGGTGCTCACATTCGCGAGCTCTGCCGCGGCCTCCACACTCGGGGCGGCGCGCGAACCCCGGTTCGATTCGCAAGGTGCGTGGGCCACCTGTCGGCCCGGGTTGTTCCGGTACTCGCGGGACGTTGGGGAAAACCGGTTCCTGGGTGCATCTCCCTTCCAGAGTATTACGGAAATGTGATTTACACACCTAAGATAATAATAAATTTATAAATATTATGATCTAGTATGAACGATCTCAATTTATATATTATTAAGTGGCATCCCCTACTCACCCCATTTTACCATCGGTGCTCCTCTGATCGCCGGACCGGAGCGCCGGTGTATCGGGCGACATGAAACGATGAAAAAAGGAGCTGGATGAAAAATGCAACGAACATTTCAGATCTTCTGTATCGCAATTCTGCTGTGCATGAGCGCACTGGCCGCACCCGTCGCGGCGGCGACCCTGACCGTCGCGGCGGACGGGAGCGGGGACTACACATCCGTCAAGGCAGCTGTCGATGCAGCATCGCAGGAAGACATGATATATATCAAAAGCGGGATCTACTCTGAGTCAACTCAGATCATCGTCAGTAACCCCGACATCACGATCAGGGGAGAAGGCGCCGATAAAGTCACCCTGATTCTTGGAGGAAACCCCATGTCCCTTCAGGCATCCGGGTGCCATGTGGAGGATCTGAAATTTCAGGGCCACATATCCGGGATATTAATTGAAAATACTGCTCCAAATTGTGTCGTCAGGAATAATCTATTTGTAAATCCCGATGTTGCTGTAACAGTTAGATCGTCGTACAATATTGTCGATAATAACGTAATTCTTAACCCAGTGCAAACATATGGAGGCGTTTATGTTATTAGTACTGCAGAATTTAATGTCATCCACAATAATACCATTTCAGGAGCGACAGGCAGTTACGGTGCATACCTGCGGGGTGCATCCAACCTTTTTGAAAACAACACAATCAAGGACGGATCGTCATACGGGTTGTATGTCCGGGGAGGAAACAACACAATCACAAGGAACTCAATAGTCAATAATACCGATGCAGGTATCAGAGTATACAGCGCAGGCCCTGACAACCGCATCTACCTGAATACCGTCAGCGGCAACGCCGGGACGGTAGTCCTAGGAAGCACCCCGCCGACAAGCATCTTCTGGGTCTCGCCCGACCCGGTCGATTACACCTACAACGGCACGCCGCGGTCTGCCATCCTGGGCAACTACTGGGGCAGCGACTATTCCGGCGGGGATGCCGACGGAGATGGGATCGGTGATGAGGTCTTCACGGTTCCCGACAGTCTCGGGAGCGACACCGCCCCACTCATGGGCGTCTGGCAGAACGGCACCATTCTTGACGGCGGGCCGGCCACGATCCCACCGTTCGCCGAATTTACTGCAACCCCCACGTCCGGGCAGGCACCCCTGACCGTTACATTCACATCGTATTCCTCCGGGCCCGGGATGATTACTTCCTATGCCTGGGACTTCGAGAACAACGGTGCCATCGACAGCACGGAACAGAACCCGTCCCATATCTACACCGCCGGCGGGCTCTACACGGTCAACCTCACCGTGACCGGACCTGCCGGGTCGGATACCATGGTGAAGACAGGTTATATCACCGTGATCTCTGCGGGTGCAGACCTCGCAGTCTCTGCCGGGCCAACGTCCGCTTCCTCACCCTACCCGGATCTCTTCGCCCACTACTCGCCCAACACCATCAGTGCAACGATCACTAACGCCGGGACCGAAGATGCCACCGGATTCGACGTTACGTTCCTGGTCGACGGGAACGGCACGACAGTGAATGTTCCGGAAGGGCTGGCCGCAGGGAACAGCACCGTCGTGAGTGTCGCGGACTCAGCGGATCGGCGTGTCGGCGATTCGGTCCCGATCATGGTCACGGTCGATGCGGAGAACGCGATCGCCGAGAGCGATGAAACCAACAACCAGTACACATATGAGGCGGCAGTCATCTACAACGGCTATGCAGGCTGGCGATGGGGTGACGGCCCGGACATCACGACCAAACGAATCTACGAACTCAAAGGCGACGTTCTGCATTCCTTCGGGGATAGTGACTACACCGGAATCGACACCACCGGCTCGACGATAACCTGGACTGAAACGGATCTACCCATTCCCGAGGGAGCAACAGTGAAGGAAGCACGGCTGTACGTGCCCTACACCTGGGACAAACAGAACTGGTATGCTCCCGACAACGTCACCATGACCTTCAATGGAGCCACCATACCGTATGAAACTCATTATGGGGAGAGTAAGAACTGGGGTACATACCCTGAACCGTTTGGTTTGATGATCTACAATGTGACCGACCAGTTTGACCCTGCCGGCAACAACGCATTTATGAATACAACCGGCCGGAGCCCCTACTACGGGTATCTCCCCATCCGGGGAATGAACCTTGTGGTCGTTTATGAGGACACGAACTCAACCGAGAAGCTGATCTACCTCAATGACGGGTTCGATATGCTCTTTGCGAGCTCTATTTACTATACGACCCCGGAGACAGCCACAGCATACGCACCGTTCACCGGTGCCGGGATCGCCATGGACCGGGTGGAAGCCGCGACACTGACGACATCGGTAACCCGTGGAAGTGCCCGGGGTATGATGCTGTTCAACGGGGTCTCCTATCCCTCCTACTGGGCACCCGGACAGGGCGAAATCGGGCTGAACACGACCGACATCACGCCGTACCTCACCGCTGCCAACAACACCGTGATGTTCCGGAGCCAGAACGAAGGGCTTGGTATCGAAGCGTACCTGGCGATCCTCAAGGTCGACTACCGGGGAGAGGCAACCATCCCGGTCGCGAACTTCACGGCGAACGTGACCAATGGCGACGCGCCGCTTGCGGTGCAGTTCAACGACACCTCGACCGGTTCGCCGACCGCGTGGACCTGGGACTTTGAGAACAACGGCATGATCGACAGCACCGAGCGGAACCCCGTCTGGACCTATGCGTCCGCCGGGAACTACTCGGTCAACCTCACGGTCACGAACGCCGCCGGCACTGACACAAAAGTGAAGACCGACTACATCACGGTCACGGGATCTTCCCTCCCCTGGCAGGACCCCTGCGAATCGCTTGACGAATGGACCTGCATTAACAGTGATCTGATTAACACGACGGTCTATGAAGGAAACTACAGCATAGGCTGTGATCCAAGTCAGTTCACATCTGGATCTGATATATACGCCTCCGCTGAAAGGAAGATCGATATCCCAGAAGGAGCAAAGACTCTTCGCTTTGAGGCATTGTCGTTATCGACCAACTATGTCTACAACAGCTGGGTAAAAGTCTTCCTGGATGGCGATGAGAAGCTGTCTCTTCCTGTTGTTCTGAACAACAAAAACTGGGAACATTACGAGATTGACCTCACTGAGATAGAGCCTGGCGAACACACCTTCAAGATAGAGTCATATATGGAAAGCTGGTGGGGAAATGCCGGATTCTATATCGACAACATCTGGGTGATAAATGATGATGAGGTCCTCAGCGTCGTGAACGTCACGCCGGCTGAGACCGAAGTTTCGGTGGGAGAAAACACGGCTTTCTCTGCAGAGGCATATACACAGTACGGCGGGCGCCTGCCCGAGACAACGTTCACCTGGTCTTCGTCCAATGAGGCCGTCGGCACGGTAAACGAGACAGGATACTTCACCGCCCTCGCAACAGGAACGACGACCGTCACCGCCGCCGCGGAGGGCGTGAACGGGACCGCGCTGGCGACGGTCACCGGCGGCGTCGCCCCGGTCGCGAACTTCACGGCGAACGTGACCGCCGGCGACGCCCCGCTCCCGGTGCAGTTCAACGACACCTCGACCGGCGACCCGACCTCCTGGCTCTGGGACTTCGGGGACAACGCAACCAGCGACCAGCAGGACCCGGTCCACACCTACCTGACCGCAGGAACCTACTCGATCAACCTCACGGTCAGCAACGACCACGGCAGCGGCTCTGAACTGAAGCCCAACTACATCCAGGTCACCGGCGGCTCTTCCGGCGGGGAGGCGCCTGTTGCCGCATTCACCGCAACGCCGATGAACGGGCCTGCACCGCTCTCCGTCACCTTCACCGACGCCTCGGCCAACGCCCCCACCGCATGGCTATGGGAGTCGCGGCCGTCCGGAACCGACGAGAGCTGGACTGAATTCTCAACCGAGCAGAGCGCGGCCTACGAATTTGCAGCGGGAGCCTACGACGTCCGGCTCACCGCGAGCAATGCCGACGGAAACGATACCGCAACAAAGACCCAGTACATCTCGTCCTCCGCAGGAGCGAAACGCCTCGCCACGACTCAGAGCGGCACGGTCTCCGGCGATCTCTATGTGGGAGCGTCTGGAGAATTCGGCTCCGGGACCTCTTATACGACGAACACGCTCAACCAGACGTTCAACCTCCCGGCCTACACCGACATCCAGTGGGCACGGCTGTACACGGTCGTATACGCTGCAGGTACGGATAACCGGACGGGAACCGCGACCGTCAAGTTCGACGGCGACGGCGACGGCACCTACGATACGCTCGGCACCGAGACCCTTGCCACCGCCGCGGACAACACGGCCAGTGTCTACCCGGTCAACGATCACGTGAACCGCCAGTATTCGGATTACCTGATCTGGTACGACGTGACCGATCGCATCGGTTCGCAGAGCCCGAAGGCGGAGGTCGTCTCGACCCCGGTGGCATCGAACTTCGACGGCCGCATCAAAGAACTCGTCCTCGTGGTCGCCTACAACGACGGCGACGACGACGAAGTGCGCTACTGGGTGAACGACGGGCACGATTACCAGGCGAACGGCGCAGGCGGGGTGACCGCGACCTTCGCCACCGGCGGACTCGCCGCCGGCTGGACGGATGCAACCCTCCGAAACGTCATGCTCTCTTCCAGAGACGCCCTGTATACGTTCAACGGTGCCGACTACACGGGCATAACCCCGTCAGGGTACTTTGGGACGAACACCTGGGACGTCGGGAGCGACCTGACCGCCGGCAGCGACAGCACCTTCACCTACGTGCCGAACGGCGGATCGTACAAGACCACGCTCGCAACGCTTGCCGTGAAGTACCCCGGCCTCGACGCCCCGGTCGCGAACTTCACGGCGGACGTGACGAGCGGCGACGTCCCGCTCGTCGTTGTGTTCACCGACACCTCGGCCGGCGACCCGACCTCCTGGCTCTGGGACTTCGGGGACAACGCGACCAGCGACCAGCAGGACCCGGTCCACACCTACACCGAGGCCGGAACCTACTCAATCAACCTCACGGTCAGCAACGACCACGGCAGCGACTCTGAACTGAAGCCCAACTACATCACCGTCACCGGCGGCGGCTCCGGCGGGGACGCCCCCGATCTCGCGGTCAGCTCCCTCTCCCCGAACAACGGCGAAGTCTTCTCCGCCTCCGAGAACACCTACGCGGCAAAGATCGTCAACACCGGCACCGGCGACGCCGGTGCGTTCTCCGTCGAGTTCAACGTCAGCGGGATCGCCGGCACCGTCGCCGTCGCCGACGGCCTCGCCGCCGGGGCAAACACCACCGTCGCCTGGACCGACGAGACCGTGCGCGAAGCGGACGACGACGTGACGGTCACGGCAACGGCCGACGCAGACGGTGCAATTGACGAGGCGAACGAGGAGAACAACCTCCTTACAGTCGAGAAGACCGTCGTCCACAACGGCTACCGCGGCATGCGCTGGACCGACGGCGAGGACATCGCCACCGCCGCAACCTACGACGTCCGCGGCGACCTCCTCTGGTCGGCAGGCGACAGCGCCTACCTCTCCGCCGGCACCGGCTGGACCGAGTACGCGGTACACTGGACGGCCGACGACCTTGCGGTTCCGGCGAACGCGACGATCGAAGGTGCCCGCCTCTACGTCCCCTACACCTGGGACAAGGGCCCGGTCTTCCCGGAGAACGTCACCCTGACCTTCAACGGCGTGATGGTCGATCAGGACGCCTTCTACGAAGACGAGAAGATGTGGGGCACCTCCTACCCCTACGGCATGACCGTCTACGACGTCACCTACGACTTCGATGCCGACGGCAACACCGCGACGCTCACCAACACCCTCCCCGGCGGCGGGAACGTCTCGGTCCGCGGGATGGTCCTCGCGGTCGTCTACGACGACGGGGTCACCGCCCCGCACACCGTCATCATGAACGAGGGCTTCGACCTCCTCTACGGCGGCGAATCCCAGGGCACCACCCCCGAACAGGCGACGGCCTATGCGCCGTTCACCACCCCCCTCGACACCGTCAACGTCCGGAACGCCGCCCTGATCACCGTCGCCCCCGGCGCCGGGCCGACCGAAGGTGACCTCCTCTTCAACGACGAGGTCGTCGAGGACGCCTGGAACTACGCGGGCACGAGCCAGATCGGCGTCGACGAGCGCGACGTGACCTCGTTCCTCCTCCCCAGCGAGAACCTGGCAGGGTTCCGGAGTGACGGCGACTGGATGGAAGCCGCCGCCGCCTTCCTGGTCGTCGAGTACCCGGTCCCGGCCGGCAGCATCGCCGTCGTCTCGACCCCGACCGGTGCCGAGGTCTGGCTCGACGGGGAAGACACCGGGCAGGTGACCGACTGCTTCCTCGAGGACGTTCCGGTCGGCGAACACGTCGTCACCCTCAAACTCGACGGCTACGCCAACGCCTCGACAACGGTCACGGTCGCCGAAGGCGAGATGGCCGAGGCCGTCCTCGAACTGACCGCCCTGACCGGCAGCCTGAACGTCACCTCGATCCCCGACGGCGCTGCGATCCTCGTCGACAGCGCGGATACGGGTGAGGTCACCAACGCCACCGTCGACGGGATCGGCGTCGGCAACCACAACGTCACCCTCAGGAAGGACGGGTATGTCGACGCCGTGGTCGGGGTAACCATCGAGTACAACGAGACCGCAACCCTCCACCTCGACCTCATCGAGGCCGTCGGCAGCATCGCCGTCACCTCGACGCCCAACGGCGCCGCGATCTGGCTCGACGGGGAAAACACCGGCCGGACGACCGACGCCACCCTCACCGGCATCCCCGCCGGGGAGCATACCGTCACCGTCAGGAAGACCGGATATGCGGACGCCACGGCAACCGTCACGGTCGAACACGGCGAGACCGCACCGGTCCACTTCGGTCTTGTCCCA
This sequence comes from Methanoculleus sp., assembly GCA_018433835.1. GTDB lineage: Archaea > Halobacteriota > Methanomicrobia > Methanomicrobiales > Methanoculleaceae > Methanoculleus. The sequence continues at coordinate 140,090 of JAHDQM010000014.1, forward strand.
CCGACAGGGAACATCGCCGTCACCTCGGCACCCGACGGCGCCTGGATCTTCCTCGACGGCACGGAGACCGGTGAAGTGACGAACGCCACCCTGACGAACGTCCCGCCCGGCGAACACACGGTCCGTCTCGAACTGGAGGGCTACCTCGATGCCGAGGAGACCGTGACCGTCACTGCAGGCGGGACCACGGCCTGCCACCTCGACCTCGACAGGGTCGTGGTGATGCCGGTGGCCGGCTTCAGCGCCGACGTGACGAACGGCGCAGCGCCGCTCACCGTGACGTTCATCGATGCCTCCACAGGAAACGCGACCGCGTGGGCCTGGGACTTCGGCGACGGGGGAACGTCGACCGACCAGAACCCGGTCCACACCTACCTGACCGCAGGAACCTACACCGTCAGCCTCCGGGCCACGAATGCGGACGGGAGCAACACCGCGGCGAAGACGGGATACATCACTGTGACCCTGCTGCAGGGCGAACAGAGCAAGGATCTGTTCCTTGACATCCCCGGCTGCACGGTGACACCCGACAGCGGCGGCAGCACGCAGGTCAGCATCAACACCTCCGAAACCGGCGCCAGGGTGACGGGCAACACCGTCACCATCCCACAGGCAGACTACACCCTGGTCATCGAGACGGAGGACCCCCCCACGGTCGAGGACGGCACGATCACCGGGACGATCGCAGCCGTCAGGCTTGATACGCAGCCGGTGATCACCGAACTCGATGCGATCGGGACGGTCAGCGCCTCGGTCTCGGTGAACCTGACCGGTCTTCCCGGGGGGGCCGGCCTCACGACGACCGTCTCGCAGGAGATCTCTCCCGACGCACAGAGCGCGTTCCAGCTCGCCGCCGGCACCGACGGGCTGGACCTCGGCGATATCGCCTACACCATGAACATCGTGAGAACGAACCTCGAGAACGGCCAGGACATCACCGGTGCCACGATCCGGATGACGGTCAGTCCCGCGTGGGTTGCCGACCACGGCGGCGTGGATGCCGTCAGGATCATCCGGTCCGCCGAGGACGGCACGAAAGAAGTCCTCGCGACAAGGCTCGTCGGCACCGATGCCGGCGGGAACATGGTCTTCGAGGCTGCATCACCGAACGGCCTCTCGATCTTCGGACTGGCCGCCGTCTCGGCAACAGCGCAGGCGCAGACCTCCTCCGGGAGCAGCAGCAGCAGCGGCCGTACCTCGACCGCGGTCGATGCGGCGAACGACCTCATGCCCGGCGAGAGCGTCACCCTCGCGATGGACAGGACGGCAGTCTCGGCGATCACCCTCACCGCGAAGAACGCGATCGAGGAGATCATGGTGACCGCGGCGAAGGGCTCGCTCCCGCGGTCTGCCGAACCCCCGGCGGACACGGTCTACCAGTACGTCCAGGCGACCCTCTACAAGGCAGCCGAAGAGGACCTCAGCGCGGTCCGGGTCCGGTTCGCCGTGCCGAACACCTGGCTCGACGAGCACGGGTACACGGCGAACCAAATCATGCTGCTCCGGTACGCCGAAGGCGCATGGCAGGAGGCTCCGGTCGAGGTGCTCGGCGAAGAGAACGGCAACACCGTTTTCGCCGCAGACACCGGGGGATTCGGCCTCTTTGCGATCGCGGCGGCCGGACAGGCTCCCGGCGGGACGGCCGGCACGACGCCGCAGACCATCGCGGCGGAGACGCCGGTCGGGGCAGAGGCCGCGGGAACCACGGCAACGCCGACCGGCACGGTCCCGGCGACGCCGCAGACCACCCCCCTCCCGGTCTGGACGGCACTTCTGGCGCTCACGGTCCTCCTCCTGGTGAGGAGGAGACTCTGACCCCCTCTCTTTTTGTCGTTGTGATCATCCCGGAATACCTCTGCCGAGAGAGACAGCCACCGATACCGCTCTGCCCCAACACCCTCAGAACAGAATCATCACCAGCGCGACCGTGACCACCTTCGCGGCCATGCTCGCCGCGTACGTGACCAGCGCCACCCTGATGCCGAACCGGCCGAAGAGCGAGAGGTAGAGCGGCACGGAGTACTTGACGTAGATCATGGTGATGACCACCATGCTCCCGAGGACGAGCGTGACGAGCGCCGTCTTGAGCGTGAGGATGCCGTTATCGAGCAGGGACGCAACGATCGCGTAGCCTGCCGAGAAGTGGACGAACTGCGCCACGAGCGCCGCGGCACTCTCGCCGGGGAGGCCGACGGCCCTGAGGAGTGGGTCGAACGCGGCGGCGACGGCGTCCATGATCTCCGTCGCGGAGAGAAGGGAGAAGACGATCAGCGCGGCCAGGGTGATGGGAACGACCCGCCGGAGTGTCGGAACCGCCTTCCTGCACCCGGCAAGGACGACCTCCCGGTTGAGAACGAGAGCGGCCGCGGGTGCGGAAGGTGCCAGAGCAGACGCGCACCCGGGGTTTGCGAGAAACCGGCGGCTGTAGAGGAGGGCAACAAACGCCTGGATGCCGCTCGAGAAGAGGTTCAACCCCGTGTAGATCGCCCCGATTACGGGTCCGAGGAGGACCAGGGCCGCAGGGAGCTGGACCCGGAAGAGCGATTCCCCAAGCACCACCGGGAAGGTGCCCATGATGAGTACCGGGATCACCTCCCGCTCCGTCACCTTCCCGTCGTGATAGTATTCGGCGAGCATCGACTTGCCTGCCGTGGCGTTGACCCCCATGGCGACGACCGAGAGGATGCACGCGTCGGAGAGGCCGGAGACCCTGCAAAACGGCCCGGTGAACGATGAAAGCCGGGAAAAGACCCCGGTCTCGGCAAGGATGTTCGCGACGACGATGCCCGCGGTTACCAGCAGGACGGCGTTCACCACGGAGGAGATCACCGGCATGCCGGATACAGCCCCCTCCTAACTCCGTCAGCCACTCTCCACACTCCCGACAACCTCAGTAATACGATCTATTATAATTTATATAATAAGTATTACCACCCCTATCGTTGATAGAACCTGCAGGAAGTACCCGTTCTGCCCGGCACCGTGCCGGTGCGGCCGACGCGGGATCGACCGCCATTGCCACTGCGCAGGAGAAGACCGTGCCCAGAGAAGCATCTGCAGACGTATCGCAAACACCGAACTGAATTCAGGAAACAAGTGATGACATTGTTGTGGCACCGGGAACAGGATTCGACACGAGATGACGGAACTACCCCAACTGCAGGATTCCCGTTCGGGATGCTCGACAGTATCAAAGCGCTGGCCGCACGCATCAGGGCGCGACAGGACGCGCGGGCGACAGACGCCCCCCTCGACAGTCCGGCCCCCCCACCGTCGGCGACGGTACGATCGCGTCCTACTACGTCGCCGTCTTCGCCGCATCGCTCGGAAACCTCCTCCCCACCGAGCGTGCGCCGACGGTCACCGTCATGATGGCCAGCACGACGGACAACGTCACGCTCTACCATAAGGGCAGCGACTGGGTGCGGGCGGCCGACCTCGAGGTCATCGTCTCGAACGCCACCGCGACCCGGAAGTATCGCTCTGATATGTTCGTCCTGTCGCCTGAAAAGCAGGTCTTCGACCTCGGGAGCAGCATCGTCGTGCCGTACCAGCCCGGCGACAGACAGGTGCGCCTCGTCATGCCGCGGGCGGTCCTCTTTTCCGGGGAGGTGCGGTGAATGGACGAACGCGCCGTCACGCCGGTCGTCGCGGCGATGCTCCTCCTCGCCGTCCTGGTGATGTTCCTCTCAGCCTACAACGCCATCGTCGTCCCCTCGCTCAAGCAGCAGGCGGAGGTGGAGCACCTGCACGCGGTCGAGGAGTCGTTCCTTGCGTTCGAGTCGGACATTACCACCGTTGCGGCACTCAAACAGGACCTGCAACTCTCAAAACGCATTCCCCTCGGCGGGGGCGGGACGATCCTCGACCCGGTCAGGTCGGGGGGGACGCTCCGGGTCTTCGAGGATCCGGGGGGCCCGCTTGCCAGCGTGACCCTGAACGGGACGACCTACAACTGCAACCTGACGAACTTCTCCTACACCCCGATCGGCAGTTTCTGGCGCGACCAGGGGTATGCCTGGCAGTACGGCTACACCAACGTCACCGGGGGAGTTCTCCAGACACCGCTCGAGTACCCGGATATGGACGAGGTCCGTAAGGCTGCAGAGACCTCGGGGTTCGCCGCCTCGCTCATCGGGATCGAGCACGAAGGCACAGGGAATACCTGCACCGCCGTCAGGATATCGCTCGTGACGTTCGAGCCCGGAGAGCGTACTTTCGCGAGCGGGAACGGCGTGGGGACGCTCTCCCTGGATGCGTCGGTGGAGGATATACCGGTCAACCTGACAGCCACCGGATCCTCAGAAACTATCGGGATCGCGGTTAACACGAGTCTCCCGGTCCCAATGAACAAGTCATTACGGCAGAAGTGCAACGAGACACTCTCCGAGATGAATGGAACCTACGATAACGTCAAAAACTACGCGACCATATCCGAAGACGGCTGGGACCAGGTGACGCTCTCCTTCGACGAAGGTCATGCGCCCGAGCGTGTAACACTGCGCCGGGTCAGGGTAGCCGTCTCGGCCCTGGGGTGATGTATTCCGACCGAAATCGCCCAAGTAGCCCACATTTTGCGCCGGCCGGTGTACACACATTTTATAGTTCAACAGTGCAAACACTGAAACTGATCCGTTTTTTGGGGCGATCGCATACCGCGGGAGCCTCATGGCAATAACCTGCCGGATTACGAAATATGCCGACCATGAACCTGAAGGGCTGGATGGAACGCGACGGGGTGCGGCTCTCCCCCGCCGACGTGGAGCGGATGCTCGGAGAGGGACCGGAAACCATCGCCCGATGCGGCGGCGAGTTCCTGCTAGAATGGGGCGACTGCATCGCTCGCGACATCTTCGGCGTCATGCCCGGCCCGGTCTCGCCGGGAACAGTCCGGTGCAGCGGGCGCGAGGTGGCCCGGATAGCCCCCAATCCTCCGCCCTGCACCCTCGAGGAGGCGATCGTCACCGCGGTCGATCTGCGGAGCGACGAGGGCGTGATGGCATTCTCCGGCGGCGTGGACTCGGGCCTCGTCGCCGGGCTCGCCGGCCTGCCCTGCGTGACGGTGGGAATCGAGGGGTCGCACGACGCAGCGTGGGCGGCGAAGGCCGCCCGGACGATGGGGCTCGACCTCACGATTGTCTCCCCGACCGAAGACGAGGTTGCGGAGGCGCTCGCCCGGGTGGTCCGGGTAATCCCCGATCCGACGAACCCGGTCGAGGCCTCGATTGCGGCGACCATGTATTTCGCCGCCGCCTGGGCGGGAGAGCAGGGACACACCCGGATCCTCGCCGGGCAGGGAGCCGACGAGCTCTTCGGCGGCTACGCCCGCTACCTCACCTCCCCGGACCTCGCAGCGGAACTCGATCGCGACTTTGCAGACCTCGGGCGCCAGGGGGCGAGGGACCAGGCGGTGGCGGCGCTCCACGGGGCATACCTGTCGATGCCCTACCTCGACGTCCGGGTGGTGCGCGCCGCGCAGGCGATCCCGGCGAGAGAGAGGGTGCGCGGGGGGGTGAGAAAATATCCCCTGCGTGTGGTCGCAGAACGCCACATTCCCCCCGAAATCGCCCGGGCCGAGAAGAAAGCGATGCAATACGGTAGCGGAATCTGGCGGATAATACAACGCCTCTCCCGTAAAAACGGTTATAAAAAGTCGGTACAAGGGTACTTAACGGAGATCAGCAGGGCGGAACATGATTACTGAGAGCGATATTGAGCATATAGCAGAACTTGCGGATATCGGCATATTGAAAGACGAGGTGCCGGAGTTCACCACCCAGTTCAACGCAATCCTCGACTACTTCGAGGTTCTCGACACCGTAACGGGCGAAGGCGCCCCGGCGGCCGGGATCACGAACGTCTTCCGGGAGGACGAGCCCCGGTCCTGCCTCACGCAGGAGGCGGCCATCGCGAACGCCGGGTCGACCGAGAACGGGTTTATCAAGGCGCCGAGGGTGATGTAAGTGGCGGGGACGCTCGACTTCTCGCCCGACGACCGGTACAACGCATTCATCACCACCTGCCGCCAGGCGCCGTTTTCCGACGGGGCGCTCGCCGGCACCGCCGTCGCGGTCAAGGACAACATCTCCACGGCAGGCATCCGGACCACCTGCGCCTCAAGGATCCTCGAGAGCTACGTCCCGCCGTACGATGCCTACGTCGTGGGACTCCTCCGGAAAGCAGGGGCCGCGATCGTCGGCAAGACCAACATGGACGAGTTCGGCATGGGCACCACCACCGAGACGAGCGCGTTCGGGCCCACCAGGAACCCGGCGGACCCGTCAAGGGTGCCCGGCGGGTCGTCCGGCGGGAGCGCCGCCGCGGTCGCCGCAGACCTCGTCCCGATGGCACTCGGCACCGATACCGGCGGCTCGATCCGATGCCCGGCTGCGTTCTGCGGGATCGTGGGGCTCAAGCCCACTTACGGCCGGGTCTCCCGCTACGGCCTCGTTGCCTACGCAAACTCCCTCGAGCAGATCGGGCCGATGACCCGGACTGTGGAGGATGCTTCAAGGCTGATGTCGGTGATCGCGAAGTACGACCCCCGCGACTCGACGATGCTCGATCGGCCGTACGACCACCGGCCTTCGGCAGATATCGCCGGCCTCCGGATAGGGATACCGGAGGAGTACTTCGGCGAAGGCGTGGACCCCCGCGTCGCGGAGACGGTCAGAAACGCGATCGCCGTCCTCGAAGGGCTCGGGGCCGAGACCGTCACGGTGAGCATCCCCGGCATGCGGCACGCGCTTGCAGCCTACTACGTCATCTGCACGAGCGAAGCCTCATCGAACCTCGCGCGGTTCGACGGCGTCCGCTACGGCCCGGCGGTCGATACCAGGAAGACCTGGCACGAGGCCTACCAGGACCTCCGGGAGGAGAAGTTCGGAACTGAGGTCCGGCGCCGGGTCATGCTCGGCACCTTCGCCCTCTCAGCGGGCTACGCCGGCAGGTACTACGCGAAGGCGCAGGTGGCCCGCCGGAATATCATGCAGGACTTCGAACGCGCCCTCCGCGACGCAGACATCATCGCCGGGCCGACGATGCCGACCGTGGCTTTCCGCCTCGGCGAGAAGACCGACCCGCTCTCGATGTATCTCTCGGATATCCTCACGGTGCCGGCGAACCTTGCCGGAATCCCGGCGATATCGGTTCCGTGCGGCAGGATTGACGGCCTCCCCGTGGGCCTCCAGTTGATGGGAAGGCAGTTCGAGGACGAGCGCGTCGTCGACGCTGCCTATGCCTACGAGCAGGAGGTGAGGGCATGAAGACGATCGTCGGACTCGAGATCCACGTCCAGCTCGCGACGACGACGAAGCTCTTCTGCGGGTGCTCGACGGACTACCGGGACGACGAACCCAACACCCACTGCTGTCCGGTCTGTCTCGGCCTCCCGGGGGCGCTCCCGCGCCTGAACAAAAGGGCGGTCGAGTATGGCCTCCGTGTGGCAAAAGCCCTCGATATGAAGGTCCCTGAGGAGTCGGAGTTCGCCCGGAAGAACTACTTCTACCCCGACCTCCCGAAGGCCTATCAGATCACGCAGTACGACAAGCCGCTCGCGGTAGAGGGGACCGTCGAGATCGAGGACGACGAGGGGCACGAAAAGATCGTCCGGATCACCCGGGTGCACCTCGAAGAGGACCCGGGAAGGCTCGTTCACGTCGCAGGCGGCTCGAAGTACTCGCTCGTCGACTACAACCGGTCCGGCATACCGCTCCTTGAGATCGTCACCGAACCGGATATGCGCTCCCCGCAGGAGGCCCGCCGGTTCCTCAACAAGCTCCGGACAGTCCTCGAGTACCTCGGGGTCTTCGACGGCGACCGGGAGGGTGCTCTCCGTGTCGATGCAAACATCTCGCTTGAAGGCTCCGAACGGGTCGAGGTCAAGAACATCTCCTCCTATAAGGGTGTCGAAAAGGCCCTCACTTTCGAGGTGACCCGGCAGAAGAACCTGCTCCGGCGCGGGCAGAAGGTGACGAGAGAGACCCGGCACTTCATGGAAGGCCGCGGAATCACCTCCTCCGCCCGCGGCAAGGAGGAGGAGCACGACTACCGCTACTTCCCGGAGCCCGATCTGAGGCCGCTCCGTGTCGCGGGCTGGGTTGCGGAGATCGACCTCCCCGAACTGCCCGTCGCCCGGAAGAACCGATTCATGGCACAGTTCGGCATATCGCTCAACCACGCCCGGACTCTGACCGGCGACCCGAAACTTGCCGACTTCTATGAGGAGATCGCCCATGTCGACCCGGTCCTCGCCGCCACCTGGGTGGCCGACACCCTTCTCGGGGAGCTCAACTACCGCGACATGAGCATCGCCGCCGTTCCGGCCGACCGCATCGCGGAACTCCTCGAACTCCTGAAGGAGGAGACCATCACTGATGCGGCCGGCGTCCAGGTGCTCAGAGAGATGCTTGATGCCTGCGCGCGAGGCAGGCCCTGCGAGAGGCCTGTCGCGATCGTGGAGCGTGAGGGGCTCGCCAGGGCCACGGGAGGCGAGTTCACGCAGATCGTGCAGGCCGTGATCGCCGCGAACCCCCAGGCGGTGGAAGATTACCGAACCGGCAAGAAGGGAGCCTTAAACTTCCTCGTGGGGCAGGTGATGAAGGAGACCCGCGGCAGGGCGGACCCGCGGGAGCTCGGGCGAATCGTATCCGAGTGTCTCGAGATAGGGGGGGTGTAACCCGCAGTGCATCTGATCATAGCAGAGAAGAATATATCAGCAAACCGTATCGCGCAGCTCCTCGCCGGCAACGAGAAAGTGAGGGCGACAAAGGATGGAAGCGTATCCACCTACACCTTTGACACGAAGACGGTGGTCGGCCTCAAAGGGCACGTTGTGGAGGTGGACTTCGAGCCCGGCTACACGAACTGGCGAAGCGAAACCCACACCCCGCGGAGCCTCATCGATGCGGGCACCGTCAAGAAGCCGACCGAGAAAAAGATCGTCAATATCATCCAGAAACTGTCAAAAAAGGCGGACCTCGTCACCATCGCCACCGATTACGATACCGAAGGGGAACTGATCGGTAAGGAGGCTTACGAGCTTGTCCGTGCGGTGAACCCCAACGTCAGGATCAACCGGGCTCGGTTCTCCGCGATAACCCCGGCGGAGATACGGTCCGCGTTTGAGAACCTGACCGATCTCGACTTCGCGCTCGCGGCTGCCGGCGAGGCCCGCCAGACGGTCGACCTGATGTGGGGAGCGGCGCTGACCCGGTTCATCAGCCTCGCGGCACGCCGGGGCGGCACGAACATCCTCTCCGTCGGCCGCGTCCAGAGTCCGACGCTCGCCATGATCGTTGAACGGGAGCGCGAGATCGAAAACTTCGTTCCCCAGACCTACTGGATGCTCTCGCTCACCACCGAAAAAGACGGCATGCCGGTGGAGGCGCGGCACACCGCCGGGCGGTTCACCGATCACGAAGCGGCCCTCGCCGCCGAGGCGGGGACAAAAGAGCCGCTCGTGGTCACGGACGTGAAAGAGGGGCAGAAGACCGACCGGGCGCCGGCGCCGTTCGACACCACGACCTTCATCGTCGCGGCGAGCCGCCTGGGCCTCTCGGCGGCAAACGCGATGCGGATTGCCGAAGACCTCTACATGAACGGGTACATCTCCTACCCGAGGACCGACAACACGGTCTACCCGAAGTCGCTGAACCTGAACGCAATCCTTGAAACGCTCAAAGGAGGGGTGTTTGATAAGGACGTTGCCTGGGTGCGGCAGCACAGACGAGAGGTCCCTACCCGGGGCAAGAAGGAGAGCACCGACCACCCGCCGATCCACCCGACGGGGGCGGCGACGCGCGAGAGGCTCGGGCAGGATCGGTGGAAGGTCTACGAACTCATCGTTCGGCGGTTCCTTGCGACACTCTCCCCCGATGCGAAGTGGGCGACCACCAAGTGCCTCTTCGATGCGTCGGGAGAGCATTACACGGCCACGGGCGGCCGGCTCCTCTCTGCCGGATGGCGCCGGGTCTACCCCTATTCGGAGGCGAAGGAGAACATCCTCCCGGTCTTCTCCCCGGGTGAGGCGCTGCCGATCAAGAACGTGAACCTCGAGGAGAAACAGACACAGCCGCCGGCGCGCTACTCCCAGAGCCGGCTCATCCAGGTGATGGAGGAACTCGGCCTCGGCACGAAGAGTACCAGGCACGAGGTGATCGGCAAGCTCGTCTCCCGCCGCTACGTGGAGGGGAACCCGCTCCGCCCGACGCTCGTCGGCCGGGCCGTCATAGACGCGCTCGACAACCACGCGGAGACAATCACGGAGCCCGAGATGACCCGGACGCTTGAAGAGCACATGCAGCTCATCAAGCAGAACCAGCGCTCCCGCGAAGACGTCGTCACCGAGTCCCGCGAGATGCTTCACCGGGTCTTCGACAAACTCGAGGCGCACGAGAACGAGATCGGCAGCGAGATCATGGAGCAGACCGCCGAGGAGCATACCGTCGGCCCCTGCCCCGTCTGCGGCCACGACCTTCGTATCCGGCATATCGGCGTCTCCCAGTTCATCGGCTGCACCGCCTACCCGGAGTGCCGGTTCAACATCAGCCTGCCCGGCAGCACCTGGGGGCGGGCGATCCGGATCGAGGAGACCTGCGAGAAGCACGGCCTCGCCCACGTCCGCCTGATACGTAAGGGGTCCCCACCCTGGACGATAGGCTGCCCGCTCTGCAGCCATATCGCCTCGAACGTCGAGGCGCTCCGGATGATGCCCTCGATGACCGACGACCTCACGCAGCGCCTGCACGCGCACCATATCTACACGGTCTCCGAGATCGCGGGCATGCAGCCCGGGGAACTCGCGGAGACCGTCGGCGTCGGGAGCCCGGAGGCCGGACAGATCATAGAGGAGGCAGAGAACGCGCTCGAGATCCTCCGGCGCCGCTCGGAACTCAGGAAGTTCGTCCGGAAGATCGTCCCGCCGAGGAAGGGCCGGAGCCACGCGAAGATCACGAGAAGCCTCCTCGAGCAGGGGATCGGGGATATACACGCGCTCTCGCTGGCGGATCCTGCGGCCCTGAAGAAGGCCGGCATCGGCGAAGCGGCCGCAACGGAGCTCCTTGAGGCGGTCCGCGGGATCTGCAACGAGCGCGCGCTCCGGGAGGCCGGGGTTCCCGCGGTCAGCCTGAAGAAGTACCAGGCAGGGGGCGTCGCGACCCCCGACGACTTCTGCTACCTGCCCATCCCCTACCTCTCAAGCAAAACCGGCATTAATCCGGAAACCGTACATAAACACGTGGATCTGGTCTGCAGGCACCTCGGGCGCCCCGCCCCGCCGAAAGTTACCAAGGCCGCTTTCGAACGCGGGCGAAAAGAACTCCTGGAGATCCCCGGCATCGGCGAGGCGACCGTGGACAGGCTCTACCTTGCAGGCATCTACGACGCCGCAACGCTTCGTGAAGCCGACCCGGAGGAAGTTTCTTCCATCACTGGCATCCAGAAGGCCAGACTCCACGACTACATCGGCCACCTGAAGTGACACCATGCACGCGAACTGGAAGACCTGGGCACACGTGACGAAGCTGGACCCCGATAAACACCTCCCGCAGGAAGCCGTCGAGGAGATCGTGACGAGCGGGACCGACGCCCTGATGCTCTCGGGCACCCTGAACGTGACGCGGGAGAACCTCCACGAACTCCTGGATCTGGTCTCCGCCTACGGACTGCCGCTGGTGGTGGAACCGGCGAGCCCCGACTGCGCCATATTCGACGGGGCGGTCGACCACCTCTTCGTGCCGAGCGTGATGAACTCAAACGACGTCCGCTGGATCGTCGGGAAGCACTACGCCTGGCTCCGCCACGTGAGCAGCGTCGACTGGGAGATGGTGGTGCCCGAGGCCTACATCATCCTCAACCCGAACTCCGCCGTCGGGCGGGTGACGGGGGCGGACTGCAACCTCTCGGCCGAGGACGTGGCCGCGTTCGCGGAGGTGGCGGACCGTTACTTCCGGTTCCCGATCGTCTACATCGAGTACAGCGGGACCTACGGGGATCCCGCAATCGTGCAGGCGGCGTCCGGGGCGATCGAGCACGCCACCCTCTACTACGGCGGCGGAATCCGTTCGGCGGAGCAGGCGGAGGAGATGGGGCGCATCGCCGACACGATCGTCGTGGGGAACGCGGTCTACGAGGAAGGGATCGATACGCTCCGGGCGACGGTTCGGGCGGTACAGTGAGGCATGCCTGAGATTTCAGTCGTCCTGGTCGAACCCCTCTACGAGGGGAACGTCGGGTTTACCGCCCGGGTGATGAAGAACTTCGGGTTTACCAGCCTTGTCCTTGTCAATCCCTGTCCGCTCGGCGACGACGCCATCATGCGCGCCTCCCACGCCCGCGACGTCCTGGACGGGGCCCGCCGCATGACGGTCGAAGAGGTCTACCAGGAGTTCGACTTCGTGGTCGCGACGACCGGCGAGGTGAGCAAGTCGGTCTGCACCCCGATGCGGATGCCCTACTACGCGCCGGCGGAGGTCGGGGAGATCGTCGGCGACATCGACGGGACGGTCGCGATCCTCTTCGGGCGGGAGAACTGGGGCCTCGCGAACACCGAACTTAAGCGGGCGAACCTCATCTGCACCATCCCGACCTCAGAGATGTATCCTATCCTGAACCTCTCCCACGCGGTAGGGATCCTCTGCTATGAACTTGCGAACCTGCCGCGCGGGACTTACCCCCTGGCCGGGCAGATCGAGATGGAGTCCCTCTACCGGCACATCGACGCTTTTCTCGACCGGATCGACCACCCGGACTTCAAGCGGGAGAACACGATGACCCTCATCCGCCGGGTGCTCGGCCGGACGAAACTGACCATCCGCGAAGCAAGCACGCTTCACGGGCTGATGCGCCGGACGGAGTGGCACCTCGAAAACAAAGAATAGTTTGCGGGAGAGATATGGTAGGATGATTCTTGTCGACTGGCAGATAGAAGACCACATCAGGCACGGGTATATCAAGGTAAACCCCTTCGAACCAGGCCTGATCCAGCCCAACTCCCTGGATATCAGGCTGGGTTCTCACTTTGTCTGGTACGTTCCGGGGGACACCGTGATCGACCCTTACGAGAAGGAGACCGTCTGCTCGGACGTTGAGGAGACGGTTGCCGACTCGATCGTCCTTGCGCCGGGACAGTTCCTCCTCGCCGAGACCCTGGAGGCGATCGAACTCCCCGACGATGTCGTGGCGAGTATCGAGGGGAAGAGCAGCATCGCCCGCCTGGGGGTAGAGCTCCACCAGACGGGAGGCTGGATCGACGCGGGGTTCCGGGGGACGATCACGCTCGAGATGTGCAACGTGAACTCCCGGCCGGTCCGGGTCTACGCAGGGATGCCGATCGGGCAGCTGGTATTCTATCGCACGGATCGCGCCGCGCACCCGTACAGCATGAAGCGGGACGCGAAGTACATGGACCAGCGGCAGGCGACCCTCTCCCGCTACCACGAGAATGCGCGCCGCGCGTGAGTTGTGCCGCCGGCAACCGGGAAAAACCGCCCACCCCTCTGCCCGACGGGGCAGGAGGCGGGCGGGACGCCATGTGCATCCACCCGAGGAGCGTTATGCACTATATAGCAGGAAAACAGATATTGAACGATTCAACTGGGGATACCAATGCGACTTCTTCTGATCCACTCTGATCATATCGAATACGAGGCCCGGAAGAAGACGAAGGTCGCCGAAGAGGATGCCGTCCCAAAGGACGCCCTCGACGAGGCGCTCGCCGTCTTCTGCGCGGTTGAGTCTGTCGACGAGGAGAACATCGAGGATGCCGTCAGGCAGGCGGCAGACGAGATCGTCGCCACCGCCCGGCAGCTCGGCACCACCAATATCATGATTTACCCCTACGCCCACCTCTCCTCCGACCTTGCATCGCCGGAAGCGGCGGTGAACACTCTCCGGGGCATCGAGGAGGCACTCGTCGGGAAAGACGGCTTCGTCGTGAAACGGGCGCCGTTCGGCTGGTACAAGGCCTTCTCGCTCTCCTGCAAGGGCCACCCGCTCTCCGAGCTCTCCCGGACGATCGTCCCGGGCGAAGGGGCGGCCGCTCCTAAGAAGGAGATCGAGCACGAGTTCTTCGTCATCACTCCCGAAGGGGAACGCAAAGACGCGGCCGACTACGCGAATGAGAAGACGCCCTTCGCCTCGCTGGTCCGGAAAGAACTCGGGTACCCGGGGCCGGAGGGGGCCGAGCCGGTTCACGTCGACCTGATGCGGGCCAAGGAACTCGTGGAGTACGAGCCGCGCTCGGACGTCGGGCACCACCGCTGGATGCCCCGGGGCAAGCTGATCCGGGACCTTCTTTCCGATTACGTCCTTGCGCAGGTGCTCGACTACGGCGGGATGCCGGTGGAGACCCCGGTGATGTACGACCTCGGCGATAAGGCGATCGCGGAGCACGCCGCCAAGTTCGGGGAACGGCAGTACCGGTTCAAGAGCGGCAACCGCGATATGATGCTCCGGTTCGCGGCCTGTTTCGGGATGTTCTCCATCATGCACGACATGCACATCTCCCCTAACACCCTCCCGATGAAACTCTACGAGCTCTCGACCTACTCGTTCCGGCACGAGCAGAAGGGCGAGGTGATCGGGCTGAAGCGGCTCCGCGCCTTCACGATGCCCGATATGCACACCCTCTGCCGGGACGTGGACGGCGCACTTGCGGCCTTCGAGGAGCAGCTCGTGATAGGCTGGAAGAGCGGCGAAGACCTCGAGACCCCGCTCGTCGGGGTCTTCCGGTGCACCCGGGACTTCTTCGACCAGTACGAACTCTGGGTGAAGGGGATCGTCGCGAAGTCGGGCGTGCCGATGCTGATCGAGGTCCTCTCGGATCGGGTCCACTACTGGATCGCAAAGGTCGACCTCGCGGCGATCGACGCACAGGGCAGGCCGATCGAGAACCCGACGGTCCAGATCGACATCGAGAGTGCGGACCGGTTCGATATCAAGTACTACACCCCGGACGGGACGGAGGTTCACCCCCCGATCCTCCACTGCTCGCCGACGGGTTCGATCGAGCGGGTGATCTGCGCGATGCTCGAAGGCACCGCGGCCCAGGCGGTCCCCTCGTTCCCGACCTGGCTCGCCCCGACCCAGGTCAGGCTGGTGCCGGTGGCAGAAAGGCACGTCTGCTTCGCGGAGGAGATCGGTGCCCGGCTGAACGCAGCCGGCATCCGGGCAGACGTCGACGACCGGGACGAGAGCGTGAACAAGAAGGTCCGCGAGGCCGGTATGGACTGGGTGCCCTACGTCGCGGTGATCGGCGACCAGGAGGCCGAGACCGGCCGGCTCATGGTCACCATCCGGAAGCTCTCGGAGAAGAAGAAGCCCTACAAGGAGACGATGACCGAGAACGAGCTCATCCAGGCGGTGAAACTGGAGACCGCTGGAAAGCCCTTCCGTCCCCTCTACACCCCGAGGCTCCTCTCCCGGAAGCCCCGGTTTATTTAATCTCTTTTTTACGAGGGCCTTCGAGGCGCGACGGCTCTTAAAACTGGAACGTAGTCACCATCAGGTGCAACTTGCGACGGACGTACCGTCCGTTGCACTCTTCGAACAGTCACGCTCAGGAACGAAGTTTAAGCACTGCCGATGCGAGTGGCAGCAGATGAAGCGGTCGAGCGAGGAAAAAATCCCGGTACAGTGGACCGTGGTGACTATCGCCACAGGGGGAACGACGCTCCGCAGGAGCGGAGTTCGAGCACCGAAGGTGCGAGGAGGGGTTGCAGGGGAGGGGGGCGAGCCCCCCTCCCCTGTCCCCACCACCCAGACGCGATATCCCCCCG